>NZ_KE384163.1:0-92520 GCF_000424325.1 [Clostridium] clostridioforme AGR2157
CTTTACTGTCTTCCATGGCAGCTTTCACGCCTGATTCCATATATTTTTTCAGGCAGAGCTTTACCGTCGGTCTCGAAATATCGAGTTTGTCAGCAATGGCTTCATCTGCCATGCCATCTGATTTTAATAAGAGGATTTTGGCTCTCCTGTGGACTCTGGCTTCAACAGTCCCCTTCTGTAGAATGGACTTTAAATATGACTTATCATCATTGGAAAGAAAAATAGGCGTAGCACTCTTTGGCATCATTTTACCTCCTGAAATGGTCTATAAGTATTATACCATTTCAGGATAATAATGTAAACTTATTAAAATCGAGTTATACTAGATAAATTTCGCAAACTGTCAAAGTATAGTGACGAGGAGACAGAAGAAAGAAGTGAAGATTATCAATACACATCTATTTGTCAGATATTTAACGATTATAATGGAAAAAAGTGCAGGCGGTTAGCAGATATTGAGGACAGGAAAGTCAGCCGGTTCATTAAAATTGAGGAGGAACCGCCTTATTTCAGCAATCGTGACAAATTACCATTGCTTGATGGGCCTGATACAGAGGAATTTATTGGAATATGGAACTGGAATGTCATTCCCAATTATAAGGATTCCAATAGAGATTATGTAAATAAAATGCAGTATAATAGTAATATGAATTACATAGAGGTTGTGGAACTTACAGAATGCCATAACTGTGAGGAACTTTTAGATTTTCTCATTGGTCATGATTTCTCCTGCATATCAGGAAGCAAAGTGCTTTTTGTGTACCATACGACAGAAAATGAGATGAATGGTTTGCTGTGTGGAACTAGTGAACTGGAATTTTGTGATGGGTTTGCCCGGTTGAAGAAAAACGTGTACATATTGCCGCAGTACACCATTGATATTGGTGATGTATTAGAGATTGCTGGAAAGAAAATTTACAGATACCTTAATCTGGGTATGCCTCAAAGCATTTTTCAAGTAAAGAGTCCGCTGGAAGTTGTAAAGGAGATCGTGGTAAGACGTGCTACAAGTGCAAAATTGCGTCAAAGCGGTCTTAGTATAAAAGAAACTCAGCATTGCCAGGCTTTTTTGAAAGAACTGCCAGAAAAGACGATATATCAGGAAATTGTTGACGCATATGAATGCACGGAGAAAGAAGCTGAGGAATATTTATCCTCCTTTATTAAACAGGCAGATTCCTATTTGTCAGAAGACGACATTGATATGGAAACGTTAGGAGCTGCGGTGGAGAGAAATACGGAGCTTGTGAGGAGATGTAAAGAATTGCTTTCGGAAGACTGGCAAAAGGAGAATTCCCAACAACTTCTCATGGCGCAAGACGAACTGGAAAAGGTACAGAGAGCAGTCAAAGAGGAAAGAGATAATTATACTACATATAAGGAGCAGCACAGCAAGGTGCAGAAGGAACTGAAAGAGCTCCAGGCAGAGATTTCAAAACAGGAAAAACTGGCTCAGGATGTACAAGAGAAAATTGCAGCCCGAATTGCTTTAGCAAGAAAAGATGCGGCGGACTTTATATCTGAAATGGCATTTGCCATGCCAATTGATATTAAAAGTAAAGGTGTGCTGTCAGAAGAAAGTTCCATATCGGTTACCTATAGAAAAAAGAAGTATCATTTGGGCACTGAAATAACGGATATGGATTCTTTTGAGGAGGAATTGACAGAGAACCTAATTTTGTCAGGTTATGATGAGAGAGTTGCGCTTCAGATGGCGCAGATAATTGTATTTGCTATTTGTAATAATATGCCTATTGTATGTGGTGAACACGCAGAAAGGATAGCAGATTGTATTTCCTCCATGTTTGGGTGCGATGGGACTTGTATGCTCTCTTTGCCCATAGGCGAGCCTCGCTGCAAAGAAATCTGTGATTTTATCGGGCAGGAGATAAAAGCTGTCAATAGAGTGTTTATCGTCAATGGCATTTTTGAGGGATTTAGCTTGAACGCTTTTCATGAGATAAGGCAACGTTCAGAAGAATGGGGGAATAAGGCGATTCTTATTTTCCCGTTGAATGGTAATACAGAAATGATTTCAAGCCATGTATGGAACCAAACTATGTTTATTGACGGAGATATCGGAATTACAGATTTTGAGACGGACACTTTAAATGCTTTTTATTCCTCAGTTGATTTTGTTTTAGAATACGATGCAGAAGTTTTTCGAAAAAAGCGTAAGCTGTTAAAACAGTTTTATGGAATGATTGATAACATGGCAGTATTAAATTATGCAAAATATCTGGCTGTGACAGATGGAACAATGGAAGCGGATGAAATGATATTCATTCAGATTTTGCTGAGTGCGAAATCTTCCGAGAAAAAGGAGGATTTCTTAGAAAAGCTTTCAACAATTGGATTGGATGTAAAGTCCAACAGATATATTGCAAAATACCTGTGAGGTACGGCGGATGGAAGACAGAATCCTATATGCCATGGCTACTGACTTAGGGATTGATAGATATGGAAATGAATCAGAAATGCAATTTTGCAGCAGAGTTTTGTATTCAGCGATGGCCAGTTGGGTAAAAGCCTCTGCATTGGATCAGCCGGTCACCAGTGTACAGGAGAATGTGCAAGGGGTGAGTAGAAGGCATATTTTTGATAAATGTACTGCTATCCTTAATGAAATGTTGAAAAGACATCCAGAATCTAGACCGTGGTTTGAAACGGAATCAGAAGTAGACAGCCCCATTACTGTGTTGCTGGGCAGACTGATAAGACATGGAGATTTGCTGCAGGTTGGATTTGGGACAAACCTGATTCTTGCAGGAAGCAGCCAAATGCCGCTATCAGGTAAAGTGGGGTGCAGAAAAGGGGAGATACTTTCGCAGGATACATATTATTCAGGTATAGCAATGCTTCAGAAAACACAAGAAAGCACAATATACAAACCTGAGCCAGTTACAGATGTAACAGGATGGTTTTGGGACTTTGTACGCTCTGCCTGGTGGAAAACTGCGGGTATGGATAAGAATGTTCAATATTTTAATGCATATAGGAAGTCAAAAAATAATCATTCCTGTTGGCAGTCAGAACGGCCAAAATCAGTGGAAGGAATATCGTTTGCCCGCCGTAATATCTGTCAAAACAGATATGAGTATTATCTTCTGCGCCAGGGTGAATATTTGTATGAACATCGAGTGGATCCGTTCTTACAAGAAGTTTACGAACATAGACGGTTTATGATGGCAATGAGGCACATGGCAGGGAATGATGTGCCAGTACAGATGTATCACTATGCAGACCATGTTTCGGTGAAATTGAGGATTCATTTGCCGCAAAAGGAAAGCTCCCTGTTGGAAACATACGCATGGCCCCACAATTCTATTATGGATAAGCTGGAATGGGATATGGGTGAACTGGTGTGGAAATTTGTAAAGCCGCACTTATATGGATTAGGGATAAAACTGATAGAAGAAAGGACAGGACATGGATAAGTATGGAGTAAGGAACACTTATGATGCGATCAGAAACCGGCTGCTGGATTATATCAATACCGAATATCTTGGTAAAAATGACGCATTACGTGTTGCTTGTGAAAAAGAGCTGCAAAAAGCGGGGATGGTGTTTCAAGAACCTTATATAGAGGCCAATCCCGCTTACCTGGAAGCGGAAGGGGGAATTAACGGCGCAGCGTTGGAGATGGCTGTCAAAAGAATTCTTCTAAAAATGGCAGAGTTGGATTTAGGCGTGTTTAGGAACCCATACAAACACCAGATCGAAGCCCTGGAGGCATTTTATCAAGGACAAGACCTTTTTGTCGCTACGGGTACAGGTTCCGGGAAAACAGAATGTTTTATGTGGCCGATGGTGAGTAAACTGGTTCTGGAGCAGATGCGTTCTCCCAGAACATGGGAGATTCGTGGGGTGCGGGCAATCATGCTGTATCCAATGAATGCGTTGGTTTCTGATCAATTGGGAAGACTTCGTTGTATGATCGGCAATGGTGAAAACGGTTTTCATAGCTTAATCAATGAAATGGCTCCAGGACGCCGGGTAGTGCAGTTTGGGATGTATACCGGTCGCACACCGTATTCAGGTAGAGCTGACAGAAATCAAAACTTAAATTTGGCGAATACGATGGAGAAAGATATTCTTAAGCAGTCAGAAGAAACTAAGAAAAAGCTTCGTGAACTTGGAAAATATCCATCTAAAAAAAATTTGGGAGCGTTTGTGGAACGCTTGAGGAAACAGGAGGATTGCCTGACAGATCCAGAAGATGCGGAGTTAATAACCCGTCATGAAATGCATCAGTATTGTCCCGACATATTGATTACAAATTATTCTATGTTGGAATACATGTTGATGCGTCCGATTGAAAAGGAGATTTGGAATAGGACGAAGGAGTGGATTGACAGCGCTCCAGGAAACAGATTATTGTTTATTATGGATGAAGCCCATATGTATCGAGGCTCGTCTGGAGGAGAGGTTGCTCTTTTAGTGCGTAGATTATTGCATAAGCTGGGTATTAAGCGCAGTCAGGTACAATTTATTCTTACCAGTGCCAGCGTTCCATCGGAAAAAGAAAAGGAGAGAGAAGTATACAAATTTGCTAGTGATTTAAGCGCCCAGCAAAAAAACAGAAATACATTTGTATTGATCAAAGGAACAGCGGAGAAACTTCCGGTAAGTGGTAGAGAGTTTGACCCGATTGTTCTGATGGATTACGATTTGGACGCACTGCAGCAGGACTGGAATGGGCGCTATCCAGCAATTATGGATTTTGCCAGACGGGTAAACTTTCCTGTATACAATGGTTCTGAGGATGAAACAAATGTCGAAACGTGGCTGTATGATTGTTTGCGCTTGTGTAATCCACTGCTGCGGATTATAAAACAGACCCGGGGGCATGCAGTCAGCTTTAAGAAATTAGTGAAAATTGCGTTCCCAAAAAGTGAATCCCCTGCTGCGGAAAAGGCAACCAGCGTATTGCTTGCAATCGCTCCATTTGCAAAAAATACTGAGGGGAAGGTTCTGTATCCTGCCAGACTGCATATGATGTTTCGGGGATTGCAGGGGATTTATGCCTGTTCCAATCCATCCTGCACACAAAAAAATTATGAGGATGCAGGGCTTGGATTAGGTCGTGTCTATCTGCGAAAACCAGGAGCACGCTGCAAATGCGGAGGCATGATATATGAACTGTTGAATGAGCGATCTTGCGGTGCATTGTTTCTGCGTGGCTATATGGATGTATCTGAACATGAAAATCCTTTTGTCTGGAATGAACCGGGTATCCAGTTTACGGATAACTTGAAAGAAGTTCTTTTTTATCCGATTCTTCAGGATGGCAACTTTAAAAGAAGTAAAGGAAGCAGAAAGATTCAAACCGCATATCTGAATGCGATGACAGGATACCTGGACAGATTTTCCGAGGAGCCTGGCGGGAAGAAAAACTGTATTCAAGTAGCATACTGTGATGTGGAAGTTAAGGGCAGGCCGAATTTATGGACTTTTAGTACTTGTCCCAAATGCGACAAAATGCGCTTTGAGGCAACTGATTTTGTTACCAAAGGAAATGAACCGTTTTTCAATCTGGTATCGGAGCAATTCTATGTACAGCCACCTATTTCTCGATATAAGAATGAGGCCAATGGTGGACGAAAAGTTTTGCTGTTTTCAGACAGCAGACAGCGTGCTGCTGTTCTGGCAAGGGACTTGACCCGTGCGGCAGATGAATGGGCTATGAAAAAAGCGCTGACAGTTGCAGCAAATGAACTCCAGGAGTGGGCGGCACGGAACCATAAAATTCCAACATTGAACATTTTGTATGCTGTTTTTCTGAAAGTTGCCTATCAAAATGGACTTCAGTTTTTTTATGGAAATAATGAAAAGGAATTGTTGGAAGATTTAAAGAAGATGGAGGAGTTATATGAGAAAAAGCAGGACAAGATAAAATACAATATTGTCATTAATAAATACTTTAAACATAAACCAAGTCAGTACTATGAACATTTGTTGCGACAGTTGTGCAGCAGCTTTCGGTCTTTGACGGATGCAGGATTATGTTGGATGGAGCCTTGTGACATTGACGAGGAAACCTTTGACGAAATAGAAGAGGAGCTGGAGGAAGCAGAAATTGAGATGTCATTAGATGAGTTCAAGGTGCTGTTTTCCGCATGGGCAATGGAAATCATGACTTCACAGTATGCGGTCGGTTCTGAAATTGATGATGACGTGCGAAGAAATATTACTGCATATCCCCGGCTGGGAGTCGGGAATGGAAACGAATTGCCGCCCAGAATCAGGAAGATGCTGGAAGCTCAGGGATTTACAAAGGCTCAGATTGAAATTGTGGTCAGGCAGTTATGCAAGTTTCTTGCCAAAGGCAATCATACATCCTCTATGTATCTCAATTTGGATATGATTATGTTACGCTTTGGTGAAAACCATGAATGGTATAAATGCCCCAGATGCAGTGGCGTGTTTCCTTTCGTATTGTGGGGAAAATGTGTACACTGTGGGAAAGGGATTTCCAGAAAGATGACTCAGGAGGACTTTGATGGCATCAAATTCTGGCGGGCACCTGTTCTGGGGGCGGTTCATGGTAATCCGCAGGTATATATGACGCGTATTAACACAGAAGAACATACCGCACAGCTTTCCCATAAGGATCAACGGCAAAAAACCTGGTCAACTACGGAAGATTTTGAAATGAGATTTCAAAATGTTCATGTAAACAATGATCGTCCGGTAGATATATTGAGCTGTACTACGACTATGGAAGTAGGCATTGATATTGGATCGCTGACGGCGGTTGGTTTGAGAAATATTCCACCTATGCGGGAAAATTACCAGCAGCGTGCCGGGCGTGCAGGTCGGAAAAGCGCAGCAATATCCACAATTGTCACATATACAGACAACAGGCCTCATGACAGTTATTACTTTCATAATCCTGAAAAAATCATTTCCGGTGTTCCCAGAACGCCATGGATTGATGTTGACAATAAAAAATTAGCATATCGACATATGAATGTAATTTGTGCTACAGAGTTTTTTGACAGGATGGGATCAGGGGCGGACGAAGTCAGGATTTGTGATTTTTTCCGGACTGATTTTAAAAACTTTGAAGAGTTTATCTATGGGAAAGAGGAACAGGATTTTGAACTGGAAACACTTATTCCAGAGGGGATTAACTTCAACATTGCGGAATATAAAAAAGAAATTTTGGATCAACTGGAAGAATTAAGAAAAAGTACGGAAGAATTTCCGGAGGAATACCAGGATGATGATAACCAGGAAAAGCGCGTGCTGGATACTTTTTTGGAAAGGGGGATTTTTCCAACATATTCTTTTCCTAAAGATGTTGTAGGTTTTTATGTGGAAAATGAAAAGGGATCATCCATTGAACAAAAGCCGGAACGCGCTTTGGACATGGCAATTAGTGAATACGCACCTGGGCGGTTAGTGGTGATTAATAAGGTTACTTATAAATCAGGCGGTATTTACAGCTTTCATTCAAAATTTCGTGCGGATGAGCAGGAACACCCTGCCAGACCTTTCTTTGAAAGCAAAAGTAAGGAATATTTTAAAGACCTATATTATTGCGGAGATTCCGCCTGCAGTTGGATGGGACTGAAATACGAAAGCCAATGCCCGTTTTGTGGAAAAGCAACCATTCGGAGTCAAAAGATGCTAAAGCCGTGGGGATTTGCACCTGTCAACGGAACAAGTGCCAAGGAAGCAGGGGCTGAAGCAGAAATGACTTATGCAGAGGAACCTTGTTATTCTATTACACCAAAAGAAAGCGAGATGGAGACGGTAATCGGTTTTAGCAACCTGCGCTATTCAAAGAGAGCGAATGATCCGTTGATTATCTTGAATAAGGGACCGAAATCTACAGGTTTTATGGTCTGCAAAGATTGCGGGGCTGCGATTCCCGGGGATGACGAAGCGCTGCTTCGGAAGATATATAAACCATATCGCCATCCGTATACAAATTATAGCTGTCATCATGGGGCAGGAAGCGTTGTAAACACTTATCTGGGCAATCAGTTTAGGACAGACATGGTAGTGTATGAGATTACCCTTGATGCAAAACGGATAAATGTAAATCCTGGCGGGCTTTGGATACGAAGAGCCGGTCAGACTTTGGCAGAGGCGATGACTTTGGCAGGCGGGCGCCTGCTGGATATTGAATTCAATGAAATCAAAAGTGGATATCGGTTGCGTTATTCCGAAGATGGTTTTAAAGCGTATGTAGATGTCTTTTTGTTTGATAGCCTTTCTAGTGGAGCAGGGTATTGTTCTGCATTGGCGGAAAAAACACAGGAGCTGATGGGGGAAACAAAAAAGGTCCTGATAAGCTGTCATGCTGGGTGTGACAGTGCCTGCCATGAATGTCTGATGCATTACTGGAATCAACGTGTTCATGGCTTGTTAGACCGTTTTGCAGCGCTAGAACTGTTGGAATGGTGCGAGAATTTCAGTCTTCCGTCAGAATTGCCTTATGATCAACAGGAAGAATTGCTGGAACCATTAAACGCTATGGGAGCGGAATATAAAATAGTTGGGGATGGGATACAGCATTTTGTTGAGATGCGAAATAAAAGGCGCAGGATTGCTGCATATCCGGCGATGTGGTGTGAAAGCAGTTCTTTGTTGCCAGCAGGGACAATCACTCTTGCGGATAAACTTTTGAAGTATGCTTTACCGAAAGCTGATGAACTGATTCGTAATGAATGGAAAAGATGTTTTAATGATTGATTCACGCTTTCCACATTAAAAATGGGGCTTGTGCCTTGCTGCGAGCTTTGTTTTTGCAGCAAGGTTTAGCATACCAAATGGTTTGGGAAGTTTGAGTAAAATAGATAGGATATATTTTAATAAAAGATAGAGTCCGATTCCCTGCAGCTTGATGTCATTTCAGTGAATCAACTTTAGTAAATGGTGCGAATTATATCGAAGAACGGATGGTACATAAAAGAGTCAGGAGATGTGCTGGACAGATGTGAAAAACTATTTTTTAAGGAGCGATTGATCTGTTATCTGACGGGGATATGTAACAGAGAGTGAGTTCATTCACCTGAGATATGAAACTTAAAATTCCTTGATTTTTTAAGGAGAATCACTTGACAATATAGGGAGGTTTAGTTTTGGAAAACTTTTCAAAAGAGATGGAAATGATTTTATACCACTCCGACGATGGCGATGTATCAGTTAATGCGTATATAAAAGATGAGACACTTTGGATAACGCAGAAGGCAATGGCGGAGTTGTTTGGTGTTCAGGTTCCCGCAATCAGTAAGCATCTTAAGAATATTTTTCATGATGGTGAGCTTGAGGAGAGAGTGGTTGTTTCCAAAATGGAAATAACCACTCCACATGGTGCGATTGATGGAAAAACGCAGACAATGGAAGCAAAATTTTATAATTTAGATGCCATAATATCCGTTGGCTATAGAGTGAATTCAAAAAAAGCAACTCATTTTAGAATTTGGGCAACAAAAATTCTGAAAGAATATATGCAAAAAGGGTTTGTGTTGGATGATGATAGGCTTAAGCAGGGAAAGGCTGCATTTGGGAAAGATTACTTCAGAGAATTACTTGAAAGAGTTCGTTCTATTCGAGCAAGTGAACGTCGGATATGGCAACAAATAACTGACATATTTGCCGAATGCAGTATTGATTATACGAAGGATTCTGAGATCGCATATCATTTTTATGCGACTATACAGAATTGTTTCCACTATGCAATAACGAGTTGCACAGCAGCTGAAATTGTATATAATAAAGCAGATCATACGAAAGAGCATATGGGACTTACAACATGGAAGAATGCACCAGATGGGCGAATTCTTAAGTCTGATGTATCAATTGCTAAAAATTATTTAACCGAAAAGGAAATACGACAGTTAGAGAGGGCTGTTACCGGATATTTTGATTATATCGAAGATTTAATAGAACGTGAAAATGTGTTTACTATGGAAGAATTTGAGCAAAGTGTAAATGCCTTCCTAGAGTTTCGACAGTTTAAAATTCTTAAAGATAACGGTAAAATATCGCATAAACAAGCATTGGAAAAAGCGTATAGCGAGTATGATGTTTTTAATAGAATACAACCGATTGAATCAGATTTTGATAAAACTGTGAAGCGGATGATGAAAGATTTTTGATACGTAGGGAGAGCAGTTTTAGGCAATTTTTTTTTCCGGAAACATGCAGTTGACATTTGGACTGGGGAGCTGTCCTGCCAGGCCCTGGCAGATGCAGGCAATGCCTTTCCACTAAGCAGGCTGCCTTTTTGGGTTCATTTATTTTTGAGTATTTTTCCGGAAACGAGGGATACTGTAATTATTACATCCTGTCACAGGAAGGAGAGTGCATGAAATGGGACAGATGAAAGGCAAGGCAAGTATTGAATTTGAACATCCCCCGGTCATCATAAGCGCTGGCTCCGTCGTTGGGAAAAAAGAGGGCGAAGGTCCTCTGGGAAGCCTGTTCGACGAGGTGGAACTGGACGATATGTTTGGTATGGATAATTGGGAACAGGCGGAGAGCACCATGCAGAAGAAAACCGCGGACCTGGTCATTGAAAAGGGCGGCATACGAAAGGGTGACCTGCGCTATCTGTTTGCGGGCGATCTGCTGGGGCAGCTCATAGCCACATCCTTTGGTACCGTGGATTTGGAGATCCCTCTTTTTGGGCTTTACGGGGCCTGCTCCACCATGGGGGAGGCATTGGGATTGGGAGCAATGGCAGTCAACGCAGGGTATGCGGACCAGGTCATGTCCATGGCGTCCAGCCATTTTGCCACGGCAGAAAAGCAGTTTCGTTTTCCCCTGGCCTATGGGAACCAGAGGCCGCCCTCTGCCACATGGACTGTCACGGGCTGCGGCGCCGTGGTTCTGGCAGGAAACCGGAAGGATGGGATGGCCCGCATCGCAGGCATCACAACCGGACGCATGGTAGACATGGGCGCCAAGGATTCCATGAATATGGGAGCTGCCATGGCCCCGGCAGCGTTCCATACCATTGAACAGAACCTGGAGGATTTCCAGGTCAATGAGACCTGGTATGATAAAATCATCACCGGGGACCTGGGAGAGGTGGGAAGGACCATCCTGCTGGAGTTTATGAAGAATAAAGGAAGGGACTTAAGCCGGCTTCACATGGACTGTGGCATGGAGATATACGATAAGGAACAGCAGGACACCCATGCAGGTGGAAGCGGATGCGGCTGTTCCGCCGTTACCCTGTGCTCCTACATCCTCCCCAAGGTACAGGATGGCACCTGGAAGCGGGTTTTATTTGTCCCTACCGGGGCGCTGCTGTCCTCGGTCAGCTTCAATGAAGGACAGAGCATACCGGGCATTGCCCACGCAGTCGTCATTGAACATATCGACAGTTAAGGAGGAAATGATATGGACTATTTAAAAGCATTTATCGTGGGAGGAATCATCTGTGCCCTGGTCCAGATTCTGCTGGAAAAGACAAAGATGATGCCGGGGCGGGTCATGGTCACCCTGGTGGTCAGCGGCGCCATACTGGGAGCCATAGGGCTCTATGAGCCCTTTGCGAAATGGGCAGGGGCAGGGGCCACGGTGCCTCTTCTGGGCTTTGGAAACACTCTCTGGAAGGGCGTAAAGGAGGGAATCGGAGAGGACGGGCTACTGGGCATCTTTAAGGGCGGACTCACGGCCAGTTCCGCGGGAATATGCGGCGCCCTGGTATTCGGCTATCTGGCGTCCCTTGTGTTCAAGCCGAAGATGAAGTGATGAAAATTAATATGGAAAGCATGAAAGTAATAAGGGCGGCAACCGAATAAAAGGTGGCAGCAGAATAGATGGCAGCAGAATAGAAAGAAACAGAATAGAAGGCAGCAGCAGAATAACGAAAAAACCGGGACACAGCCGTCATCTGACGGCTTGCGTTCCGGTTTTTTAAAATGATTTCTGTCAGTACTGGATTTTCAAACACGCTCTAGTAAGGCCGGTTGCCCGGGCCAAACCCTTCCGTGGATTCCGGCGAGGCCTGATAACCCGGACCGATTGGAGTCACGGTAGGACCTGTATTTCCGGGATCATTGGTGTTTGGCGGAATGATGGTGGAAACGTCGGAGTGGATGGTGCAGTAGCCTGGGATAGCAAATACGGAATCATCCGTAGCTCCCTCCTCGCCCTCCGGCAGTGTCATGCATACCCTGGTAGTCTTTGTGGGACAGTAGGGAGTGGGGCGCATGCCTGATTCCGCGCATACGGTAACCTCCACATGCTTGTCGCAGACTTCCGTGGGAGCGGTTCCCTTTGCAAAATACTCAGTGTAGACGGCATTTCCCCTGGGGTCGTGGTTGCAGACACCGGAGACAGCTCTCTTGCCGGATTTGCGGCAGATTTCCGCGGTCTCGATACTGTCCGGCACCGCAAAGCCCGGGTCTGACATGCCCTCGTGGACACGGTTCATGATGTTGCGCCAGATGTCCTTGTGGAAGGTGGTGCCGCCGTTGTTCACGCCGCCGTGCTTAAGCTTCTGGTTGTTGTCACATCCGCCCCATATGCCGGCGGTGTAATAAGGCGTATAGCCCACGAACCATACATCGTTGTTGGAGGTGGTGGTGCCGCTCTTGCCGGCCGCAGTCATGCCTGTCAAGGCAGCGCGGGTGCTGGTGGAGTTGATGGACACGCCCGGGCGGGTGAATTTTCGGTTGCTCTTCATGGATTCCGACATGGCGTCCGTTAAAAGGAAGGCAGTGGAATCCTTCAGCACCTGCTTTGTCTCCGGTTCATTGTCTATGAGGACCTTTCCGTTGTGGTCCAGTATCTTGGTGAAGAAACGGGGCTTTGTGTACACGCCGCCGTTGGCAATGGAGGCATAGGCCGTGGTCAGCTCCAGATTGGAAACGCCCTTTGTGATGCCGCCCAGGGCAGTGGCTGCTCCCAGGTCGTCCTTTGTAAGGGAGGTAATGCCCATGTTCTCTGCGTACTCCACGCCAAGCTGAGGCGTGACTGTCTCCATAAGGCAGCGCACAGCCACAATATTCATGGAGTAGATGATGCCGTCCCGGATGCTGGAGTAACCGGTAAAGCCATAGCCGGAATTCCACCAGTTCCGGAAGGTCTTGGTTCCTATGGTATAAGGCGCGTCGTAGTAGACAGTGCCCAGGGTGGCTCCGCAGGCATCCAGGGCAGGCGCGAAGGCCGTGATAACCTTAAAGGCGGAGCCTGGCTGGCGGTATACGTTGCTGGCGCGGTTTAGGGTAAGACTGGCCGTCTTTTCGCCGCGGCCGCCGCACAGCGCCTTGACCTCGCCTGTGTGCTGGTCTAACAGAACGAAGGAAGCCTGCGGCTGTAAAATCAGGTTCTGGCGCTCGCCGATGATTTCATCGCCATCCTTTAAAAGCCATGCCTTATACTGGTCAATGTCATCCTGGACCGCTTCCTTGGAGGCATAGAGTCCCTCAAAGGAGGAATCTCCCAGCACGCTCTTGCGGAAGGTGCGCAGGTTCTCCTCTGAATAGTGCTCCGTGGTGCCGTCCGCGTGAGTAATGGAAAGCCTGTATTCCACAGAATACTTGGCAACGGAATAGTTGTCCGGGTTATTGATCTCCTCGTCCACAATGGCCTGTAAGGCCGGGTCCTGGGTGGTATAAATCTGGAGTCCGCCGGAATACAGGAGATTGCTGGCCTGGCTTTCCGTGTAATCCAGCTTTTCCATCAGGGCACTGATGACCTGCTCAATGAGCTCGTCCGTAAAATAACTGTAATGGCTGTTGGCCCCTTTGGTGGCTGTATCCACGTTCTGTATCCTGTCGTATACATCATCTGCCAGGGCCTCCTCCTGCTGGGCCTTGGTGATATAATCCTGCTCATACATATACTGGAGTACGATTCTTCGGCGTTCCGCATTGTTTTCGCGTCCTGATATGGGATTGAGTCTGGAGGGATTCTTGGTGATGGATGCAAGCACTGTACACTCGGAGAGGGTCAGGTCTGAAACGTCCTTGTTGAAATAGCGTTTGGCCGCCACCTTTACTCCCAGGGTGTTGTTGCCCAGGTTGATGGTGTTGAGATAGTTGGTGATAATCAGCTTCTTGGTATCTTCCTTGCTCATGCCAGAATTCTTTTCCAGCTGCACGGCAAGGTACTGTTCCTGCAGTTTACGCTCAATCCTGGCTCCCCAGCCGGATTCCATTCCTCCGGAGAACACGTTGTTCTTGATGAGCTGCTGCGTTATGGTGCTTCCGCCGCCCGCATAGTCGTCGCTGACAATGCCCTTTACGGCCCTGGCAATGGAGCGGATGTCGATGCCGTTGTGGGTCCAGAAACGGGAATCCTCAATGGCTACGAATGCGTTTATCAAATCCTTTGGAAGTTCCTCGTAGGTGGCTTCCTCACGGTTGGAGCCGCTGGTGACCAGGGTATCCGTCAGGTTCCCGGCAGAGTCGTATACCGCAGTGGCAAAACGGCTGGGCTGAATATTTAGAATATCAACGGAAGGGGCATTATCTATAATGCCTTTAACCATACCGAAACCGATGGATGCACCCACTACTGCCAGAAACAAAAACAGGACAAAAAGCGCCTTAAATATATTAAGGAGCAGCCGTGAAGCGTATTTGCCTGATTTAGAGTGGAGAGACTTAAGCCTGCGCTCAGCCTCGTACTTTCCATAGTTCATAGATTCTCCTTTTCGTACATAATCTGAATAAAATCCGCCCCCCTGCGGACCCTCATACCTATCTTGTAGATTATACACCAATTTTGTAAAATTGAAAAGGTTTAAATATGCCCTTGCCATCGCCTGATATCTATATTATGATAAAAAATAGGTAAAAAATGTCGAAAGGTGGGGATGGTAACCCACAAATAACCGTAAAGGAGCCGTAAAAGTGGTAGATAGTTACAAAATTCTGTACAAGGGAGGCTCAGGAGAGCTGGCGGAGAAGAAGTCGCGCTTCATAGCGGACCTGCGCCCTGTGTCTTCAGAGGAGGAAGCCCTGAAATTTATAGAGGAAATCAGAAAGAAATACTGGGATGCAAGACATCACTGTTTTGCCTATATTATCGGGGACAGGGGACAGACCGCCCGGTGCAGCGACGACGGGGAGCCGTCCCAGACAGCCGGGAAACCCATGATGGATGTGCTGGCAGGGGATGAGCTCCACGATGTGTGTGCCGTTGTAACCCGGTATTTCGGAGGCACCCTGCTGGGTACGGGGGGACTGGTGCGGGCGTATTCCGGTGCTGTCAAGGAAGGGATTAAGAACTGCGTCATCCTGGAGAAAAAGCTGGCTGTCCGTCTGAGCATCACCACGGATTACAACGGAGTGGGCAAGATACAATACATTGCGGCCCAGGGCGGGATCGACACCCTGGATACCCAGTATACGGATAAAGCCGTGTTCACCTTCCTGGTTCCCATAGCAGAGGAGGGGAGATTCACGGCCCAGATTACGGAAGGAACGGCCGGAAAGGCTGTCATCCGGAGAGAGGATGAGGTATACTACGGCCTTGGTGACAACGGTCTGGTGGTGTTTTAAGAGGAATTAGGATCCGAAGCAGATTCCCATACCAAAGTTTTGAGCCGGTCCAATAGGACGCTGTGGGATGGGAAAAATAGCGTGAATTAGCGGAAATGGTGCAAAATCCCTTGCAATATCAACACACCAATGCTATACTATAAAACCGTGGCTGTAGACGTATATAATAAGGAAGAGTAATCACTATGAAGATGAAAAGAGAAGATGTAAGAAATATCGCTATCATTGCCCATGTAGACCATGGTAAGACCACATTAGTAGACCAGCTGCTGAGGCAGAGCGGCGTGTTCCGCGTGAATCAGGAGGTACAGGAGCGTGTTATGGACTCCAATGACCTGGAGCGTGAGAGAGGAATCACCATTCTGTCCAAGAACACGGCTGTATTTTATAAAGACACAAAAATCAACATCATCGATACACCAGGACACGCTGATTTCGGCGGCGAGGTGGAGCGTGTGCTCAAGATGGTGGACGGCGTTGTGCTGGTAGTGGATGCCTATGAGGGACCCATGCCCCAGACAAAGTTCGTGCTTCAGAAGGCGCTGGATCTGAACCTGTCCGTCATCGTATGTATCAACAAGATTGACAGGCCTGAGGCCAGACCTGCGGATGTCATTGACGAGACGCTGGAGCTGATGATGGACCTGGATGCAACGGACGAGCAGCTGGACTGCCCCTTTGTCTATGCATCTGCCAGGGCCGGATTTGCAAAATACAAGATTGAGGACCCGGAAGTGGACATGAGTCCTCTGTTTGAGACCATCATAAACCATATCCCGGCTCCGGAGGGAGACCCGGATGCGGAGACACAGGTACTCATAAGCACTATTGACTACAACGAGTTCGTAGGCCGAATCGGCATCGGACGGGTGGACAACGGGGGACTCAAGGTGAACCAGGAGTGTGTTCTGGTAAACCATCACGATCCGGATAAGTTTAAGAAAATTAAGATAGGAAAGCTCTATGAGTTTGACGGGCTTAAGAGGGTGGAGGTGCAGGAGGCCGGTATTGGTTCCATCGTTGCCATCTCCGGTATCGCCGACATCCATATCGGCGACACCATCTGTTCCCCTGAGAACCCGGAGTCCATTCCATTCCAGAAGATATCTGAACCAACCATTGCCATGTATTTCATGGTCAATGACAGCCCGCTGGCAGGCCAGGAGGGTAAATATATCACCTCCCGCCATCTGCGTGACCGTCTGTTCAGGGAGCTTAACACGGACGTGAGCCTGCGGGTGGAGGAGACTGATTCCGCAGACTGCTTCAAGGTGTCTGGCCGCGGTGAGCTTCACCTGTCCGTTCTGATTGAAAACATGCGCCGCGAGGGCTTTGAGTTTGCTGTCAGCAAGGCAGAGGTACTCTATAAGTACGATGAGAGAAACCGCAAGCTGGAGCCCATGGAGCTGGCTTATGTGGATGTGCCTGAGGAATACACAGGCGTAGTCATCCAGAAGCTGACCAGCCGCAAGGGCGCCCTTCAGGGCATGAGCCAGGCAGCAGGCGGCTATTCCAGGCTGGAATTCTCCATTCCATCCAGAGGACTCATCGGCTACCGCGGCGACTTCCTGACAGATACAAAGGGAAATGGTATCCTGAATACCATTTTTGACGGATACGCAGAGTACAAGGGCGATTTATTCTACCGTCAGACCGGCTCCCTTATTGCCTTTGAGGCAGGCGAGGCCATTACCTACGGTCTTTTCAATGCCCAGGAAAGAGGCACCCTGTTCATCGGACCGGGCGTCAAGGTGTATTCCGGCATGGTAGTGGGTCAGAGCCCTAAGGCAGAGGACATTGAAATCAATGTCTGCAAGACAAAGAAGCTGACCAACACCCGTTCCTCCAGCGCTGACGAGGCACTTAAGCTGACACCGCCTAAAATCATGAGCCTGGAGCAGGCCCTGGACTTCATTGATACGGATGAGCTTCTGGAGGTGACTCCGGAGAGCCTGCGCATCCGCAAGAAGATTCTGGACTCAACCCTGAGAAAAAGGGCTTCATTTAAGAACAAATAGATAAAAATCGACATTTTGTAAGCGAAATGGCGAATCCTGTCGAACGATTCTGGCGGGATTTGCCTTATTTTTTGTTCTATTATGGCATTTCCCCTCATAAACTATCAATGTGCCGTACAAAAGCAAGAGAATAAAAGGATGAAACAAGTAAAACGGCAGAATGAGAAATATTTTAGAAGCGAAGAGGAGATGTACTATGTCAGAAAAAATGATTGAAAACAACAGGGTAAGCGTCATCGGAGAAATCGTATCGGGATTTACCTTCAGCCATGAAGTCTTCGGAGAAGGGTTTTATATGGTGGATGTGGCTGTCAACAGACTCAGCGAGCAGGCGGACATCATTCCCCTGATGATATCCGAGCGCCTTATAGACGTACATAAAGACTATTCAGGCTGCACCGTGGAATCCATAGGCCAGTTCCGTTCCTACAACCGGCATGAGGGAATCAAGAACCGGCTGATGCTGTCCATCTTTGTGAGGGAAATCCATTTCATTGAGGAATTCACGGATTATACCAAGACCAATCAGATATTCCTGGACGGCTATATCTGCAAGCCGCCCATATACAGAAAAACTCCTCTTGGACGGGAAATCGCAGATATCCTTCTGGCTGTGAACCGTCCCTACGGCAAATCAGATTACATACCCTGCATCAGCTGGGGACGCAACGCACGTTTTGCTTCCAGCTTCGAGGTGGGCACCAGGGTAAGGGTGTGGGGCCGTGTGCAGAGCCGCGAGTACACCAAGAAGCTCAGTGAGACAGAGTGCGAGAAGCGCATTGCATATGAGGTCTCCATCAGCAAGCTGGAATGTGACGAGGCTTGAACAGAAGATGCTTCAGACGCTGTCATCTAAAGATTCCTTTTGAATATCTTTCGAAAAATGTAAGAAATGTTTGCAATATTGGCTAAACTATGCTATTATGAGCAAGTCCAATTGTTCTTAGGAAAAAGCAAGTAAAGCATGAGGTGCAAGATGATGAAAGAGAGCATGATACAGGTTATCTGTGGACCGGGACGCGGTAAGACCACCAGTGCCATCGGAAGGGGAATAACCGCGCTGACCAGGGGAAAGCGTGTCTATATGGTACAGTTCCTTAAGGGCGCCCTGGATGCGGATAACATGGAAATCATACAGCGTCTGGAACCGGAATTTAAAATTTTCAGATTTGAGAAGACACCTGTTTTCTTTGACCGGCTGACGGAAGAGGAGAAGGCAGAGGCAAGAATCTGTATCCTGAACGGCCTGAATTTTGCCAGGAAGGTTCTGGTGACAGGGGAGTGTGATGTGCTTATCCTGGATGAGATTCTGGGAATCCTGGACGAGGGAGTGATATCGGGAGAGGAGATGTGTGCCATCATAGCCCAGGCCAGGAATGCGCAGATACAGCTGATCCTCACAGGGACCATATATCCGGAGTGCCTGGATGGTCATGTGGATGAGGTCACAAGGATTCAGACAAGATATGAGTGATTTCCTGTTGACAGACTGTTGGCAGGGTGATAATATAATACCAACAATCATAGAGTAGAGGTTGCGTTAATCATGAGTAGATAAGCCGGATGTGGCAGGCACAGGCGATGGCTTAGGGAAAGGGAGAAACGCCGAAGAGGAAGCGTTCCTTGTTCACGCCCCCTCTGGGCATATGGTTAAGAGCCGTATGACTGTCATCCGGGTGGATGGAGAGCTACCAAAGAACGTGGATTAGACACTGGAATCATACGTATATGGAAGGGCTGACATTTACCTCAGCCCTTTTTTGTTTCCAAGGAAAGTACGTCCGGGTTTTATTTTCTATGGGGAAAAGCACACTGTGATTGAATCAAGAAAAAAGGAGAGAACATAGTATGGCACTTTTTGAAGGAGCAGGTGTAGCACTGGTGACCCCGTTTAAGGAAAACGGTGAAGTAAATTACGAAAAACTGGAGGAGATCGTAGAAGAGCAGATTGCAGGCGGCACAGACGCCATCATTGCCTGCGGTACCACAGGCGAAGCCTCCACCATGACCCACGAGGAGCATCTGGATGTGATTGAGTACATCTGCAGGGTGACAAAGAAACGGATTCCTGTGGTTGCAGGGACCGGCTCAAACTGTACGGAGACAGCCGTTTATCTCTCCGCGGAGGCAGAGAAGAGGGGAGCGGACGGACTTCTTCTGGTGTCCCCATACTATAACAAGGCTACCCAGAAGGGACTTATGGCCCATTTCACGGCTGTTGCGGACGCGGTGAGGATTCCCATTATCCTCTACAACATCCCGGGCAGGACAGGCGTCACCATTAAGCCTGAGACCATTGCGGCCCTGTGTAAGGACGTGGATAATATTGTGGGGGTTAAGGAGGCCGGCGGCAGCTTCTCAGCCATTGCCACTCTTATGAGCCTGTCAGACGGCAAGGTGGATTTGTACTCAGGCAACGATGACCAGATTGTGCCCCTTCTCTCCCTGGGAGGCAAGGGCGTTATCTCCGTGCTGTCCAATGTGGCTCCGCGCCAGACCCACGACATCTGCGCTTCCTACTTCGCGGGGGATGTAAAAACCAGCGCCAGCCTTCAGTTAAAGGCCATACCGTTGATTACAGAGCTCTTTAGCGAGGTAAACCCCATTCCTGTAAAGGCTGCCATGAACATGATGGGCAAGGGCGTGGGACCGTTACGCATGCCTTTGACTGAGATGGAGCCCCAGAATCAGGAGAAGCTTAAGAAGGCCATGACAGCTTACGGCATCCTGTAGGGAAGATTCCGGGAAAGGACGGTATACTAATGGTAAAGATGATAATGCACGGCTGCTGCGGGGCCATGGGACATGTAATCACGGGACTGGCGGCAGAAGATGAAGAGATCCGGATTGTGGCAGGCATCGATGTGCGGGAGGGAACGGATTTGGGATATCCCGTGTTCCCTTCCCTGGACCAGTGCAGCGTGGAGGCGGACGTGATTGTGGATTTCGCGTCTCCAAAGGCAGTGGACGGGCTTCTGGCCTACAGCTGCAGAGAGCAGGTTCCCGTGGTCCTCTGTACCACCGGGCTCTCGAAAGAGCAGCTTAGGGCAGTGGAAAAGGCCAGCGAAAAGACGGCCATCCTGCGCTCCGCCAACATGTCACTGGGAGTAAACCTGCTGCTCAAGCTGGTGAGTGATGCTGCCAGAGTACTGGCAGGTTCAGGCTTTGACATGGAAATCGTGGAAAAGCACCACAACCAGAAGGTGGATGCACCCAGCGGCACAGCCCTGGCACTGGCGGATTCCATGAACCAGTCCATGGACGGGCAGTACACCTATACCTGTGACAGGAGTACCAGACGGGAAAAGAGAAATCCGAAGGAAATCGGAATCTCGTCCGTCAGAGGCGGTTCCATAGTTGGCGAACACGACGTGATATTTGCGGGTATGGACGAGGTGGTCACCTTCAGCCACACGGCTTATTCTAAGGCCATTTTCGCCAAAGGCGCCCTGGAGGCAGCCAGATTCCTGGCCGGTAAGGAGCCCGGCATGTACTCCATGACGGATGTGGTAGGATTATGACAGAAATTTCCAGAACAGGCAGGATGTTCCACCATAATCCATTCTCCTAAAGCACATAATATATGTAGAAAACGAAAGGAGAATGTCATTATGAAAAAAATCAGACCTGCAATTTTTGCAATGCTGCTGCTCATCATGGTTATGTCTGTTACAGCCTGTGGAAGCAATAACTCCAATACACAGTCTTCAACAGGTGCCAGCCAGAACTCATCCTCAGCAGCCACTTCCACCAGTACCTCGTCCCAGGAAACCACAGGGATGGAGACCTCTTCCATGGAAACGGAAGGGGACGGCATCATTGACGGACTTATGAATGACGTGGAAAAGGGCGCAAATGACGTTAAGAACGGCGTGAATGATATCACAGGCGAATCAAACACAGTCAATGAGAGCGGCACCAACAATACAACAGAGGCCAGATAGTAAATTGCTGTCAGGGCCTATGGACCCTTTCTATGCCGGGGACGGCTGGAGAGGGTCTATCTGCGTAAAAACATAGATGCCTCTTGAAGAGCTTCCTGTTAAGGATTATAATCAATATCATGGACAGACGGGAAAGGGGATTGATTGGGTTACATAATCAGACGTTTCAGACAGGTGCAAATAGGGAAGATAAGTCTGAGGGAGATGTGTTTTAGGAAGATGGGGCTGAGAAGGATGCGCCGGAGGGCGGTAAAATCCTGGAAGGAGCGCTGTCCGTCCGTCAGGCGCAGGATGCGCCGTATCAGAGGCGCCCTGTTCCTTCTGGCTGCAGGTACCATGGCCTGGGCAGGAACAGGCCGGGGCATTATCCGCTGGGTCCGGGAGCAGATACCGCACATGGAACGGATTGAGGAGAGCAGTCCGGCCAGGGCGGCAGACGGGGATGGGATGATATCGTTGAAGCGGGGCTTTACCATTCGTCTGGATGAAAAGAAAATCCACATATTCCAGGTTGAGGAAGGGTATAAGGACCGTGAGAAGGCCGGCGGTTCAGGGAGTGATTAGCGGGGCAGAGGACATTCATTAGGAATTTTAATGATTGCCACGCTTGTATTCAAAGACATTGTGTATTATAATTTCTTCTGAAATGGTATTCTTTTATAGCGTCAGCTTATAAATCCATATCGCAACCATACGAATATAAGAAAAGGACAGGTGGATACCCATGGAAAAGAAAGAGATGCTCTACGAAGGAAAGGCTAAGAAGGTTTACACAACGGAGGACCCGGACGTGTTAATCGTGTCCTACAAGGATGATGCAACCGCATTCAACGGTCTGAAAAAGGGAACCATTGTTGGAAAGGGCGCCATCAACAACCGTATGACCAACTTCATTTTCAAGAAACTGGAGGAGAAGGGGGTACCTACCCACCTGGTAGAAGAATTAAATGACAGGGAAACCGCTGTGAAGAAAGTGGAGATTGTACCCCTGGAGGTAATCATCCGCAATTACTCCGCAGGCAGCTTTGCCAAGAAGATGGGAATGGAGGAAGGCATCAAGTTCAAATGCCCGACTCTGGAATTCAGCTATAAGAACGACGACCTGGGCGACCCATTTATCAACAGCTATTACGCACTGGCACTGGGACTTGCTACCCAGGAGGAGATTGACGATATCACTGAGTATGCGTTTAAGGTAAACGAAGTGCTGCAGGAATATTTTGACGGACTGAACATTGACCTGATTGATTTTAAGATTGAGTTCGGCCGTTATCACGGCAAGGTTATCCTGGCTGACGAGATTTCTCCTGATACATGCCGTCTCTGGGATAAGGATACCCACGAGAAGCTGGATAAGGACAGATTCAGAAGAGACCTGGGCAATGTAGAGGACGCATACGAAGAAGTATTCCGCAGACTGGGTATCCAGTAAGCGACCGGAAGGTTTGACGCGGACAAATTAAGATACAACGCCTGGGCATGATTACCCAGGCGTTCCCTTCTTTGAGAAGAGAATAGCCTGACACACAGAAAGGACATGACTTCATGAATCATAACCTGATGGATTTTGATATTGGGGCAGATAAACTGCGTGAGGAGTGCGGGGTTTTCGGGATGTATGATTTTGATGGGAACGACGTGGCCCGGGCCATATACTACGGGCTTTTTGCCCTGCAGCACCGGGGACAGGAAAGCTGCGGTATAGCGGTGAGCGACACAGAAGGACCCAAGGGGAAGGTGGCGGCCCATAAGGGGATGGGCCTTTGCAACGAGGTATTTACGCCGGAGGTGCTGGAAGGTTTGAAGGGCAATATCGGCGTGGGCCATGTGCGGTATTCCACGGCCGGCAGCAGCACGCGGGAAAATGCACAGCCTTTGGTGCTCAATTATGTAAAAGGAACCCTGGGTCTGGCCCACAACGGCAACCTGGTCAATGCGCCTGAGCTGCGCCATGAGCTGGAGTACACAGGGGCTATTTTCCAGACTACCATTGACTCGGAGGTCATTGCCTACCACATAGCCAGGGCCAGGATTCATACCCCCAATGTGGAGAGCGCAGTAGCCACAGCCATGAAGAAGCTGAAGGGAGCCTACTCCCTGGTAATCATGAGTCCCCGCAAGCTGATTGGAGCGAGAGACCCAATGGGGTTCAAGCCTCTGTGTATCGGGAAACGGGATAATGCCTACATCCTGGCATCAGAGACATGTGCCCTGGAGACTATAGGGGCTGAGTTTGTCCGGGATGTGGAGCCGGGGGAAATCGTGACCATCACGGCGGACGGCATATCCTCTGATAAGGAGATGTGCCTGCCTGACCCTTCCGGAGAAGCCAGATGTATCTTTGAGTATATTTATTTTGCCAGACCGGACAGTGTTTTTGACGGAGTGAGCGTATACAAGGCCAGGATTCATGCCGGCCGGTTCCTGGCCCTGGATTCACCGGCGGAGGCAGACCTGGTGGTGGGCGTGCCTGAATCCGGCAACGCGGCGGCCCTGGGCTATGCCATGGAATCCGGGATTCCATACGGAAATGCTTTTGTGAAGAATTCCTACGTGGGAAGGACCTTCATCAAGCCAAAGCAGAGCAGCAGGGAGTCTGCCGTGCGCATCAAACTCAATGTGCTAAAGGAGGCTGTGGCCGGAAAAAGGGTCATCATGATTGACGACTCCATTGTCCGGGGGACCACCAGCGCGCTGATTGTGAAGATGCTGCGGGACGCGGGTGCCAGAGAGGTCCATGTGAGAATCAGCGCGCCTCCATTTTTACACCCCTGCTATTTTGGCACGGATATTCCATCGGAGGACCAGCTCATTGCCCATGGAAGGACCGTGGATGAAGTGAGGCAAATCATCGGGGCAGACACCCTTTCCTTCTTAAGGCAGGAGAGGCTGTCCCAGATGGCATCTGAAAGGCCTATCTGCACCGCGTGCTTTACAGGGGATTACCCTATGGCCCCGCCTTCCCAGGACATCCGGGGAAGCTATGAGAAATAGGGCGCAGGCATTTATATAAGTAATTGTATATGGTATGATAGAAAACATCAAATCAATGAATACGGAGGATATGACATGATTGACCACGACAGATATGTAAGCCCTCTTTCTGAGCGCTATGCCAGCAGGGAGATGCAGTACATCTTTTCACCTGACATGAAGTTTTGTACCTGGAGAAAGCTCTGGATTGCGCTGGCTGAGACAGAGAAGGAGCTGGGGCTTTCCATCACGGACGAGCAGATTGAGGAACTGAAGGCCCATTCAGAGGAAATCAATTATGATGTGGCTAAGGCCAGGGAGAAGGAAGTCCGCCACGATGTCATGAGCCATGTCTATGCTTACGGCGTACAGTGCCCCAAGGCAAAGGGAATCATCCATCTGGGGGCTACCTCCTGTTACGTGGGAGATAATACGGACATCATCATCATGACCGAGGCCCTGAAGCTGGTGAGGAAGAAACTGCTCAACGTACTGGCGGAGCTGTCCGGGTTCGCTGAAAAATACAAGGACCTTCCCACTCTTGCTTTCACCCACTTCCAGCCGGCCCAGCCAACCACGGTTGGAAAGCGCGCCACCCTGTGGATGATGGAGCTTAAGCTGGACCTGGATGACCTGGACTACCTAATCGGTTCCATGCGCCTTCTGGGTTCCAAGGGAACCACGGGCACCCAGGCCAGCTTCCTGGAGCTTTTTGACGGGGACCATGAGAAATGCCGCCGCCTGGATGCAAGGATTGCAGAGAAGATGGGATTTGAGGGCTGCTATCCGGTATCCGGTCAGACCTATTCACGGAAGGTGGACAGCCGTGTCATAAGCGTTCTGGCAGGCATTGCCCAGAGCGCCCACAAGTTCTCCAATGACATCCGTCTTCTCCAGCACCTGAAGGAGGTGGAGGAGCCCTTTGAGAAGAAGCAAATCGGTTCATCCGCCATGGCCTACAAGAGGAACCCCATGCGCAGCGAGCGTATTGCCTCCCTGGCCAACTATGTGATGAGCGATATGATGAATCCCATGCTGGTGGCGTCCACCCAGTGGTTTGAGAGGACCCTGGACGACTCCGCCAACAAGAGACTGTCCGTGCCGGAAGGTTTCCTGGCAGTGGACGGAATCTTAGACCTGTACCTGAACGTGGTGGACGGCCTGGTGGTATATCCCAAGGTCATTGAAAAGCACCTGATGGCTGAGCTTCCCTTCATGGCAACAGAGAATATCATGATGGACGCGGTAAAGGCAGGAGGCGACCGTCAGGAGCTCCATGAGCGGATTCGTGAGCTGTCCATGGAGGCAGGAAAGAACGTGAAGGAAAAGGGCCTGGATAACAACCTCCTGGAGCTGATAGCAGCTGACCCGGCCTTTAATCTTTCCCTGGATGAACTGAAAATGACCATGGATCCGTCCCGTTATGTCGGACGTTCATCAAAGCAGGTGGAGGAATTCCTGGAAGAGGTCATTAAGCCGCTGCTTGAGGAAAATGCGGGAGAACTGGGGTTGACGGCGGAGATTAATGTGTAGTGGGGGGGGGGGCGGATTGAACGCTAAGGACCTGGCAGCACAAAAGGAGGGGCAATGAGCGTCTAATCCTACCTTGCAATCACTCTATTTTATGCTATGATATATCCATAAGAGCTAATTTTGATTATATCATCTTTCAATAAGGAGAACTTATGGATGAATGTGAATTTTGAGTATTATAAGGTGTTTTACCATGTGTGCGCCTATGGCAGCCTGACGGCGGCTGCCCAGGAACTGTGTATTTCACAGCCGGCTGTAAGCCAGGCTGTGCGGCAGTTGGAAAAGGAGGCTGGGACTAAGCTGTTTTTTCGTACTTCTAAAGGGGTGCAGCTTACACGGGAAGGGGAACTTTTATATCACTATGTGAAACCGGGAGTGGAGGAACTCCTGGAAGGCGGGAAGATGCTGGAGCGGATGCTGAATATGGAGGTGGGGGAGGTGCGGATCGGGGCCAGCGATATGACGCTTCAGTTTTACCTTCTTCCTTATCTGGAACAGTTCCACCGGGTATACCCTAAGATTAAAGTGAATGTTACGAATGCGCCTACCCCTGAGACTATCAAAAGCCTGGAAGAGGGCAGAATTGATTTTGGGGTCGTGACCACGCCTTTTACCAGCAGGGGTACTGTCAAACAGTTCCAGGTAAAGACCATACGCAATGTATTTATCGCAGGCAGCAGCTTTAAGGAATTGGAAGGGCGGGAGCTGGAGTACAAGGAGCTGGAGGCTTTTCCGTGCATTGCACTGGAAAAGAATACTAGCACCAGAACATTTATGGACACCTTCCTGGCACAGCAGGGGACTTTGCTTAAACCGGAATTTGAATTGGCTATCAGCGACATGATAGTGCAGTTTGCCAGGCGCAACATGGGAGTCGGCTGTGTCATGGAAGGTTTTGCGGAGGATGCCATAGACAGAGGCGAGGTGTTCCGGCTGAGGTTCAAAAAAGAGATGCCTCCTCGCCAAATGTGTTTGGTTACGGGAGAATCCAGCTTGATTTCCATGCCGGGGCGCAGGCTGCTGGATATGATGACCGGCGGACAGGTGACGGACAGCAGATGAGTGTTCTCTTGTGGTAACATAAGCGCTGCTTATGGAGAATATAATAAAGAACGTCTTTACTTATGGTATGGGTTGTAGTAAATTAGGTAAGGATAAGATACACAGGAATGCGTGTCCATCCTTTTATAAACTGCAAATGAGCATTGAACGGGAGATACCCGAAGGAGGATTTTAGTATGGTTAGAGCAATTGTAGGTGCTAACTGGGGTGACGAGGGAAAGGGTAAGATTACGGATATGCTTGCCAAGGAGTCTGACATTATCATCCGTTTCCAGGGCGGAAGTAATGCGGGCCACACCATTATCAATGATTATGGCAAGTTTGCCCTTCACCTTCTTCCATCCGGCGTGTTTTATCAGCATACAACCAGCATTATTGGCAATGGAGTGGCCCTCAATATTCCTTATCTGATTCAGGAAATTGAGTCACTTATGGAGCGGGGCGTGCCAAAGCCCAGAATCCTGGTTTCTGACAGGGCTCAGATTCTCATGCCGTACCATGTGCTGTTTGACACCTACGAGGAAGCGCGCCTGGCCGGAAAATCCTTTGGTTCAACCAAGTCCGGTATTGCTCCCTTCTATTCGGATAAATATGCCAAGATTGGTTTCCAGGTCAGTGAACTCTTTGATGAGGACCTGCTGAGGGAAAAGGCATACAGGGTGTGCGAGCTGAAAAATGTGCTTCTGGAGCACCTGTACCATAAAACGCTTCTGGATCCTGAGGAAATCATTAAGGAGCTCCTCAGCTACCGGGATATGATTGAGCCGTATGTATGCGATACCTCGGCTTATCTTCATGAGGCCATCAAGGAAGGAAAGAATATCCTTTTAGAGGGACAGCTGGGCTCCCTTAAGGACCCGGACCACGGCATTTATCCCATGGTTACATCTTCTTCCACGCTGGCTGCCTATGGAGCCATCGGCGCAGGCATTCCTCCGTATGAGATTAAGGATATCACGACGGTTGTAAAAGCTTATTCCAGTGCAGTGGGCGCCGGTGCCTTTGTCAGTGAGATATTTGGGGACGAGGCAGATGAACTGAGAAACCGGGGAGGCGACGGCGGAGAATACGGCGCCACCACGGGAAGGCCCAGACGCGTGGGCTGGTTCGATGCGGTGGCTACCAGATACGGCTGCCGGATTCAGGGAACCACGGAAGTGGCATTTACCGTGCTGGATGTGCTGGGCTATCTGGATGAGATACCGGTATGTGTTGGTTATGAGATTGACGGACAGGTCACCAGGGAATTCCCGACTACGTCTAAGCTTGAGAAGGCCAAACCAGTCCTTACCAGACTGCCCGGCTGGAAGTGCGATATCCGCGGCATTAAGAAGTACCAGGATCTTCCGGAGAATTGCCGCAAATACATTGAATTCGTGGAGAAGGAAATTGAAGCTCCTATCTCAATGGTATCCAACGGACCGGGAAGAGACGACATCATCATGCGCAAATAAATATGGAATAATGAAAAACAGGACCTTACGGCAGCAGCCGGCGGGTCCTGTTTTGCGTCATATTATGCTCATCATCTGAATCCGCGTCAGTTTTATCCGAAGGGGGCTGCTTTACGTCCTCATCCATGTCTTCAAAGGGATCGGATGGTTTCACCACTCTGGTCATAAGCCCCATGGCGTACAGTATGATGGGAATGAATACCAGGGAGAAGATGACCGCCATGAGATAATTCTTTGGCGCGCCCATGGCAGCCAAAATTATGGCCAGAATAAAAAGTCCTGCCAGCAGGACGGCTCCTATAAGGGCAAATATGCGTTTCAGTTTCATTGAACAGCTCCTTTCTGCGGCATCAGGCCTCCTCGGCCAATTCTTCCCAGATCTGGTACAGCTTCTCCAGCTGTCCGGCTATTTCCTCTTTTTCCTTATTCAGCTCCATGAGCCTGGGCACATCGGTGTAAACCTTCTCCCGGGTGAGGAGGGCGTCAATCTCGCTGTCCCTGGTCTCCAGGGCGTGAATGTAATCCTCTGTTTTCCTGAGCTCGTTCTGAATCCTGCGTATGCGGGCCTGTTCTTCCTTCTGAGCCTTCCATGCCAGTTTCGGGTCGTTCTGGGAACTCTGGGAAGGCCGGTCTGAGGATTGGAAGGAATTGGGTACAGAGAATGTACGGTTGTTCCTGGCTGCAAATGCGGCTTCCACAGCATCCTTTTTCTCAAGATAGTAGTCGTAGCTGCCAATGTAATTAATCAGGGACTGTCCGGTCAAATCCAGAATTCTGGTGGCTGTGCGGTTGATGAAATACCGGTCATGGGATACATAGAGTACGGTTCCGGTGTAACGGCACAGGGCGCTTTCCAGGATTTCCTTGGAGGTGATGTCCAGGTGGTTGGTTGGTTCGTCCAACAGCAGGAAATTGGCGTCGGAAAGCATCAGCTTGGCCAGGGAGACGCGTCCGCGCTCACCGCCGCTTAAATCGCGGATTAATTTGAACACATCATCCCCTGTAAAGAGAAAGGACGCCAGGGTGTTGCGGATCTGGGTATTGTTCATGTTGGGATAGGTGTCCTGGATTTCGTCAAACAGGGTCTTATCCATATGAAGAATCTGGTGTTCCTGGTCGTAGTAGCCGATGTGTACCTTGGAACCCAGACGTATCTCTCCGGCATCGGCGGGCAGCAGCTGGTTGATAATTTTGAGGAGAGTGGTCTTGCCGGTGCCATTGTTGCCGATGATGGCTACCCGTTCCCCGCGCTTGATTTCAAAATTTACATCCGTGAACAGGGTCTGGCTGTCAAAGGACTTGCTCAGGCCGGTGACGGTAAGCACATCCTTGCCGCTTTCCACATCCGGCTCCAGCCGGATGTCCATGGAGTCGTCGATGTCCATGGGCTTTTCCAGACGATCAATCTTTTCCAGCATCTTTTCACGGCTCTCGGCCCTGCGGATGGATTTTTCCCGGTTAAAGGATTTAAGCTTGGCAATGACCGCCTCCTGGTGCCTGATTTCCTGCTGCTGATTTAAGTATGCCCGGATTCTGGCATCCCGGAGCATGGCTTTTTTGTCGCTGTAGGCAGTGTAATTGCCGCTGAATACGGTCCCGATTCCATTGTCCAGCTCCACGATTTTTGTCACCACACGGTCCAGGAAATAACGGTCATGGGCAACGATGATTACGCTGCCGTTGTAGGTCTTAAGGTATGTCTCCAGCCAGGCAATGGATTCCATGTCCAGGTGGTTGGTGGGCTCGTCTAAAAGCAGAATGTCAGGCTTGGTCAGCAGAAGCTTTCCCAGGGATACGCGGGTTTTCTGGCCGCCGGACAGGGCGTTGATGGGCTTTGAAAATTCCTCCTCGGCAAAGCCAAGACCCTTTAATACGCCGGTGATTTCGCTGCGGCAGGCATAGCCGCCCTCCAACTCAAACTGGTGGGTCAGGCGGCTGTATTCCTCCAGCATGGCTTCCAGACGCTCGCCGGACGCGCTTTTCATGTCCAGTTCCAGGAAGCGGATGCGTTCTTCCATCTGAAGGATGGGACGCTTGACCTCCAGCAGGGCGTCGTGGATGGTGCTCTCGCTGTCCAGGTCCTGGTGCTGGGCCAGGTAGCCGATGGAGGCCCCCTTGCTCAGTGCCACGCACCCCTCGTCGGAGGCCAGTTCCCCAATGATGATTTTCAGGAGGGTAGACTTGCCGGCGCCGTTGATTCCGACGATGGCTGCCTTTTCATGGTCCTCCAGGTGGAAGGAAACCTGCTTTAATATATGTTTCTCTCCAAATGATTTGCTTATATTGCTGCATGATAAAATCATGGTAAACTCCTTTAAAAACGACATATTTAGCTCTCCCAAGTATAATATACGGTGACGATTTTTTCAAGAACATATGTAAACGTGTTTGACATTTTTTTGACGTCTGTTTATAATAGAACTATTAGAGTTTTGACAGAACTGCACAATGGGAAGGTGGATACATCATGGAACGCAAGGAGATTTCGAAGGCAGTGATTTCCAGGCTGCCCCGTTATTACCGTTATTTAGGTGAATTAATAGAGGAAGGTGTGGAGCGTATATCTTCCAATGAGCTGAGCTCCAGAATGAAAGTGACCGCATCTCAGATCCGTCAGGATCTGAATAATTTCGGCGGATTCGGGCAGCAGGGATACGGCTATAATGTAAAGTACCTCTATTCGGAAATCGCCAAGATACTTGGGATTGACAGACAGCACAATGTGATCATCATCGGAGCAGGAAACCTGGGACAGGCAATTGCCAATTATACGAATTTCGAGCGCAGGGGCTTTGTTATCAGGGGAATGTTTGATATTAACCCCAAACTGATTGGCCTGGTCATCAGGGGAATTGAGATTCGCTCCGTGGATGATTTGGAGACGTTTATCAGGGAGAATGAGATTCAGATTGCTGCTCTGACCATCCCGAAAACAAAGGCGCCGGAGATTGCGGACCGCCTGGTAAACGCGGGAATCAGGGCTATCTGGAATTTTGCCCACACGGACTTGGTGGTACCGGAGGACGTGGTGGTGGAGAACGTACACCTGTCCGAGAGCCTGATGCGTCTTTCCTACCGGGTCAGCAGCATGTACGACCTGCAGGAGGAGAAAAAGAACGCGTTAAAGTAAATGTTTAGGAAGACAGCACCATGATACTTGGAGTTGGAACGGATTTAGTTGAAATCAGACGCATGGAAAAAGCCTGTAAAAAGGATTATTTTGTGGTGCGCACATTTACGGATATGGAAAGCCGGCAAGCAAAGGGGTCCGCCTCTAAGCTGGCCGGCTCTTTTGCTGTGAAGGAAGCGGTTGCAAAGGCCCTGGGAACGGGGTTTCGGACCTTCATGCCCATCGACGTGGAGGTGCTCAGGGACGATGTGGGAAAACCCTATGTCCGCCTTTACAGAGGCGCCCTGGCGCGGTTTCAGGAGATGGGGATGGAACGCCTGGAGGTGTCCATCACCAATACAAGGGAATATGCCATGGCGTTTGCGGTGGGAGAAGGAAGGATAAAGGAGGTACAGCCATATGAGGATGCTGGTAACGGGAAAACAGATGAAAGCCATTGACGCATACACCATCCATACCATAGGTGTTCCGTCCCTGGTCCTGATGGAGCGGGCAGCTCTTAAGGTGGCCCAGGCAGCGGAGAGTCTGTGGGAGAAGGGGGATACAATCTGGGCAGTGTGCGGCACCGGCAATAACGGGGCCGACGGCGTGGCGGCAGCCAGGATGCTTCATTTAAAAGGATATCCGGTGCGTGTATTCCTGGTAGGAAATCCGGATAAAGGAACAGACGAATTCAGGACGCAGATTAAGATTGCAGGCAATGTGGGCCTTTCCTCCTCGTCCTGGCAGGAGGGGGAGAAGGAAGAATGCGGCCTTCTCATAGACGCGGTGTTCGGCGTGGGACTGAGCCGCCCTGTTGAGGGGGAGTACAGGCAGTGTATTAAGATGCTTGAGGCCAAGTCCATCCGCCGCACTGTGGCGGTGGATGTGCCGTCGGGCATCCACGGGGATACGGGGACTGTCATGGGCATAGCCCTGAGGGCTGACCTGACCGTTACATTTGGATGGGAGAAAACCGGGACAGCCCTGTATCCGGGCCGGGAGTACGCGGGCCAGGTGGAAGTGGCTGATATCGGATTTCCCGGACAGGCCCTGGATGCGGTGAAGGAAGCAGAGGGGACGGCGGCGGGGGATTTTGCCGTCACCTACGGTGATGATGATTTGAAACGGATTCCCAAGCGCCCTGCCTATTCCAACAAGGGAACCTTTGGAAAGGTGCTGATTGTGGCAGGCTCTAAGAATATGTGCGGGGCCGCTTACCTGAGCGCCTTATCCGCATACAGGACAGGGGCGGGACTGGTAAAAATGCTTACAGTGGAGGAAAACCGGCAGATTCTCCAGGAACGCCTGCCTGAGGCCATTATAGCCACCTACACCCCGGACCAGCTCATGGAGGGCAGGGATGAATTCAGGAAGATGATAGAAGCCCAGATGGATTGGGCTGACGTGGTGGTACTGGGACCGGGACTGGGAAATGGACCCTATGTGGAATACCTGGTGGAGGATATACTGACCAGCGCGTTCGTGCCTGTCATCATTGACGCGGACGGCCTGAACGCCATAGCGGCTCATCCATACCTTACCTCTTACTATACGGAGAATATTATCGTGACGCCCCATCTGGGGGAAATGGCCCGGCTCACAGGGGAGACCGTCGATCAGATTAAGGAGAACCTGGCAGCCACGGCCCTGGAGTATGCGGGTCGTTACGGCCTCACCTGCGTGTTAAAGGACGCAGCCACAGTCACCGCGGGACGGGACGGGAACCTGTACATCAATTACAGCGGCAACAGCGCCATGGCAAAGGCGGGTTCCGGCGACGTGCTCACAGGCATCATAGCAGGCCTGATAGCCATTGGCATGGATGAGGAGGAGGCTGCCTGTCTGGGTGTATATCTTCATGGTCGGGCAGGGGACGCGGCTGTCTCTAAAAGCGGCGCCCACAGCCTGCTGGCTTCGGAACTGGCGGATGCTGTCGGCAGTGTGATGGCCATGGTGTAATGGCTGTTCCGCCACGCCAATAATATTTTAAATACAATTGAGATTGGGCCGGGACAGGGGCCCGCGACACAGGAGGCAACAACAATGAATTCTTACAGCAGAGTTTACGCAGCCATTGACCTGGATGCGGTGGAATCCAATATGAGGGCAATGAGGGACAGCCTTCCTCCTTCCACTTCCATGATCGGGGTGGTAAAGACAGACGGGTACGGACACGGGGCGGTTCCGGTGGCCAGGACCATTGCTCCTTATGTGGAAGGGTATGCGGTGGCCACCATTGACGAGGCGGTTATCCTGCGCCGCCACGGCATCCAGAAAATGATTCTGGTACTGGGTGTGACCCATGAGAGCCGTTTTGAGGATTTGGTCCGGTACGATATACGCCCGGCCATGTTCCGGTATGAGGAGGCCGGAAAATTATCTGAAACAGCTGTAAAGAACGGCGCCAGGGCAAACATACATCTGGCGGTGGATACGGGCATGAGCCGGATTGGAATGGCGCCGGATGAGGCGTCGGCAGACGAGGCGGCCAGGATATCCAGGCTTCCCGGAATCCGCATCGAGGGTATGTTTACCCATTTTGCCAGGGCAGATGAGGCGGATAAGGCATTTTATGAGGCACAGTATAAGAAATACAGGGATTTCTGTGAAATGCTCCACAGCCGGGGCGTGGATATCCCAATCCGCCACTGCTCCAACAGCGCCGGCATTGTGGAAGGGCTGGACTCCAACGGATTGGATATGGTGCGTGCCGGAATCTCCATTTACGGCCTGTATCCTTCAGACGAGGTGGTCCGGGACAGGGTGAAGCTGGTTCCTGCCATGGAGCTTAAGAGCTTCATCACATACATAAAGACCATAGAACCAGGTACGGCCGTGAGCTATGGGGGTACCTTCGTGGCGGACCGTACCATGCGGGTGGCCACCATTCCTGTGGGATACGGGGACGGTTATCTGCGCAGTCTCTCCAACAAGGGCGCGGTGCTCATACGCGGAAAACGGGCAGGGATCCTTGGGAGGATATGCATGGACCAGTTCATGGCAGATGTTACGGACATCCCTGAGGCAGCGGAAGGAGATCAGGTGACCCTCATTGGAAAGGATGGGGAGGAATGTATTACGGTGGAGGAGCTGGCCCGTCTGGGCGGCGGTTTCCACTATGAAATTATCTGTGGAATCGGCAAACGGGTTCCAAGAGTCTACCTGCGGGACGGGAAGGCCATTGGGCAAAAGGATTACTTTAACGATATTTACGAGGGCTTTGGATATATGTAAAAGCCTACCAGGCTCAAAGAGAACGTCTGACTCATATGTTATTAGTGTGGCGTAAAGCCGGCCGGATGCCCCAGTGTATCTGGGCTATGTATACACAGGTCAAAAATGTCAATACTAAGATTGAATAAATTGACGGAGTGTGAACGATGTGATTATCAGACGTGGAGATATTTATTATGCGGATTTGCGGCCGGTGGTGGGCTCGGAACAGGGAGGAGTGCGCCCTGTGCTGATTATCCAGAATGACGTGGGAAACAAGCACAGCCCCACGGTCATATGTGCAGCCATTACATCCAGGATGAACAAAGCCAAGCTGCCCACCCATGTGGAACTGCCCACCAGACGCTGTGCCATGATCAAGGATTCGGTCATTCTCCTGGAACAGCTGCGCACCATTGACAAACAGAGACTGAAGGAGAAAATCTGCCACATTGATGAGGAACTGCAGCAGAAGGTGGATGAGGCCCTTATGATTAGCCTGGAACTGCGTACATAAGCAGGCGGGGGCACCATGGTCAGGAGCATAAGGCACCATTGACGAAATATGAGAAAAATGATATGATAAGCAGAGTTATGCCGTATTTTAGAGGTATAGCTCTGTTTTTTTGGCAGGGCCCGACGGTTATGGTGTTTCATGAGTATGAAAGGAGTCTTTTTGTCATTATGGACGATGGTTATCCACCTGTCAGTATCCTCATATTGATAGGATTTATTCTTCTGGAGGCAGTGTTTTACGGTTTTGGTTCGGCAATACAGAATGTGAACGAGGGGAAGCTGGAAGAGGAGGCGGCCGGGGGGAATAAAAAGGCTGCGCGCCTGTTAGAGATAGTGAACCGTCCCGTGCGGTTCGTCCATACCATCCAGGTCACTACCCATCTGATGGGTATGATTATAGGTGCGGCAATCCTTCCTGCCATGATTGGCATGGTGGAGCGCAGGTTCCTTCTGGGAAAGGTGCTGGCCTGGGCAGATCCGGCCCAGGTGATGGAGATGGCGGACACGCCATGGTACAGGAATCCGTCCTGGTGGCAGTGGGCAGGGATTCTGGCCCTGGTCACCATATTTGTCCTGGTGCTGGTCATCAGTTTCGGCATAATCATACCTAAACGTCTGGCGGCCAGGGAGCCTGAGAAGTGGGGATACCATATGCTTCCGGTTGTGCTCTTCTTCGCGGGGGTATTCCTGCCCCTGACACGCCTGATTACGTTGATTTCTTCCCTGGTGCTTAAGCCATTTGGGGTGGACCTGGCGGATGACGACGGCAACGTGACAGAGGAGGATATCATGTCCATGGTCAATGAGGGCCATGAACAGGGTGTCCTGGAAGCGGATGAGACAGAGATGATAACCAATATCTTTGAGCTGGGAGACAAGGAAGCCGCGGATATCATGACGCACCGTACCAACATGACGGCCCTGGACGGCAGCATGAGCCTTAAGAAAGCAGTGGATTTCATCCTGAATGAAGGCGTGAATACCCGGTATCCTGTATACGGGGAGGACATAGATGATATCATTGGCATACTCCACATGCGCGATGCCATGGCCTTTGCGGAAAAGGAAGAGAACAAGGACAGGATGGTTATGGACATACCCGGCCTTTTGAGGGAAGCCAATTTCATACCTGAGACAAGGAACATAGACACCCTTTTCAAGGAGATGCAGTCCCGCAAGATTCACATGGAAATCGTGGTGGACGAGTACGGACAGACAGCCGGTCTTCTCACCATGGAGGATATACTGGAAGAAATCGTGGGCAACATCATGGATGAATACGATGAGGAAGAGGATTTCATACAGGCCATGGAGGATGGCACCTTTGTCATGAGTGGTCTTACGCCGTTAGAAGATGTGATGGAAACCCTGGATATTGAACTGCCTGAGGAGGACAGTGACACCTACGACACCCTGAACGGATATCTGGTCTCACGGCTGGACCGCATCCCTCAGGAAGGGGAGAATCCCCAGGTGGAATTCGGCGGCTGGCTCTTTGAAGTGGAGCGGGCCGGTAATAAGATGATAGAGAGCGTCCGGGTAGTTCCTGTGCCGGAAGGCGGGAAGGCTGCGGACAGCTGGAAAGATTCGGTGGAAGAGAAGTATGATGCAGTTAATAGAGAGTACGAAGGAGATGTTTCGTGACAGCAGATTTTTAAGGAAGGCGCTTATGATTGCCTGTCCCGTGGCTCTGCAGGGAATGCTTAACACAGTGGTAAATCTGGTGGATACCCTGATGATTGGAACCATGGGGGCCACAGCCATAGCGGCAGTGGGACTGGCCAATAAGTTCTTCTTTGTTTTTTCGCTTCTGGTATTCGGAATTGTCAGCGGAAGCGGCGTACTGGCGGCCCAGTTCTGGGGAAACGGCGATTTAAGGAGCATACGGAAGGTCCTGGGACTTTCCATCCTTTTGGCCCTGACAGGGGCCTTGTTCTTCGTTGTGCCGGCCCTTATGTCACCCCAATCCGTCATGCGCATATTTACCACCAGCCATGACAGCGTGGAGCTGGGGGCAAAGTATTTAAAGATAGCGGTTTTAACCTACCCCTTTTTAGCCATGACCAATGTATATGTGGCCATACTCAGGGCGGTGAACAAGGTTATATTCCCTGTCATAAGCAGCTGTATAGCCATTTTGATTAATATCTGCCTGAATTATGTGCTGATTTTCGGTAAGTTTGGCGCACCGGCCATGGGAGTGTCCGGCGCGGCCGTGGCCACCCTTATAGCAAGGACGATTGAGATTGCGCTGATTCTGGGGTACGTGTACGGAAAAAAGCTTCCGGTGGCCTGCGGACTCAGGGAGCTGTTTGGCTGGAGCGGCCTGTTCATCAGCCAGTTTTTCAGGACGTCAGCACCTGTCATTGCCAATGAGTTTATGTGGGGGCTGGGCACTACCATGTATTCCCTGGCCTACGGGCGCATGGGAGACGAGGCGGTGGCGGCCATCACCATCGCCACCACCATTCAGGATATCCTGGTGGTGCTGTTTCAGGGCCTGAGCGCGGCCACTGCCGTTATCCTGGGCAATGAGCTGGGGGCGGGCCATCTCAAACGGGCGGAGAAGTATGCGGTGCATTTCTTTATCCTCCAGTTCATTGCCACGGTAGGCGTGGCTGTGGTGCTGATTGGAATTCGGTGGCCCATCATCAGCCTTTACAACATCACGCCTGAGGTGGCCCGGAACGTAAGCCTGTGCATCCTGATTTTTGCGGCCTACATGCCGGCGAAGATGTTTAATTATGTCAATGTGGTGGGCGTGTTGAGAAGCGGAGGCGATACCAAGATGTGTCTGTTCCTGGATACCAGCGGCGTGTGGTTTATCGGCGTACCCCTGGCGTTTTTGGGAGCCCTGGTGTGGAGGCTGCCTATCTATACAGTGTATGCGCTGGTGATGACGGAAGAGGTATATAAGGCTGTGCTGGGATATATACGGTACAGGCAGAAGAAGTGGCTCAGAAACCTGGCGGCGGAGGTGGGGTGAGCCGGGCAGGGGGCTGAAACAAAGGGTTTGCGGGCGGCATTCGAGCCAGTGTCTAAGCCCGGCATCTCCTGCGGGCAATTAAGGGAGAGAATTTTTCTTGCCATATAAAAAAAATCGTGTTAATATAGAAAAGATGTGTATAAAATACAGCAGAGGGCCGTATTTGAACGTATAAACCATAAAAGAAGAAACAGGAAAGGATGTTTACCAATGTCAGGACATTCAAAGTTTGCCAACATTAAGCATAAGAAAGAGCGCAACGACGCTGCCAAGGGCAAGATCTTCACTGTCATCGGCCGTGAGATTGCAGTCGCTGTAAAAGAGGGCGGAGCAGATCCGGCCAACAACAGTAAGCTGAGGGACGTTATCGCCAAGGCAAAGGCCAACAACATGCCCAATGATACCATTGACCGCGGCATCAGAAAGGCGGCAGGCGATGCCAACTCCGTGAACTACGAGACCCTTACATACGAGGGATACGGCCCCAACGGCGTGGCTATTATCGTGGATACACTGACCGACAACAAGAACCGCACGGCTGCCAATGTGAGGAGCGCCTTCACCAAGGGCGGCGGCAACGTAGGCACACCGGGAAGCGTGTCCTATATGTTTGATAAAAAGGGACAGATTATCATCGACAAGGAAGAATGCGGCATGGATCCGGACGAACTGATGATGCTTGCCCTGGACGCGGGAGCAGAGGATTTCTCCGAGGAGGAGGACAGCTACGAGGTCGTTACGGCGCCTGAGGATTTCAGCGCTGTGCGCGAGGCACTGGAGGCCCAGAGCATTCCCATGATGCAGGCGGATGTGACCATGATTCCCCAGACATGGGTGGAGCTGACCGATGAGGATGATATTAAGAAGTTAAACCGTACACTGGATTTGCTGGATGAGGATGACGATGTCCAGGCCGTGTACCATAACTGGGATGAATAAACACGGGCATTGCCCAAATGGAGCGCAGCTAAGTTAGAGGGTTGTGCTGCGTTGGTACTATGAAATGGAAAGTCCCCTGCGGCAGGTTATCATGATCTGCTGCAGAGGACTTTTTGTCATAGAAAAGGCGGATTTGAGTCTTTTTACGGTATAATTAAGCTGAGCAGGATTACCAGAATCAGGGAACAGAGGGAGAGGAATGCGGTGATGAACGTCCATGTTCTCAATGTTTGGCCTTCAGTCATAGACCAGCCAGAAACCGCTGTCATTTACATGGGAAGCGGCCACTGAACCAGCGGCAATCGCCAATACAACCAGAGCCCTCTGCATTTTCGATACAGGTGAGATAGCGAGCAAAGGGCTGACAATACCGGCTGCTGTTATCATAGCCACCATGCCGCTGCCCTGGCTGACTCTTATAAATACAGCAACCAGATACCCCAAAATGATGGGTGGGAGGCCGATGGTTTCCACTGATTGTGCTATGACATCTCCCGCACCGCTGTCCAAAAGTATCTGTTTAAACACGCCTCCGGCTCCGGTTACCAGAATGATTAATCCTACGGGCAGGAACGCTTTAGAGGATATTTCGTATAAATCTTCTTTGTGAAAGCCTCTGCGCTTCCCGAGAGTGTAAAATGAAAGCAATACAGCAATTAACAAAGCAATGTAGTAGTACAAAAAGTTTGTAATACCAAAAATAAAGTAGTAAGATAAGCTTGAGGTGATTAATATGCGTCCAAGAAAATATCAATAAGGAACGTTCCGTATCCATTACAGATGCAACAGTATCTCATTTAAAAAAGTATGGGGAAATATCTCAAGAGTCATCAATAATTTTACCATAAATCAGTGAGGAGTTGTTTTATTTTGTAGCAAAAAGAATCCCGTATTTATGCGGTTTCTGGCGTACGCAAACGCCTAAAAAGTAAACAAAATGGAAAGGAGTACAAAAGAAAATGTAGAATTTTGAGTTTGGAAATATGTGTCTGCCACTGTTAAATCAGGAAGATCCCTTCATTGACAAGAAATCTAGAAGTGTTATAATTAAGACAAGTTGTCAGACAAGGAGTGAAAATATGATTATAACACATTCAAATGTCACGGAGCAGTTGGTTAGCTATTTTAAGGAAAATATAGTATCAGGAGCATGGAAAGTAGGAGAAAAGATTCCTTCGGAAAACCAGCTGACAGAGACACTTGGGGTAAGCCGGGCAAGTGTGCGGACGGCGATTCAGCAGATGGTTGGTCTTGGTATATTGGAAAGCCGGCACGGAAAAGGTACATATGTTATGGATAATCAGGTAGACGAGATGTCTGCCAATAAAGGAAAGATTACAGCCCAGGATTGCAAGGATTTGCAGAAAGTGCTGGAGTTCAGAAGGATTGTGGAGACAGAGGCCTGTTATCTGGCGACCAGATATGCTACTGACGAGTTTATAAATGAACTTCAGCGGTGTCTGGACACTATGGCATCCAATAAAGTGAACAAAGAAAACTTTATTATGGCTGATACGGCGTTTCATGAACTTATCTGCCGGGAATCCCGGAATCCATTACTTGAAAAAAGTATGAGCAAGGTTTTTGAGGAGGCGTGTAAGGATCAGGGAAGGACATATGAACTGTTTGGATTTAAGGATGGTATCTATTATCATACGCTGATTTTGAATGCGATTCGATCCGGGGATGCCAAGAGGGCGAGAGAATGTATGTATGAGCATTTACAGGTAGCGATTGATAAGCTTAACGAGCCGGAGTAATTACGGGAATGGGCATTTTGAGCCATTATTTAAGAAAGTACTTGTCAGACGACTAACAAGAAGAAGGAGGGATTAATATGTCAGTTACCATCGAAAGAATCAGAGTCATAAGCACGGCACCGGAGGGCATTAATCTTGTGGTAGTTAAGGTTGAGACAAATCAGCCCGGGTTATATGGACTCGGCTGTGCAACCTTTGCCTACCGCCATTTGGCTGTGAAAACCATAGTGGAGGAATATCTGGACCCTTTGCTAAAAGGAAGGGATGCGGAGAGTATCGAGGAGCTGTGGCAGCTGATGCATCAGAATGCTTACTGGCGCAATGGGCCGGCGGAGAACAATGCAATCTCCGGGGTGGATATGGCTCTTTGGGACATTAAAGGGAAGCTGGCCGGGATGCCGGTATATCAGCTATTTGGTGGAAAATGCCGTCAGGGGATTCCTGTTTACCGGCATGCGGATGGACGGGACTTAGACGAGCTGTGTGAAAATATACAAAGGTTTCAGGAAATGGGAATCAGAACAATCCGATGCCAGTGCGGCGGCTACGGAGGGGATGCATATGGAAGCACGCCGAAGGATTCCCCCGCTAATTCTCTGCCCGGAGTTTATCTGGATTCCAGATCCTACATACGTGACACAGTGAATCTGTTTGAAGGCATCCGAAGCAAGATTGGATATGAGATGAATCTGGTCCATGACGTCCATGAGCGCATTGCCCCGGTGGAGGCGATTCGTCTGGCAAGACTGCTGGAACCTTATGATTTGTTCTTCCTGGAAGATCCGGTGCCTATCGAGCAGACGGAATGGCTGCGGCAGCTGCGTCGGCAGACCTCTATTCCGATTGCAGAGGGTGAGCTGTTTAACAACCCCGCCGAATGGAAAATGCTGATTACAGAACATCTGATTGATTTTATACGGGTACATATTAGTCAGATTGGAGGAATCACTCCCGCCAGAAAGCTTCAGATATTTGCCGAGCAGTTCGGGATAAGGACGGCATGGCACGGACCTGGAGATATGTCTCCCCTGGCGCATGCAGCGAATATTCACATCGACCTGGCGGCTCCGAATTTTGGCGTTCAGGAATGGTCCGGCATTGAGCCACCCAACTTTGTGATTCAGGATTTGAAGGGACCCCATGGAGCGCTTTTGGAAGTATTTCCGGGGCTTCCTGAATACAAGGATGGTTATGTATATGCCAATGATAAGCCGGGACTGGGGGTTGATTTGGATGAAAAGGAAGCTGTTAAGTACCCTTGCGAGAATACGGTGACCACATGGACGCAAACCAGAAGGAAAGATGGAGCGCTGCAGACACCATAGATATGGGCGAATCAAATTGAGCAAAGTGAAAGGAGCGGATAATAGCATGATAAGAAAACAGATTGCAGGTTTGCTTGTGGTGACGGCATTGATTGCGGGGAGCGCAAGTATCTATAAGGATTCACGCCCTCCACAGTCGGAGGATGGGGTTATCACCTTAAGGATGGCGCAGACATCATCAGAGACAGGCGCAATCGGGCAGTCCATGAATGCATTTGCCGATAAGATTTATGAGAGAACCGGAGGGAAATATAAAATAGAGGTTTATCATAACGGGCAGCTGGGGGCGGAGATTGACACGATTGAGGGGTGTCAGATGGGAACCATTGACATTGCTGTTGTAAATCAGTCCACCCTTGGAAATTTTATTCCGGATTTTCCGGCACTTGATATTCCATATTTAATTACATCTACGGATCAGGCGGATCAGGTATTTCTGGGAGAAATAGGAAATTATTTTCTGGATGAACTTTCTGGAGTGCAGCTTTATGGCCTGGGAATCTGGGAGTCAGGATTTCGAAATTTGACAAACAGCAAGGCAGATGTGAATTCTGTGGATGACATAACAGGACTTAAGATCCGGACTATGGAAAACCAGATTCATATTGCATTTTGGAAAGCGTTGGGGGCGGATGCCACTCCCATGGCGTGGGGAGAGGCCTACACGGCTTTGCAGCAGGGAGCGCTGGATGGACAGGAGAATCCTTCTACAGTAATACTGACCAACAACGTGGCCCAGGTCAATAAACATATGGCGGTGACTGAACATGCGTATTCTACTGTATTTTTGGTAATGAGCCCCGCAACGTGGGCATCCCTGGATGAGGAAATGAAACAGGTTTTCCAGGATACGGTTATGGAATGCGGTCTCGAGGAACGAAAGCTTAGCAGGAAAATGGATGCGGAAGCAGTTGAGCAGCTCAAGGAACAGGGAATGGTGGTTACATATCCGGATAAACAGCAGTTTACCGAAGCGGCAGCATCCCTTTATGGTGAATGGGAAAAGCAGTATGGAGATATCATGTCCCAGATTCAGGCATTGCAGAATAAACAATAGGAGGCATAGGATGAAGGGGATAAAAAGTGTTTTTATAAAAATGCAAAGAATTAATACGGTCATAATCAGCCTGGCTCTGTTGGCTATGGTAGGAGTGGTATTTATCCAGACATTCTGCCGCTTCGTTATTTTTAGGAGCTTGTCATGGTCTGAAGAGTTGTCCCGCTACCTCTTTGTGACATTAATTGTTCTGGGAGTAAACCTGGCAATTACCAATCATCTGTTTGTCAGGATTGAGATAATTGACAATTATTTGAAGGGAACGGCAGCAGTTATGATGAATTTGATTCGTAAATTTATCATGATATATGTAAATATTGTGTTTGTTTACAGCAGTTTTAAACTGATTCTAATTGGGGCTTACCAGACCAGCCCGGCTATGAGGATTCCCATGAGCCTTCTTTACGGTATTATATTCATTGGCTTTGCCATGAATGTATTTGCCAGTCTGATTGATCTGTATGAGACATATGTAAGAGTCCCCGAAGAGGAGGTAAAATAATGGATACGGCAGCTATTGCATTAATCGTTGCATTGATTGTCACCATGGCCTGCGGCCTGGAAATCACATGGTCCCTGGGACTGGCCTGTATTGTGGCGGTACTATTGGACCCCAACCTTACATTTGTTGTAATATCACAGCGCATCTTTGCAAATTCAAACAGTTTTTCCATGCTGGCAATTCCGGCATTCATCCTGGCGGGAGATATTATGTCCAAGGGAGGGCTTTCCAAGCGGCTGGTGGCATTTGCGGACTCGCTTGTAGGATGGATTTCCGGTGGGATTTCGCTGGTTTCCATCGTTGCCTGTACATTTTTTGCGGCCATTTCAGGTTCTTCCGTTGCAACAACGGCAGCCATCGGCGGTCTGATGTACCCGGAGATGTCTAAGAGAGGGTATCCGGAGGATTATTCAGCGGCGGTACAGGCCATTGGCGGTACGCTGGGAATCGTGATTCCGCCCAGTATTGTGCTGGTAATCTACGGCAACATTACGGGAACGCCGGTAGGGGATTTGCTGATGGCGGGAGTGATTCCGGGGGTGATATGCTGCATCTTTCTGTGCATCTATGCCTACTACAAAGCAAAAAAATATAAGTTTCCCAAAGCGGAAAAATTCTCATTTAAACGATTTCTCCATTCTTTTAAAGGTGCAATCTGGGCTCTGGTCATGCCGGTTATCATCCTGGGCGGAATTTACGCCGGAATCTTCACCCCGACGGAATCGGCGGTCATTGCTGTGGTGTATGGAACCCTTGTATGTTTGTTCATATATCGGGAAGTAACCTTTAAAAGCATATGGGAAATCATCCAGTCCACGGCGGTGGGAACGGCTAACCTGATGATACTGGTGGTGACGGCCCAGATGTTTGGCTGGCTGATAACCTATTATAAGATTCCGCAATTTGTAACCCGGTTTATGCTGTCATATGTATCCGGAAAATATATGTTCTGGGGAATTATCATTCTGCTTTTGATCGTCTGCGGCATGTTTTTGGAAGTAGGTGCCACGAATCTGATTCTGGCCCCGATTCTGGCTCCGATTGCAGCTGCTTTTGGGATAGACCCGGTACATTTTGGTCTTGTATTTGTATTCCTTTTGGCGATGGGACAGGCAACGCCGCCTTTTGGAACATGCCTGTTCGTATCATGTGGAATCAGTAAGCGGTCAGTTGGTGCGGTTTCCAGGCAGATTGTTCCATTCATACTGGTAGAAATCATGTGCGGTGTTCTGTTTGCTATGGTGCCTGTATTGTCAACCCTATTGCCCAACCTGATATCAGGTTAAAAGACCTGACATTGATTCACAAAATAAATAAAATGTAGGAGGCTCATAATGAAAGAAGTAATGAAAGAAGTAGTAGTGGAAGAGCCACACAAGGCAGAAGTGAGGGAAGTACCGGTGCCGGAACTCTCCGGAGAGAACGAAGTATTGATTCAGATGAAATCCGCGGGTGTGTGCGGCAGTGATCACCATATCTATCACGGTCTGAATCCGTGTTCTACCTATCCGCGTATTCCGGGACATGAAAATGCCGGAGTGGTGGTTAAGGCGGGCAGTGCGGTTACCAATGTTAAGGTGGGCGACCATGTAATTGTAGACCTGATTTCCACCTGTGGAACCTGTTATCAGTGCCGGATTGGAAGAAAAAATGTGTGTGAACATGTGCGGGTCAGAGGTTCAGGCGCAGATGGCGGCTGGAGAGAATATTTTACGGCTCCCGCATCCGAAGTGTACAAAATTGATGATTCGGTGGATTGGAAAGATGCCGCCCTTGTGGAACCGTATGCTATCGGTGCCCATTGCACTGACCGCGCCAGGATTGTTCCGGAGGATGTGGTATTCATCCTTGGCGCAGGCACCATTGGTTCCATTATTCTTCAGACCTGTAAAGCGAAAGGATGCCAAATGGTCATTTGCTGCGATATTGATGATGTATCTTTGCAACGCGCGAAGGAATACGGCGCCGACCATGTAATCAATTCAAAGACGGAGGATGTAGTGAAACGGGTGGCGGAGATTACCCATAACCATGGTGTTACGGTGGCATTTGACTCAGCTTGTTTTCCGGGGTCCCTTACCATGTGTATGCAACCGGGAATCCTTTGTAATGCCGGACGTATGGTTCCTCTGGGTTTCTCTACCGCAAAGGAAGAGATTACACAGGCCATGATTAACCAGAGGGAACTTGATGTGATTGGTTCCAGGATGTCCTGCTTCCAATTCGAACCTACTATCCAGAGAATGGAGAACGGGGAATTTAATACAAAGGGGATTGCAACCATGTTTATCCCCTTCAGTGAAATAGACAAGGTATTCTATTATATGGATCATCCATGTACGGAATCAAAGAAAATGGTAATTTTGTTTGACTGACAGAGAAGCTGATTCATACAACTATATTCAATAAAAAAGGATCGTATAAAAATGGCTTACGATTATAAAAAAATGTTCAATGTATCAGGAAAACATGCAATTGTGACAGGTGGCGCCCAGGGACTTTCTCGCGGAATGGCAGAAGGACTTCTGGAAAATGGCTGCAAGGTTGTGTTGGTTGACATCCAGAAGGAAAAGCTGGAAGCTGTGTGTGAAGAATACCGTGCCATGGGATATGAGGCATATGAAGTATGTGGAAATCTCTCGGACCGGGCAGATGTGGACCGGATATTTACAGAGGCCATGGAGATTCTGGATGGAAAGCTGGATGTGCTGATTCCGGCGGCTGGCGTTCAGAGAAGACACCTTCCGGAAGAATTTCCCATTGAAGAATGGGATCTGGTGCTGAACATTAACTTAAATGCAGTATTTCTGATGATTCAGAAGGCCCTCAAGGTTATGCTTAAGCAGGCTACGGGCGGAAAGATTATTACCATTGGTTCTATGGTTACCTGGTTTGGAGGAACCACGGTGCCGGCTTATACGGCATCTAAGGGCGCGGTATCCCAGTTAACCAAGAGCTTGGCGGTAGATTGTGCGGGGCGCAATATCAATATCAACTGCATCTGCCCGGGATATATGGATACAGAAATGTGCGCGAACATGACCCAGGAGCGGAAGGACGAGTGCACCGTGCGTATACCTGCCGGCCGTTGGGGAACACCGGAAGATTTAAAAGGACCGGTGCTGTTTCTGGCATCATCCGCCTCTGATTATTTGAATGGCACTACCATTCCTGTAGATGGAGGATATTTGGTGAAATAAATTAAAAGCAGAACGGCATCTTATAGTGAGTGGATGCTGTTCTGGACAAAAACAGGGGTATGGGAGAAATTAAAGAAAAGGTTGGCACTATAACGTGTTAGAAAGGAAAAGGAGCAGTCGGGAAATAGTCAGCCCAAAGGATGAGGGTGTCCCAAAAGCCGTGAAATGACTTGGGGGATATCCTCCTTTGATTTCTTCAAAAAAAGGAGAACGGTTACCACGCCGTTCAAAGATTATACTCGAAGCCCTTCGTGAAAATATCAACTTCATGTGGATTGCCGGGGGAAACAAACCGGATTTCCGCACGATCAACCGTTTCCGTCTGCAAATGAAGGACATCATAGAAGATATTTTTTATGAGGTGGTAAAGCTCCTGCTGGAAAAGGACTATATCAAGATGCGGAATTACTTTTTGGATGGCACCAAAATAGAAGCTAATGTCAATAAGTATACCTTTGTCTGGCGTGGAAGCATCAACTACCATCTTGTCGGACTTCTGGATAGGACGGCGACCGAAATAAAGTAATGAAGATCAATGAGCAGTGGGAAGCATTAAAAGAAAATCCAATGCCAACATCCAGAGCGAGAAGAGAATTCTGAAACGTCAGATCCGTTCCATCCAGACCGAAGGGCACTTTGGGGATATTAAGGAGAACGACAGTTTTCGGCGGTTCAATTACCGCAGCACAAAAGTATATAAAGAATTCATGCTGTATGCAATCGGCCGAAATATAAATAAATATCATCGTTTTCTTTACCATGAAATAGAGAGATTCACTGGGAAAAATGAGCAGAAAACAGCATAGAAAACAGTGTGAGTCCGGGATTATGGAAAAAGGGGATTTTGCGCTCAAAAACAGGCGGGACAAAGAGAAAACAAGCATATCCATCAGAGCCCGCTTTGCTGAAAAGCAAGGAACTCTGTGGGATATGCTTATTTTAGTTTAGGAGTCCTAAAAATCGGTATTAACCGACTGCCCCATTCTTTGATGGTTTCTGACAAAAACAGAAATATGGCCTTTAACTGCTCTCCGTCTAGTTGGACACCACCAAAGTCTTCAACCCATCCGTTGCGTTTGGCGCATTGAAGATATACAGAGTATAGGATGTATTGGCGCTCATGTTGGCGGAGGTGGCTGCCACGGAAGTGTTGGGGTAGGAGCCGGTCCTGGAGATGTAGAGCTGATACCACCCCGGGTAGAAGCTGGTGTAAGGGGTCACTTCCCTGTAGCGTACATTGCTGAAAGCAGTGTAGGAGGAGTTCTGGTTGCCGATGGATACGTCGAAGGGCCCCAGGTTCAGTGACAGGTTGCAGGCCCGCAGACAGCTGGAGCCTGAAGGCGCGTTGCAGGAAATGTCGGATATTTCCATGATGTCCAGGCCGCTTGCCGTATTGATGATGGCAATGGTCATGGAGGCGGAGGAGCGCACCTGTACTGTCTTCTGAATGTACACATAGCCGTTGGCTCCTGACACGGTGACGGTCTGGGTGCCGGAGGCAGACTGGACGTAGCCTGTTATGTCCCCGTTCCCCAGGCTGCTTGCCACCATCCAGTTGCCCAGGTACACGTAAAACGGCTGGTACCCGGTGGAAGCATTGAGGATGCGCACCCTGCCGAAGCTGGTGGCGGTACAGTTGTAGCATGGGAAGGTGATGCCGGGAATGACGGTGACAGAGCCTCTGTTTCCGGGGAAAATGGGCCGGAAGATAGGCGGAAAGCCGGGACGGTTGCCGCTGTACACAGGGCCGCCTTCACCTGGATTGGGTAGTGGGATGACCGGGACATTGGCACCGTTATTCTGATTGCCGCCGCTGTACACAGGGCCGCCTTCGCCTGGATTGGGTAGTGGGATGACCGGGACATTGGCACCGTTATTCTGATTGCCGCCGCTGTCCACAGGACCGCCCTCGCCCGGATTGGGAAGGGGAGTTACGGGAACATCGGCATCCCCCAGCTCTGCCGTGGCCAGGAGGGTGTCCGGATACTCACTCATTCTGTCTGTATGATAGGACTGATTGTTCATAGAGACCTCGCAAAAGATTGATTCACTATAGTCTATTCATATGGAATAAGGAATGTGTATGTTTTTTTTGAAAAAAAGGGGACTGCATTTTTGGCGGGCTGATGCATATAATAAAAAGAACCAGTGTATCAGGAGCGTGGGCGTATGTCATGGGAACCAAAGAAAACAGCCGTATCCGCACTGGGGCTGCCCCGGGACGTGATTCTGGGGGATGTGCTTATAAGCTTTGTGGGCAGGAGTCAGGTGAATGTGGAAAATTACAGGAGCATCCTGATTTACACGGATACCCTGATTAAGCTCCAGGCCAGGAACTGCAAGGTGGTGATTCACGGAGCCCGCTTAAAGATTGATTATTATACGGCGGAGGAGATGAAGATAACCGGCCAGGTCGGTTCTTTGGAATTTGAAACATAAATCAAAGGAGGGGCCTGTTTGATTGAATGGCTGTTACATAATTGGGAAGGATATGTAAGACTCCGTCTTCACGGCTATTCACCGGAACGTTTCCTGAATCTCTGCAATGCCAGGGGTCTGGAGGTATGGGGACTGATATGCAACCGGGACGGGGATTATGAGTTTTTTATGACTGTGGAAGGATACCGCCGGGTGAAGCCCCTGGTGCGCAAGGCACAGGTAAGGCTGCACATTACCGGCCGTTTCGGCCTCCCATTTTTTATTTACAGGCACAGGAAGCGCTGGTATTACGGTGCTGGAATCATGGCCTTTTTCCTGGTGCTTTATATCATGTCCCTGTTCATCTGGGATATCCAGTTTGAGGGCAATTACAGGTATACCTACGATACTCTGGTCCGTTTTCTGGACACCCAGGATATTGATTACGGCATGCTAAAGGCCAGGATTAACTGCGAGGATTTGGAAGCCTCCATGCGCACAAGCTTTCCCGAGATAACCTGGGTATCTGCCCGTGTTTCCGGTACAAGGCTGCTCATCCACATCAAGGAAAACGAGGTGCTGTCCACTATCCCGGAGAAGGACGAGACACCCTGCGACATTGTGGCGTCCCAGCCGGGAGTCATCACCTCCATGGTGGTGCGCCAGGGAGTTGCCCAGGTTTGTGTTGGGGACGAGGTGGAGGAGGGACAGGTACTGGTCAGCGGACGGGTGCCCATCATCGGTGACAACGAGGAGGAAATCAATGCCTACATGGTTCACGCGGATGCGGATATTGTGGCCAGGACCGTCAAACAATATGAGAAAACATTTCCCCTGCTGCATCAGGAACGTGTCCACACAGGGCGCAGGCGGAGAGGATGGTACATGAAGGCCGGGGCCTGGTCCTTTACCTTCCTGACCCCGGTGAGGGGACAGGGGGAGTGGGATTATTCCATGGAGGAAAAACAGCTCAGGCTGTTTTCCAATTTTTATCTGCCTGTCTATATGGGCGCCATACAGGGCCGGGAAATGGCAACCTATGAGAGAAATTACAGGGAGGATGAGTTAAAAGAGCTGTCCAAAGCCATAAATTACCAATTTGTCAAAAATTTAGAGGAAAAGGGGGTACAAATTCTAGAAAATAATGATAGAATAGAAACAAGTGTTTCTGAATGCCGCCTGACAGGTGAACTCGTGACAGAGGAATCCATTGTTAAGACACAGCCGGCAGCGGAGCCTGATATGAATTCCGGCGTGGAGCCGGGAGAAAAACCAGAGGAGACAATAACTGCTGAATGAGTGTAATTGAGACAATGATTGACATTCCCGCAGAGCATGAGCGGAATGTCTGCGGACAATTTGACACCTACTTAAAGAAGATAGAGCGCACCCTGCATGTGACCATGATTGCCAGGGACGGCGAAATAAAAATCATCGGACCTGAGAAAACCATAGGCCAGGCAAAAAGCGTGTTCAACAACCTGATTGAACTGTCCAAGCGGGGCAATACCATCACGGAACAGAACGTGGACTATGCCCTATCCCTGTCTTTCACGGAGAATGACGGGCAGATTTTGGAGATTGACAAGGACATCATATGCCGGACCATATCCGGCAAGCCGGTGAAGCCAAAGACGCTGGGGCAGAAGCACTATGTGGATGCTATCCGCAAGAAGATGATTGTGTTCGGCATCGGACCGGCCGGCACGGGAAAGACATACCTTGCCATGGCCATGGCCATCCAGGCATTTAAGAACGGCGAGGTGGGGCGCATTATCCTTACCAGGCCGGCCATTGAGGCCGGTGAGAAGCTGGGATTCCTGCCGGGCGATCTCCAGAGCAAGATTGACCCGTATCTTCGTCCTCTTTATGACGCCCTGTACCAGATTATGGGGGCGGAAAGCTATCTCCACAATTCGGAGAAGGGGCTGATTGAGGTGGCGCCCCTGGCCTACATGAGAGGAAGAACACTGGACAATGCCTATATCATCCTGGATGAGGCCCAGAACACCACCCCGGCCCAGATGAAGATGTTCCTTACCAGAATCGGTTTTGGTTCCAAGGTCATCATAACGGGAGACCAGACTCAGAAGGACCTTCCGGGAGGCGCGGTTTCCGGTCTGGACACAGCACTTAAGGTGCTGAAACGGATTGACGACATTGGGTTCTGCTACCTGACCAGTTCCGACGTGGTGCGTCATCCATTGGTGCAGAAAATTGTACAGGCCTATGAGACATATGAACAAAAGAATACCCCGCCTGCAGGACGGCGCAGGATACGGGAGCGGAATTAATCCGCCAAGGAGAAGTGAGCATGACCATTTCAATTGAATACGAAGCAGATAAAGTACTGAATTTGCCCTACCGGGAAATCATCGAGGATACCGTGCTGGCTGCCCTGGATTATGAGGGCTGTCCCTATGAGGCGGAGGTCAATGTCATTCTTACGGACAATGACGCCATACAGGAAATCAACCGGGAACACCGCCGGATTGACGCTCCTACGGACGTGCTGTCCTTTCCCATGGTGGATTATGAGTCGCCATCGGATTTTGACCATGTGGAGGAAGCTGTGGAGGATTACTTCAATCCTGAGACCGGCGAGCTGATGCTGGGGGATATTGTGATTTCCGTGGATAAGGTGGAGGAACAGGCTGAGAAATACGGCCATTCCCAGACCAGGGAGCTGGCCTTTCTGACGGCCCACAGCATGCTCCATCTGTTTGGTTACGACCACATGGAGGACGGCGAACGGCTGGTGATGGAAGAAAAGCAGAAAGAGATACTGGAAACCAGGGGGTATACAAGATGAGAAACGGGTTCAGATGGATGGCAATGGGTTTAACGGCAGGACTGACGGCAGCCGCGCTTTTGACGGGCTGCGCTAAGGAAGCCAGCGTGGAAGCAACCACGGTTCAGGAGCCTCCTGCCACTTCTGAGGCCGCTGAACCCGATATCATCATCCGGTCTGACCCTGAGACCACCGGGGAGGATACAGGAAATCTTCAGAATTATTACCTTCCGGAGGAACGGACCGAGGAGAACGGGATGATACGCAGCTATCTGACCGGCCAGATGGTGGAAACCGCTAAGGGAAACCGCCGGCCCGCGGCTGTGATGATGAGCAATGACAAGGAAGCCAGGCCACAGTACGGTATCAACAGGGCGGGGGTGGTCTATGAGGCGCCGGTGGAGGGAAGCATGAACCGGTACATGGCCCTTATAGAGGATTATGACGGCCTGGAGCGCATAGGCTCGGTGCGCAGCTGCCGGACCTACTACACCTATTTTGCCAGGGAGTTTGACGCTGTCTACGTCCACTATGGTCAGAGCACCTTTGCCAAGCCTTATCTGAAAAATGTGGATAATATCAACGGTCTGGATGCCATCGGCGATCTGGCCTTTTACCGCACAAAGGACAAGAAATCGCCCCATAACGCCTATACCAGCGGGGACAGGATTACGGCCTCCATTGAGAAGCTGGGGTACACGCAGTCCTATGTTCCATCCTACAAGGGCCATTATCTCTTTGCCAGGGACGGCAGGGAGGCATCTTTAATGGAGCGTCCGGGAGTCATGGATGCAGGCACGGTAAAGACCGGCTACATCATGAACCAGGCATACTTTGTGTACGACCCTTCGGACGGGCTTTACCACCGTTACCAGTACGGCAAAATCCATCAGGGGGATGAAGGGCCCATTGCGGTGAAAAACGTGATTTTCCAGTACTGCCAGACCGGCCGTTACGCCACCACGGATTATCTGGACATCAATGTACATACTACGGAATGCGGGTATTTTATGACAGACGGCAAAGCGATTCCTATTAACTGGGAGAAGGACGGCGAGTTCGGTCCCACCCGTTACTATGATACCAATCACGATGAAGTTGTGCTGAATCAGGGAAAGACCTGGGTCTGCATCATTCCCACCAGGGACTTTGCCAAGTCGGAAATTATCGGAAATGAGGATACACAGTAATAGACATGAATCCAAGGACAAGCAGGAAAAAAACCAGGAAACAGAAAGCAGCCAATTTTGTCATACAGGGGAGCATCCTGGCCATGGCCGGTATCGTGGTGCGCATCATCGGTATGCTCTACCGGATGCCCCTTAACGACATTATAGGAAAACAGGGGAACGGATATTATACGTCGGCCTTCAATGTGTATAATATCCTCCTTATATTATCCTCCTACAGCATGCCGGTGGCAGTGTCGAAGATGATATCTGCCCGGCTGGCAAGGGGGGAGCACAGAAATTGCAGCCGCATCTTAAAAGCGGCTCTTATTTATGCTACGGCAGTGGGAGGCATAGCGGCGTTGGTCCTGTGGTTTGGCGCGGATTTGTTCGCGGAACTCATCAAGACGCCTTTCAGCCGATACGCGTTAAAGACCCTGGCGCCCACCATCTGGATCATGGCGTATCTGGGCGTGCTCAGAGGATATTTCCAGGGAACGGGCACCATGGTGCCCACGGCAGTGTCCCAGATTTTAGAACAGATTGTCAATGCGGTGGTCAGCGTGGTCGCAGCCGGAATTCTCTTTGGCGTGGGCACGTCCATCAACGCTGTCCAGGGGGCAAAGGAGTATTCCTATGCACTGGGTGCTGCGGGCGGCACCATTGGCACCGGGGCAGGCGCGCTCACGGCCTTCCTGTTTTTTATATGCCTTACTGCATCCAAAGGGCGGGAGAGAAGGCAGATGGCCCGGGAGGATGTGTCGGGGAGGACGGAGAGCTACCGAAGGATATTTTATGTGCTCACCATCACCGTGCTGCCCATTGTCATCAGCAGCGGCATCTACAACTGCTCCAATGTGGTGGACAATTATCTGTTCGGCCAGGGCATGGATAAGCTGGGCTATCTGGAGGATTCCATCGCCACCTGCTGGGGCGTGCTGGGGCAGTACCAGCTGCTCTTTAACATACCGGTGGCTGTTTCCAATGCCCTTTCATCCTCTCTGATACCATCCCTCACAAGGGCTGTTGCAAACAGGAACAGGAGGGAGAAGCTGGAGCGGATTGCCGCCTCTATACGTTTCTCCCTGCTGATTGCCATTCCGGCCGCAGTGGGAATCACGGTGCTGGCTAAGCCGGTCTGCAACCTGCTGTTTATCAGCGAGGACAATACCATGCTGATACGGCTCTCCATGGCGGGTTCCCTGGCTGTGGTGTTCTATTCCCTGTCAACCGTAACAAACGCCATCCTCCAGGGCCTGAACCACATGGACGTGCCCATACGCCACGCGGTCATTGCCCTGGTCATCCACGTGGCGGTGCTGGAGGTGTTCCTTATGGTATTTAAGATGGGAATTTACAGCGTGGTGTTTGCCAATATTATATTTGCCCTTGTGATGTGCCTGTTAAACGGACATGCCATTGCCAGGTTTGCCAGATACAGGCAGGAATATAAGAGAACTCTCATACTGCCCACAATATGCGCCGCGTTTATGGGAGCGGCCGCTTATGGGGTATACAGAGGCGTTTACGCCCTGCTTCCCGACCGGCTGATGAGGGGCAGGATGGGCATGGCCATTGTAGTGTTCCCTTCCGTGGCAGCGGCCGTCCTGGTCTATGCCGTGCTCCTTGTAAGGTTCAGGGCAGTGGAAGAGGAGGAGCTTAAGGGTATGCCGGGAGGAAGGAGACTGGTCCGTCTTTTGAACCGTTTCCGGCTTCTGGGATAAGAGACATATGGGCTTATCTGTTTGTTGTGATATATTAGGAAAAATTTGAGAATGCATGATTAAAACTGAATAAGAAAGCAGATACTAACCTTAAAGCGGCGTCCGGCGCCATGCCGGCAGGCATGGCGGGGCCGGGGCCAGCGAGGAGGTTAGTTCATGAAGAAGTTATTATACTGCTTTGCCCTGTTTGCAGTCACATCCATTGTGTGTCTGATTGTTGCATATGGAATTACCCGATATAGCGTCAGACAGGAACCGGCAGTTCCCAATACGGTTATTGAGACGGAGACAGTCAACGATGTGGATGACAGGGCCGCCATGAACCAGGAACAGGTAAAGCCAATACTGGAAAGCGTTTCTCCGGCGGAAGAATACTATCTTGTGTCGGAGTCCGGCTTTCTCCTGGTATTTTGCAGCGACCGCAGCACCATCTGCCTCTACACACATATTCCTGTCACGGATTTTCCAGAAAAGGAGAGGGAGAAGCTGATGGAGGGCATATGGTTTCCGTCCATGATGGATGTATACCATTATTTGGAATCGTATACAAGCTGATAAGATCCGACCTATGCGACAATCTCCGGCCTACGCGGTGGCCAGATGTCCCTTTTCCCTGGACATGACGATGACGCGGTCGCTGAGTAGCAAAAGGAAGATATAATTTAGAGGGACTGGATTTCCGCACCGGGAAATCCAGTCCTTTTTGCGGAATTCAGGATTGTATGCGGCCTGCTCCCATAAATAGGTGCCGTAAATAACAGGAAACAGTTGAAATGTGACAGAAAAACATATAAAATGGGGTGTAAACTTAAGAGCAAAAGAGCAGGATAAGGAGCTTTGGATAAATCATGAGAAAACGAATCGTCATCATAGGAGGCGGGGCCTCAGGACTGACTGCTGCCATTGGCGGGGCCAGGAACGGGGCCCGTGTGACCATTGTGGAGCACATGGACCGGGTGGGAAAGAAAATCCTGTCCACAGGCAACGGCAGGTGCAACCTGACCAATCTGAGGATGGAGGCGGACTGTTACCGCTGCGGCCAGAAGGGGTTTCCCATGGAAGTTATCCGGGGCTTTGGGGTGGACGAGACCCTGGCCTTTTTTAAAGGTCTTGGAATAGAGCCAAAGGACAGAAACGGATATATCTATCCCAATTCGGACCAGGCGTCAGCCGTGTTGGACGTGCTGCGCAGCGAGGTGGAGCGTCTGGGCGTGGCGGTGTTTCTTTCGTGCAGTGTGGAGAAGATAGAAACGGCCGGAGGCGGCAGTGACGTCCATTATAAAGTGTACACGGACCAGGGCATATTGGATGCGGACGCAGTTATTCTGGCAGCCGGCTCCAAGGCAGCTCCGTCCACCGGTTCGGACGGAAGCGGGTATGAGCTGGCAAAGAGACTGGGACACCGGGTAATCAAACCGCTTCCCGCCCTGGTGCAGCTGCGGTGCCAGGGAAACCTGTACCGGCAGATGGCGGGTATCCGTACGGAGGCCGGGGTAAAGCTTATGGCGGCCAATGAACTGCTGGCCCAGGACAGGGGAGAGCTGCAGCTGACAGACTACGGCCTGTCCGGTATCCCGGTATTCCAGGTCAGCCGGTTTGCGGCCAGGGCTCTGGACCGGGGAAAGAGGGTCACAGCGTTGGTGGATTTCATGCCATCCTGGGATGACAGTGAGGCATTTGGCCTGCTTAAAAAGCGTGCGGCCCTTCTGGGCCATAAGACTGTGGAGGAACTGTTTACAGGTCTGCTGAACAAGAAGCTGGCCCTGGTGCTCATTAAGCTGTCAGGCATCAAACCGTCCCAGAAAGCAGGGGATTTGTCTCCCAAACAGCTGAAACTGCTTCTGGGACAGATAAAGTCATATGAAGCCATTGTCATGTCAGTGAATCCCTTTGCCAATGCACAGGTGTGCTGCGGCGGGGTGGATACCAGGGAGGTGGATGCCGCCACCATGGAATCCAGGATTCATGCCAATCTGTATCTGGCGGGAGAACTGCTGGATGTGGACGGAATCTGCGGCGGATACAACCTGCAGTTTGCCTGGTCCAGCGGTATGATAGCGGGGGTATATGCAGCGGGAGGACATTCCGCGGGGATACATGAGGCAGGCAGAAATGGGGTGGCGGCACATGGATCATATGCCCCTGCCCCAAGCGGAAAGAGGAACAGAAAATGATTCGTATAAATCAGTTAAAGATGCCCCTGGGACACGACAGGGCGGGACTTTTGGAGAAAGCTGCCAGGGTACTGCGTGTTCCGGCCGGGGAGATAGAGAAGCTTACCATCATCAAGCAGTCCGTGGACGCCAGAAAAAAGCCGGATATATGGTACAGTTATGTGGTGGACATAGGAATCAGGCAGGCCGGACTCCAGAAGGAGGAAAAGCTGGTGCGCAGGCTGAAGGACCGGAATGTAGCGGTCCATAAGGAAACGCCCTACCGGCTTCCTGAGCCGGGGACTAAGCTAATGGCCAGCCGTCCTGTCATTATCGGCACTGGCCCGGCAGGGCTGTTCTGCGGCCTTATGCTGGCCAGAAAGGGATACATGCCCATACTTCTGGAGCGGGGGGAGGACGTGGACGCACGGACAGACCGGGTGGCCCGGTTCTGGGAAACAGGGCAGTTTGACCCGTCCTCCAATGTGCAGTTCGGGGAAGGCGGGGCAGGAACATTTTCCGACGGGAAGCTTAATACCCTTGTAAAGGATACGTTTGGAAGAAACCGGGAAGTGCTGCGCATACTGACGGAGTTCGGCGGGGACCCATCTATCCTGTATGTGAATAAACCCCACATTGGAACAGATGTATTAAGCCGCATTGTCAAATCCATACGAACGGAGATTGAAAATCTGGGCGGAGAGGTCCGCTTCCTGAGCCAGGTCACGGATTTTGTGACGGACGGGGAGCAGGGGGAATCCAGGCATATAAAAGCCCTTGTTATCAACGGCAGCCAGGTCCTTGAGACTGAGACAGTGGTCCTGGCCATCGGACACAGCGCCAGGGATACCTTTGAGACCCTGCTGGCCAGGGGCATCCCCATGGAGCCAAAGGCATTTGCAGTGGGACTCAGGGTACAGCATCCCCAGACGCTGATCAATGAGAGCCAGTACGGCATGGAGGAATGCGGTGAATTGGGGCCGGCCAGCTACAAGCTTACATGGAAGGCCTCTGACGAAAGAGGAGTCTATTCCTTCTGCATGTGCCCCGGGGGCTACGTGGTCAATGCGTCCTCTGAGCCGGGTCGCCTGGCGGTCAACGGCATGAGCTATCATGACAGGGCAGGGGAAAATGCCAACAGCGCCATTATTGTAACGGTCACGCCGGAGGATTTCGGCCGGATGGAAGCAGCGTCCGGGATGGAGAAGGGCTGTGAGGCGGAGAAGGATTGCAGGACGCCGGGAGATGCCATGGCAGGAATCCGGTTTCAGAGGCGCCTGGAGGAGACTGCCTTCTGCTTGGGAAAGGGAAACATACCGGTGCAGCTCTACGGGGATTTTAAGGCAGGCCGGGTTTCAGACGGCTTTGGCGGTGTGAGTCCCGCCTTCAGGGGCGGGTATGCCTTTGCCAATCTCAGGGAGCTGTTTCCGGAAACATTGTCCCGGGCTTTCATGGAAGGAATGGAAGGATTTGGAACCATGATTCGCGGCTTTGACCGGCCGGATGCCATACTGGCCGGCATTGAGAGCCGTACCTCATCCCCGGTCCGCATTCCCAGGGATGAGAAGATGGAAAGTCTTGTAAAGGGAATCTTTCCCTGCGGGGAAGGCGCGGGCTATGCCGGGGGAATCACCTCAGCGGCCATGGACGGAATCAAGACAGCAGAGGAAATCATACGCAGGTACAGCCCCTTAAGTCTTTCGGCTACCTAAGCCTCTTTCACCGGAAGCGGAAGAGGAACATTTACAACATAGAAATTGACGTGACCTGTAAATTGGTGTAAGATAAACAAGAATCGTTTGAAGAGATAAAGGAGTATATCATGGAAACCCAGGAACGTCAGAATCTTGAACAGAAGCAGAGGATTGTGATTAAGATTGGCTCATCTTCCCTTACCCATGTGGAGACAGGGGAAGTGAACCTGATGAAGATAGAAAAGCTGGTGCGGGTTATCAGCGACCTGCGGGGACAGGGAAAGGACGTGGTCCTGGTGTCCTCCGGGGCCATTGCGGCAGGGCGGCAGGCCCTGGGCCATCACAGGAAGCCCGATACCCTGGCTGAGAAGCAGGCGTTTGCAGCTGTGGGCCAGGCCAGGCTGATGATGATTTACCAGAAGCTTTTTGCGGAATACAACCAGACAGCTGCCCAGGTCCTTCTCACAAAGGACACCATGGTCAATGATTCTTCCAGATACAATGCCCAGAATACCTTTGACGAGCTGCTGAATCTGGGAACCATACCCATTGTCAATGAAAACGATACGGTATCCACCTCAGAGATTCCATATGTGGACAGCTTTGGTGATAATGACCGGCTGTCAGCCATTGTGGCGGCCCTGATCGGAGCAGACCTGCTCATCCTGCTGTCTGACATAGACGGCCTTTACACGGATGACCCCAGGGAGAATCCGGAGGCCGGATTTATCAGCCTGGTGCCTGAAATCACGCCTGAATTCCTGCGTATGGGCAAGGATACGTCGGGCAGCGACGTGGGTACCGGAGGAATGTCAGCCAAGCTGGCAGCGGCCCGGATTGCCACGGACAGCGGAGCCGATATGGTCATTGCCAACGGAGACCAGGTGGATGTCATACTGGACATCATGTCAGGCAAGGAAAAGGGAACCCTGTTCCTGGCCCATACCAATCTGGATTTTGACCTGATGCATTATCTGAACAATGAATACTAGGGAAGGCGCCCGGCCGGGTACCAGGCCCTGAAAGAGGTGAATGTATGGACGTGTCAAGGATTGACCGCATCAACGAACTTTATCACAAGTCCCAGGCAGTGGGACTGACGGACCAGGAGAAGGAGGAACAGGCCCGGCTGCGCCAGGAGTACGTTGCAGCGATTCGGGGAAGCCTCCGCAATAACCTGAATAACATATCCATCAAGGAGCCGGACGGCTCCATCACGGATTTGGGAAAGAAATATGGCGGAATCAAGGAAGTCTGATGCATTGTGAAGGGGAGATTATGATGACATTGAATGAAATAGGCAGCCGTGCAAAAGAAGTATCGCGTGTACTGGGTACCCTGGGTTCCAGGGAGAAGAATATGGGACTGGAGGAAGCGGCCAGGGCCTTGCTGGAAGGCGAGGAGGAAATCCTGGAGGCCAATTCCCGGGATTATGAGAAGGCCAAATCCGACGGCATGAGCCAGGGACTGCTGGACCGTCTTAAACTGACGCCGGCCAGAGTCCAGGCCATGGCGGACGGCCTGCTGCAGGTGGCTTCCCTGGAGGACCCCGTAGGGGAGGTGCTGTCCATGAAGCTTCGCCCCAACGGCCTTCAGATTGGGCAGAAGCGTGTGCCTCTGGGGGTTATCGGCATGATTTATGAGGCCCGCCCCAATGTGACGGCAGACGCCTTCGGCCTATGCTTCAAATCAGGCAATGCGGTTATCTTAAAGGGCGGAAGCGACGCCCTTCACTCCAATATGGCCATCACCCGGTGTCTGCGCGCGGGACTCTCAAGCGCCGGCCTGCCCGAGGACTCGGTCCAGCTGATTGAGGATACCAGCAGGGATACCACCAGGGAGCTGATGCGCCTGAACAGGTACATTGACGTGCTTATCCCCAGGGGAGGGGCAGGACTCATAAAGACCGTGGTGGAGAACAGCACCATCCCTGTCATAGAGACGGGCATCGGCAACTGCCATGTATATGTGGACGCTTCCGCGGATCAGAATATGGCCGTGGACATTATCTTCAATGCCAAGACCCAGAGAATCGGCGTGTGCAATGCATGCGAGTCCCTGCTGGTGCACAGGAGCATTGCAGAGGACTTCCTGCCCCTTCTCAGGAAGAAGCTGGAGGAGAAGCAGGTGGAGATTCGGGGAGACGAGGACGCGTGTGCCATTGAGCCGGCCTTTGTCCGGGCCACGCAGGAGGACTGGGGCAGGGAGTACCTGGATTATATCCTGTCCTTAAAGCTGGTGGACTCTGTGGATGAGGCTATCCGTCATATCAATACCTACAATACAGGTCATTCGGAATCAATCGTGACCTCTGATTATTTCAACGCCCAAAAGTTTTTAAACGAGGTGGACGCTGCGGCTGTCTACGTCAACGCTTCCACCCGTTTTACAGACGGTGAGGAATTCGGTTTCGGAGCAGAAATCGGCATCAGCACCCAGAAGCTTCACGCCAGAGGCCCCATGGGCCTTAAGGAACTGACCACCACCAAGTATATCATTTACGGAGATGGACAGATTCGCTGATTACAGCTACAGAGGAGCCGGGACATTTTAAATTTGTTCCCGGCTTCGTCAGACAGAATGCAGGAAAAGAGGAAATATATATGCTCGAAGAGGAAAGCAGCAAGAAAAGGAGCAGGAAACAGCAGGAGGAAGAGCCCTTCAGCTGGAAGAAGGAGATTATCAGCTGGATACAGATTATCGTGGCAGCGGTCATCATCGCCCTGGTCCTTAACAATTTTATCATAGCCAATAGCCGTGTGCCAACCGGTTCCATGGAGAACACCATCATGTCCAAAAGCCGCGTCATCGGTTCCAGGCTGTCCTATCTGACCAGCGACCCTGAGAGGGGGGATGTGGTGATTTTCCATTTCCCGGACGATCCAACGGGAAAAATCTACTACGTGAAGCGTGTCATAGGGCTTCCCGGTGAGACCGTGAACGTGGTGGACGGAAAAGTCTATATCAATGATTCAGACACGCCTCTTGACGAACCCTACCTTCCCGAACCAATGGAAGGCTCCTACGGGCCCTATACAGTGCCGGAGGGATGCTATTTCATGATGGGGGACAACAGGAACAATTCCCTGGATGCCCGGTTCTGGAAGAACCAGTTCGTGGAGAAGGACAAGATTATCGCCAAGGTGCTGTTTACGTATTTTCCAAAGATAGAAAAAGTGGAGTAAGAGACAGGATGAAGATAATCATATCGCCTGCCAAGAAAATGAATATCAGGGAAGACGAGCTGGAATGGGCAAATCTTCCCTGTTTCCTTGACAGTGGGATTATGTGCAGGAGCACCTGCGCATCCTGTCCGGGTTTTACGGTATCCTTAAGCCTTTTTACGGCCAGGATGTCAGGCTAAAATCGTGGCCAGGTCCTTCCCGGGGGTGGAGATGGGGCGGATATCAAACTGTTCCACCAGATAATCCAGTATGGCCGGTGAGAGGAAGGCCGGAAGGGTGGGGCCAAGGTAAATGTTCTTAATGCCCAGATGCAGCAGGCTTAAAAGGATACAGACAGCCTTCTGCTCATACCAGGACAGCACCAGGGTAAGGGGCAGGTCGTTGACTGAGCAGCCGAACGCCTCTGACAGGGCCACGGCCACCTGGATGGCGCCGAAGGCATCGTTGCACTGTCCCATGTCCAGAAGGCGGGGAAGGCCGGCAAGGGTTCCAAGCTCCAGGTCATTAAAACGGTATTTGCCGCAGGCCAGGGTCAGGACCAGCGTGTCCTCAGGCGTCTGTTTTACAAAGTCCGTGTAGTAATTCCTGCCTGGACGGGCTCCGTCGCAGCCGCCTACCAGAAAGATATGGCGCAGCGCCTTCTGATTGACAGCCTCCACCACGGTGCCCGCGGCAGCCAGGACAGCCTCCCTGCCAAAGCCGGTGGTGACGCTTGTTCCGCCGTTGATTCCGGGGATGGTCACATCCTCCTTGTAGCCGCCCAGTTCCAGGGCCTTCCCGATGACCGGAGAGAAGTCCTTGCGGTCGTCAATATGGACCATGCCCGGAAAGGATACCACAGCAGTGGTGAATACACGGTCGGAGTAAGATGGCTTGGGCGGCATCAGGCAGTTGGTGGTAAAGAGCACAGGGGCCGGAAGGTCCGCAAATTCCTTTTGCTGGTTCTGCCATGCGGTTCCGAAGTTGCCTTTCAGGTGTCCGTATTTCCTGAGCTCAGGGTAAGCGTGGGCGGGCAGCATTTCCCCGTGGGTGTATATGTTGATTCCCTTGCCTTCGGTCTGTTCCAGCAGAAGCTTTAAGTCGTGAAGGTCATGTCCGGAGATGACGATGAAGGGACCCTTCTCCACGGCAAGGCTTACCTGCGCCGGGGCAGGGATGCCGAAGGCCTGGCGGTTGGCCTTGTCCAGCAGCGCCATGCAGTCCAGATTCACAGCGCCCAGTTCCATGACAATGGGCAGAAGGTCCTGAATTGTATAGCTGTCATAGCCAACGGCAAACAGTCCTTTATAGAAATAATCCATGACCCCTCTGTCCTCATGGCCCAGCACCATGGCATGATACGCATAGGCTGCCATTCCTCTCATGCCGAAAAGAATGAGGGATTTGAGGGAGCGGATATCCTCGTTATCGGTCCAGAGCCTATTCAGGTCAAAATCTTCTGTCTTGCCGCATTCTGACGTGCAGGAGCTGCACAGAGGGGACAGGGAATCCTTTAAGCGTCCGGCTTCCTCCAGAAGCTCATTCAGGGCATTGTCATCAAAGCTTACATTGGTCAGGGTGGCACACAGTCCCTTTACAATAAGGTGGTCTGCTTCTTTGGAGTGCTCTTTCCCCTCCGCGGCCCTGGCAAGGCCGATGAGGGCTCCTGTAAGTTCGTCCTGAATCCTGGCAGTGGCAGCTGTCTTGCCGCACACGCCTGCTTTTCCCATACATCCGCTGCATCCCGCGGTCTGTTCACATTGAAAACAAAACATATTGTGTTCCATTCTTATCCTCCTTTTAAATATGCGTGAATGGGCGGCATGTTCTGCCTGCCCTTGACGGTATGGATAAAGTATAATATAATTTTGACAACAAATATGTTGTTGTAACAACATTAAAGGAGAAAAATATGGATATTCATCTGTTGTCAGGAACAAAGCTGTTTCACGGAATTAAGGAGCAGGAGATAGAAGCCATGCTTACATGCCTTTCGGCGGAAGAGAGGACCTATGGGAAGGAAGCCTATATATACAGGGCCGGCGATGTGACAGGCCGTCTGGGGGTGGTGATGGAGGGGGCTGTGAACATCATTAAGGACGATGTGTGGGGAAACAGGAAAATCATTGAGAATATAGGAAAGGGACAGATATTCGGGGAGACGTATGCATGTCTTAAGGGGGAACCCCTGATGGTGGATGTGCAGGCATCGGAACGATCCGGAATCCTGTTTATGGACGTGAACCGCATCCTGACGACCTGTTCATCCGGCTGTGATTTCCACAACCGTTTGATACGGAGCCTGATGTATGTCCTGGCCGGGAAAAACCTGATGCTTACGAAAAAAATGGATATCATCACTCTCAGGTCCCTGCGGGAGAGGGTCATGGTGTACCTGTCCCAGGAATCCGTAAAGCAGGGGAGCCGTACCATCACAGTGCCCTTTAACCGCCAGCAGATGGCGGACTATCTGTCCGTGGACAGGAGCGCGCTGTCGGCGGAGCTGTCCAGGATGCAGAGGGATGGAGTGATTTCATATGAGAAGAACCGTTTCACGATTCAATAGATGATTTTGTCTGTGCGAACGCTGCGTCCGTCTCCTGCCCTTTTTCGGATCCTTCGGCTCCCAGCAATTACCACTTGAAACAGAACGTATGTTCTGATATATTGGAGCCAGGAGGTGAAAGCAGTGGCGGCTTTAAATATACCTATACAGATGTTTGGCGCCTGCAGTACCCTGGGAGATATGACGCCCCTCTGGTTCCGGTATGAGAATAAGGAGCACGGAATCATCACGGTGAAGATTGAGAGCATTGTTTCTTCCAGGGAAGAGAAGTTCTGCGGCATGGAGCATATCAGCTTTGTGTGCTGGGCCGTGGCGGAGGGACAGAGGCACCTTATTGAGCTGAGATACCGCATATCTACCCATAAGTGGTCATTTTTCAGGACACTGTCATGAGAAGCCAAAAAAAGCAGGTATGGTACCATGTGGATGTGAACAGCGCCTATTTAAGCTGGACAGCCGCATACAGGGTCTGTATCCTGGGGGAGGAATTGGATCTGCGGGACATTCCCTCTGTTATCGGAGGAAGCGAGGCAGACCGGCATGGCATCGTGCTGGCCAAATCCGGCTCTGCCAAAGAGTATGGAATCAGGACAGGGGAGACACTGGCGGAGGCCAGATGCAAATGTCCGGGACTTGTAATCGAACCCCCGGATTACAGCCTGTATGTGAGCTGTTCCAGAGCCCTTGTTGAGCTGCTCAGGAAGTATTTTCCCTATGTCCACCAGTACAGTATAGATGAGGCATTCTGTCAGGTGGAGGGAACAAAGGGATTGTGGGGAACACACACAGCGTTTGCGCACCAGCTGAAGGAAGAAATACGCCGGGAACTGGGCTTTACTGTGAACATCGGTGTGTCGGACAGCAAGCTGCTGGCCAAGATGGCTTCTGAGTTCCAAAAGCCGGACCAGGTCCACACCCTGTTTACCTGGGAGATAGAGAGAAAGATGTGGCCGCTGCCTGTAAGCGAACTGTTCTGGGTGGGGCCCGCCACGGTGAGAAAGCTGGGGGCGCTGGGAATAAGGACCATAGGGGAGCTGGCTGTCTCGGATTTGGAGCTGTTAAAAAGGCATCTTAAAAAGCAGGGGGAGTTTATCTGGAATTATGCCAACGGAAGGGATGTGTCCCCATTTTTGAGAGAACTTCCGCAGAATAAGGGGTACGGCAATTCTATGACCACGCCATTGGATGTGACGGACCGGGAGACGGCAGGGCAGGTCATATTGTCCCTTACGGAAACCGTGTGCGCCAGGCTCCGGGCCGATGGTATGGAAGCTGCCTGCGTGGGCATTTCCATCACGGACAGGGAATTCAGGCATGGTTCCGGTCAGACCACCCTGATTTCGGCTACGGATACCACCCTGGAAATCTATGAGGCGGCCTGGAGCCTGTTTGACCGTCTGTGGAATCATTCTCCCATCCGCCAGATGGGAGTCCATACAAGTAAGGTCAGTCCCAAAGGCCATTATCAGTATCAGCTTTTTGACAGGGGACTCCATGATAAATACTCCAGGCTGGACACGGCCGTGGATGAGATAAGAAAACGGTACGGGGAGGACTGTGTGCAGAGGGCTGTTTTCGTGGGGAATCGGATTCCCCACATGTCGGGCGGCATTGACAAGGTGAAACGGACCGGAGTCACGAAAGCCGTGTAAAGGAGAGGAGCAGGGTCATGAAAGCGGTGCGGAGGACCGGGCATTCCGGTAGGCTCTCGGCGAACAGCCTTTTATCTTATGGAAGACCTTGGAGAAGTAATTGGGGTCGGTGAAGCCGGCCCTCAGGGCTGTCTCGGTCATGGTCAGCTTTCCTTCCAGCACATCGGGGATACTCTTTTCAATGCGGTATTTTAACAGGTATTCAAACAGGGATTCCTTCATGTAACCCTTAAAGACCCGGCAGCACTCGCTTTTGCAGATATGGATGCGACGGGAAATATCATCCAGGGTGATATCGGACTGATAGTTTTCATGGATGAAGGAGAGCATCTGCCGAATCCGTTCCTGATTCTTCCTGCCCGCCGTATGTGCCGGTTCCCGGTCAGGACGGCAGTGAAGGTATAAAAGCTTCCAGAAACGGCACAGGTCCATCTGGATGTCCATTTCATAGGTATCATAGCGCAGGCTGTCAATGCGTATGATATCCTCCAGAAGCCCGACGGATTCCCTGTGCCATTCCTCCGACAGGTCGAAGCAGACAGCCGGCAGGGCGGTATTTTCCGTCAGAGGGTCCGTATACCGGCTGGCAATCCGGCTTCCCTGGTAGCCGTACAGCAGCCTGGGGTGGAAGGTGATGGAGATGTACTTGCAGTCATGGCCGTCTTCCATGCGCCCGGTGTGCATGGTATTGGAGTTGCCGAAGAGCGCCTGCCCGGCCCTGGGACGGAATATCTGGTCATTGATTTGATATACCATAGTCCCCTCTGTGATGAGGGTAAGTTCGATTTCCGTATGCCAGTGCCACTGGAAGGAACTGGTGTAGAACCTGGACAGGGCCTCGTCGCTGACAAGGACGGGAAATTCATAGGTCCCGTGTTCCTTTAGCTCTTCCTGGTGTTCGTTGGTGATGATTTGGATTTTAGAAGGCATTGCCGCGGACTCCTTTTGCATGTTTTTTCGGTTTGGGAAGGCTGTTTCTTTTTGTCTGTTCTGCTCAATCTCAATATTGTCGAGTTATATCCCATGAATTATAACATTTTTAAATAAAAAACTCAATATATTCCCTTTTCTGCGCATGATTTTCAAGGATAAATCCTGTTGTTTTTTTATAATAGAAATCAGAAGGAATCAAAAAACGGAGAAAAGAGGAGATTGCTTTGGAGAGAAGATGCAGGACAGCAAAGAGCCAATATCTGAATCGTGTGATAACCTATATGAGGGAGCATCTGCAGGAAAACCTGACACTGACCCGGATTGCAAGGGAAGCAGGGCTGTCGGAGAGCTATCTCAACGCGGTCTTTAAGGAATGTGTCAAGTGTGCGCCTATGGATTACTACATCAACATGAAGATGGAGCAGGCCTGCTATCTTCTCTGTAATACAGATATGCATATATATCAGGTGGCCCAGCATTTGGGATATGACAATCAATATTATTTTTCACGGGCATTTAAGAAGGTACTGGGAGTGCCTCCTAAGAAGTACAAGGAAATGCCCAGGATACCGGCAGTTCCCATGCAGGTTTCCTGCTGAGGACCGGATGGGATAGACATATGCGTGACTAAGGAGAGATACGAACCATGCCATTTAACAACAAAAAGAATACCGGTACCCCAAAGCGGGATTATACAAAAATGAAGACACCCCATACGTATGCAATCATATTTGCCGCCATATTCCTATGCTGGATGCTGACATTTTTGGTTCCGGCGGGAAAATTCAGTACCCACAAGGTAGAATATACGGATTCCAATGGTGAGGTAAAGACCAAGACCGTGCTGATGGCGGACACGTTCCGCTACAGCTACCGCCTGGACCGGGAAGCGGTGAAGGATAACCTGGCAGCCATGAGCGGTGATGAAGCTCTGATGGAATCCCTGGGCGTTGACCCCGGAGAGCTGGATGCGTTTCTTGAAACGGATTCTTCTGAGTGGACCCAGGAGGATCTGGATGAACTGGGGCTGACAGATGATGTGCTGTACGGACAGTACGGCGAATCCATCTATGATACCAGCCAGAAGCTTCATAAGACGGCAAAGGTATGGGGCACAGAGGATTTTGGCGGCTTTGGCTTCCTCAACTATGTATTCGAGGGGCTGGTGACAGGAGACCGTTCCGGCTCCGCGGTTGGAATCTGCGCATTGATTCTGGTGGTGGGAGGTTCCTTTGGAATCATCATGAAGACAGGGGCGATTGATGCGGGTATTTATGCCTTTATCAAAAAGACAAAGGGATTGGAACGTCTGGCCCTGCCGCTGTTGTTTATCCTGTTTTCACTGGGCGGCGCCACCTTTGGAATGGCGGAGGAATGCATTCCCTTTTCCATGATTATGGTGCCCTTTGCGATTGCGCTGGGCTATGATTCCATTGTGGCCATCACTGTTACCTACGTGGCGTCACAGGTGGGCAATGCGGTTTCGTGGATGAGCCCCTTCTCAGTGGCAGTAGCCCAGGGCATAGCGGGAATCCCGGTTCTGTCCGGCGCCGGCTTTCGTCTGGCCCTGTGGGCGATTGTCACTCTGCTTTCCGCAGGATATTTGATGATTTACGCTGAAAAGATACGTAAGAATCCTGCCCGCTCCGTTGTCTATGAGAGCGACGCCTATTTCAGGGGAAGGATGGACTCTGTATCGGAGGAGGAAAGGGAATTTGGCCTGGGCCACAAGCTGATTCTTCTGGAGATGCTGGCAGTCCTGATTTGGATTATCTGGGGCGTTACCCAGGAAGGGTATTATATTCCGGAAATTGCCTCCCAGTTCTTTGTGATGGGATTTGCGGCCGGTGTGACCGCGGTCATCTTTAAGCTCAATGATATGACGGTCAACGGTATGGCTTCCGCCTTCCAGAGCGGCGTGGCTGACCTGGCAGGAACCGCGGTGGTGGTAGGTATGGCCAAAGGAATTCTGCTGGTGCTGGGCGGCTCCGATGCAAATGTGGCTTCCACGCTGAATACGATTTTGTACACCATCGGAAATGCGCTTGCAGGAGTGCCCTCATTCATCGGAGCGCTGTTTATGTACCTGTTCCAGAGCTGCTTTAATCTGATTGTGACCTCCAACTCCGGTCAGGCCGCCCTGACCATGCCCATCATGGCGCCCCTTGCGGACCTGGTGGGCGTCACACGTCAGGTGGCGGTACTGGCATTTCAGATGGGAGCCGGATTTGTGGATGCGTTCACACCGGTTTCCGCCAGTCTGATCGGCGTTCTGGGCGTTGCCAGGATTGACTGGGGAAAATGGGCAAAATTTCAGATTAAGATGCAGGCATTTTTCTTCCTTATGGGAACTGCTGCCATAGCAATCGCCATAGCGGTTAACCTGCAGTAAATGTTGTTTTTATTTTTAAATATCCCGCAGTACTACAAGAAAATCTATAAGACTGAAAATCCCATCGAAAGAACCAATTGGAATGAGATAAGTAAAACTTGTACTGTGAAACATAACCTTCCGGTGAGCATGGAATGGGCAACTGCGACATAGGCACGTTTAGATCCCCTATGGGCACTGATCCTCATGAACTGTGCATGGAAATAGGATTTTTTATTCTTGACAGCCGAATGTGCACAGGTAATCAGGGTTGTCCGCAAAAGAGAGCTATGCCAGTGACGTCCTGAATTGCCTGAGACGCCTGTTTTTCTTCCGGTTTCATAAAGCTGTCGATCTCCTCATCCAGATTTTTGATGTGGATGCTTCGTCAATGGACGCCCCAGTAAGAAGGTATTCTAAAATACTGCGTGCGCTTTTGCCATTGATATCCGACACTGTGCCGGATAGCTTGATGTTGGCGCCTTCCAGCATCTTCTGGAGACGGTTTAACTCTCTGGTGCGCTCACCAACAAGGCTTTTTCGGTAACGGACCAGTTCCCTGAGTTCCCGCTGATCCTTATTGGGAATATAGCTGGGCTGAAGCAGGCCATGCTGAAGAAGATCAGCGATCCATTCTGCGTCCTTTACATCTGTCTTGCGCCCTGGGACAGCCTTCATATGGCGGGCATTGACCACCATAGCATTCAGGTCTGAGGATTCAAGGATGTTATACAGAGGCTTCCAATAAGATGCAGTGCTCTCCATAGCGGCCATTTCGCAGCCGCCGCTTTTGAGCCAGTCAACCATTTCAAGGAGCTCTCTGGTTGTTGCACCAAACTCGCGTATTTCTGCTTGTTGCCCTTTCGAAAGCAGGCAACGATGAGCTTTTTGTGCACATCAATACCACAACAATTGTCGTAAATTTTATCCATAAAGGCACCTCCATTGTAAAATTTACGGCACGGTACTCTGTCTGTTATCATTTTACTGTACGTCCTTCTGCCGTAAGAGGCTGGACAGGTGGTGGTGCAAATGAGAGGGTTTAGAATGAAACCTGGATTCTCAGAAACACATAACGAAAATGGTTTGACGGAAACTGTGATAAGGACTGCCCCGCAGTTGGTTTAGACCAGCTGCGGGGCAGGGCCTTTATTGCAGGCGCAGGGCAGGGAGTTTTTTATGTTGACTTCCCAACCATTTTAAAGTAAAATTCATACTGTTAATCGTAGTTGGCCGGTCCGTGCAAAAAGCCCGGCCTGCTATGCGTTTCGGGAAAGAAAGCAATATCCAAACTGAACTATCTAAATTATAGAAGCTGAGGAGCAGATTAATGGAAGAATCCAGAGATACCATGGACAACATAGAAAATGCAGAAACAACCATAAACCAGGGCCCGCCTGCCGTAGAGCCGGAGCGGCAGCAGTACTTCATGGAGCGGGCCAGGAGACAGCTGGCCGAACTTTCCGCCAGGCTGGGACGTCCCCTTACCTGCTGCATCAACACCTTTGGGTGCCAGATGAATGCCAGGGATTCGGAGAAGCTTTTGGGGATTTTGGAGACAATCGGCTACAAGGCCGTAGAATCGGAGAAAGCGGATTTTGTGCTCTACAACACCTGCACGGTGCGGGAAAATGCCAATCTGCGGGTTTATGGCCGTCTGGGACAGCTGGGGACCTATAAGAAGAAACATCCTGACATGATGATTGCCCTGTGCGGCTGCATGATGCAGGAGGAGGAAGTGGTGGCGAAAATCAAGAAGAGCTACCGCTATGTGGATTTGATTTTCGGAACCCACAACATATTCAAGCTGGCTGAACTGGTATCCCAGTGCCTGGAGCGGCGGACCATGGACGGGCAGAAGCAGGGAAAACCGGAGATGGTGGTGGATGTATGGAAGGATACGGACCAGATCGTGGAGGATTTGCCGGTGGAGCGCAAGTTTCCTTTCAAATCAGGAGTCAACATCATGTTTGGCTGCAATAATTTCTGCAGCTACTGCATTGTGCCCTATGTAAGAGGGCGGGAGCGCAGCCGCAGGCCGGAAGAAATCATTAAGGAAATACAGAAGCTGGCAGCGGACAAAGTGGTGGAAGTCATGCTCCTTGGACAAAATGTAAATTCCTATGGAAAGAACCTGGACAATCCCATGTCCTTTGCACAGCTTTTGGAGGAAGTGGAAAAGATAGACGGAATTGAGCGGATCCGTTTTATGACATCCCATCCAAAGGACTTATCCGATGAACTCATAGAGGTTATGGCCAGGTCCAAAAAGATATGCCGACATCTGCACCTTCCCCTCCAGTCCGGCAGCAGCCGGATTCTAAAGGTTATGAACCGGCGCTATACAAAGGAGCAGTATCTGGATTTGGCGGAGCGGATTAAAAAGGCAGTGCCGGGCATCTCACTGACAACGGATATTATTGTGGGATTTCCTGGCGAGACAGACGAGGACTTTGAGGAGACCATGGATGTGGTGAGAAAGGTGCGGTTTGACAGCGCCTTTACCTTCATCTATTCCAAGCGTACCGGCACACCGGCGGCAGCCATGGAAGACCAGGTGCCGGAGGCGATTGTGAAGGAGCGGTTTGACAGGCTTTTAAAGGAAGTACAGGATATTTCGGCAGAGGTGTGCGGGCGGGACGTTAAGACAGTCCAGGAGGTTCTGGTGGAAGAGGTGAACGGCCATGCGCCGGGGCTTATGACAGGCCGCCTGTCCAACAACACAGTGGTGCACTTCCCGGGAGATGCATCCATGATTGGAAAGCTGGTGCCGGTGTATCTGCAGGAGAGCAAGGGATTTTATTATATGGGACATATAGCTGATAAGGAAAATGAATAAAACCAGACCAACAAAAACAAACAAATTAAGATAAACAAGAATAACCAAGCATACTAGAGAAGAGAGGTCAGCACGTTGATAGATTTGTCACAATTATCTCCCATGATGCAGCATTATATGGAGACCAAGAAGGAGTATCCGGACTGTATTCTGTTTTACCGTCTGGGTGACTTCTATGAGATGTTTTTCGATGATGCCCTGACAGTGTCAAAGGAACTGGAGATAACCCTTACAGGAAAGGACTGTGGTCTTTCTGAGCGGGCTCCCATGTGCGGGGTGCCGTTCCACGCAGTGGATTCCTACCTGTACCGTCTGGTCCAGAAGGGATATAAGGTTGCCATAGCAGAGCAGATGGAGGATCCTAAGCAGGCCAAGGGCCTGGTGAAGCGGGAGGTAATCCGGGTGGTGACTCCGGGAACCATTACCAGCTCCCAGGTGCTGGATGAGACAAAGAACAATTACCTGATGGGTATTGTGTACATGGATGGAATCTACGGCATATCCACGGCAGATATCAGCACCGGGGATTTCATGGTGACTGAGGTGGACTCAGACCGGGAACTGTTTGACGAAATCAACAAATTTTCCCCATCTGAAATCATCTGCAACAATGCCCTTTACATGTCAGGCGTAGATATGGACGAGCTTAAAAACCGCTATCAGGTGGTCATTTCCGCCCTGGACAGCCGCTTTTTCGGCGAGGAATCCTGCCGCCGCATCCTGATGGAGCATTTTAAGGTGGGAGCCCTGGTGGGGTTGGGGCTGGAGGACTATGCCACCGGCATCATTGCTGCCGGCGCCGTGATGCAGTATATCTATGAGACCCAGAAGAGCACCCTGGAGCACATTACCACGATTACCCCCTATTCCACCGGACAGTACATGGTCATTGACACATCCACCAGAAGGAACCTTGAGCTGGTGGAGACCATGCGTGAAAAACAGAAGAGGGGCACCCTGTTATGGGTGCTGGATAAGACAAAGACAGCTATGGGCGCCAGGCTGCTTCGCGCCTGCATCGAACAGCCGCTGATTCACAGGGACGAAATCATCAGGCGCCAGAACGCGGTGGAAGAGCTGAACATGAACTATATCTCCAGGGAAGAGATCTGCGAGTACTTAAATCCCATCTATGACCTGGAGCGTCTGATTGGGCGAATCAGTTATAAGACAGCCAATCCAAGGGACCTGATTGCCTTCAGAAGCTCCCTGGAAATGCTTCCCTACATCAAGCGGATACTGGGAGAGTTTAACAGCGAACTTCTGGCAGAGCTGGCCCGGGAACTGGACCCTCTGCAGGATATTTTCCAGCTCATAGGGAATGCCATCGTGGAGGACCCGCCCATTACGGTCAGGGAAGGCGGCATCATAAGGGACGGCTACAATGAGGAGGCAGACAAGCTGCGTCAGGCCAAGACAGAGGGCAAGAACTGGCTGGCGGAGCTGGAGGCAAAGGAAAAAGAAAAGACAGGCATCAAGACCCTGAAGGTAAAATTCAACAAGGTATTCGGTTACTATTTTGAGGTGACCAACTCCTTCAAGGACCAGGTGCCGGATTACTATATCCGTAAGCAGACCCTGACCAATGCGGAGCGGTTCACCACAGATGAATTAAAGCAGCTGGAAGACATTATCATGGGCGCGGAGGAAAAGCTGGTGTCCCTGGAGTATGACCTGTTCTGCGAGGTCAGGGACAAAATCGGGGCGGAGGTCATCCGCATTCAAAAGACTGCCAAGTCCATAGCGGGAATCGACGTATTCTGTTCCCTGTCCGTGGTAGCTACCCGCCGCAATTATGTGAAGCCCTCCATCAACGACAAGGGCGTGATTCAAATTAAGAACGGCCGCCATCCCGTGGTGGAGCAGATGATGCGGGACGACATGTTTGTGGCCAACGACACCTTCCTGGACAATGGAAAGAACCGGCTGTCCGTTATCACCGGCCCCAACATGGCAGGCAAATCCACGTACATGCGCCAGGTGGCCCTGATTGTACTCATGGCCCAGCTGGGCAGCTTTGTGCCGGCCCAGGAGGCCGATATCGGCATATGCGACCGCGTTTTCACCAGGGTGGGGGCTTCCGACGACCTGGCCAGCGGACAGAGCACCTTTATGGTGGAAATGACAGAGGTGGCCAACATCCTGCGCAACGCCACCAGAAACAGCCTCCTGGTACTGGATGAAATCGGAAGGGGAACCAGCACCTTTGACGGATTATCCATTGCCTGGGCTGTTATTGAACACATAAGCAATTCCAAGCTTTTGGGAGCCAAGACCCTGTTTGCCACCCATTACCATGAGCTGACAGAGCTGGAAGGCACCATAGCGGGGGTAAAGAATTATTGTATAGCGGTAAAGGAGCAGGGGGACGACATTGTATTCCTGCGCAAGATTGTCCGCGGCGGGGCAGATAAGAGTTACGGCATCCAGGTTGCAAAGCTGGCCGGCGTGCCGGATTCCGTCATTGCCAGAGCAAAGGAAATCGCAGAAGAATTAAGCGATGCGGATATTACGGCCAGGGCAAAGGAAATCGCGGAAATCAGTTCCAACATCACCCAGCACAAGGCGGTGCCAAAGCCGGATGAGGTGGACCTGCAGCAGCTGTCCTTCTTTGATACGGTAAAGGATGACGACATCATCCGCGAGCTGGACAGTCTGGAGCTGTCCACCATGACTCCCCTTGATGCCATGAACACCCTGTACCGCCTTCAGACAAAGCTTAAGAACCGCTGGAAGGAGACCGGATGAATTTTCACATACTGACACTGTTCCCTGACATGGTCATGGGAGGCCTGGGAACCAGCATAACGGGGCGGGCCATGGAGAGCAAAACCATATTCGTGGAAGCCATTGACATCAGGGATTATTCAAAGGATAAGCACAGGCACGTGGACGACGCCCCTTACGGCGGCGGCGCAGGCATGGTCATGCAGCCCGGGCCTGTGTGCGAGGCTTACGAGGCCCTGTGCGGGCGCATCGGCAGGAAACCCAGGCTTATCTACATGACGCCCCAGGGCAGGGTGTTCAACCAGACCATAGCAGAGGAGCTGGCAAAGGAGGAGGACCTGGTCTTTCTCTGCGGGCATTACGAAGGAATTGACGAGCGCGCCCTGGAGCTGATTGCCACGGACTATCTTTCCGTGGGGGATTATGTCCTCACAGGCGGGGAACTTCCCGCCATGGTCATGATTGACTGTATCTCCCGCCTGGTGCCGGGGGTACTGAACAATGATACCTCAGCGGAGGAGGAATCCTTCCATGACAGCCTGTTAGAATACCCCCAGTACACCCGTCCCGAAGTATTCCGCGGAATGGAGGTTCCGGAGGTGCTTTTAAGCGGCCACCATAAAAACATCGAGGAGTGGCGCAGGCAGCAATCCATAAAGCGCACCCTGGAACGCCGTCCGGACCTTCTTAAACACGCCAGCCTGACCATGAAGGAAGTAAAATACCTGGATTCCCTCCGTCAGGAAAAGGGCGACCTGGAAATCCTGGAGGAGCTCATGGACCAATATGTAAAAGCCCTGGGCGACGAGACCTTTGCCGGCCGCACCAAACGAAAGGCAATGGCCGAGGCCAAGAAATTGCTGGCAGAGAAGGCTTGTACGGTGGGGGAACTGGAGGGGTACTATAAAGTGATGGGGGTGCTTGCGGGGGGATGATGGGGTGGGGTGGTGAGGTGCATCCGGCCGTGAGAGGAACGGGGGCGGTGCCGGAGGTTCCGCTTTCCGCGATGGGAGAGACTAGGGCCCAAGTCTCTCCGAATCGCTCCAAAGTCACCTCCATCACCGCCCCCGTTCCTCTCACTCCACAACGTATCTCCCCATCAGCCGCATATCCCCCGCTTCGCGGGGAGGACAGTCTCCGGCTAAAAGTATGGGCTGCCGGTAATTCCGCGCCCAAAGAGATACGTCGGAGCCGGAAAGCGGGGTCCGCCAAAAAACACCAGGCACGGGATACCGGCCAGAAAAAGAATCGGCCTGCGACTTTTTAAATGAGCCGGGGAATGTCAGCGGGAAAGAGAAAGAGTGGCCGGAAAAGCAGCGGGAGGGGGCGGGGAGGCTGAGCGAATTTTACTGAGGGCCGCTGACTCTTAGCCGGGAGCGGGAGCGGAGCAGGGGGTGAGGGAGGGCGCTCAACGCCCGAGCGAAAGGGAACAGGTCGGCGCACTCATCAAGAGTTCGGCGAACTTTTCCCGATCCCCCTGCGCAGCTCCCGATCCCGGCTTAGAGGCAGCCCCCGAAGGAACCATGAGTCCAGACTCCCCGCCCCCTCCCGCTGCTTTTCCTCGATCCCTCTCCACCCGCGTCCCCCTCCCCGCGAATCCGTCCATATTGACAATCCCCCAATAATATTGTACAATTCTCTGAAACTATCCACATATATACATCCATTACAGGCTCCGGCCTATACTTTCCAGGCTTTTGGGACCGTAAAATATGAAATAATAGGAGTTGATTTTTTTGGACCCATCGGGTGACAGTATTGCCATACGTGTCGTTATCATTATCATTTTACTGGGACTTTCCGCTTTTTTCTCGTCTTCGGAGACCGCCCTCACAACCGTCAATAAAATCCGTATCAGGACATTGGCAGAAGGGGGGAACAAATCTGCGCAGTGGGTTATGAAGCTGTCTGAGAATCAGGGAAAGATGCTCAGCGCCATCTTAATCGGCAACAATGTGGTAAATCTTTCGGCCTCGTCCATGCTTACCGTGCTGGTGACGGAAATATTTGGAAATAAAGCCGCTGGAGCCGCGACCGGCGTACTGACGCTTTTGATTTTGATTTTTGGTGAGATAACACCTAAGACAATGGCTACCCTGGAGGCGGAGCGGTATTCCCTGCGGGTAGGCCATATGATTCACATTCTGATGACAGTGCTGACCCCTCTCATTGTCCTCATTAACTGGATGTCTTTGATCGTCCTTAAGGCCCTTCATGTGGACCCTGATAAGAAGAACGACGACATTACGGAGGACGAACTCAGGACCATTGTGGACGTGGGCCATGAAAAGGGCGTCATCGAGTCGGAAGAACGTGAGATGATTAACAATGTGTTTGACCTGGGAGACTCCGTGGCAAAGGATGTCATGGTTCCCAGAATCGATATGGTGTTTGCTGACATTGAGGCTGATTATGATGACCTGATTCAGATATTCAGGGAGGAGCATTATACCAGGCTTCCGGTCTATAAGGAGACAACGGACAATGTGGTGGGCATCATCAATATTAAGGACCTGCTGCTGGTGGAGGACAAGGCGTCCTTCTGTGTGTCGGATTACCTGCGCCAGCCTTTTTATACCTTTGAATCTAAAAAGCTATCCGAGCTGATGATGGAGATTAAGAAGTCTCCCAACAATATCATCATTGTTCTGGATGAGTACGGCGCCACGGCAGGGCTGATTACTCTGGAGGATATCCTGGAAGAAATCGTGGGCGATATCCGCGATGAGTATGACGAGGATGAGGAAGAGGAGCTGATGGATTTGGGAGGCGGCCAGTATCTGGTGGAAGGTTCCATGAAGCTGGATGACCTCAATGATATCCTGGATTTAGAACTGTCCTCTGAGGACTATGATTCCGTGGGAGGCCTTGTGATTGACCGCCTGGAACATCTGCCTTCCCAGGGCGAAGAGGTGGTGTGCGGCAACGTGCGCCTGGTGGTGGAGCAGGTGGAAAAGAACCGTATTGACAAGGTCCATCTGTACATTCTTCCTGAGGAGAAAGAGGAGGAATAGAACGGTAACAGTTCAGAGCGGGAAAACAGCTCATAAAATGCTTGCATTTTGGGACAATATATGCTAGAATAAATCGTTGTGACAAGAAATAGATGGTCCTCTGTTACTGTGAGTGGTGAATCTGATTTACTGCCGGCGTATTAAGAACATCCAATAGATGAAGGAGGTTCACACGATGAACGATATTATTAAGAACATTGAAGCAGCCCAGTTGAAGGAAAGCGTACCCAGCTTTAACGTTGGCGATACCGTTAAGGTATACAACAAGATTAAAGAGGGCAACCGCGAGAGAATCCAGATTTTCGAGGGAACTGTCATTAAGAGACAGAACGGCGGAGCCAGAGAGACCTTTACCGTAAGGAAGAACTCCAATGGTATCGGCGTTGAGAAGACCTGGCCATTACATTCCCCAAGCGTTGACAACGTAGAGGTTGTACGTAAGGGTAAAGTAAGAAGAGCGAAGCTGAACTACTTAAGAGACAGGGTTGGTAAGGCTGCCAAGGTTAAAGAATTAGTTAAATAATCAGGTAGTGGAAGCGAGAATAGAGTTTGCAGATGCAAACTCTATTTTGTTAAGCAGGCGGCATACCCGGAAGCAGTCCGGGAAGTGCCTTAAGAGATAGGTGTGGGTACATGGATTTTTATGTGAATGAGGATACGGCGTGGCTGAGAAAATCAGTCCGCTGGGCGGTCAATGTGGTGTTGGTCCTGGCCTGTGCCTGGTTTCTGGTCTACAGTTTCTGTACCCAGGTGCCCGTGTCAGGCGGTTCCATGCAGCCGGTTTTAGATGCGGACGACGTGGTCCTGGTGAACCGCCTGATTTATGATGTGGGAAAGCCGGAACGGTTTGACATCGTGGCATTTGAGCGTGAGGACCACAAGAAGAATGTGAAGCGGATCATCGGTCTTCCCGGCGAGACCGTGCAGATTAAGGGCGGTTATATATTCATTGACGGCGAGCTTTTAAATGCCGAGGACGGCCTGGAACAGGTGTCCCTGGCAGGAAGGGCGGACACCCCCATTAAGCTGGAGGACAACGAGTATTTCCTGCTGGGAGATAACAGGGACAGCAGTGAGGACAGCCGTTTTCCTAATATTGGAAATGTAAAAAGAGAACAGATACAGGGCAAGGTCTGGTTCAGGATGTTCCCCCTTCTGAAGCTGGACTTCATCCATTCAAGATAGAACAGGAGTTTACAGATATGAATATTCAGTGGTATCCTGGTCATATGACCAAGGCAAAACGGGCCATGAAGGAAGATATGAAGCTTATTGATCTGGTAATCGAGCTGGTAGACGCCAGGGTTCCCCTTTCCAGCCGGAATCCGGACATAGATGACCTGGGCGCGGGCAAGGCCAGGATGGTGCTGCTCAACAAATCGGACCTGGCAGACGAGCGGCAGAATGCCCGCTGGGCAGCCTGGTTTGAGGACAAGGGCATTCACGTGGTGAAGATTGATGCCAGGAACAAGGGAACACTTAAGCAGGTGCAGTCCGTAATCCGGGAGGCCTGCAAGGAAAAGATAGAGAGGGACCGGCGCAGGGGCATCCTAAACCGTCCCATTCGTACCATGGTGGTGGGGATTCCCAATGTGGGCAAGTCCACCTTCATCAATTCCTTTGCAGGAAAGGCCTGCGCCAGGACAGGCAACAAGCCCGGCGTCACCAAGGGAAACCAGTGGATACGCCTGAATAAGACGCTGGAGCTTTTGGACACCCCCGGCATTCTGTGGCCCAGGTTTGAGGACCAGCAGGTGGGCCTTAAGCTGGCTCTCATCGGCTCCATCAATGACCAGATTCTCAACAAAGACGAGCTGGCCTGCGAGCTCATACGCTTTTTGAAAAAGCGTTATCCTAAGGTGCTGCCGGAACGGTTTGGCCTGGAGACGGAGGGAAAGGAAGCAGCATTTATCCTGGAGGAAATTGCCAGGGTCCGGGCCTGCCTGTTAAAAGGCGGGGATCTGGATATGTCCAGGGCGGCAGCCCTGCTTCTGGATGATTTCAGGGCAGGCAAGCTGGGACGGATCACGCTGGAGGAGCCGGAGAATCAAAAGGACAAGGTGGGATGACAATGGCTGCAAGAGTACTAAAGGGAGAAAAGCTGGAGCAGGAAATGGCCCGTCTGGAGGCCATGGCGGAATACGAGAAGGAATATGATGCATACACTTATATCTGCGGCATTGATGAAGCGGGCCGCGGACCTTTGGCAGGACCGGTGGCGGCAGGAGCCGTGGTGCTGCCAAAGGGATGCCGCATCCTGTATCTCAATGATTCCAAGAAGCTGTCGGAGAAGCGCCGCGAGGAGCTGTTCTTAGAGATAAAGGAAAAGGCTGTTGCATGGAACGTGGGCCTGGCGGCTCCTGCCAGGATTGACGAAATAAATATTCTTCAGGCCACCTATGAGGCTATGAGGGAGGCTGTGAAGGGCCTTGCCGTGAAGCCGGAAATACTTCTCAACGACGCTGTCACCATTCCCGGGCTGGATGCAGTGCAGGTGCCTATTATTAAGGGGGACGCAAAGAGCCTGTCCATAGCGGCGGCCAGCATCCTGGCAAAGGTCACCAGGGACCATATGATGGCTGAGTACGAGGAATTGTTTCCCGGATATGGATTCGCCAAACACAAGGGATACGGGACAGCAGCCCACATAGCTGCCATCAGGGAGCTTGGTCCCTGCCCCATTCACAGGAGAAGCTTTATCAGGAATATTGTTCAGGCGGATACATATGAATAAGAGACAGACAGGCAGCCGTTATGAGGAAACAGCGGCTGCTTTTTTAACAAGTAAGGGTTACCGCGTGCTGGAACGGAATTTCCGGTGCCGTCAGGGAGAAATTGATTTGATTTGCCGCCATGGCAGATATCTTGTTTTCGCAGAGGTAAAATACCGCTCCGGGCTGTCCAAGGGAAGCCCGGCAGAGGCTGTTGGCGCAAGGAAGCAGGAGCGGATACGGCGGGCCGCGGCCTTTTATCTGTACAGCCATGGAATGGGCGAGGATGTTCCCTGCCGGTTTGACGTGGTGGGAATCCTGGGCAGTGACATTGAGCTGATACAGGATGCATTTTGAATATAAGGAGGCAATGGTGTTATGGATATAAATTGGAGCTATAAGAACAAGTCTCACGTATTTGACACAAAAGACAGTACAGGCGTTCCCTATCTCTCATTTAAGGCGTTGGATGATACCGGACTGGCAGTCAATGGTTTTTCCACCCGCATGGGCGGAGCCAGCAGGGGAAAGTTCTCCACTATGAATTTCTCTTACAGCAGGGGAGACGCGGCGGAAGATGTGCTGGAAAACTTTACGCGTATGGCAGCTGCTCTGGGAGTGGAGCGGGACCGCATGGTGGTGTCCCACCAGACCCATACGGTCAACCTGCGCAGGGTGACACAGGAGGATGCGGGAAAGGGCGTTGTAAGGGACAGGGATTACAGGGACATCGACGGCCTGATTACCGATGTGCCGGGGCTAACCCTGGTGACCTTTTATGCGGACTGTGTGCCCCTGTACCTGCTGGACCCGGTGAACAGGGCCATCGGGCTCAGCCACTCCGGATGGAGGGGGACGGTTAAACGCATGGGCCAGGTGACGGTGGATGCCATGAAGGAAGCCTTTGGCACAAAGCCGGAGGATCTGATTGCGTGTGTGGGTCCCAGCATCTGCCGGGACTGCTTTGAAGTGGGCGGTGAAGTGGCGGAGGAATTCAGGGAAGTTTTTGGGCCGGAACATTGGGAAGAACTGTATTGCCGGGGAAAAAGGCCTGGAAAGTACCAGCTGGATTTGTGGAAGGCCAATGAAATCATTTTTCGTGAGGCAGGCATACGCCGGGAGAATATCCATATCACTAACATCTGCACCATGTGCAACAGCGATTACCTCTTTTCGCACAGGAAAGCGGGGGAGGAGCGGGGGAACCTGGCAGCGTTTCTGTGCCTTAAGTAGCATAATCTCCTGTATTCATTTAACCTTGGAAACGGGGCCCTGGCCCAGCCAAAGATGGAACAGTATTTTCAGGATGAGACATAGAGAGAAACATAAAAAATGCACAGTCCCTTTCGGTGAGCATTTCGCTGCCATGGACTGTGCATTTTTGTACATTGATTTTCTGCATGGGTGACAGGACTTTACACAAGCTTCTGGAAATACTCGTATCCGCCGTTCTGATGCTTCTGGACCAGCTTCTGAATCTTCTCCGTGGGAGAGAGGGAGGCGCTGATGGAGCGGTCGTGATTCAGGGAGTTGATGATAGCGGCCAGGTATTTGCTCATGTCGGCTTCCAGATACCACTCCCTGTCAATCAGTTCCTGGGTGCGGTAATTCAGGTTGGTGGTGATGACATAATCCAGATATCCCTGGTGGTAGTACTCGTCAAATTTCTCAAGGCCGTTGGTGAAGAGACCGAAGGTGCAGCATACGATGACCTTGTCAGCCTTGTGTTCCTTTAACTCCTTGCAGGTATCCAGCATGCTTTCGCCGGAGGATATCATGTCGTCGATGATAAGTACGGTCTTGCCTTCTACGGAAGAACCCAGGAATTCATGAGCCACGATTGGGTTGCGTCCGTCAATTACCTGGGAATAATCCCTGCGCTTATAGAACATACCCATATCCACGCCCAGGTTGTTGGCAAGGTATACGGCGCGGTTCATGGCTCCCTCGTCCGGGCTGATGACCATTAAGTGTTCCTTGTCAATACGGATGTTGGAATCATGGGAAAAGAGGGCCTTTACAAACTGATACGTGGGCATGAAATTGTCAAAGCCAATTAACGGGATGGCGTTCTGTACCCGCGGGTCGTGGGCGTCAAAGGTGATGATGTTTTCCACGCCTAAGGCTGCCAGTTCCTCTAAAGCCATGGCGCAGTCCAGAGACTCGCGTTTGCTGCGCTTGTGCTGGCGGCTTTCATATAGGAAGGGCATGACCACATTGACCCTGTGGGCAGTGGCGGAGCAGGCCCCGATAATCCGCTTCAAATCCTGAAAATGGTCGTCCGGCGACATGTGGTTGGTATAACCGCTTACCGTATAGGGAATGCTGTAATTCATCACATCCACCATGACAAAAACATCTGTGCCCCTTACGGATTCATTGATGACGGCCTTGCCCTCGCCTGTTCCGAATCTGGGACAGCTGCAGTGAAGCAGATAGGAATCCACGTCGTAACCGCGGTAGTGAAGGTCCTCCTTGCGGCGCATCAGTTCCTCTATATCATTGCGCCTGAATTGTACAATATGGTCGTTCACCTTGGCTGCAAGATTCTTACAGCTTTCCAGTGCGGCGATTTTTAAAGGCGCTACGGGAAGGGAATCTTTGAATACAAAATTGTTAGCCATGATAGCTTTACTCCTTTGAAATCATCATTTGTTTGAAAATATCACATATGATTTATACCATTTCCATCTGACCGGGTCAAGGGGTTGGTATAATTTCGTCAAAAAAAACAAAATATTTTCAGAAACATTTTTAGAAAATTAACTTTGCATTTACAAAAATAAGTTATATTGCTATGATAGAGGTTAATAAGAAAGTGCTTTACAAGTCAGGTCCGGTATAGTAAAATCAAGCGGATGCGAAGAATTTGTGTTAAAGGATATGTATTCAGATGAAAACGGGAAAGAACAGAAAGACCAGCTGCGAGTGCTGCGGCAATTACGTATATGATGAGGAAAATGATTACTATATCTGTGAAGTGAATCTGGATGAGGATGAGATGGGGCGCTTTTTGAGAGGTACCGTAAGCGCATGTCCTTATTACCAGTCCGATGATGAGTACCGGATTGTGCGCAGGCAGATGTGACGGAAGGTCATTGATGAGGAGGATATAAAAACATGAGTAAACCAATAGTTGCAATCGTAGGCAGGCCCAATGTGGGAAAGTCTACGTTGTTTAATGTCATAGCAGGAGATACCATTTCCATTGTAAAGGACACGCCGGGAGTGACCAGGGACCGCATTTATGCGGACTGCGACTGGCTGAATATGAATTTTACGCTGATTGACACCGGCGGCATTGAGCCGGATTCCAAGGATATCATCCTGTCCCAGATGCGGGAGCAGGCGGAGATTGCCATTTCCACCGCGGATGTGATTATTTTCATCGTGGATGTGCGCCAGGGACTGGTGGACGCGGATTCCAAGGTGGCTGATTTGCTGCGCAAGTCCCACAAGCCGGTGGTGCTGGCTGTGAACAAGGTGGACAGCGTTGCCAAGTACGGCAATGACGTCTACGAGTTTTACAACCTGGGAATCGGAGAGCCCATCGCCGTGTCGGCTGCATCACGGCTGGGAATCGGTGATTTGCTGGACGAGGTGGTGAAGCACTTTGACTCGGAGCAGATGGAGGAAGAGGAGGACGAGCGGCCAAGGATTGCCGTGGTAGGCAAGCCGAATGTGGGAAAGTCTTCCATTATAAATAAGCTTCTGGGTGAGAACCGAGTCATTGTGTCGGATATAGCGGGCACCACCAGGGATGCGGTGGATACGGAGGTTATCCATGAAGGCACTCCCTATGTATTCATAGATACGGCCGGTCTGCGCCGCAAGAGCAAGATAAAGGAAGATCTGGAGCGCTACAGCATCATCCGCACCGTGTCCGCCGTGGAACGGGCCGATGTGGTGGTTGTGGTTATAGACGCAGCGGAAGGCGTCACGGAGCAGGATGCCAAGATTGCCGGAATCGCCCATGAGAGGGGCAAGGGAATCATCGTGGCCGTGAATAAATGGGATGCCATTGAGAAAACGGACAAGACCATATACGAATATACCAGGAAAATCAAGGAGGTCCTGTCCTTCATCCCTTACGCGGAATTCCTCTTTATATCCGCGGCAACGGGACAGCGTCTCACCAAGCTTTTTGAGATGATTGACGTGGTGCGCCAGAACCAGAATCTGAGAGTGGCCACCGGCGTTCTCAACGAAATCATGACAGAGGCAGTGGCCATGCAGCAGCCGCCTTCCGACAAGGGAAAACGGCTTAAGATTTACTATATGACCCAGGTGGCGGTAAAGCCTCCTACCTTTGTTATCTTTGTCAATGACAAGGAGCTGATGCATTTTTCTTATACCAGGTATTTGGAGAACCAGATCAGAAATGCCTTCGGCTTTAAGGGGACATCTTTAAAATTCCTTGTCAGGGAACGAAAAGGAAAAGAGCAGTAAGTGTAAGGAAAGGGGGATTAAGGAGTGGAACAGATTATATGTTTGGTTATGGGATATGTCTTTGGTTTATTCCAGACCGGTTTCGTTTACGGCAAGTCCAAGGGAATTGATATACGCCAGCACGGCAGCGGCAATTCGGGGAGCACCAACGCACTGCGCGTCATGGGAGTAAAGGCAGGTCTCATTGTATTCATGGGTGATTTCCTGAAGACGGTGATACCCTGCTTCCTGGTAAGGATTCTTTTCCGGTCCCAGCCGGGGTATACCTATGTGCTGATACTCTGTACGGGCTTCGGCGTCATATTGGGCCATAATTTTCCTTTTTATCTTAAGTTTAGGGGCGGGAAGGGAATTGCGGCAACAGCAGGCATCATGTTTTCACTGGACTGGCGGCTGACAGCGGTCTGTCTGCTGGCCTTTGTACTCATCGTGGCAGTGACCAGGTATGTGTCCCTGGGCTCTCTGGTCGTGTCCGCCATCTTCCTGTGCTGGAACATCTATTTCGGCCATTTGGGGGCTTACGGACTCGTGCCCGAGGCCAGACCCCAGTTCTACGCTGTTTCCGCGGTGATTGCGGCCATGGCTTTCTGGAGACACAGGGCGAATATCGTCAGGCTGGTACAGGGCAGGGAGAACAAGGTAGGCGCTAAGAAAAAGACAGAGTAATATACAAAGGACAGTAAAAAAACAATTAATGGACGGTGAGGTTATGGCATCAATCGGTGTAATCGGCTCAGGCACATGGGGCACGGCCCTGTCAGTTTTACTTAACGGCAATGGACATACGGTACAGATATGGTCCGCCATCCCACAGGAGATAGCGGAACTAAAGGAGACACGTATCCACCGTAATCTTCCGGAGGCAAGGCTCCCGGAAGCAATCGGGCTTACGGAAGACCTTGAGGAGGCCATGAGGGATAAAGACCTTCTGGTACTTGCTGTTCCCTCGGTTTTTGTGAGGCAGACATCACAAAGGATGAAGCCCTACATAAAGCAGGGCCAGGTGATAACCAACGTGGCAAAGGGAATCGAGGAGAAGAGCCTCATGACCCTGTCCCGGATTATTGAGGAGGAGCTGCCGGAGGCAGAGGTGACAGTCCTTTCAGGGCCCAGCCATGCGGAGGAAGTGAGCAGGGGCCTTCCCACCACATGTGTGGCAGGCGCCCATAAACGCTGCGTGGCTGAATTTGTCCAGGGAATCTTCATGAGCGAAGTGTTCCGCGTGTATACCAGCCCGGATGTGCTGGGAATCGAGCTGGGCGGCGCTCTTAAGAATGTGATTGCCCTGGCTGCCGGTATGGCCGACGGTCTGGGATACGGTGACAACACCAAGGCTGCTCTCATTACCAGGGGAATCGCGGAGATATCCCGCCTGGGCATTGACATGGGCGGACGGATGGAGACATTTGCCGGACTTACAGGCATCGGGGACTTGATTGTAACCTGTGCCAGCATGCACAGCCGCAACCGCAGGGCAGGCATACTGATTGGCCAGGGCCGTACCATGGAGGAAGCCATGGCAGAGGTAAAGATGGTGGTGGAGGGCGTATATTCCGCCAAGGCGGCTCTGGCGCTGTCACAGCAGTACAAGGTGTCCATGCCAATCGTGGAACAGGTCAATGCCATCCTGTTCGGAGGCATGCCGGCAAAGGAAGCGGTCCTGGAGCTGATGCTCAGGGATAAGCGTATCGAAAACTCGGATTTGGAGTGGGCAGAGGAATAAAAAATAGGGGAAAGGAACCAGAAATGGCGCCTTTCCCCTAAAAAATAGCCTGTTTTTGGCGTATTATACCTGTTTTTACTCTAATTTTTCGGCGAATCATCGAAAATGCACCATAATTTTCATGAAACGATTGACAAAACCACCCGGACTACCTATAATATAGAAAGCTCTATATTTCAAGGCAAGAGGAGGAACTAATTATGAAGAAGAGATTTTTAAGTCTGGGCCTGGCAGCCGTTATGGCTATGTCATTGACAGCATGCGGCGGTTCCAATACGGCAGATACCACAAAGGCAGCGGAGACCACTGCGGCAGATGCAAAAGCAGAGGGAAGCGAGGCGGCAGATACCACTGCGGCAGGCGGCGTGTTCAAGATTGGCGGCATCGGCCCTGTGACCGGCGGTGCAGCTGTGTACGGCGTGGCTGTACAGCACGGCGCAGAACTGGCAGTAAAGGAAATCAATGAGGCCGGAGGAATAAACGGCGCACAGATTGAATTCAATTTCCAGGACGACGAGCATGACGCAGAGAAGTCTGTCAATGCTTATAATACATTAAAGGACTGGGGGATGCAGGTGCTGATGGGCACGGTTACCTCCGCTCCATGTATCGCAGTTGCAGACAAGACCGCAGCTGACAACATGTTCCAGATTACACCATCCGGTTCCGCTGTAGAGTGTGCGGCTAACCCCAACGTATTCCGTATCTGCTTCTCCGATCCGGATCAGGGCACTGCATCCGCTAAGTACATAGGCGAGAACAAGCTGGCTTCCAAGGTTGCTGTTATCTATGACAGCTCCGACGTATATTCCAGCGGTATCTATGAGAAGTTCGCGGAAGAGTCCGCAAACCAGGGCATCGAGATTGTTGCAGCAGAGGCGTTTACCGCTGACAGCAACAAGGATTTCTCCACCCAGTTACAGAAGGCTAAGGATGCGGGCGCTGAGCTGGTATTCCTGCCAATCTACTATACCGAGGCTTCCCTGATTCTTCAGCAGGCCAGCACCATGGGATTTGCTCCGCAGTTCTTCGGATGTGACGGTATGGACGGTATCCTTCAGGTTGAGAATTTTGACACCAAGCTGGCAGAGGGACTTATGCTTCTGACACCATTCGCAGCAGATGCAACCGACGACCTGACCGTTAAGTTCGTAGACAGCTACAAGGCAGCTTACAACGAGGTTCCGGTTCAGTTCGCGGCAGACGCGTACGATGCAATCTACGCTATCAAGGCTGCCATTGAAGATGCCAATGTAACTCCTGACGCAGACGCCAGCACGATTTGCGACGCATTAAAGGCATCTATGCTGAACATCAAATTAGACGGCCTGACCGGTGAGGGCATGACCTGGACCGAGGACGGTGAGCCTCACAAGGCTCCAAAGGCTGTTAAGGTAGTGGACGGAGCTTACTCTGCAATGTAATCAGCAGTCCTTTGAATCCGGCCAGAACCAACCAGAAAACCCAACAGAGGGTTGTCACTATGACAACCCTCTTGTTTATAGAACGATATATGATATAATTTTGAATTATCTGTCGCTTTATAGCGATAAACTAAAAAAACTTCAGACGAAGAGGTGTAGGTATGGGCTTTATTAACTATTTAATTAACGGCATCAGCCTGGGCAGTGTATATGCCATAATCGCACTTGGATATACAATGGTTTACGGCATTGCCAAGATGCTGAATTTCGCTCATGGCGATGTTATTATGATAGGCAGCTACGTGGTATTTATCACGGTCAGCACAATGGGACTGCCGCCCATGGCGGGAGTTCTCCTTGCGGTGGCCGTATGTACGCTGTTGGGCATGACCATTGAACGGATTGCTTATAAGCCCCTGCGAGGCGCCTCTCCCCTTGCGGTTCTCATTACGGCAATCGGCGTCAGCTACCTGCTGCAGAACGTTGCCCTTCTTATCTTTGGGGCAGATACCAAGTCCTTCACCTCCGTGGTGACTCTGCCTGCCATCAAACTGGCGGGAGGAGAGATGACCATTACAGGGGAGACCATTGTCACCATCCTTTCCTGTATCATCATCATGATTGGACTCACTGCATTTATCAACAAGTCCAAGGCCGGACAGGCCATGCTGGCGGTTTCCGAGGACAGGGGGGCGGCTACCCTCATGGGAATCAATGTAAACGGCACCATTGCCCTTACATTTGCCATCGGTTCCGCGCTGGCTGCCATAGCGGGCGTGCTGCTCTGCTCCGCTTATCCGTCCCTTACACCTTATACTGGTTCCATGCCGGGTATCAAGGCCTTTGTTGCGGCTGTATTCGGAGGAATCGGCTCCATTCCCGGTGCTTTCATCGGCGGTATCCTGCTGGGCGTCATTGAGATTCTGTCCAAGGCATACATATCCTCACAGATGTCAGATGCCATTGTGTTTTCCGTCCTGATTATCGTGCTTCTGGTGAAGCCTACCGGTATTCTGGGCAAGAAGATTAATGAGAAAGTGTAGGTGCCGGTATGAAGAGTAACGCAAAACGAAAGACATTCATAAATAATATGATAACATACGGCATGGTGGTGGCTGCCTATATCATCATGCAGGTCCTGGTGGGAACAGGACATATATCCAGCCTTATGAAAGGACTTCTTGTTCCTTTCTGTATCTACGTAATCATGGCTGTATCCCTGAATCTGACCGTGGGTATCCTGGGAGAGCTGAGTCTGGGCCACGCAGGCTTTATGTGCGTGGGAGCCTTTGCCGGCGCCCTGTTTTCAAAGTGCATGAAGGGAGCCATTGACCCGACCCTGGGATTGGTCATCGCCATTCTCATCGGAGCCGTTACAGCGGCCCTGTTCGGCGTCATCATCGGAATCCCCGTACTGCGCCTTAGAGGCGATTATCTGGCTATTGTGACCCTGGCCTTTGGCGAAATCATCAAGAACCTGGTCAATGCTGTTTATCTGGGACGGGACGCTTCCGGCTTCCATATCTCCTTTAAGGATTCCATGTCCTTAAAGCTGGGAGAGGGCGGGGAGATCCTGATAAAGGGCGCCCAAGGCATCACGGGAACGCCCCAGGCAGCCACCTTTACCATAGGCGTTATCCTGGTGCTCATCACCCTGTTCATTGTCATGAACCTGGTGAACTCCCGCACGGGCCGTGCCATCATGGCCATCCGCGACAACCGTATTGCAGCGGAGTCCATCGGCATCAACATCACTAAGTACAAGCTGCTGGCATTCTCCATTTCCGCCGGACTTGCCGGTGTTGCCGGTGTGTTGTATGCCCACAACCTGACCACCCTGACGGCTCTGCCCAAGAATTTTGGATACAACATGTCCATCATGATTCTGGTATATGTGGTATTGGGTGGCATCGGAAACATCCGCGGTTCCGTCATTGCAACGGTCATCCTGTATCTCCTCCCGGAGATGTTACGCGGACTCAGCAATTATCGTATGCTCATGTACGCAATCGTGCTGATTCTGGTCATGCTTTTCAACTCCGCTCCCCGGTTTGTGGTGATGCGTGAGCGCGTGGCGGAGAAATTCAGCAGAAAAGATAAGAAACCCGCAAAGGAGGCAGCATAAGATGGCATTACTTGAAGTTAAGAATTTAAGCATATCTTTTGGCGGCCTAAAGGCAGTTGATAACTTTCAAATCAGCATAGAAAAGGGACAGCTTTACGGTCTTATCGGACCAAACGGAGCCGGCAAGACCACCATTTTCAATCTGCTGACAGGCGTATATAAGCCGGATGCGGGAAGCATTGAGCTGGCAGGTGTCAACATTACCGGTAAGAGAACCACGGAAATAAACCAGGCCGGCGTAGCCAGGACCTTCCAGAACATCCGTCTGTTTAAGGATTTGTCCGTGCTGGATAACGTCAAGGCAGGCCTTCACAATCATTACAGGTATTCCGCCACGGCCGGAATTTTCCGTTTCCCCAACTATTTTAAGGTGGAGAAGCTGATGGATGAGAGGGCCATGGAGCTGCTTAAAGTATTCGGACTGGATGAAGAGTGCGACTACAAGGCGTCCAACCTTCCCTACGGAAAACAGAGGAAGCTGGAGATAGCCAGGGCGCTGGCCACAGAGCCAAAGCTCCTTCTCCTGGACGAGCCGGCGGCGGGAATGAATCCAAACGAGACAGCCGAGCTTATGGATACAATCCGTTTTGTGAGGGATAATTTCGACATGACTATCCTTCTGATTGAACATGATATGAAGCTTGTAAGCGGTATCTGCGAAGAACTGACCGTTCTCAACTTCGGACAGGTCCTGTGCCAGGGCGAGACCGGCGCGGTGCTTCACAATCCGGAAGTTGTCAAAGCATATCTTGGTGAATAGGAGGAGCGTATAATATGGCTATGCTTGAAGTCAGGGACCTGGAAGTATACTACGGTGTAATCCAGGCCATAAAAGGAATCTCCTTTGATGTGAACCAGGGAGAAATCGTGGCTCTGATTGGTGCCAACGGTGCAGGAAAGACCACGACCCTGCACACCATCACTGGGCTTATCAGCGCGAAGACAGGGAAAATCGTATATGAGGGAACAGACATAACCAGGGTTCCCGGTTATAAACTGGTGGGCATGGGAATCGCCCATGTGCCGGAGGGAAGGCGTGTGTTCGCCACCCTTACGGTGCTGCAGAACCTGAAGATGGGGGCTTATACAAGAAAAGACAAGGAAGAGATAGAAGCCACGCTGAAGATGATATACCAGCGTTTCCCGCGTCTAAAGGAGCGCAAGAACCAGCTTGCAGGCACACTGTCCGGCGGCGAGCAGCAGATGCTTGCCATGGGAAGGGCCCTTATGAGCCATCCCAGGATGATTGTTATGGATGAGCCCTCCATGGGACTTTCACCTATCTATGTAAATGAGATATTTGATATTATCCAGAAGATAAACGGGGATGGGACCACCGTGCTTCTTGTGGAACAGAACGCAAAGAAGGCTCTTTCCATTGCACATAAGGCCTATGTTCTGGAGACAGGAAATATTGCTCTCAGCGGAGATGCAAAGGAGCTTATGAACAATGATCAGGTAAAAAAAGCATATCTCAGCGAATAAAGATAAAAATAGTTCATTGGCAGGAATATTTATGGAAAAATGAATCACGGATATGAGAAAGGAGCAGGGGAGGATAACCCCTGCTTCTTCCCTTGACACCCCAGGTAAGATATGCTATATATAGTGTACGGCTGAGACGGTACTGGAATCTGAACGACGTTTTTTACCTGAGTGCTGAAACGCTCAGGTCATAGGATAAGGGGTGGATAAATGCTTGAACGACAGGACCTGGAGATGATACGAGCAATCATGAAAGAAGAGATTGCGGAATCGCAGGAGCATATCCTGACAGAGGTGGATAAGAAACTGGATACG
>NZ_KE384163.1:92796-232913 GCF_000424325.1 [Clostridium] clostridioforme AGR2157
ATAGACAGAAGACTGGATAGCCGTTTCACAGAATCAGAGAATCTGATTCTTGGGGAATTGGACCGGGTACAGGATAATCTGACAGAACGGCTGGACACGATGAAACGCAGATTAGATGAGATGACAGAGTATTACAGGATTAAGAAGCTGGATGATATCAATGGCGCCATGCTCCTTAAGATGATACAGGAAGTGGAAAAAAGAGTGGAAGCCCTGGAGGCGAAGACAGCCTGATTTTATCCATTGACTTTGCGTGAATAAAGCTGATACAGCGTGATTTTGCACCAGTCATATACTCATACCCCCCTGCATATACTATAAAAGCATAGCAAGGGGGTATATTTATGGACAATTTTAATGTATACAAGGATATTCAGGCGAGAACAGGCGGAGAGATTTACATAGGCGTAGTAGGGCCGGTCCGCACAGGCAAATCTACCTTCATAAAGCGGTTCATGGAACTGCTGGTGCTCCCTGCAATGGAGGATGAGAACCTGCGCAATCTGAGCCGGGATGAGCTGCCTCAGAGTGCGGCCGGCAAGACCATCATGACCACGGAGCCCAAGTTTATTCCCAAGGAAGCGGCCAGCATCAATCTGGCGGACGGCATTGAAGCCAAGGTAAGGGTCATTGACTGCGTGGGCTTCATGGTAGACGGAGCAGCGGGTCATGTGGAAAACGGCGAGGAGCGTCTGGTGAAGACGCCGTGGTTTGATTATGATATTCCGTTTACCCAGGCAGCGGAAATCGGAACCAGGAAAGTTATCAATGACCATTCCACCATTGGAATCGTTGTGACCACGGACGGAACCATAGGGGAAATTAAACGCCCCGCATACATAGCAGCTGAAAAGCAGACCATTGACGAGCTGAAAAAGCTGGGAAAACCATTTGTGGTCCTTTTGAATTCCACCAAACCCTATTCCGACGAGACTGCCAGGCTGGCAAGGGAAATGTCTGAATCCTACGGGGTATCGGTGCTGCCCGTAAACTGCGAGCAGCTTAAGAAGGAGGATATCTTCCATATTCTGGAACGCGTCCTGAAGGAATTCCCTGTGACTGAGATGGATTTCCATATTCCCAAATGGCTGGAGATCCTGCCTTCCACCCATTGGCTTAAGGCCCAGGTCATCCAGGCAGCCAGGAATGTAATACAGAAGGTAACCCATATGAAGGATGTGTCCGGGGAACTGGAACAGCAGCATACGGATACCATCCGCTCCATGAATATCAAGAATATGCAGATGGCTGACGGCAGGGTGGGCGTCCAGGTGGATATGGACGACAGCTACTATTACCAGATTCTCAGCGATTATGTGGGACTGCCCATTGAAGGAGAATACCAGCTCATGCAGACCTTAAGCAGCCTGGCCAACATGCAGAAGGAATATGAAAAGGTGCAGAATGCTTTGTCACAGGTGCGGTTAAAAGGGTACGGGGTGGTGACTCCGGAACGCTCAGAAATAGTGCTGGATGAACCACAGGTCATCAAACACGGCAACAAGTACGGGGTGAAGATGAAGGCCGAAGCACCGTCCATCAACCTGATTAAGGCCCATATTGAGACGGAGATTGCGCCTATTGTGGGAAGCGAGCAGCAGGCCCAGGATTTGATTGCCTACATCAAGGAAAATGCCAGGGAGAGCGACGACGGAATCTGGAATACCAATATCTTTGGAAAATCCATTGAACAGATTGTGGAGGACGGTATCCAGGCCAAGGTGTCCCAGATGACGGAGGACTGCCAGCTGAAGCTGCAGGATACTCTGCAGAAAATCATCAATGACAGCAACGGCGGTATGATATGCATCATTATTTAAAATCGACAATAATGGGAATACATGTTGAGAGAAGGACTGTTCACAGAAAATTGTGCAAATATTACAATACGATTTGCATTCTTATGGGGAATATGGTATACTGTAGCTGTAATTGACAGAATATTCTGTGGGGCAAGACTATATTATACTCAGAGGGGAGAATGCAGATGAGACTTACATTTATCGGGGCCGACCATGAGGTAACGGGCAGCTGCCATTTTCTGGAGGTGGGAAATACCAAGGTGCTTATAGACTGCGGTATGGAACAGGGAAATAACATATACCAGAATGCGGAGCTGCCCGTGGGGTATCACGAGATTGACTATGTGCTTCTGACGCATGCGCATATTGACCATGCGGGTATGCTTCCGTGGATTCACGCCAGGGGATTCAGAGGCCAGGTTATAACCACCTATGCCACCGCTGACCTGTGCAACATTATGCTTAAGGACAGCGCCCACATACAGGAGATGGAAGCTGAGTGGAAAAACCGGAAGGCGCGCCGTGCAGGCAGGGGTGAGGTGGAAGCCCTCTATACCATGCAGGACGCTGAGGATGTGCTTAAGCATTTTGAAGGCGTGGCGTATGGGCAGGTATTTAAGCTCAATGACAACCTGACCCTGCGTTTTACGGATGTGGGACATTTACTGGGGTCTGCTTCCATAGAGATATGGGCCACTGAGGGTGCCAGCAAGAAAAAAATCGTATTTTCCGGCGACATTGGAAATAAGAATAAGCCCCTGATCCGTGATCCACAGTATATTGCGGAGGCAGATTACGTGGTGATGGAATCTACCTACGGAAACCGCTGCCATAAAAAGGATGTAAACCATGTGGACAGTCTGGCCGGAATCATTCAGGAGACCCTGGACCGGCAGGGAAACGTGGTCATACCGGCCTTTGCAGTGGGACGTACCCAGGAGCTGCTGTATCTGATACGCCATATTAAGGAAGAAAGGCTTGTGACCGGCCATGACAGCTTCGAGGTCTATGTAGACAGCCCTCTGGCCGTGGAAGCCACCCATGTGTTTAAGGACAATATGCTGGAGTGCTATGACGAGGAGACAAAGGCTCTGGTGGAACGCGGAATCAACCCCATTGATTTTCCGGGACTGAAGCTCTCCATTACCAGTGAGGAATCCAAGAGCATAAACTTTGACATGACGCCCAAGGTCATCATATCAGCGGCAGGCATGTGTGATGCGGGCCGTATACGCCACCACCTGAAACACAACCTGTGGAGGCCGGAGTGTTCCGTTGTGTTCGCGGGATACCAGGCAGAGGGAACCCTGGGACGGATTCTTCAGGACGGGGCCCAGATCGTGAAGATATTCGGTGAGGAAATCGATGTGCGGGCCCATATAGAGACCATGGAGGGAATCAGCGGCCATGCGGACAGGGACGGGCTTATCACCTGGATATCCGCATTTGAGAAAAAGCCGGATTATGTTTTTGTGGTTCATGGAAGCGAGGAATCCTGCATATCCTTCTCGGATGTGCTGAATACCCAGCTGAAACTGACAGCCAAGGCGCCTTTTTCAGGTTCCCAGTTTGACCTCATAAAGGGCTTCTGGATTAAAGAGACAGAGGGCGTTCTCATTGAGAAGGAAACTGCCGCCAAACGCAGGGCCAGCGGTGTTTATACCAGGCTGGTGGATGCGGGCAAGATGCTGTTAGATGTGATTCACCGCAATGAGGGCGGCGCTAATAAGGACCTGACCCGTTTTACGGAACAGATTCTTGCTCTGTGCGATAAATGGGACAGATAGAATGTTACTGACAGGAGATATTGACACATGACGAAAGTACAGATTTACACAGACGGTTCTGCCAGGGGAAATCCTGACGGCCCGGGCGGTTACGGGACAGTGCTTCATTTTACGGACAGCAGCGGCCAGCTTCATGAGAAGACCATGTCCGGCGGGTATGTGCGCACCACCAACAACCGGATGGAACTGATGGCTGCCATAGTAGGGCTGGAGGCATTAAACAGGCCATGCCAGGTGGAATTATATTCGGATTCCAAATACCTGACAGATGCGTTTAACCAGCATTGGATTGACAGCTGGGTGGCAAAGGGATGGAACCGTGGGAAAAGCGGGCCGGTAAAGAATATCGACCTCTGGAAACGCCTGTTAAAGGCAAAGGAACCCCACCAGGTAAAATTCATCTGGGTAAAAGGACATGCAGGCCATCCTGAAAATGAGAAATGCGATGCTCTGGCCACCTCTGCGGCAGATGGCGGGAATCTGATGACAGACCAGGGGCTGGAGGCTTAAATAAGCTTCACCTTGCAGTTAGAAGGCGCTGCTTAACCCTGGATTACGTGTGGAACAGGGGAGGCGGCGCTTTTTTGTTTTTGTATCTGTTCCTGATTTTCTTACATATCTCTTACAATCTATTACTCCTTTTATCTTCGTGTTTCTTTTCTTCCTTTTTTGTGATAAGGTTAATACAAGATTATGGCAGGGATGTGTTGCGATGAAAGATAAAAGGATATGGATTGTGATTGGCTGTATCCTGGTCATAGGAACTGGTGTTACCCACTATACCAAATACTATGTGAAGAGCCAGGGAGCAGCCATGATGGCTGAGATTACAGCAGGGCCAGAAGAGACTGCGGCAGCGTCATCCTTTGCCCCGGCTTGGGGACAGCAGGATACAGAGACGGGCGGAACGGATGCAGGTATGGCGGCTGGCAGGGCAGAGCCCGCAACACTTGCGGAGCGCAGGATGACGGGAGATGCAGGACCTGGGAATGCAGCTTCAGGAAATACAGCTTCAGGAGATGCAGGTCCCGGAAGTGCAGGTCCCGGAAGTGCAGGTCCCGGAAGTGCAGGTCCCGGAAATGCAGCTTACGGAGCGGCTCCGGCAGCAGAGGCAGCAGGGGCCTTTTCTTCGGACCAGGCAGCTCCGGCAATGACGGATGCCGCTGATGAGACAATGGCTTCGGATACTGCCGGCGCCGCAGGTGCCGGTGAGGGGCCCGCTGTTTCGGAGACTGCTTCGGAAAAGGATATGCCTATTTCCCCTCTCACAGGAGCCAGGACCAGGGAGTACAAGGCAAGTCTTATAGTAGACTACCGCAAACGCCTGGAGGATTTGGACACCCAGATTCTTAAGATGCGGGAGGAGGAAACGGATTCCAATGTATATTCCATCAAGACCTCGGCGGAGACAGAGCTAAAGTTATGGGAAGGAGAGCTGAATTCCATTTACAATGCTCTCATGGAGATGCTGTCTCAGGGAGATGCTGCAAAGCTGGCTTCTGAACAGCAGGAATGGCTTAAGAACCGGGATGCCAGGGCGGCAGAGAGTTCGGGCAGGAACAGCGGATCCATGGAGGGAATCAGTTATGCGGCCACATTGGTCAGTCTGACCAGGGACAGGGCTTACGAGCTGGCAGGCCGCTACGAGGAGGCCAACGGGGTGTTCTGCGAGGAGGAGGATTCATCCCAAACTGCATTGCCGTAACAGGCGAAAGTATGGGAAGAACGGTCCGTATGACGGGAACTGAAAATTGCGGGTAAGAGGGAAAAACAATGGAAAATCATTGGTTTTCCCTCTCTTTTTTGTTAAGACAGTCTTGATAATTATATAGCGTTATGGTAAAATGACGGTTATGTAATCAGAGCAATAATATGGAGGAAAATAAAGTGAAAGAACCACAGTACCGCGGCGTGAACGAGCTGCGCCGGATGTTCCTTGAGTTTTTCGAGAGCAAGGGCCATCTGGCAATGAAGAGCTTTTCACTGGTTCCGCATAATGATAACAGCCTGCTTTTAATCAATTCCGGTATGGCTCCCCTGAAGCCATATTTCACAGGACAGGAGATTCCGCCCAGAAAGAGGGTTACAACCTGCCAGAAGTGTATCCGCACCGGCGACATTGAGAATATAGGAAAGACAGCCCGTCACGGCACTTTCTTCGAGATGCTGGGTAATTTCTCTTTTGGGGATTATTTTAAAACAGAAGCCATCCACTGGACATGGGAATTTCTGACCGAAGTGGTGGGACTGGACCCGGACAGGCTGTATCCCAGCGTGTACCTGGATGACGATGAAGCCTTCGGCATCTGGAACAAGGAAATTGGAATTCCGGCTGAGCGCATCTTCAAGTTCGGCAAGGAGGACAACTTCTGGGAGCACGGATCAGGCCCCTGCGGCCCCTGCTCAGAGGTATATTACGACAGAGGCGAGGCCTTTGGCTGCGGAAAACCCGGATGTACGGTGGGCTGCGACTGCGACCGCTATATTGAGGTATGGAACAATGTATTTACCCAGTTCGACAATGACGGACATGGCCATTATACAGAGCTGGAGCATAAGAATATTGATACGGGCATGGGCCTGGAGCGTCTGGCTGTGGTGGTTCAGGGCGTTGACTCCCTGTTTACTGTTGACACCAACAAAGCGCTTTTGGACAGGGTCTGCCAGCTTGCACATACAGAATATCAGAAGAACCACGAGACAGATGTGTCCCTGCGTATTGTTACAGACCATGTTAAGTCCTGTACCTTCATGATTTCAGACGGAATCATGCCCTCCAACGAGGGAAGGGGCTACGTGCTCCGACGCCTCCTGCGCCGTGCTGCCCGTCATGGTAGAAAGCTGGGGATTGAAGGCAGGTTCCTGGCCGGTCTTTCCGAGACCGTTATCGAGCTGTCTAAGGACGGCTATCCTGAGCTGGAAGAAAAGCGGGCCATGATTTTCAAGGTACTGTCCGAGGAAGAGGAAAAGTTCAACAAGACCATTGACCAGGGACTGAGCATCCTGGGAGAGATGGAGGATGAGATGCAGAAAACCGGAAACAAGTGTCTTTCCGGAGCCAATGCATTCAAGCTGTATGATACTTATGGATTCCCTCTGGATCTTACCAAGGAAATTCTGGAAGAGAGAGGCTGCACCGTGGATGAAGACGGCTTTGACGCCGCCATGAAGGAACAGAAGGAAAAGGCCAGAAAGGCCCGCAAGACTACCAATTACATGGGTGCCGACGTGACTGTATACCAGTCCATCGATCCTTCTGTTACCACTGAATTTATTGGTTATGACAGACTGACGGCTGATTCCAAGGTGACTGTACTGACCACGGAAGACGAGCTGGTACAGGCCCTTTCAGACGGACAGAAGGGCACCATCATCGTGGAGCAGACCCCGTTCTACGGAACCATGGGCGGCCAGCAGGGAGATACAGGTGTTATCTCCAATGAAAACGGCGCCTTTAAGGTAGAGGATACCATACACCTACAGGGCGGCAAGGTAGGCCATGTGGGTGTCATGACAAAAGGCATGTTCCAGGTAGGAGAAACCGTGACCCTCTCTGTATGCGCCCACAACCGCGCTCTTACATGCAAGAACCACAGCGCCACCCATCTGCTTCAGAAGGCCCTGCGCAAGGTATTGGGAGAACATGTGGAGCAGGCAGGTTCCTACGTGGATGCCGGCAGGCTGCGTTTTGACTTTACCCATTTTTCAGCCATGACACCGGATGAAATCAAGAAGGTGGAGGAACTGGTGAACCAGGAAATCCAGGAATCCCTTCCGGTAGTCACCCAGGTTATGACACTGGATGAAGCCAAGAAAACAGGAGCCATGGCCCTGTTCGGTGAAAAATACGGGGATAAGGTCCGCGTGGTCCGCATGGGAGATTTCTCCACAGAGCTCTGCGGCGGCACCCATGTGCCTAATACCGGCACCATTGCATATTTCAAGATTATTTCCGAGGCAGGTATTGCCGCCGGCGTAAGGCGTATTGAGGCGCTTACATCCGAGGGGCTTATGAAACATTATCAGGAGGTGGAAGAGGAGCTTCAGGAGGCGGCCAGGACAGCCAAGACAACACCGTCCGCGCTGACTTCCAAGATACAGTCCCTTCTGGAGGAGATTAAGACCCTTCACTCCGAGAATGAGAAGCTTAAGAGCAAGCTTGCCAATGACTCCTTAGGTGATGTCATGAGCCAGGTCAAGGAAGTAAACGGACTTAAGGTTCTGGCAGCCAGGGTGGCCGGAGTGGACATGAACGGCATGAGAAACTTAGGCGACCAGTTAAAGGACAAGCTGGGAGAAGGCGTCATTGTGCTGGCCTGCGAGCAGGACGGCAAGGTGAACCTGATGGCGACAGCCACAGACTCCGCACAGAAAAAGGGCGCCCACGCAGGCAACCTGATTAAGGCCATAGCTGGTCTTGTGGGCGGCGGCGGCGGCGGCCGTCCCAACATGGCCCAGGCCGGCGGCAAGAATCCGGCTGGTATCGACGATGCTCTTAAAAAAGCGGTTGAGACAGTGGAAGAACAGACAAAATAGTACATGTACAAATAAAATTTAAAAATAAACGTAAGAATTATAAAAAAATTCTTGACGTACGGTATTTTTATGCTATAATCATAGCAGTGCTAAAAATACCCAAACAGTTGTATTATGCACAATTACACAACTGGAGGGAGGTTAGGTGTGAGCGATGTCAAACGTAATTGTTAAAGATAACGAGAGCTTAGACAGTGCTTTACGCAGATTCAAAAGAAACTGTGCAAAGGCTGGCATTCAGCAGGAAATTCGTAAGAGAGAGCATTACGAGAAGCCAAGCGTAAGACGTAAGAAAAAGTCTGAAGCTGCTCGTAAGCGTAAGTACAACTAATTCACTGGTTGGATTAGGTGTTAATGTAATGGAAAATCAACTGGCTGTCGTAAGAAATTATGGCAGGCAGTTGTTTTTTTGCTTTTTTCTATATTGTGGCTGGAGGGTACGTCCGTGGGAAGGGGCAGGGCGAGGAGGCTTGAGGCTCCGGAACCAGTCCCCCAACCCCGCCTCCCCCTCTCCGCGGACGTACCGTACTCTCATCCACTACACCATAAATCCAAATCACCCCACCTCATTCAGCTCACACCCCGGCGACGCCACCAAAGAGTAATTGGTATGGTAAATCACGAATCCGGGCGCGGCTCCGGCTACCTTCTTGATGTTCTTTTTCTGGATGTAGTCGATTTCCACCTTGTCGTTGTCACGGCCCTTGGAATAGTAGGCGGCCAGGGCTCCGGCTTCTTCAAAGAGACGGTCGGGAAGGTCGGTGCGGCCCTCTGTCTTTGCGATGACATGGGAGCCGGGGATGCCTTTGGCGTGGAACCACCAGTCGTTGCCTGTTGCCAGTTTAAAGGTGAGTTCCTCATTCTGGTAGTTGTTCTTTCCTACGTAAATGTGGAAGCCGTCGGAGGAAATGTAGTGGAAGGGCTTGCTGGTGATTTTCGGCTTTTTGTCGCTTGAACGGCGCTTTTTGATATATCCGTACTCCATTAGCTCTTCCTTAATCTGTACCAGGTCGTTTTCGGCCAGGGCTATGTCAAGGGCGGAGCTGATGGATTCCAGATGGTCGATTTCAGCCTTGGTCTCCTTTGTCAGGTCTGTCAGGGCTTCATAGGTGCGCTTTAATTTGTTGTATTTGTCAAAGTGCTTTTTGGCATTGTCCTTTGCTGACAGCTGCGTGTCCAGAGGAATGGTGATTTCCTCGTTGGTGTAGTAGTTCAGACAGGTAAAGGATTTCTCGCCGCCGGTGAGCTCATAGCCGTATGTGTTCAGGAGTTCGCCGTATATGCGGTATTTTTCACGCTTTTCAGTGTCTTTCAGCTGCTTCATCTGCAAATCGTATTTTTTGTAGTTGCGCTCCAGGGCTGTCTGGACTATCCGGCGCAGGTCTGAGGACTTTTGGCGGATCCTGGTAATGGTGTCCCGGGAAGCATAGTACTCCTCCAGCAGATGGCTCATGGACTGGAAAGACTGGCTGTGGTAAGCGCCGCCCTCGTAACAGGTCAGGGGAAGGGCAGCGTATTCTACCGGGCCCTCTTCATCGAAGACAATGGCCGGCGCAAAACTCCCTTCCTTTACGTCCTCCATCACCAGGGAAAAGGTATGGTAAAGATGCAGAAGTTCTGTTTCAGACAATTCTGAGGCGCCGTAATCTGAGTCAATGCTTGCCAGGTGGCATATTTCCTCGGCCATAATGGGGCTGATGCCTGTGAGATGGTTGTACAGGGCTTTCTGGACGGACATGGAGGAGGAGCCTACTGCCTGGCGGAAGGTTTCCTGGGTGACCGTAAGAGGATTTTCCTTGGCAACGGTCTGGGGGATGAAATAGGTTCGTCCCGGAAGTACCTCGCGGACAGAGCTGACCTGGGCGGACACATGCTTGATGCTGTCGATAATGGTGCCGTCCTCCTTACAGAAAATGATATTGCTGTGCTTTCCCATGATTTCCACAATCAGTTTCTTGCGGCACAGGTCCCCCATCTCGTCTAAGTGCTCCAGCTCGAACTGGATGATGCGCTCTAAGCCGGGCTGGCTGATGTCCACGATTCTGGCACTTCCGATGTGCTTGCGCAGCAGCATGCAGAAATTAGGAGCTGTCATGGGGCTGGGTTTGTTTTTGTCCGTCAGGTAGATAAGGGGGAGGCTTGCGCTGGCCGATATCTGGAGGCGGTAATTTTCCTTGTTATTTTTAATGGCTATGAGAAGCTCGTCCTTCTCGGGCTGGGCAATTTTAGAAATGCGCCCGCCTCCAAGGGCTTCCTTGAACTCATGAACCAGGTTTGCTATGGTAATGCCGTCAAATGCCATATGATATATACACTCCTGTCGGGCCTGTATTAACGCGGGAAATGCCGTCTGTACAGGGAACGGGGATGAACCGGAAGGTTCCCCGCTCCGGGGCATGTCCGGGCGCCGGGGCCGCTGAATATAAGAATACCATAATTTGAAGGAATAGAAAAGGCCTTGCAATTGAACTGCCGCGGAAATTGCTTATCGCAGAAATTGCTTTGCTGAACATTCTCCCTGAACATTCACACAAATTGCTTTGTTGAACAATTTGTTGACTTGATTCCCCAGATGAATTATAATACTAACTAATTATGGATAAAAACGAAAGAGAGGCATTCGTTATGTTAAAAAGCATGACTGGTTTCGGCAGATGCGAGAATGTGACGGACGAGTACAAGATTTCTGTCGAGATGAAGGCCGTTAATCACAGATATCTGGATTTAAGTATTAAGATGCCCAAGAAGTTCAATTATTTTGAAGCTTCCATCAGGACACTCCTTAAGAAATATATCCAGAGGGGAAAAGTGGATTTGTTCATCAACTACGAGGATTACAGGTCAGGCAACATGTGCCTGAAGTACAACCGGGCGCTGGCTGCTGAATATATGGAGTACTTTAACAGGATGTCGGATGAGTTCGGCATCCAGAACGATGTGAAGGTGTCGGCCCTGGCCAAGTTTCCTGAGGTGCTTACCATGGAGCAGGTGCCGGACGACGAGGAGCATTTGTGGTTAATCCTTACGGGAGCCCTTAAGGAGGCCGCTGTCAAGTTTGTGGAGTCCAGGGAAATTGAGGGAGAACATCTTAAGAAGGATCTTTTGGGCAAGCTGGATTATATGGAAACGCTGGTGGATTTTATCGAAGAGCGTTCCCCGCAGATTTTAACAGAGTACAGGAACAGGCTGGAGGACAAGGTAAAGGAGCTCTTAAGCAACACTGCCATGGAGGAGAGCCGTATTGCGGCGGAAGTTACCATCTATGCAGATAGGATATGTGTGGATGAGGAGACGGTGCGCCTCAGAAGCCATATAAACAACACCAGGAATGAGCTTTTAAGCGGAGAGAGTGTTGGCCGCAAGCTGGATTTCATTGCCCAGGAGATGAACCGGGAGGCTAATACCATCCTCTCCAAATCCACGGACCTGTCCATCTCGGACAAGGCCATTGCCCTTAAGACCGAGATAGAGAAGGTCAGGGAGCAGATACAGAATATTGAATAAGAACATACAAATAAGTACATTGAAAAGTCAGGGAGAGCATACCATGAACCAGCAGGGAATTTTAGTGGTAGTATCCGGATTTTCCGGAGCAGGAAAGGGAACACTCATGAAAGAGCTTCTAAAGCGGTATGACAATTATGCATTGTCTGTATCCGCCACCACAAGGCAGCCCAGGGAAGGAGAAAAGGACGGGGAGGATTATTTCTTCGTCAGCAGGGAATATTTTCAGCAGATGATAGAGGAAGGACGTCTGGTGGAGTACGCGCAGTACGTGAACCATTACTATGGCACGCCCAGGGACTATGTGGAGAAAAAGATGGCAGAGGGAAAGGACGTAATTCTGGAGATTGAGATACAGGGTGCCCTTAAGGTGAAGAAGCGCTTTCCTGATGCGCTGCTGATTTTCGTCACACCGCCTAGTGCCCAGGAGCTTCGCCGCCGTCTGGTGGGCAGGGGAACAGAGACCATTGAGGTCATAGGTGCCAGGCTCCGCCGTGCGGCTGAGGAGGCGTCGGGCATGGAAGCCTATGATTACCTGCTGATTAATGACGAGATTGATGCATGTGTGGAGCAGATGCATCAGCTCATTACACTGCAGCACAGTAAAACCTGCTATCATCTGGACTTCCTGAGCAGGATGCGGGAAGAGCTTTATCACCTGGATGACAGACAGTAAACCATTTATAAAAGTCATATAACAATTTGAAAGGGGAATGTAATATGTTACATCCATCATACACCGATTTAATCAACGTAGTAAACAGTGATATTGAGCCCGGAGAGCAGCCGGTGGTACAGAGCCGTTATTCCATCGTCATTGCAGCGTCCAGGCGTGCCAGACAGCTCATCGCAGGGGAGGACCCCATGGTTGCCGGAGCAGCAGGAAAGAAGCCGCTGTCCATTGCCATTGATGAACTGTATCACCAGAAGGTGAAAATCCTTCCGGAGGAAGAGACAACGGAAGAGGAAGAGCAGAACGCATAAATCATAAGCCGTCTCCTGTACAGGGAAGCATTTTGGGTCATTCCCGGTGCTGCCCGGACAGAGATGGCTTAAATGTTCATTAGGAGTTATTTTTATATGGAGAATATAAAGTTATTTTGCGTATCCCTGGGATGTGATAAGAATCTGGTGGATACAGAGAAGATGCTGGGACTGTTAAACGGACAGGGCATCATTTTTACGGACGACGAGACAGAGGCGGATGTGATACTGGTCAACACCTGCTGTTTTATCGGCGATGCCAAGGAGGAAAGCGTCAACACCATCCTGGAAATGGCCCGGTATAAGGAGGAGGGGAATCTAAAGGCACTACTGGTGGCAGGATGTCTGGCCCAGAGATATAAGCAGGAAATTCTGGATGAGATACCTGAGGTGGACGCCATCCTTGGGACAACCTCCTATGAGGAGGTGGCAAAGGTGCTGGAGCAGGTGCTCACGGGAAGGTCAGGAACCCATCTTTCCTGTTTCCACGATTTGAGCGAGCTTCCCCAGGTGGAAGCCAGGCGTGTGGTCACCACCGGCGGTCATTATGCCTTCCTTAAAATCGCGGAAGGCTGTGACAAGCGCTGTACTTATTGCATCATCCCTTATTTAAGGGGTCCCTACCGCAGCGTCCCCATAGAGCAGCTGGTGGCGGAGGCCAGGCAGCTGGCGGAGGCAGGCGTTAAAGAGCTGATTCTGGTGGCGCAGGAAACAACCCTTTACGGCAAGGACCTTTATGGGGAGAAATGCCTTCCGAGACTTCTTAAGGAGCTGGCAAAGATTCCGGGAATCTACTGGATTCGCATTCAGTACTGCTATCCGGAGGAAATCACGGATGAGCTCATAGAGACCATCCGGACAGAGGAAAAGGTGTGCAACTATCTGGATATGCCCATCCAGCATGCCAGCGACCGGATTCTTAAGCGCATGGGACGCAGGACCAACAAGGAAGAACTGATGGAGCGCATCGGAAAACTCAGGCAGGAGATTCCGGATATTGCCATCCGGACCACCCTGATTTCGGGCTTTCCGGGAGAGACTGAGAGCGACCATGAGGAACTGATGGACTTTGTCAATGAGATGGAGTTTGAGCGTCTGGGGGTATTTGCTTATTCCGCTGAGGAGGACACACCGGCCTTCTCCTATCCCGACCAGGTGCCGGAGGAGGTGAAGGAGGAGCGCAGGGACCAGATCATGGAGCTGCAGCAGGACATTGCATTTGAACACTGTGAGAACATGGTAGGCAGGGTGCTTACGGTCCTCATAGAAGGAAAGGTGGTGGACGAGCCAGCCTATGTGGGACGGACTTACATGGACGCGCCGAATGTGGACGGTCTGATATTTGTGAACGGGGATGTTGAACTGATGTCAGGCGACTTTGTGAGGGTTAAGGTAACAGGAGCCGCTGAATATGATTTGATAGGAGAGGTGTATGATGAATCTGCCCAATAAACTGACGATTATAAGAGCGTGTTTGATTCCATTTTTTGTTGCGGCCCTGCTGTTTGATCACGGCAATAACTATACCATGCGTATTGTGGCAAATGTGCTGTTCATTGTGGCCAGTCTCACGGATTTGTTTGACGGCAGGATTGCCAGGAAGTACAACCTGGTGACCAACTTTGGTAAATTTATGGACCCGCTGGCAGACAAGCTGCTGGTTTGTTCCGCGCTGATTTGCCTGATTGAGCTGGGACAGCTCCCTGCCTGGGTTGTCATCATTATCATCAGCCGCGAGTTCATCATCAGCGGATTCCGTCTGGTGGCAGCGGATAACGGCGTGGTCATAGCAGCCAGCTACTGGGGCAAATTTAAGACCACCTTCCAGATGACGGCTGTCATCCTGCTGATTTTTAATATCCCGGCCCTGACGCTGGTGACCAACATTGTGGTTGTCATTGCAGTTGCACTGACCATCATATCCCTGGTGGATTATGTGGCAAAGAATATGAAAATCCTGACAGAGGGAGGTATGTAGCATGACAGTGGAACTCATATCCGTGGGGACTGAGATTCTTATGGGGAATATTGTAAACAGCAACACCCAGTTCCTGGCTGAGAAATGCGCCATGCTTGGATTCGATCTGTTTTTCCAGGTCACGGTGGGGGATAATTATGACAGGATGATGTCCGTGGTGCGCCAGGGGCTTTCACGTTCGGACATTCTCATACTGACAGGAGGCCTGGGACCCACAGAGGATGATTTGACAAAGGAGGTCTGTGCCGATGCCTTCGGCATGCCTTTGGCGGAGGATGCCCATACCAGGGAGCATCTGACAGAATTCTTCAGGAATAACATTTACAGGCACATTCCGGACAACAACTGGAAGATGGCCACAGTCCCCCAGGGGGCACTGGTGCTGGACAATGCCAACGGCATGGCCCCGGGTCTGATTCTGGAAAAGGACGGCAGGACCGCTATCCTGCTTCCGGGACCTCCCAATGAACTGTATCCCATGTTCAACGGGCAGGTGTTTCCTTATCTTCAGCAAAAGCAGAATGCGGTGCTGGTATCCAGTATGGTGAAAATCTGCGGATACGGCGAAAGCCAGGTAGAGGATATGCTCCTGGACCTGATTGACGCCCAGACCAATCCCACCATTGCCACCTACGCCAAGACAGCAGAGGTGCATTTAAGGATTACTGCCAGGGCGGAAAGCCGGGAGGAGGGGCTGGCTCTCATTGCGCCTGTGGAGAAGGAGATAGAAGACCGTTTTAAGGAAGCTGTTTACACTACGGATGAACAGGTGAGTCTTGAGATGGCAGTGGCGGATTTGTTAAAACGGAATCATCTGACCATGTGCACTGCCGAGTCCTGTACCGGAGGCATGATAGCGGCCAGAATGGTGAATGTGCCCGGGGTATCCGACGTGTTTATGGAAGGCATGGTGACATATTCAAATGAAGCCAAAATGCGCCTTCTGGGAGTACGTGAGGGCACTTTAAAAGCCCACGGCGCTGTCAGTGAAGAGACTGCCAGGGAGATGGCGGAGGGCGGAGTGAAGGCCAGCGGTACTGACCTCTGTGTGGCCACCACCGGCATAGCAGGACCGGACGGCGGTACGGATCAAAAACCTGTTGGGCTGGTGTACATGGCCTGCTGCCTGAGGGGAAAGACCTGCGTCAAGAGATACCAGTTTAAGGGCAACCGGGAAAAGGTGCGGGAACAGGCCATGATGAAGGCACTGGACCTGGCGCGCCTTTGTATACTGGGTAAGAATTAAATATCAGGCGTATATATCATCATTGTTTATTATGTGAAAATAAGTTCCGGGAGGAATGGGTTTTGGAATCAAGACGAAGGAAGAAACAGATTTCAGCGGCCTGCCACTATGCATATACGCGGCTGGCTCTGAATTATTATATGTACTATGAGGTAACTCTGGAAGGGGACTTTTTAAGCAGGCTGGAGAGACTGAGCAAACGGTATCACGGTCTGTTAAAGGATTTCCTGGAGGGAAGCCTGAAGCTGGAGGAGCTGAATTGCCTGAGGGATGAGACAGCCTCGGCTATGGAGACCAATACCGCTTATGCGGATGTTTTTCAGGCGTATGAATATGTGCTGAACCGTCTGGAAGGGCGTTTTGAGCCCCAGCTCATGGGAAACAGAAATGTCCAGCCGGATGAGGAGGAATGGACAGCGGAAATCATGGCCTATATCATGGACACAGACGAGGCAATGGTTGTCAATGAACGGATACAGTCCGTGGTAGGCCAGCTTCCCATACGGCTTACCAGGAATAAATTCTTTGCCATGGTGGAGGAGGGGATGTCTGTCTATAAGGGCGGACCGGTCTCCGGCCTGGATGATATGCTGTATATCCTGCGGTCTGAGGCCATGCTGGTGCGGCCGGAGGACATGGAGACAGGATACGAGGACCTTTACTCCATTCTCAGGGAATTTGAAAAGACGGATTTTAAGGCCATCACAGCAGAGGAATACCGGCATCTGACAGCCGAGATGGAGCGGGCAGGACAGATTCTCATGGATACCACAGGGGAACTGATGTTGTTCATGGATTTGATAAATGACCTTTATGTGCTTGTGCTTTCCAGAAAATGGGCGATGATGGAGGTATCGGAGGAGAGCCTGTTAAAAGGGCTCCTGTCAGCGGTTCAGTCTCTTTTTGAGGAAGGGGCCGTAAAGGCCATTCCCCAGGAACTGACAGATAAGCTGTCCATGCTGGAGGGAAAGCAGGAGACTTACTTTGAGCAGTGGATGCGTCTGGAGACAGAGGTTAAGAGCGCGGCAGATGGCTTGGATGAGGACGGGGAAATTCTCCGGAAGATTGACCTGCTCATGTCGGGCAGTTCCTTCATGTCCCTGGAGCGTCCGGAAGACAGGGCGGACCAGAAGGTGGACGAAGAACTGATGGCCGGGAAGCTGGAGCGCTTCTTTGGGGAGCTGTCAGCTGCCTGGGAAGGAAAACCAAAGGTCCTTATCAGGGCTGTGATGTCCAAGATTCTGTCCAGGCTGCCGGTCTTTTTCGATTCCCTGGAGGAAGTGCGTCAGTATGTGGAAGGAAGTCTAAGAAGCTGTTCCGATGGGAAGGAAAAAGAGATTTCCATGGGTATTATACGCATGATGATGGAACAGGATAGATTTGACCTGGAAGATTATTAGGACGCGCCTTGGCGGAAATGGGTTTCAGACATGGCCTGGCGCGCAGACAGAGGGAGATGGATGAATGCGCTGGTGGGAGCATCTATATATGGGAGACAGGGCCGGGCGGCACCGGGCCAGGGTCCTCATGGGAATCCGCGAAAGGAAGCTCATGCCGGACACCTATGTGATTACTCTTCCTCAGAGTGGGAATCATATACTTGACATACGGCCTGTGATGCTGCTGACAGAGGAAGAGCGGAAGGCAGAGGATTTCCTGATTTTAGGCGTGGCCGAGGGATACGGGGAAGCATGTGAGGTAGTCCGCGCCATGGTGGATGATATGTACCGGCATACGGATGGTTTTAACTGGAAATCATATATGTCGTACCTGGAGGAGGCAAGATGATTCATATTCTGCTTGTGATATTGAAGATAATAGGTATTGCTCTTCTGGTCATCCTGGGGCTGCTGCTTGGCATTCTCCTGGCAGTGCTGTTCATCCCTGTAAGGTATAAGGCAGAGGGAAGTTATCACGGACAGCTGCTGCTGTCGGTCTGCGCCACCTGGTTCTTCCATATCCTGGCATTCGGGGCTGTCTATGAAGGCAAAGGCCTGGTGTGCAGTCTCAAGGTTCTGGGCTTTAGGCTGTGGCACAATCGGGGAAAAGATCCTGCCCAGAATTTGGAAGACGGTCTGGATACCATACTGGGAGATGAAGAACAGTCCCTGTATGAGGAACTGCAGCAGGATGAGGAGCATTACAGGAAGGCCCAGGAGGAACATAGGAAAACAGACACGGATGGCAGGGCCGGGGGCGGTCAGCCCGGTGAGGAACTGGCGCATGGCGAACCGGCAGGAGAGCAGGACGCCAACCGGAAGGAAACAGGAGCAGAGGAAGATAAAACAGGGCCTGACAAAAGGGGGTCGGGCATCATCGGAAAAATAAAAGACCTTGCAGGCCGTATCAGTCAGTCAATCAGGCATATACTGGAAAAACTTAAGTTTTCTTTTGAGAAAATCTGTGATAAGCTCAAGGGAATCAGGGAATTTGTTCTGGAAAAGAAAATGTGGCTGGAGGATGAAAAAAATCAGGCATCCTTGAGGCTCCTTTACAGGCAGACAAAACGTCTCCTTATACATCTGTGGCCCAGAAAGGGCAGGTGCACCGTCACCTTCGGGTTTGACGACCCCTATACCACGGGGCAGGTGCTTCAGGCTGCCAGCCTTATCTACCCATTTTACCACAGGCAGCTTTTTTTGTACCCGGTATTTGATGAGAAGATACTGGACGCAGAGGGGAGCCTGAAAGGAAGAATACGGTTATCCGTAATCCTTTGGCTGGTACTCCAGGTCCTGTTTGACGGACATACCCGCAGGATGCTGAAGGGTTTCTTAAAGTGATATGACACTCGCGGCTGCTGCCGGGGGATGGTAAATCCAGTCCCGCTGGCAGCCCGCGGGAATAAATAGAGAAGAGGACATACTATGGCAGAGAATCAATTTACATCTACGATAGACACGTTATTTAGAGGCATGGACCAGTTCGTCAACACCAAGACCGTGGTGGGGGAACCGGTACAGGTGGGAGATACAATCATTGTCCCTCTGATTGATGTGACATGCGGTATGGCGGCCGGAAGCTTTGCAGAGGGTGTCAGGCAGAAACACCGGGGCGGCGGAGGCATGAGCGCCAAGATGAGTCCCAGCGCCGTACTGGTAATTCAGGGAGGCGTGACAAAGCTTGTCAACGTAAAGAATCAGGATGCCATCACCAAGGTCATAGATATGGCGCCGGATTTCATCAATAAATTCCTGGGGGGAAAGCCGGCCGTGTCTGAAGAAACGGTCCAGACCGCAAAGGATACGGCGGCAGCCTATGACACGGGTAAGGCGGAACATATGGATGTGAAATAGGAATCCCGGGCCGCCTTTCTGCATATGATGGAATATAGCTTGTTGCAGAATGGGGGAGACAATTAAGATATGAGAAGAATATGCGGGCTTATGCTGTTCTGCTTTGGACTGGGGATGGCAGTGCTGCTCTTTATTCCGGAGACAATCTTTACCTTCCTGTTCGTTATCGGCTGCCTTGTATTAGGATATAATCTGTTCTGTTGTTAATATAAACGTATGACGTATCGAAGGGGAAGAAGGTTACTATAGCGATTGAATATAAAATACAGGTTATGCGTCCATCCCATGGGGCATAGCCTGTTTTTTGCTGCCTGTTTTATCCCGGCAGTGGAAAATCTACGAAAATCAGCAAAGTATTGCACAAAAAAAGACACCGCCCGTCGATATGACAGAGACAATGCCTTTTTCATGATATGTTCTGTTTCATTAAGCTCTTTCTACAAGGCCTGAACGTAAGCAGGAAGTACATACGTACATTCTCTGGGTTCCACCATTAACCTTGACTCTGACAGATTTAACGTTCGCTTTCCACATCTTGTTGGATCTTCTATGGGAATGGCTCACTTGAATTCCGAAATGAGCTGCCTTTTCACAGATTGCACACTTAGCCATACTATTGCACCTCCTTAACACGTTACTTGGATTCTTTCTTTAAGAAAAATCCACAACAAATGTATGATACCAGAAGTTTGTAAATTTTGCAAGTAAAAAAATTAAAATTTCTTTCTTTTTTTCAGAAAATAGTGTATACTGTCTCTAGTAAAGAAACGGAGGCATGTGTATGAAGGGACGAATCAGCAATAAAATGGGCGAAATCCAGATTAACCCGGACGTGATTGCTTTATATGCAGGAACCATCGCAGTTGAATGTTTTGGCATTGTAGGTATGGCAGCAGTCAGCATGAAGGACGGGCTGGTTAAACTATTAAAGAGAGAGAGTCTGACTCATGGAATCAACGTGGATATAAATGATAATAAGATATCCATTGATTTTCACGTAATCGTATCTTATGGAGTCAGTATTTCGGCTGTATCTGACAACTTGATTGAAAGCGTGAAATACAGGGTAGAAGAATTCACCGGCATGGAGGTTGAGAAAATCAATATCTATGTGGAAGGTGTTAGAGTGATTGACTAGGAGGAAGTAACTTGTGAGTATAAGTACGATTGACGCCGGTATGCTTAAGAATGCCTTCCTGGCAGGAGCAAAGGGGTTAGAGGCAAAGAAGAACTGGATTAATGAACTGAATGTATTTCCCGTGCCGGACGGGGATACGGGAACCAATATGACGCTTACCATCATGGCGGCGGCAAAGGAAGTGGCGGAGCTTGAGAATCCTGCCATGGACCAGCTGGCAAAAGCCATTTCATCCGGTTCCCTGCGCGGGGCAAGAGGAAATTCAGGAGTTATATTATCACAGCTTCTCAGAGGCTTTACAAAAGAAATAAAAGCAGTGGAAGAGATAGATACCACCATCCTGGCAAACGCCATGGTTAGGGGAACTGAAACAGCATACAAGGCTGTCATGAAACCAAAGGAAGGAACCATCCTGACCGTGGCTAAGGCCATGGCGGATAAGGGCCTGGAGATGGCTTCACAGACAGATGACATAGAGGAATTCGTAAAGGTAGTCATAGAATATGGCGATTACGTGCTGGGCCAGACACCGGAGATGCTTCCCGTGTTAAAACAGGCGGGTGTGGTGGATTCCGGCGGTCAGGGGCTGATGCAGATGGTCAAGGGGGCCGTGGACGGCCTTCTGGGCAAGACAGTGGACTTTTCACTGGACTCGGTCCAGGACAGCGGGAAAACGCCTGCAGCCGGCGCAGGAGCCGCCAAGGGCGCTGCAAGGACGGACATAGATACGGCAGATATCAAATTCGGTTACTGCACCGAATTCATCATAAATCTGGAAAAGGATTACACGGATAAGGATGAGGCGGAGTTAAAGTCATATCTGGAATCCATTGGTGATTCCCTGGTAGTGGTATCGGACGATGAGATCGTGAAGGTGCATGTGCACACCAACCATCCCGGCCTGGCCTTTGAGAAGGCGCTGGCCTACGGTTCTTTATCCCGCATGAAGATAGACAACATGAGGGAGGAGCACCAGGAGAGGGTCATTCAGGATTCGGAGCGTCTGGCTAAGGAACAGGCCGCCAGGGAGCAGGCTGACAAGGACCAGGCATCCGGAGAAGAGGCGCCGGCAGAACGCAGGGAATATGGCTTCATAGCCGTATCCAGCGGGGAAGGCCTAAGCGATATTTTCAGGGGAATTGGCGCCGACTTTCTGATTGAGGGCGGGCAGACCATGAATCCCAGCACAGAGGATATTCTGAAGGCCATTGACCGGGTAAATGCAGAGAACATTTTCATCCTGCCCAACAACAAGAACATTATTATGGCCGCACAGCAGGCCAGAGATTTAACGGAAGATAAGAACATAATCGTCATACCTTCCAGAACCGTTCCCCAGGGACTCACGGCATTGGTCAATTTCATGCCGGATTTGGGACCGGAGGAAAATACCCAGACCATGACCGAGGAAATGGGGAATGTAAGGACTGCCCAGATTACCTATGCGGTCCGCACCACCAATATTGACGGCATAGACATTGAAGAGGGGGATATCATGGCCCTGGGAGACCATGGTATGCTGGCAGTTGGAAAATCCGTGGATGCGGTTGCCCTGGATGCCATGAAAGAGATGCTGGATGAGGAATGTGAGCTCGTGACCATATACTACGGGGCAGATGTGCCTGAGCATGAGGCAGAGGCTCTCAGGGATCAGACCCAGAAGCAGTATCCTGATAAGGAAATCGAGCTTCAGTACGGAGGCCAGCCCATATACTACTATCTGATTTCTGCTGAGTAGATGGATGACGGCAAAGGAGGAACCAGAAAAGAGAATGGCTAGATGGACAAGAGATGAGGTACTGAGCCAGCCGGCTGATTTTGTGTGTGGTGGGCCTGCTGCTTTCGCCTCTGGGCGGCATTGTGCTGGGAGGACTGGGAATCACCTTCGGACAGAAGGCCCGCAGCTCCAGCAAAAGCTAAAGGCAGGGCGGCTGTGATACTGGGTTCCATTGCCATGGCGGCAGCCATCATTGGTTATAATATTCTAAAATAAAAGGAGCGGATGACTATGAATGAAAACATGATGAACAGATCTTATGAAGTTCAGGTAGAGGGAGACTCCCTGGGACGCTACACGGCAAAGACTTTTGGCTGGATGTTTGCAGGACTTTTGATTACTTTTATTGTCGCAGTCGGCTTTGCGATGACAGGAACGATTTTCTATGTATATTCCTTCCGGTACTGGCCTCTGGCGCTTCTGGCAGCTGAGCTGGGAGTGGTGATGTATCTCTCCGCCAGAATTGAGAAGATGTCCGTAGGTATGGCCAGGAGCTTATTCTTCCTGTATGCTGCCCTTAACGGCATTGTATTCAGCGCATATTTATTTGCCTTCAGCCTGGAGATACTGTGGATGGTATTCGGTATCACGGCCCTTTTCTTTGGAATCATGGCCCTGATTGGATGGTTTGGCAATATTAATTTTACCAAACTCCGTCCCTTCATGATTGGAGGACTTGTATTTTTGTTTTTCTACTGGATTTTTGCAATGTTTATTGATTTAAGCGCATTTGATACCATTGTATCCACTGTGGGAATCTTCCTGTTCCTGATACTGACAGCTTATGATGTGAAGAAGATACAGGCATTCCACGCATACTACGGCCAGGTGCCTGAGATGGCAGCCAAGGCATCCATCTTCTCTGCACTGCAGCTTTATCTGGATTTTATCAACCTCTTTGTCTATATTATGAGGATTTTGGGGCGCAGGAAGTAAGCAGGGATACCCACATATACTTAATGGAAGATTATGATTATCCAAGGGGTGCATTGACGTGACTGGATTACGGTTGCGGCGATGCGCCCTTTTGCATGATGAGTTTTGCATACAGACAGGAGGTAAATATGAAATATGTATTGGGCCTTGACATAGGCGGAACGAAATTAGCTATCCTTCTGGCCAGGCCGGATAAAGAACATGTGGTATTTCTGGAGAGAAAAGCCATTCCCACTCACGGGACATGGAAGGAAGTGCTGGGCTGCCTGGCGGATATGGGGAAAGCCTTTCTGGAAATACACCGGATATCCAGGGAAGAATGCTGCATCGGAATTTCCTGCGGAGGGCCGTTGGACAGCGGCAGAGGCGTAATTCTGTCGCCGCCTAATCTGCCAGGGTGGGACCAGGTACCGGTCGTGTCCTATCTGGTACAGTGCCTGGGCATGGATGCAAGACTTAAGAACGATGCGGATGCCTGTGCCCTGGCAGAATGGAGGTATGGGGCTGGCAAGGGCTGCCGCCACATGATATTCCTTACCTTTGGAACAGGGCTGGGGGCAGGATTGATTTTAAACGGAAGGCTATACGAAGGGGCCTGCGGCATGGCAGGTGAAGCCGGGCATGTGCGGCTGGCAGAGGAAGGACCTGTGGGTTACGCAAAGGCAGGAAGCTTTGAGGGATTTTGCAGCGGGGGAGGAATCGCGCGGCTGGCCGGGGCCATGGCAGAGGATGCCCTCAAGGCAGGTCGTCCGGTTTCTTACTTGAATGAGGGAGGACTGGAAGGCATCACAGCCAGGGATGTGGCGGAAGCCGCGGATATGGGGTATGCGGATGCCAGAAACGTCCTGGCAGTGTCCGGCCGGTATTTTGGCAGGGGGCTTGCCCTGCTGGTAGACATTTTGAATCCCGAGAGGATTGTAGCAGGAGGAATCTATGCAAGGGCCGGCAGGTTCCTTAAGGAAGAGATGGAAAAGGAGCTTCGGAGAGAGGCGCTCCCAGCCAGTGTAAATGCCTGCTGTATCCTGCCTTCCGGCCTGGGGGAGCAGATTGGTGATTATGGGGCTGTGATGGCGGCCATGGAGATATGGGAGGAGTGAAGGGAATGATAGGAATGGAATGATAGGAATGGAATGATGGGAATGGAATGTGGAGAGCGGTATGCAGGGAGCTGTAAGGCATTTACAAATTTAGTTGCCTAAGAAGTCAAAGACTGTTATAATTTTCATGTCAGATACATTGTTTCAAAAGTATATATTGAAATAATATATTTCAGAAAGGGGAGCATATATGTTAATTGGAGCATTGGAAGCAGGCGGCACAAAGATGGTGTGCGCCATTGGAAAGGAAGACGGTACCATATTGGAGCAGGTATCCATACCCACCACCACACCGGAGGAGACCATACCTAAGCTCATTGAGTATTTTAAGGATAAGGAGATTGAGGCCCTGGGCGTAGCGGCTTTTGGCCCTGTGGATGTGAAGCCGGAGTCAGAGACTTACGGATATATCCTGGACACGCCTAAGCTGGCATGGAGGCACAAGGATTTTCTGGGCAGGCTTAAGGATGAGCTTAAGGTTCCCATGGGACTGGATACGGATGTAAACGGCTCCTGTCTGGGAGAGGTGACATACGGATGCGCCAAGGGACTGGACAGCGTTATCTATATCACCATAGGAACCGGTGTGGGCGTGGGCGTATGCATCAATGGAAAGCTCCTGCACGGAATGCTTCACCCGGAAGGAGGCCACATCCTTCTGGCACGCCATGAGGACGACCCAAAGGGCGGTATCTGTCCTTATCACAAAAACTGTCTGGAGGGCTTTGCAAGCGGTCCCTCTATCGAGGCCAGATGGGGTAAAAAGGCTGTGGAACTGGTGGACAGGCCCAAGGTATGGGAGATGGAGAGCTATTACATTGCCCAGGCCCTTGTGGACTATATTATGCTGCTTTCACCCCAGAAAATCATTCTGGGCGGCGGAGTTATGCATCAGGAGCAGCTGTTCCCCATGATTCGCCAAAAGGTGAAGGAGATGTTAAACGGCTATATTATGACAAAGGAACTGGAAGACATGGACAACTATATTGTCCCGGCAAGCCTTCACGATGACCAGGGAATCATGGGATGCATAAAGCTGGGCCTCAATGCATTACAGGCATGACTTCCTTTGGAGGATTCTGATACATGTTGAACAGACAGCCGGTAAACTCGTTAAAAGGAATTGGCGAGAAGACAGGCAAACTATTTGAAAAACTTGGGGTCGTCACCATAGATGACCTTCTGTCCTATTATCCCAGGGCATACGATGCATACGAGGCTCCGGTGTCCATAGGGCAGTTAAAGGAGCAGACCATCATGGCTGTGGAGTCGGCGCTGGTGAGGGGAGCCGACCTGCTGCGCCTGGGCCATATGCAGATTGTCTCGGTGCAGCTTAAGGACCTGACTGGCTCCCTCCAGGTATCCTGGTATAACATGCCCTACATGAGGGCAAATTTAAAGACCGGCGTGAAGTATGTATTCCGGGGCAGGGTGGTTAAGAAAAGGGGCCGGATGGTCATGGAACAGCCGGAGGTATTTACCCCGGAAAGCTACGAGGCCCTGGCAGGCTCCATGCAGCCTGTATACGGACAGACCAGGGGACTGAGCAATAAGACCATTGTGCGGGCGCAGCAGATGGCCCTGGAAGTGCGGAAGATGGAGCGGGAGTACATGCCGCCGGATTTAAGGCGCAGGTATGAGCTGGCGGAAATCAATTACGCCATGGAGCACATCCATTTCCCGGCTGACCAGACAGAACTTCTCTTGGCCAGGAAACGTCTGGTATTTGACGAGTTCTTTATGTTCCTGGCTGGAGTCAGGCGTCTGAAGGAGCACAGGGAGGACAGGCGTTCTGCCTTTATGATAAAGGAGGCAGAAGAGGTGGCTGCCTTTAAATCCAGTCTGCCCTACGCCCTTACAGGGGCACAGGAGAGGGCTCTGAGGGAAGTATATGACGATATGGGAAGCGGTCTGGTGATGAACCGCCTGATTCAGGGAGATGTGGGATCCGGCAAGACCATCATTGCCATTCTGGCCCTGCTGGAGGCTGCATATAATGGATATCAGGGCGCGCTTATGGTACCCACGGAGGTGCTGGCCAGACAGCACTTTGAATCCATGACCAGCCTTTTTGAAAAGCAGGGAATCGAAAAGGTTCCTGTGCTGGTCACCGGCTCCATGACGGCCAAGGAAAAACGTCTGGCATATGCAAGGATTGCCGGCCATGAAGCGGACATCATAATCGGCACCCATGCCCTGATTCAGGAAAAGGTGGTGTACGACAACCTTGCCCTGGTTATCACCGATGAGCAGCACCGCTTTGGTGTGGGACAGAGGGAACTTCTCAGCAGCAAGGGACAGGAACCGCATGTGCTGGTTATGAGCGCCACGCCCATTCCGCGTACACTGGCCATCATCCTGTACGGGGATTTGGATATATCTGTCATAGATGAACTGCCTGCGGGACGACAGACCATAAAGAACTGTGTGGTGGATCCGGGCTATCGTCCAAAGGCATATGCATTTATCGAGCGCCAGGTGGCCGAGGGCCATCAGGCTTATGTCATCTGTCCCATGGTGGAGGAGAGCGAGATGATTGAGGCAGAGAATGTGCTGGATTACACCAAGTCCCTGAAGAAAGCGCTGCCGCCGTCCGTTATAGTGGAATATCTCCACGGCAAGATGAAGGGCAAGGAGAAGAATGCAATTATGGAGCGCTTTGCGGCAGGGGAAATACATGTCCTGGTATCCACCACTGTCATCGAGGTAGGAGTCAATGTGCCAAATGCAACGGTGATGATGATTGAAAATGCAGAGAGGTTCGGCCTGGCCCAGCTTCATCAGCTCCGCGGGCGGGTAGGCAGAGGAAAGGACCAGTCCTACTGCATCATGGTCAACTGTTCCCGGGACGAAGGGGCAGGAGAGCGCCTGGATATACTGAACCGTTCCAATGACGGGTTTTACATTGCCTCAGAGGATTTGAAGCTGCGGGGACCTGGGGATATCTTCGGACTGCGCCAGAGAGGGGATATGGAATTTAAACTGGCAGATATATTCACGGATGCCAATATTTTAAAAAAGGTTTCAGAGGAAGTGAACCGGCTTCTGGATGATGACCCTCAGCTGGAAAAGGATGAGCACAGGGAGCTAAAGCGGATGGTGGAGGATTACCTGGGAACCAATTATGAGAAGCTGAACCTGTAGTGGATTTTTTAGGAGCAGTAGAAAGGAGTGTTTTACCATGAATGAGACATTGAATACGATTTTGACCAGGAGAAGTACCAGAAAGTTTTCAGACAAGCCCATTCCTGAGGATGAGATGGAGCTGATTGTACAGGCAGCCCTTCATGCGCCCAGCGGAATGGGACTCCAGACATGGCAGTTTACGGTTGTGAGAAACAGGGAGAAAATCCAGATGCTGGCAGCGGCCATTGAAAAGACGCTGGACCGTCAGGGATATGATATGTACCAGCCCCAGGTCCTGGTTATTCCGTCCAATGAAAAGGAGAGCCGTTTTGGCAGGGAAGACGATGCGTGTGCCATGGAAAACATTTTCCTTGCCGCCCATTCCCTTGGAATCGGTTCTGTGTGGATTAACCAGCTCCAGGGAATCTGCGATGAGCCGGCCATCCGTCAGATACTGACATCCTTTGGAGTGCCTTCTGACCATGTGGTATACGGTATGGCGGCTCTTGGATACACGGCCGACACTAAGGCGGATAAGGCCCGTACAGGTAAAGTGGTATATGTGGATTAGTCTGCATCTGTGCGACTTATATATGTATGACAAAATCCCCAGACTGTGTTTAACACATAGTCTGGGGATTTTCTGCTGTTTCCAGCAATGATACAATCTTACTTCAGAAATCCTTCAGAAAGGGAGGATTTATTTACCTGCCATCTGACGCTCCTGGGCTTCAATCATCTTCTTAACCATATAGCCACCTACGGAACCATTCTGTGCAGAAGTCAGGTTACCATTGTATCCGTTGGTTAACGGTACACCAATCTCGTTAGCAACCTCCATCTTAAATCTGTCCATTGCTTCCTTTGCTTCAGGTACATTTGTTCTGTTAGAATTGTTAGACATAATAAAACGCCTCCTTGTATTATATTTGCCATGAAATTGTTTAGTGGTTCATGGCTTGTTTTGTGTTACAATCCTATTATGTGATGATTCAAAAATTATAAACTAGAAGGTTCTTCGTATTCTGGTTAAAACAGGAAACCGTTTTTTTGTTCTTATGGACATATGAAACTGTTTTAAATAGTATAGTAGAAGTTGATATTTATTTTTAAGGAGGCGGTATTGGATGAAGAAATCTATGACAGGTTAGGATTTTAGAAATCCAAAACAAGGATGGGAAATTAAAAAGAATTAGTTCTATGGCATGAGCAGAAGTTTATGTTTTCTGTTCCGGGAAACCAACGCAAAACCGTGAATTTTCAATCGTAAATATTAAGAGTAATTTAAAGGATTTTGCTTGTACATATGGTATACTGTTACACAAATGAAATTATCTTAAGGAGGAAACACTACATGGATTACAGGATGTTGGGAGATATACTGCCGGCCGTTGAAGTCAAGCTGCAGGCTGGAGAAGCTATGTATACGCAGTCCGGAGGCATGGCCTGGATGAGCGACGGTTTCACATTGGACTCCAATGTGAAAGGAGGGCTTATGAAGGGACTGGGAAGGATGTTTTCCGGCGAATCCCTGTTCATGGCTACCTATACGGCGTCCAGACCGGACAGTGTCATTGCATTTGCATCCACTGTACCGGGGAAGATATTGGCAATAGATACGGCAAAGACCAGCCTGATTTGCCAGAAGGGAGCATTTCTATGCGCCCAGACAACGGTTGAAATAAACACCGTACTGACTAAGAAGTTTACGGCCGGATTCTTTGGCGGAGAAGGCTTCATCCTTCAGCAGATACAGGGAAGCGGCATGGCATTCCTGGAGGTGGATGGAGATGTGGTGGAGAGGGTTCTGGCTCCCGGAGAAGTGATTAAGGTGGATACAGGAAATGTATTCGCCTTTGAACCCAGCATATCCTATGAAATCGAGACAATGAAAGGCGTGAAGAATATCCTGTTCGGCGGTGAAGGGCTGTTCCTCACAAAACTGACAGGTCCGGGCAAGGTATACATGCAGACTATGAACATTGCGGAATTTACCGGACGGATTGCCCAGGGGCTTCCCACTTCCAAATAATGAGGGAAATGTTGCAAAAATCCTAAAAAAACCCTTGTATATCTGGAATTTTCATATTATACTTGTTTGGTATGAAAATTGCTGTAAATACGCAGCGTATGGAAGCGGGAGTAATGAATGAGAGTAATCGCAGGCAGCGCCAGAAGGCTGCTTTTAAAGACACTGGATGGGCTGGATACCAGGCCCACCACTGATAGAATTAAGGAAACGCTGTTTAACATGCTTCAGCCGGATTTGCCGGACTGTATGTTTCTGGACCTTTTTTCCGGCAGCGGAGCCATCGGGATTGAAGCGCTGAGCCGGGGAGCCGGTCTGGCTGTGATGATTGAGAACAATCCAAAGGCATTGGAGTGCATCCGCGAGAACCTGGTGAGGACAAAGCTGGAGGGCAGGGCCATGGTGATGGGCTGTGACGTGATAACCGGACTGAAGCGCCTGGAGGGCAAGAATTACAGGTTTGATATTGTTTTCATGGATCCGCCCTATAATCACGAGTATGAACGGCTGGTTCTGGATTATCTGAGCCATTCCCCCATGGTTGCGGAGGATACCCTGATTGTAATTGAGGCATCTAAGGAAACTGAGTTTGGATGGCTGGAAGAATCCGGCTGGCATATGATAAAAAGCAAAGAGTATAAGACCAACAAGCACGTGTTCGTTGGCAGAGGAGAGTAGATGAGGACAGCAGTATATCCGGGAAGCTTTGACCCAGTTACATTAGGCCATTATGACATCATAGAGCGCACAGCAAAGATGGTGGATAAATTAATCATCGGGGTCCTTAACAATAAGGCAAAATGCCCGTTGTTTTCTGCCCAGGAACGTGTTAATATGTTAAAGGAAGTGACTGCGTCTCTGCATAACGTGGAGATTCAGTCTTTTGAAGGCCTGCTCATTGACTTTGTGCGCAGGAATCATGCGGATATCGTGGTCAGGGGCCTGCGGGCCATTACGGATTTTGAATACGAGCTTCAGATGGCGCAGACCAACAGGGTCATTGCGCCGGAGATTGATACTATATTTTTGACTACTAATTTAAAATATTCATATTTGAGTTCCAGCATCGTGAAAGAGATTGCGGAGTACGAGGGGGATATCAATGAATTCCTCCATCCGGTCATTGCAGCCAGGGTAAGAGAGAAGCTGGAGGAGAGGAGACGGTTGACATGATGAGTAGGATAGAGCAGTTAATCAGTGAAATCGAGGAATATATAGACAGTTGTAAATTCCAGGCATTATCCAACAGCAAGATTATTGTTAATAAGGAAGAGCTGGAGGAACTGCTGGTAGAGCTGCGACTCAGGATACCGGATGAAATCAAGAAGTATCAGAAAATCATCAGCCAGCAGGAGACCATTTTAAATGAAGCCCAGGCCCAGGCGGATGCCATGCTGGATGATGCCAAGAAGCAGGCGGATTCCATGGTAGCACAGGCCAGCGAACAGACTTCGGAGATGATTAATGAGCATGAAATCATGCAGCGCGCATATGCCCATGCCAATGAAGTGGTGGAGCAGGCCAGTATACAGGCCCAGGCCATCGTGGACTCTGCCGTGAACGATGCCAATGGAATCCGCCAGAGTTCCATCCAGTATACTGACGACATGCTGCGCAGCCTTCAGACCATCATCAACCATACCATGGAGGGTGCAAGAGGACGTTTCGATGCCTTCATGACTTCCATGCAGTCCAGCTATGACATTGTTTCCTCCAACCGAAATGAACTTTCAGGAGGCATTGTGAGGCCGGAGGAGGGCGAAGGCCAGGCTCCTCAGGATATGGATGACGGCCAGCAGCAGGCATAGGCTACCGGCACAGGGATACATAAAATATAAGACAGGAAAGCGCGCTGTGGAGTATTTTCCACAGCATATAATGCCGGATGGACAATCCGGCATTTTTTAATACGCTTTTTGTCTGAAATATGCCTGAGAATCCGCCGAAGGCAGCGGAACCGATGATAAGGAGGGCTCCTATTTTTCCGGGGACAGAGGATGCGATGATCTGGATGCCGGTGGTGATTTCCACACTTCCCAGCAGGGCCGGGCGGAGCAGGGGGGGAATCTGAAACGGGAATACGGTCAGATACAGGGCCAGGATGGAGAACAGCATGATATAGCCTCCTATTTTCACCATGGTCTCAAAGCAGCTCATCATGTGGGCGTCAAAGGAAAAGCAGGCTTCGGTCTCCGGTTCTGCCTGTGCTGTTACCGGGCATGTTTCACCATGGGTATTCCTTTTATAATGATAGCAGTATCTTGCTAGTATGGAGATGGGAAGTATGGGCAGATACAGGGCTGCCAGGACAGCCCAAAGCGGACAGGGCGATGCCATGGAGGGAATCAGGGCAATCTGGGCCATTACATATCCCAGCACAAACATGGGACTGGGATGATTGCTGATGGCCAGCAGGTATTTTCCCTCCTGGGCAGAGAGCCTTCCCTGGTCCAAAAAGTCGCTGGTGGTCTTGGCACCCATGGGATAACCGCATAAAAGCCCGCTCATGAGGCAGAAGCTGCCCTGGTCTGACAGGGACAGGATACCTGAGAGGATGGGCTTAAAAGGGCCTGTGAGGATGTGGATGGCATCCATGGCCACGATGACGCCGGAGCATATCATGAAGGGAAGGAGGGTGGGAAGAACTGCATTTCCCCAAAGCACAAGTCCCTGCCGGGCACCTTCCAGTGCAAGTCCGGGGTTGAACAGCAGCATGAGCAGACAGAGGACAGACAGAATGCCTCCTATGGATTTTTTCATACGCACCTGAATACAATGGTTTATACAAATATATTGTAAAGGGTGGTGGGCTATGCCTTTGATTCTTATTTTACTGCTGGCGGTATTCCAGTGTTCCATTACCAATTATCTGATTACGAATCCGGATTATTACCAGTTGGGGCCGTATTCCTGGGAGAGTAATGATTTCAGGGCCATGCGTCTGGGGAATGCCGTGGCAAGGCTTGACAGCCTGGACACGGATATGGTCACTACCCTGATGGTGGAACACGATTATGACCTTACAGGTCTTAAGGACACCAGATATAATAAAAGGATGCTGGCTGCTGCCAGGCCTGTGGACTACAGAAAGCTGAAACACGCATATGAGACCGTTCTGGGGGATTTAAAGTATTTTCCAATACCAAAAAGTCAGAATAAGGACACACCGGAGGTGGTGTTTGAGGACGGCTGGATGGATGGGCGGGGGTATGTAAGCGGCGGGGATGGCGGCGGCCGGGGGGACAGTCAGGCAGGAGGCAGTCAGCAAAACAGCCCAAAACGCCGCCATGAAGGCTGCGATATCATGGGATCAAAAATGCCGTCCGGATATTATCCTGTTGTCAGCATGACGGACGGAGTCATCGAAAAAATCGGATGGCTGGAGATGGGGGGATGGCGCATAGGCGTGCGGGCTCCTGGGGGAGCCTATCTGTACTATGCGCATCTCTATGACTATGCCGGGGATTTTAAGGAGGGGGACAGGGTTAAGGCAGGGGAACTCATCGGATATATGGGGGATACGGGATACGGAAAGACAGAGGGGACCAGAGGGAATTTTGACGTACATCTCCATGTGGGAATCTATATTAAGACGGACCACAATGAGGAGATGAGCGTGAATCCTTACTGGATCCTTAAATGGCTGGAAAAGAGGCGGCTGGTGTTTACATATTAGGAGGCCGCTTCCTCACACGCCCCAAAGCACCAAAAAGAATCTCACAGGCCCTGTCCATACACAGGACTATCGTATTGTCGTACAGGAAGGCGAGGGCCAGGCTGATGGCAAGGGTAAGCAGAAAGGATACCAGTATGCCGCCTGCAATCCCAAAGGACAAACCATTGATGCCAAACACGTCGCCCACGATCCGGTGCAGCACCAGCCAGTGAACCAGGAGAATGGAGAAGCTGTACCTGCCTATGGCGGAAAGCACGGTGGGAATCCTTGAAAACAGATGGTCCCCATGCTTTCGGAAGAAGAGAAATACGGCGCAGGTAAAGAGCATCTGGGGAGGCGCGTTGTTGTAAACCAGTGGGCCCAGGCTCTCCGAGGTCATGATGGAAGCCGCCATTACCAGCCCTGACAACAGGCCTGCTGTCAGGAACAGCCGGTAATGTTTCATGGCAGACTGGGTGGTGCAGTAATATCCCAGCAGGAAAATGGAATCCCATGATGCCAGGAAGGCGGAGGCTGCAAACTGTACATGAACCAGAGGGCCATAGGTGTAGATGAAATGCAGGATAAAAATGACTGCGGTCAGCGCCTCCAGCATGGATTCTGTCATGTGTTTTAACATGATCCGGAAAAAGGGGGCTGCAACGTAAAACATCAGGATTATATACACCAGCCAGAAATGAGGTGTTTGGCCGCTGTCATTGGACAGGAAGCTTTGAATCAGGCTTCCCCAGTTTCCGGGACTGAGGGCGGAGATGCCTTCCACATAAAAGAAGTAAAACAGGTAATAGGCAAAACAGGGTATCAGCACCCTGACAAAGCGCCTGGAATAAAATTGCAGGACGGATTCCTCCTTTCCTCCCAGCAGAAGCGCCCCGCTGAGCATCATGAACAGCAGGTTGCAGCTTAAGCCCAGACCGGCCACGGCCGCCATCACATTTCTGGTAAAGGTATGGGGCATAAGCACAGCGTAAGCCGGTTCCAATACATGAACGAGGATGACCAGAAAGGCAGCCAGTACCCTCAGATAGTCCATATATACAATGCGTCCGGGCTTATTTCTGTATCCGCAAAGCAGCTCCCTCACATAACCGGGGGAAGCCCCGGCCCGCCTGATGTGAATCAGGCAGGAGCATGCGGCGAGAACAGCGGCGGCGGCATAATGCTTTAGGCGCAGCGGCCGGATGGGAATGCCGTAACGAAGCTCCATGAGTATATATATAAGTGTGGTCAAAACAATAAATATCAACCCGTAGCGAAGTTTCTTTCCATTCATATAGAGTGTCTCCCTGCCAATCATGTTAAAATGCCTTACAAAGTCCGTCCAAGTCTGATTTTTCCAGTATACCATTAAGCGGATAAAAAACAACTGGAATATTCCATGATTTTGTATTATAATGATGCCTGCTATTTTTGGAAAGGTAGAATAAAAATATATGACAAATAATATGACAACCGGAAAGCCGGCAAAACTGATTTTGCAGTTCATGATTCCCACCTGCCTGGGAAACATATTCCAGCAGTTTTATAACCTGGCTGATTCCGTGGTGGCAGGGCGTTTCATCGGAGTGGACGCCCTGGCAGCCATCGGAAGCACCACATCCCTTATCTTTCTGGTGATCGGATGGCTCAATGGTCTTACCAGCGGTTTTTCCATCATGGTGGCCCAGCATTTCGGAGCCGGAAAATATGAAAGGATGCGCCGCAATGTGGCCATGTCCATCTATCTGTGCCTTGCTTTTGTTCTGGTCATGACAATTGCGCTGGAGATACTTAATTATCCCATACTGCGCCTGATGAATGCGCCGGATGGAATCATACACGACACGGCCGGTTATATGGCCGTCATTTACGCGGGGCTTTTTGCGACGGCTGCCTACAACGGACTGGCTGCTGTCATGAGGGCTTTGGGGGACAGCCGCTCCCCTCTGTATTTTCTGATTATTTCCGCGGTCATCAATGTGTTTCTGGATGTGGCGTTCATCATCTGGTTTGGAATGGGAGTGGAGGGATGTGCCTACGCTACCGTGATTGCCCAGGCCATTTCAGCCCTTCTGTGCCTCCTCTACATTGTCAGGAAATTCGATATACTGAAGCTGAGACGGGAGGATTTCCAGATCTCCTTTGGCATCATGAGACGGCTGCTGTCCATCGGGATTCCCATGGGGCTTCAGTTTTCCATAACAGCCATAGGCACCATCATCGTACAGGGGGCTGTCAATGTCTTTGGGTCCGTGTACATTGCAGGCTTCTCAGCCGCGGGCAAGATACAAAACATTGTGTCCACTGTTTTTGTGGCGTTCGGGTCTACGGCAGCGACCTATGTGGGGCAGAACCGGGGTGCGGGCCGCATGGACCGCGTTCATCAGGGTGTCAAGTCCATACAGGTCATGATTCTGATCTGGAGCGCTGTTATGATTCTGGTCATCCATTTATTCGGTGACATGCTGATTCACATATTTATTGATGCATCGGAGACAGAGGTAATGAGTGCGGCAAGGACGTATTTTAAAGCAGTGGCATGGTGTTATCCCTTCCTGGGAAGCATTTTCCTGTACAGAAATGCCCTGCAGGGTCTGGGATACGGACTCATGCCCATGATGGGAGGCGTGTTTGAGCTGCTTGCCAGGGCAGCCATTGTGGCGGCTGTGGCAGGAAGCTTCGGGTATATGGGAGTTTGCCTGGCAGACCCGGCGGCCTGGCTGGCGGCCCTGATCCCCATTGTGCCCTATTACTTTTATAAAATTTCCAGGATTTCCCGGAAAGAAACGCATGGTGGCGGAATCACGGCGGATGTGATATGATAAAAACGATTGTGACAGTTTGGTCCTGTACTGTTATAAAGAAATGAGGGCGGATGATATGACGGATGTGAGACAGCTTCCGGAGGCCTTTCTGCTGAAAATGCAGGAGCTTCTGGGGAAGGAATACGGGCAGTACCTGGAAAGCTTCAAAGAGGAGTGGAAGCCCGGTCTCAGGGTGAACACGTGGAAGTTAGAACCGCGGGAACTGGCGAAGCTGGTGCCGTGGAACCTGGAGCCGGTGCCATGGGCGGACAATGGTTTTTATTACGATGGGACGCTGGATGAGGAGGCATTAAGGCCCTCCAAGCATCCGGCCTATTACGCGGGGCTTTATTACCTTCAGGAACCCAGCGCCATGACTCCGGCAGCCATGCTGCCCGTGGTTCCCGGAGACAGGGTGCTGGACCTTTGCGCTGCTCCGGGAGGCAAGAGCACGGAGCTTGCGTCAAAGCTTAAAGGCCGGGGAATGCTTGTGTCCAATGACATCAGCTATTCCAGGGCCAGAGCCCTTCTCAAAAACCTGGAGCTGGCCGGAGCGGCCAATATCTGCGTCACCAGTGAAGCCCCTGAAAAGCTGGCCGGTGAGTGGCCGGAATTTTTTGATAAGATACTGGTGGACGCCCCCTGTTCCGGGGAAGGTATGTTCCGCCGCGATGAGGATATGGTGAAGGATTGGAATGAAAAGGGACCGGAATACTATGTGCCCATCCAGCGCCGGATTCTGTCCCAGGCAGCAGCCATGCTCAAACCGGGCGGATATATGCTGTATTCTACCTGCACGTTTTCCGTGGAAGAGGATGAGGGGAATGTCTCCTATGTCCTGGAGAAATTTCCCCAGATGGAATTGTGCTGTCTGGACCTTGATAAAGTGCCGGGAGCCTGCGGCGGATTCGGGCTTTCCGGCTGCATGAGGCTCTTTCCGCACCGCTTAAGAGGGGAAGGGCATTTTCTGGCCCTGATGCGAAAAAAGGGCGGGGATAATGGGATTTGCCCTCCGGTGGACAAGGTGGTTTGTCCGCCTGCGGATGACGGCGCGGCCGGGAAGCGGGTCCGGGCCGTGGAGAAGGAAAAGGAGCTGGATGCATTTTTAAGGCAGAGCGGCGTGGAATGGGATTATGGGAGGATTGTCATACACCAGGACAACGCCTACTATCTGCCGGAGGGACTTGCATGGAACCTGCCCCTAAGATTTCTGCGCACGGGACTGCTTTTGGGTGAGCTTAAAAAGGGACGGTTTGAGCCATCCCAGGCCCTGGCCATGTCCATGAAGGCCGGGCAATTTCCAAATACAGTCAGCTTACCTGCCGGTGACAGCCGGGTTCTCCGCTACCTGAAGGGAGAGACCATTTCCCTGGAAGGGGATGAAGGACCGGTAAAGGGATGGTGCCTGGCAGCCATGGAGGGATTTCCTCTTGGCTGGGCCAAAGGTACGGGAATGAGCCTGAAGAATAAGTACTATCCCGGTTGGAGATGGCAGTAGCAGTCAGGATGGAGACATTATAAGTAAAACAACGCAATGGGAGGGAACAGACCGATGGCTGATAAGGGCAGGAAAAATGGACCGATGCGTCTTGACAGGTTTCTGGCTGAGATGGGATACGGAACCCGTACCCAGGTAAAGGATATGGTGAAGAAGGGACGCGTCCGGATGAACGGAGAGGCGGTAAAGGACGCGGACCGAAAGGTGAACCCGGAATCGGATCTGATAGAAGTGGACAGGAGCCAGGTGGCTTACGCCAGAATGGAGTACTATATGCTCAACAAGCCCCAGGGCGTGGTGTCCGCCACCGAGGACAGGAAATACCCTGCGGTGGTGGGGCTTATCAGGGAGGCTTTGAGAAAAGACCTGTTTCCGGTGGGCAGGCTGGACATTGACACGGAGGGGCTTCTTCTCATCACCAATGACGGGGAGCTGGCCCACAATTTGCTGTCGCCTAAAAAGCATGTGGATAAGGTATATCTGGCCTATGTGTCAGGCGGGCTCACGGAGGACGCCGTAAGGCGGTTTGAGGAAGGAATCGAACTGGAGGACGGCACCATGACGCTTCCGGCAAAGCTTAAGATACAGGGAGCGGCAGGCCAGGAGAAAGAATTGCAGGAAGTACTGGTCACCATAAGGGAAGGAAAGTTCCACCAGATTAAGCGGATGTTTGAAGCGCTGGGGTGCAGGGTGGAGTATCTGAAACGGATATCCATGGGCCCCCTTAGCCTGGACCCGGAACTGGAACCAGGTGAATACCGTCCCCTGACTCCTGAGGAGGAGTCTTCCATAAAGGATTGCGGGAACCGCAGAAAACGTGTATAACTATATAAGAGTCACAGAAAACTTGTCAACATGTTTATAGACAGAGGAAAATAGGGAAAGATGAAGTTAAACAGGAAAAAAGCAGTTATATTTGATTTGGACGGCACCCTGGTGGATTCCATGTGGATGTGGAAGGCCATTGACATAGAATACCTGGCCAGGTTTGGCCTTACCTGCCCGGACGACCTGCAGAAGGAAATCGAGGGCATGAGTTTCTCTGAGACTGCAGTGTATTTTAAGGAACGGTTCCAGTTAAAGGAGACCCTGGACGAGATAAAGGATGCCTGGATTCAGATGTCCATAGAGAAGTACAGAAAGGAAGTCCCCCTAAAGCCGGGAGCAAGGGCTTTCCTGGAATTTATCTCGAGGGAGGGATTGGTGGCCGGCATTGCCACCAGCAATGGAAGGGCCATGGTGGATGCGGTGTTAGATTCCCTGGACATCCGCAGGTACTTCAAGGTGGTGGCAACGGCCTGTGAGGTGGCTGCCGGTAAGCCTGCCCCGGATATATACCTGAATGTGGCTGAGCGCCTTAAGGTGGCGCCGGAGGACTGTGTGGTGTTCGAGGATGTGCCTGCCGGCATCCAGGCCGGCAAGAATGCGGGCATGACTGTCTTCGCAGTGGAGGATGCATTTTCACTGGAGATGAAGGCGGAGAAGGAACAGCTGGCAGATTACTATATCAGGGATTATTACGAATTATTGGATGGAGCGGCAGGATGAAAAACGATTATTTACCCATGAACCGGAATGATATGAGCATCAGGGGATGGAAGCAGTGCGACTTTGTGTATGTGTCCGGGGACGCCTATGTGGACCATCCTTCCTTTGGCACGGCCATCATATCCCGGCTGCTGGAGGCCCACGGATATAAGGTGGGAATCATTGCCCAGCCGGACTGGAAGGATAAAAAGAGCATTGAAGTGCTGGGAAGGCCCAGGCTGGGCTTCCTGGTATCGGCGGGAAACATGGATTCCATGGTGAACCACTATTCCGTGTCCAGGAAGCGCCGGAAGGAAGACTCCTACACACCGGGCGGCGTCATGGGCAAAAGGCCCGACTATGCCGTGGTGGTGTACTGCAACCTGATACGGTCCGCGTATAAGGATGTGCCTGTCATCATAGGCGGAATCGAGGCCAGCCTGCGCCGCCTTGCCCATTATGACTACTGGTCTGATAAGCTGAAGCGCTCCGTGCTGCTTGATTCCCAGGCTGACCTGATATCCTATGGCATGGGAGAACGGTCCATTGTGGAGATTGCCGATGCTCTGGACAGCGGACTGGACGTGAGGGACATTACCTTTATTGACGGTACGGTATATAAGACAAAAAGCCTGGAATCTGTTTATGATTATAAAAAGCTTCCTGATTATGAGGAGCTTTTAAAGGACAAAAAGGAATATGCCAAGAGCTTCTATGTCCAATACAGCAATACGGACCCATTTTCCGGGAAGCGTCTGGTGGAGCCCTATGGGAATCAGCTTTTTGTGGTACAGAATCCTCCGTCCAAGCCCCTGAGCCAGGAGGAGATGGATGCGGTATATGATCTTCCTTACATGAGGAACTACCATCCGTCTTATGAGGAGCTTGGAGGTGTGCCCGCCATCCGGGAAATCAAGTTCAGCCTGATCAGCAACCGCGGATGTTTCGGCGCATGCAGCTTCTGCGCCCTGACCTTCCATCAGGGCCGCATCATCCAGGCCAGAAGCCACCAATCCCTGGTGGAGGAGGCAAAGCTTCTGACAGAGGAGCCGGATTTCAAGGGTTATATCCATGATGTGGGCGGACCCACCGCGGATTTCCGTTTTCCTGCCTGTGAAAAGCAGCTGACAAGCGGCGCGTGTCCGGGCCGCCAGTGTCTTTTTCCTGAACCGTGTAAGAATCTGCGGGCGGATCACAGCGATTATATTGCCCTGCTGAGAAAGCTGAGGGCTCTTCCAAAGGTAAAGAAGGTGTTCATCCGTTCCGGCATCCGGTTTGATTATGTGCTGGCGGATTCCAACCGGAAATTCTTAAGGGAACTGTGTGAGTTCCATGTCAGCGGTCAGCTTAAGGTGGCGCCGGAGCATGTGGCGGACAAGGTGCTGACCCGCATGGGGAAGCCCAAGAACAGCGTTTACCGCCAGTTTGTGAAGGAGTATAAGGAGATGAACCAGAGGCTGGGCAAGGAGCAGTATCTGGTGCCCTATCTCATGTCCTCCCATCCGGGTTCTTCCATGAAGGAGGCAGTGGAGCTGGCTGAGTATCTCAGGGATTTGGGATATATGCCGGAACAGGTACAGGATTTTTACCCCACCCCCTCCACTGTTTCCACCTGTATGTACTACACGGGATATGACTGCCGGACCATGGAACAGGTCTATGTGCCGGTCAATCCCCATGAGAAGGCCATGCAGAGGGCCCTGATTCAGTACAGGAATCCCAAGAATTATGATTTGGTGACGGAAGCCCTTAAGATTGCAGGGCGCACGGATTTAATCGGATATGACAGAAAATGCCTGATTCGTCCAAGGGACGGATACAGGGGCGGCGGGGCAGCCGCGCCGCCAGAAAAGGCAAGGGGAACCGGCTATAAGGCGGCAGGCCAGGGAAGCCGCGGCCAGAAGCCTAAGAAGACCATACGCAACATCCACAAAAAGAAAGGAACGTGACAGGTATGAAGATTGCTGTAGTGACCGGAGCGTCCTCCGGTATGGGCAGGGAAACCATCATCCAGCTGTGGGAACATTTCAAGGGCTTTGACGAGATTTGGATTATAGCCAGGAGAAGGGAGCGTCTGGACGAACTGGACCGCCAGGTGGGGGTTCCCCTGCGCAAATTTGCACTGGACCTTACAAGGGAACGTGACAGGGACGTGCTTTTACGGGCGCTGAGTGCCGGGAAACCGCAGGTAAAGTTTCTGGTCAATGCAGCAGGCTTTGGTATGATTGGGCAGGTGGAGGATTTGGGCTTAAAGAGCGAGACAGACATGGTGGCCTTAAACTGTGAGGCCCTGTGCGCCGTAACCCGCATGGTGCTGCCCTATATGGAATGCAACAGCCGTATCATCCAGTATGCATCTTCCGCAGCTTTCCTGCCACAGCCCGGATTTGCCATCTATGCGGCCACAAAATCCTTTGTCCTCAGCTACAGCAGGGCCCTGAATCAGGAACTGAGAAGCCGGAGAATCTATGTGACGGCTGTGTGTCCGGGACCGGTAAAGACGGAGTTCTTTGACATTGCCGAGTCCACAGGTGTGATTCCTCTCTATAAGAGGTTAGTCATGGCAAATCCAAAACGGGTGGTTCAAAAGACCATCCGGGACAGCATTGCAGGCAGAGAGATATCGGTCTACGGCATTACCATGAAAGCCTTCCGGCTGCTGTGTAAAGTGATGCCCCACCGCATGCTGCTGGCAGTCATGAGCTTCATGAATGGAATAATTACCTGCGAAGGAGTGCCGCCATATGCAGACACTGACAATTACCCAGAATGAGGCCGGACAGCGGCTGGATAAGCTGCTTACAAAATATCTGAACCAGGCCGGCAAGGGTTTTATCTATAAAATGATGCGTAAAAAGAACATAACGCTGAATGGAAAGAAATGCGATGGTTCCGAACGGCTGGAAGAGGGAGACCAGGTAAAGCTGTTCCTCTCGGATGAGACTATAGAAAAGTTTTCTGTACCGGACATCAGCGGATATGCCGGCAGGCCCGGAAACAGCCGGGATGGAAGGAAACGTCTGGACATTGTCTATGAGGACCAGCATATCCTGGTGGTGAATAAACCATCCGGCATGCTGTCACAGAAGGCAAAGGACAGCGAAATGTCCCTAAACGAATACATCCTTAATTATCTTATTGATTCAGGAAAACTTCCCATATCCCAGCTGCGCACCTTTAAGCCGTCTATCTGCAACCGGCTGGACAGAAACACCAGCGGACTGGTGGTGGCCGGAAAATCCCTGGCAGGCCTCCAGGTGATGAATGAGGTGTTTAAGGACAGAAGCATACACAAGTACTACCAGTGTCTGGTTGCCGGTGAGATAAAGGAGAAACAGCTGATTGCAGGCTTCCTGAAAAAGGATGAGAGCACGAATACCGTAAGCATTTATCCTCTGGAAGTGGAGGACAGCGTCCCTATCATGACCGAATATCTGCCGCTGTCCGGAAACGGGAAGTTCACACTGCTGCAGGTGACCCTGATTACAGGAAGAAGCCATCAGATTCGTGCCCATCTGGCGTCCATTGGCCATCCGATTGTGGGAGACTATAAGTATGGGAGCCGCAGCTTAAACGATGCAGTGAAAAAGAAGTACGCGGTCCGGTCCCAGCTCCTTCATTCCTGGAGGCTGGTCATGCCTGAAACACTTCCTGCGCCCCTGGAGTATCTGAGGGGAGAGGAGTTTACCGCCGGTCTGCCGGTGATTTTCAGCACGGTTATGGAAGGGGAGGGGATTGGGCTGCCTTCCGGAAGCCGGGGCGATTATCCCGAACCGGGGCAGGGATGATTATTCCTGACATTATCCCGGACCGGGGCAGGGAATTCTTGACAGGAATTCATCTTTGGGTTATGCTAGATAATGTTTGAAATTGCCATTTTTTTGCTGCTGTTTTCCCGTGTGGAATATGGTTGGCGGAAGGGGATTTTCATGCTTGTTCTGTACAAGCAAAAAACAGCTTTCCGGCCAATGATGGCCTGATGCTGAGGAAATGAGAGGGATATATCAGATGGGAAAGATTATACTGACCGGTGACCGCCCCACAGGACGGCTTCACGTAGGACATTATGCAGGCTCTTTAAAGCGCAGGGTGGAGCTGCAGAATTCAGGAGAGTTTGATGAGATTTATATTATGATAGCCGATGCCCAGGCGCTGACAGACAATGCAGACAACCCGGAAAAGGTGCGTCAGAACATCATAGAGGTGGCTCTGGATTATCTGGCATGCGGACTGGACCCGGAGAAATCCGTTCTGTTCATCCAGTCACAGGTGCCTGAACTGTGCGAGATGACGTTTTACTATATGGATTTAGTGACCGTATCCAGGCTTCAGCGCAATCCTACTGTAAAGTCTGAGATTCAGATGCGCAACTTTGAGGCCAGCATTCCGGTGGGCTTCTTCACATATCCGATCAGCCAGGCAGCGGACATCACTGCCTTTAAGGCAACCACTGTTCCGGTAGGGGAGGACCAGGCGCCCATGATTGAGCAGACCAGGGAAATCGTCCATAAGTTCAACAGTGTCTACGGGGAGACCCTGGTGGAGCCGGACATCCTTCTGCCGGACAATAAGGCGTGTCTGCGCCTGCCCGGTATAGACGGCAAGGCTAAGATGAGCAAATCCCTTGGAAACTGCATTTACCTGTCTGATTCCGAGGACGAAGTAAAGAAGAAAATCATGTCCATGTTCACCGATCCAAATCACCTGAAGGTGGAGGACCCGGGGCAGGTGGAAGGAAATCCTGTGTTCATTTATCTGGATGCGTTCTGCCGGGATGAGCATTTTGAAAAATATCTCCCTGATTACAAGAATCTGGATGAGCTGAAAGCCCATTACACCAGAGGCGGTTTGGGTGATGTGAAGGTGAAACGGTTCCTCAACAGCGTGCTTCAGGATGAACTGAGGCCCATCCGTGAGCGCCGCAGGGAAATTGCCAAGGACATTCCTGCTGTCTACCGTATCCTGGAGGAAGGCAGCCGCAAGGCAGAGCAGAAGGCAGCCCAGACACTGGCTGAGATGAAGAGGGCCATGAAAATCAATTATTTTGAGGATAAGGAATTGATTGCAGAACAGGCTGAGCGGTTCAGGGCTGAGATGGAGTAGGCTATATACGGCTGTTTGCGGTATGCGGCTTCGTAAGACAATGATTAGGCATAAGAAATAAATGGATGGAAGGCTCCGGCAGAAAATGCTGGAGTCTTTTTTCCCTGCTTGGTACAATGGAGGAAAGGAGTAATTGAAAACTGAGGGCAGGACATTGGGAAGAGGGGAAGTTATGGAAGGACAGAATAATGAAATACAGTTGGAATTCCAGATGACAAAAGATGAATTGGCGGAATACTTGGGATTCCTGAAACCCAGGACATATAGAGTGAGGCAGGGATATCTGTGTTGTGAAAACGATAAGAGCAGGATACCGTGTTCCTGGTATTTATATCGGGCTGAAACTCACAGGGTTTTGGAGCAATTTCAAAATCCACAGGCAGTGGAGGATGATGGGCATGTTGCAGAGGGCTTATTTAACTTTTATTTCTTTATGGATCAGAGGGCTTGGGGGGACATGGAATGTCAGAGTCATTTTACATGAAACAAATAAGGAGTGGATGGATGCCGTCAGAAGGGATTGGAAGGTGGGAAATTTCCATTGGGGAACATGGAATCCGCATGAAGAGGGGGCTGGCATTTACAGAGTACAGTTGGGAGGATTATAATTGTCTGGCCGAAACTGAGGACACATTTTATATCGTGAATACAGGGGCAGGACGCGGGATAGAGTGTATCCCGGTTCCCAAGTGGGTGTTTAAGGACCATGGGGAAATGGATGCATTTCTCAATTTCTGCCGTGACAGGGGGTGAAGTGGGGTGGATTGGATAAAACAGCGCCCCTTCCAAAGAATGACAGGATGTTTTATATCCTGATAGCCCTGGTATTATTGGCTGTGCTGATTTCCAGTATCATCCGGGACGCATGTTTGTGAATGTTAGGAAAAGACAGGAACGAGGTTTAGCTCGTTTTTTAGAAAAACCTATTGACTCTGCCCTTAGGTCAGAGCTTATACTTGGAACAGATTCGAATCAGGCAAAAAGAAAATGAATGGAGGAGCGGAACCATGCTGACCATAGGACAGATGTCAAAGGTATGTGGGGTGAGCGTTAAGACACTGCGTCACTATGATAAGATAGGTCTTTTAAAGCCCCAGAGAATAGAAGAGATAAACGGATACCGGTACTACGAGGACTCTCAGATTGGCACCATGCTTTTGATTGGAAGGCTGAAACGGTATGGTTTTTCCCTTACGGAAATTCAGGCTCTGCTTACCATCCCGGACAGCAGGGAGTTGCTGCGGCAGCTGTACAAACAAAGATTCCGCCTGGAGCGGCAGATGGAGCATATTTCCATAACCATCAGGGAAATGGGGTATCATCTGGAAGAATTTGAAAGGACAGGTGACATTATGAGTTATCAGAACAATTATGAGATTCAGATAAAGGAAGCAGAGGAACAGGTTCTTGTTACCCAGAGACACAAGATGTCAGTGGAGGAATTCGGCACATACTACGGAAAGATATACGAAAAGATTGCCAGGGAACACATGACCATAAACGGGGTGGTCATGGCTATCTATCACGACCGGGAATTTGACCCGGCTTACAGCGATATCGAACTGGGAGTGGGTATCACAGAGCGGGATAAGGCTGACTTTGTCATGCCGGGCTGTCTGTGTGCAGCTACCATCCACAAGGGTCCCTATTCAGGACTGCCGGATGCCTATGGCGCCATCGTGGCCTGGATTAACGCCAATGGCTATCATATGAATGGGATGCCTTATGAGATTTACCGCAAGACCCAGTTTGACAAGCTTCCGCCGGATGAGTGGGAGACAGAGATTTTCTTTCCGGTGAAAAAGTAAAGAACAGGCAGGCGGTGAATAGGTTCCAAAAAGGCTGCCGCAGTCCCCCGTGCATATCAGAGTCTGCGACAGCCTGTAAATATATGATTCAAATCATTTCCAATTAAAATTTTCCCTTCCGGCACCAATCTCAAAATGGTATTTCACAATGCCAATATCAATTTGGGACATAGGACGATTGTCCTTTGGGCGGATGGATACGGTATTCCCATTAGCTTCGATAAAAAAATTCTGTTTGTTAAGACCGGTTGGAGCAAGAACAGCCGCATTCATGCCATCTATAAACCATCTGTCACTGCATGGCTACCCAACACGAGTTAAGGCCTGCTTGTTGAGCTTTAACCATAAGACGTGCTCCATAGTAGCCGCACTCCACATAAAACCCGCCTTGCTTTTTGGCTGCCAAAGCAATATAGTTTTTTACATTTTTAAATCTCCCGAATAGGGGAATAATGCTTTTAAATGCTTCCTCATTTTCCGTTACTAACTGAATATGCAGCTGTCCCAGCCGGTTACACTGCTCAATTTCTTCTTTCAGTCCATCAATAACCGCAGGTGAAAGTGGTTTCGTTGTATAATTCCTGACTGCGTGCCTTGCTCTGATTGCTTCTGATTCCGTCATAATAAGTCCCTCCTGGTTCTCAACTCATGTTACAGCATTACTTTGTTAAGCAGTATCCTCTCTGTAAGAGCGCCCCAATCACCATTGTCATACTGTACGCCTTTCATGTTAGCCATAGCTGCCAGACCATGTACGGCTGCCCACATTACCAAAAGGTCGTCTCTTAACTCTTTTTCATCAATGTTTAGTTCCCTCATTCCTCTTTTTGCACCATTTACAAAAATTTCAAATGGAGTAAAGGAGCTGTTCCATGTGATTTCAGTTTCTTTTATTTGAATGCCCAGATATTCACTGTCAAATAAGAAATTAAAATAGTGCGGATACTTTGCAAAAAATTCCACATAGGCCACGCCCATAGAAATTGTAACATTATGACAGGGATTATCTTCAACTGCCTGTTTTAGAGCGGCTGCAAATCTGTCGATCACATAAGAGTACATTCCCCGGAGCAGCTCATCAATATTTCCAAAGTGATTATAGCAGGCAGTCGCTGATACACCTACTTTCTTCGCCACCTTTCGTAAAGAAAATTTTTCAATCCCTTCCTCATGGATTAGCCCAATTCCCTGCTCGATGAGTGTTTCATAGTTATCCCTGGCGGCTGTGATGCCGGCTGCCGTGGCAGCCGGATCCCTGGCCGTCCGCCTGATTGTCAAAACGCTCTGTGGATTGTGAGGACCCCTGCATTCTCTGCTGACGGTGTTCACAGTGTTCCGTGTGGCCCTTTATCTCTTTCATGGTCTTATCCTTGAATTCATCCAGCGTGGCCTGGGGGTCCGCTGTGAGAAGCTCCTGTATGGCGTAATACTTTCCTAAGGACATCCCGTGCTGGTGGGCTTCCTCACACATGTGGCTGTCCACGCTGGCATACTCCGCCTTTACGCCATGGCACTGCATTAAGGCTGTGTCCACGCACTCCTGAAGACTTGAGAGCATCTTAAGGTCGCTGCCTTTTGTTTCCAGTGTGATGGAGACCAGGGCGTCTTTTTTCAGATACTGCTGCATGGCATCGCTGCCCAGCAGAAGCGCCAGTGCTTCCTCATATTCCAGGTGTTTAAGCGAAAGGGCCTGGAGGACAGTCTCGCTTTCTTCCCCGTAGGTGGTCTGGTCCACCACCTTTCCCCAGCGGTTGATATCCAGTTCAATGCTGGGATTCACATCTATGCTGATGACGGCCGCTTCCGTGTAGTACAGGCTGTAGCCGCCCAGGCCGCTGGCGGAAAAGAGCAGGAGACAGGCAAGGGATACAGCCCACTTCATTCTGCGCGGTACCGGCTTTCTGCTGCGGTGCATGTGTTTTATCACATAGTCACGGGTCCGTCCCTTCAAGACTTCATCACAGCTTACTGTATCAAATGCATCATGTATATTCTGTTTCACCCTCATCACCTCCCAGCATTTTTTTAAGCTCGGCTTTCGCCCTTGACAGATGTGTAAATATGGTATTGACATTTTTATGCAAAATACCTGCAATATCCACGGCTGAATAGCCCTCATAATAATGCAGATAAACGATGATTCTGTATTTATCAGGAAGATTCATCACGGACTCCAGCATATGGGACAGGTCCTGGTTTTTTGTATCAGCCATGGCCATGGCCTCTTCGAGAGAGCAGGTGTGTGTCCGGAAAAAACTGCGAAGCAAATCCTTGCACCTGTTCACGGTCACCCGAATCAGCCATGCTTTTTTATGTTCCTCAGAATCAAAGGGTTCAGAAAAAAGGGCGTATTTCAAAAACACATCCTGAAACACGTCCTCTGTATCACTTTCATTTTTCATATAGACAAAACAGATGTGTTTTACCATATCCGCATATTGCCCAATCGTCTGCTCTACATCTGATTCCTGCCGCATAGCCGCTCCATATGTCCGATACTGCCATATGCAGTACTGTTTTTCCTATCTGTGATGTGAAACGCAGCCGCGTCTGCCATGATGGCTGTTTCCGCTATGGCATCCATACCCTGAAGTACCCGGTGAGGATGCCTGTCCATGGTTCCCGTCCGGGCATACCCAATCCCCGTCCTCAGACCAGTGGCCTTCGCAGTCCCCGTGCTCGTGGCTCCTGCAGTATTCATAATCCGTACAGTCAGCATATCCTCTGGGACAGGTCCAGTCAGCGCCCCATGCAAGGCTGCTTCCTGCTGCGGTTAGCAGGATGCCCGTGGCTGCTGCTGCCATTATAGTTCTGATTTTCATGTTTTTCAATCTCCTTTTCTGATTCGTTCATTATTAATACGATTGGGACTCTGGAATCCTTTCAGTTATTTTATATTTTTTCATATATTTTTTCATTTAAATTTGCTGTGCTTGTGAAATATCCTTGATTTTGATATACTTATCTGATGCACGGAATAGAGACACATTAGAATCATTATCCGTAAATATATAATACATAAAAGGAATGAACTGACATGGGTACCTGGAATTCCAGAGGCTTAAGGGGCTCTACCCTTGAAGATTTGATTAACCATACCAACGATTTGTACAGGGAAAAGAAGCTGGCTCTGATACAGAAGATACCGACTCCCATCACTCCCATTGAAATTGATAAGTCCAGCCGCCATATCACCCTGGCCTATTTTGGCCAGAAGAGTACCGTGGACTATATCGGGGCCGTACAGGGGATTCCGGTGTGTTTTGATGCCAAGGAATGCGCGGTAAAGACATTTCCCCTTCAAAATATCCATCCCCACCAGATTGAGTTCATGCGGGAATTTGAGAAACAGGGCGGAATTGCGTTTATCATTCTCTATTTTACCGGCCTGGATGAGATATATTACCTGCCTTTTGAACAGATAGAGGGATACTGGAAGCGGATGGAGGCGGGAGGGCGCAAAAGCTTTACCTACGACGAGGTGGACAAGAACTGGCAGGTCCGCTCCCACGCGGGCTTTCTGGTCCACTATCTGGAAGAAATACAAAAAGACCTGGACAGAAGGTCATAGGAGGCTGCGAGTGAAGCGCCGCGCCCTCTATGCTGCCTGAGCCGGGTCCTTTTAAAGTCCGTACTGTCTCTCTCCCCCCCGGGTACATTTTCATTGACCAGTCCTGTAAATAAAAGTATAATAAGGTATATTGCACTATGAGCAGATTGGAATCCCAAAACTGCTTCGGGGACACGAAAATATGATTGACAGCCGCAGGGTTTTCCTCTATAATGAAACAATCACGTTAATGAATTAGCACTTTACCATAGAAAAGTATAGAGGGTGAAAGCGCGAAAAAATATAAAGGCAGGGAACAGGATGGCAGGGAATAATCGGTTGATTCATACGCCGGAGGGCGTAAAGGACAGTTATAACGGAGAATGCAGGAAGAAGCTGGCAGTACAGGACAAGATTCTGGATACCTTTTACCTGTACGGATATGAGCATATCCAGACTCCGAGTTTTGAATATTTTGATATTTTCAGCAAGGACAGGGGAAGCGTGCCGGACAGGGAGATGTTTAAGTTCTTTGACCGGGACAACAATACCCTGGTTCTGAGGCCGGATATGACGCCGGCGGTTGCGCGGTGCGTGGCCAAGTACTTTATGGACGACCACATGCCTCTTCGGCTCTGCTACCTGGAGCGCACCTTTAAGAATAACAGCAGCTATCAGGGCCGCCTTAAGGAGCGGGCTGAGACAGGGGCTGAGCTGATTGGGGATGATTCCGAGGATGCGGATGCCGAGATGATTGCCATGGTCATTGACAGCCTGAGGCAGGCTGGCCTTAAGGAGTTCCAGGTGGAGCTGGGTCAGGTGGCATTTTACAGAAGCCTTCTCAAGGAGGCCGGGCTGGAAGAGGAAGTAGAGCAAGAGCTGAATCAGTACATTGAAAACAAGAACTATTTTGCCGTGGAGGGTCTGCTAAAGAACCAGTCCATGGACGAAGGGCTTAAGACGGCTTTTCTGAAACTTCCGGAGCTGTTCGGCCCCCTGGAGCAGATGCAGGAGGCGAAAAAGCTTACCGCCAATCCGGGGGCCCTGGCTGCCATTGAGCGGTTGGAGAAGGTCCACTCCATTCTGGAGAGCAGAGGCCTGGAAGCCTATGTATCCTACGACCTGGGGATGCTCAGCAGGTATCAGTACTATACGGGAATCATTTTCAAGGCATATACCTATGGAACCGGGGATTATATTGTCACCGGAGGCCGGTATGACAAGCTGCTGGTGCAGTTTGGAAAGGATACGCCTGCAGTGGGATTCGTGATTGTGGTAGACCAGCTGATGGCCGCCCTTTCCAGGCAGCAGATTGATGTTCCGGTGACGCTGGTGAACACGGTGATACTCTATGAGACGTCAGCCAGATCCCGGGCCCTGTGGCTGGGCAGCTATTTCAGGGATAAGGGGCTGGCCGTCCAGTCCATGAAGAAGAAGGAGCAGGTGCCGCTAGAGGATTACAAGGCCATGGCAGCACAGAGGGGCATGCGCAATGTCCTGTACCTGAAGGGTGACGGGACCACAGTGACAGCCATGGACACGGTGAACGGGAATATAGACCAGATACCCATTACCGCTTACGAGTAAACACAGGGAGGCCGTGAAAACGATGAGATATTTGACCATAGCGTTAGCCAAAGGAAGGCTTGCGGACAAAGCCATGGAGATGTTTGAGGCAATCGGCATTTCCTGTGATGAGATGAAGGATAAGGCTTCCAGGAAGCTTATCTTTGTTAATGAGGACCTGGGAGTGCGTTTTTTTCTTGCAAAGGCCAATGATGTGCCTACATACGTGGAGTACGGGGCGGCTGACATTGGCATTGTGGGAAGGGATACCATATTGGAGGAGGGCCGCAAGCTCTATGAAGTCATGGACCTTGGGGTGGGAAAATGCAGGATGTGCGTCTGCGGACCTGAATCAGCCAGGGAAAGGCTGGAGCACCACGAGTTGATTCGGGTGGCCACCAAGTATCCCAACATAGCAAAGGACTATTTCTATAACCAGAAGTATCAGACCGTGGAAATCATTAAGCTGAACGGTTCCATCGAGCTGGCCCCCATCGTGGGACTGTCCGAGGTAATCGTTGATATCGTGGAGACAGGTTCCACCCTGCGGGAGAACGGACTCATGGTGTTAGAGGAAGTGTGCAGCCTGTCCGCCAGGATGGTGGTGAACCAGGTGAGCATGAAGACGGAAAATGAACGCATCACGGCCATCATCAAGAAGTTTCAGGCATATCTTAAGGAGAAGGCCGGAAAGTAGGAGCACAGGAGCAAAGTCAGGAAAGCGGAGGAATGTTAGGCATGAGAATCGTGACATTAGACAATAAGTCCATGGAAAATATTCTGGCGGACATGTTGAAAAGGGACCCCAATAATTATGACAGCTATACCCAGACCGTACAGGCCATTGTGGATGATGTAAAGACCAGGGGAGACGAGGCGCTGTTTGAGTATACAAAGCGGTTTGACGGGGCGTCCCTGGATGGGGACAGCATACGCGTGACCCGGGAGGAAATTGATGAGGCCATGAAACAGGTGGAACCGGGCCTTTTAAAGGTCATGGAGAAGTCCATGGACAATATCCGCCGTTATCATGAGAAGCAGAGACAGAACAGTTGGTTTGACGCCCAGCCTGACGGCACCATCCTGGGCCAGAAGGTGACTGCCTTAGAGAGTGTGGGAGTGTATGTGCCCGGCGGCAAGGCGGCGTATCCTTCCTCTGTCCTGATGAATATTATTCCGGCCGAGGTGGCGGGAGTGAAGCGCATTGCCATGGTGACGCCGCCCGGAAAGGACGGAAAGGTAAATCCGGTGACTCTGACAGCGGCCCACATGGCAGGAGCCACAGAGGTCTATAAGGCAGGCGGGGCACAGGCAGTGGCGGCCCTGGCTTTCGGCACGGCATCCATCCCCAGGGTAAATAAAATCGTGGGACCCGGCAACATCTTTGTGGCTCTGGCCAAAAAGGCTGTCTATGGCCACGTGAGCATTGACAGTATAGCAGGCCCCAGCGAAATCCTGGTGATTGCCGATGACAGCGCCAATCCGCGTTTTGTGGCCGCAGACCTGTTAAGCCAGGCAGAACACGATGAGCTGGCGTCCTCCATTCTGGTGACCACCAGCATGGAGCTGGCCAGGAAGGTATCCGTTGAGGTGGATGGCTTCCTGAAGGTGCTGTCACGCAGCGACATCATAAGAAAGTCCCTGGATAATTACGGTTATATCCTGGTGGCGGAATCCATGGAAAAGGCAGTGGAGACAGCCAACAGCATTGCGCCGGAGCACATGGAAATCGTCACCAGGAATCCTTTTGAGGTCATGACCAAGATTCAGAACGCAGGCGCTATCTTTATAGGGGAGTACAGCTCAGAGCCTTTGGGAGATTATTTTGCCGGCCCCAACCACATCCTGCCCACCAATGGGACGGCTAAGTTCTTCTCGCCACTGGGCGTGGATGATTTCATTAAGAAATCCAGCATTATCTATTATTCCAGGGAGGCCCTTGAGGCAGCCCATAAGGACATAGTGGCATTTGCCGAGTCAGAACACCTGACAGCCCACGCTAATTCCGTCAGAGTGCGCTTTGAACAATAGGGAGGTATGACGAATATGGAACGGATAGCATCCATCACCCGCAGCACCAATGAAACGCAGATATCCATGACCCTTAACCTGGATGGCTCCGGCAGGGGGAACATCAGCACAGGCATCGGGTTCTTTGACCATATGTTAAACAGCTTTGCGCGCCATGGCTTTTTTGACCTGGACCTTAAGGTAAAGGGGGATTTGGAGGTGGATACCCACCACACCATAGAGGATACGGGAATCGTGCTGGGACAGGCCATCCGGAAGGCAGTGGGGGACAAAAAGGGGATTGTGCGCTATGGCTCCCAAATCCTGCCCATGGATGAATCCCTGGTGCTCTGCGCCCTGGACCTTTGCGGAAGGCCCTGCCTGGTCTGCGACCTGGTCCTGAACCGGGAAAAGGTGGGGGATTTGGAGACTGAGATGGTGCGGGAATTCTTTTACGCCGTTTCCTATGGGGCGGAGATGAACCTTCATTTAAAGCAGCTTTCAGGGACCAACAACCACCATATCATCGAGGCTGCCTTTAAGGCATTCGCCAAGGCTCTGGACGGCGCGGTGGCGGCGGAACCCCGTCTGTCAGGCGTGCTTTCCACCAAGGGGAGCCTTTAGTATAGGAAATATGCCCGCTCTGTCTCGGAAGATGACAATGCTCCGTTACATGGACATACGGCTGTATGCCATGGTCCTGTGCCTGATTCTGGGACTGACTGCGGCATTGTCCGGCTTTTTACTGGAGAGAGTGGCCTGGCAGCGGGACGAAGAAGCAGACTCTATGAGCCATGCTGGCCGGCGAGATTAACCGGCGGATGGAGATGTGCGTATGTCCTCCGGAACCGGCGTCTGAAGACATGGAGAAAATAATAGAATAAAAGGAGATTCATATGCAGTTATATCCGGCAATTGATATGAAGAACGGACAGTGTGTCCGGTTAAGACAGGGAGCATTTAAGGATATCACCATATACTCGGACGCCCCGGAAAAGGTGGCTGCTCACTGGCAGGAGAAGGGGGCATCCTTCCTGCATCTGGTGGACCTGGACGGCGCCCTGGCAGGGCATTCTGTCAATGAGGAGGTCATACGCAGGATTGCGGACACGGTTTCCATACCCATTGAGATTGGCGGCGGCATCCGTTCCGGGGAAGCGGTGGAGCGTATGCTGGGCCTGGGGGTCAGGCGTGTCGTCATCGGAACCAAGGCAGTGGAACACCCGGAATTCCTCAGGGATATGGTCAGAAAATTCGGTGAGGAGGCCATTGTGGCAGGCGTGGACGCAAAGGACGGCATGGTGGCAGTGGAGGGATGGGAGAAAGTCAGCTCCCTTACCGCCCAGGACCTGTGTCTTACCATGAAGGAATACGGTGTCAGGCACATTGTCTATACCGACATATCCAGGGACGGAATGCTGTCCGGCCCTAATGTGGAGGCCACAAGGAAGCTTACAGAGGAGACAGGACTTGACATCATAGCCTCCGGCGGGGTATCCTGTATGGAGGATTTAAAACGCCTGCATGAGGCGGGTATCAGGGGAGTCATCATCGGAAAGGCCCTCTATGAGAACAGGATTGACCTTGCCGAGGCCGTGAGGCTTTATGAGGCTTAAGTACCAGAGAAAATGGAGAGATTCAAATGACTGATTGCAAGAAGCTGATTATGGGATTTGGTTACAGGAACGGAAAGACATTTTCCTGGAACGGAAAGCTTGAGTATGAGGGCAGGCTTAAGGACCTTGCCAGGACAGCCTGTGACAACGGAGCGGATGAAATATTTATCTGCGACCGTTCTTTTTCAGATGAGGACCACGAGGCTGTCATAGGCGCTATCAAGGAAACAGCCCGCACCGTGGATGAGCCCATACTGGCGGGAGGACGAATCAGGCGCCTGGAGGATGTGAAAAAGTACCTCTATGCAGGAGCCAGCGCCGTATTCCTGGATGTGAGCTATGAAGACAATGTGGATATGATGAAGGAGGCGGCAGACCGGTTTGGCAGTGAAAAGATATATGCCTATATGCCGGACCTGTCCTATCTGAACCGGGTGGAGGAGTATATTCAGCTGGGGGCGTCCATGATGATATGCAGGGCATCCGGTCCGGTCCCGTCCCTGGCTGAGCTGGGTGAGATCGGCGAGATATCCTGCAGAAGCATTATATTCTGCGGCGGTCATGAAAGCGTCCAGGAGATGGCCGGGGATTTGAAGCTGAGCCTGGGGTGTCCCCAGGTGGAAGGCGCTGTCCTGACTCTGGCGGAGGATGACCTGGACAAGGTGATGGAGCTGAAGCAGATTTTAAAAGGCGCGGGTATTGTCACGGATACCTTTGAGAGTTCTTTGGAATGGAAGGATTTCAAGCTGGGAAGTGACGGCCTTATCCCTGTCATTGTCCAGGATTATAAGACTCTGGAGGTGCTGATGATGGCCTACATGAATGAGGAATCATTCCAGGCCACACTGGCGTCCGGCAGAATGACCTATTTCAGCAGGAGCAGGCAGAAGCTGTGGCTGAAGGGTGAGACCAGCGGCCACTTCCAGTATGTGAAATCCCTGAAGATTGACTGTGACAATGACACCATTCTGGCGGCGGTGAAGCAGGTGGGAGCTGCCTGCCATACCGGAAACCGGTCCTGTTTTTTTACCACGCTGGCGGAGAAGGAATATAAGGAAACCAATCCCCTGAAGGTATTTGAGGAGGTATTTGGGGTCATACTGGACCGTAAGGAGCATCCAAAGGAAGGCTCTTACACCAACTATCTGTTTGACAAGGGAATCGACAAGATACTCAAGAAGCTGGGAGAGGAGGCCACTGAAATCGTCATAGCGGCCAAGAATCCGAACCCGGAAGAAATCAAATACGAGATTTCGGATTTTCTCTACCACATGATGGTGCTCATGGCGGACCGCGGCATTACATGGGAGGAAATCACGGAGGAACTGGCGAACCGGTAGCGGCGGGGAATAGGGAAGTATCAGACACGCTCTGGTAATATAATGCCGGTAATATAATAATGAAAATCGCAGGAGGTAATGGAGAGGTGGCAGAAATATCGGAGGTTACAGCGAGATTGCTGGATTACGTTTCATACGACACCCAGTCAGAGGATGACAGGGAGTCCATTCCCAGCACAAAGAAGCAGTTTGAACTGGCGCATAAGCTGGTCAGGGAGCTTAAGGAGCTGGGGGCATCCCAGGTGAGGATGAGTGAGCAGGGGTATGTATATGCATGTATTCCGTCCAATCTGGAGGAGGGAAAAACATCTCTGTCCCTGGGCTTCATCGCCCATATGGATACGGCTCCCTCCTTTTCCGGCAAGGATGTCAAGCCGCAGTTCATCCGGGACTATGACGGACAGGACATCTGCCTGAACAGGGAACAGGACATATGGATGAGAACAGCGGATTTTCCTGATTTAAAGGAATATGAGGGCAAGACCCTGATTACCACGGATGGGACCACTCTGCTGGGAGCGGATGATAAGGCCGGTATCGCTGAAATCATGACCATGGCCGCCTATTTTCTTAGGCATCCTGAAGTTAAGCACGGGACGATCTGTATCGGCTTCACGCCGGACGAGGAGGTGGGCCGGGGAGCCGATGGCTTTGATGTGGAAGGCTTTGGGGCTGATGTGGCTTACACTGTGGACGGCGGAGCGCTGGGAGAGCTGGAGTACGAAAACTTCAATGCTGCTTCCGGCAGGGTGACGGTCCATGGTGCCAATATCCATCCGGGCACGGCCAAGGGGCGTATGAGAAACGCTCTTCTCATGGCAATGGAATTCCAGTCACTGCTTCCGGCAGATGAGAATCCTATGTATACGGAAGGGTATGAGGGCTTTTATCATCTGGACAGGATGACCGGCTGTGTGGAGGAAGCCAGGATGGATTACATCATCAGGGACCATGACAGGGTGAAGTTTGAGCGCAAGAAGGAACTGTTTGCCCAGGCAGCCGGATTTCTGAACCGGAAATATGGTTCCGGAACAGTGGAGGCTGTGGTGAAGGATTCCTATTATAACATGAAAGAGAAGATTGAGCCCCACATGGACCTGATTGATAAGGCCAGGGCATCCATGGAGAAGCTGGGTATCCGGCCAATCGTGGTTCCGATCCGGGGAGGCACGGATGGCGCCAGACTGTCATATATGGGGCTGCCCTGTCCGAACCTGTGCACAGGAGGCCATAATTTCCATGGAAAGTATGAATTCATTCCGGTACAGTCCATGGAGAAGATAACAGAGCTCCTTATAGAGATTGCCAGGTCTTTTGCGGAAGCAATTACCGAAGACGCAGCAGGTCCCTGTCTTCCGGATGCACCAGCACTTTAATCTGTGTGATGCCGGCGGACTTATAGGAATGAAGCTGCCGTGCCTTTAGATCCTTTAAAAACAGGTCTTTGTTTCTCATAAAAGTTCAAATTCATCAGATATATGATTCAGGCAGACGGTTTATCCGGATAATATCCGGACCCATGGTCATCATGCAGTTTCCGCTGAGGGGCTGGCAGGAGCTTTTGCCGGTCCTGGCTGAGGGCGGCGTGAAACAGCTGCTTATGGCTGCGTGCCAGGCCACCTTTGGATTCCACATCCTGCTTTAGCAGGGCCACATAGCCGTCCACGGTTCCTGCCGGCTCATACCCATGTTCCTGGCAGTCGGCCAAAATCTGTTCCAGGTCCTTTTCATAACCCTTTCTCAGGTCCACCACTATATAGTCAGCCGGATGACTGCTTGTGAGCAGGTAGACTTCATCCCGCATGGAAAGCTGGGGAAGGAAGAAGGTGGAGGACTTTACAGAGGCATCCTGGGGAATCTGATCCAGAATGCTCCTGGCCTGGGCGGCCTCCTCATGATGGCGCTGAAACAGGCTGGCGTAATTTGACTTGCTGTACATCACGCCTCCTATGAGGACGAGGCCGCATAGCAGGCCGCAGGCGCAGGCGGAGCCCGGAAGCCGGCCGTCATATCCTGTACGGTTTTTGCGCCTGTGGCCGAAGGTATGCTTCATATCCCGGAAATTCACCAATGCCAGATAAATGAGCAGGGCTCCGGAACCGTAGGTATACTGAAAGTAGATGGAGTGCTGGTATTTATAATTGGACATCAGGTTGATGAGTACAAAGGGGATGAGCAGGGTCCATTTCTGCCAGTCTTTTGTCATGAGTGGAAGGAAACCCAGCGGAAGGAGCATTTCAAGGAAAAACAGGATTTTGTCCTTCACCGCAATCTGGGACAGCACATAGGCCGGATTGACCAGGATGGTCTTAAACATGCTGACTAAGCCAAGGCGCTTGTCCGATATGAAATTGTCAAACCTGTTAATCATGGCTCCGTCCCCAAAACGGTTGATATACCAGATAGCAATACAGAAATATGCGCATGACGCCAGAAAGACAACGGCTCCCAAGCGGTACTGTTTTTTCCACAGGAACAGGTAAAGTCCGATACAGGCCGCATAGACAGGCGCGTCCTCCTTCACCATAAGGAGAAGGGCGGCAGAGGCCAGCATGGATTTAAAATGACCTGTTTCCAGAAAGTACATGCACCAGAGAATGATGACGGCCAGGAATTTGTTTTCGTGGAAATCATAAAAACATCCGCCCATAAAAGCCGGATAAAAGCAGTACATAAGACCGAAACACAGGGTTTGCAGGCGGGTGAATCCAAATGCCCTGGTCAAAAGACATAAGGGAACCATTCCGCTTATGACAACGAGAGACTGGAGCACCAACAGGGTTTCCGGCCGGGGGACTAATTTGTAAAAGGGCAGCAGTACGTAAAAGACAGGTGAGAGATGGACCGCAAAATGGGATAAAAGCCCGTCGCGCTCACAGGTGGTCAGAGGGGACAGGCATTTATCCATATAGTAATACATCTGTGAAAAAATTCCGAAATCATAAGCCGGCGCGTAATTCAGCCGGTACCGCAGCACTGTCATGACGGCGGTGAACGAAAACCAGACAGCCGCCGCGATGGTGAGGATTATCAGCAGTCTTTTTCCGGTCAGCCATTGTTCCATGGTTTTTATCATAGTATGAACGTTTCCTTTATCATCAGGGTGGCAATATACATGAGCACGCTGGGAATCAGGGAAAAATGAATCCGGGAGCGGGCAGAGGGAAGTACATAGGGAATAACCATGCAGAGAAAGATTCCAAGCCAGATGCCCAAGAAGCTTTCCAGTGAAATCTGTCTCACAAAGTCCAGTGTCACAAAGGGAACATGACTGGCCAAAAGGAACATGGTATTTGTCAGCAGCCAGCTGGCAATGGTCAGTTTTCCAAGGCAGCAGCAGAATGGAGACAGCTGGAAATCGTGTTTCATCGTTTGAATCATAGGGTTCTCCTCCTTTAAACTGTATAGTAATCATACGATTGGAAAATGTAAAGATGCTGGAAGCAACTGTAAGAAAAATTAGAAAAACCTTAATAAAATCCGCCGTCTCCGGGAGGTAAGATATATGTGGGAAAAAGAAAACAAGGTGAGGCAATATATACTCCCTATTGGATATACAGTGGTGATGACCCTGTGTGTACCTCTTCACATGATGCTGTTGGAGTGTGCTTTACTGGCAGGCAGCGGTAACGCGGAAAGCAGCTCCTGGCTGGGCCTGGGCCTTTACGGAGCAGGGGTGCTGATTTATCTAATGGCGGTCGCTGTGCTGAGAATACTGAACGTGGTCCGATCCTTCCAGGCATACCGGCAAAAGGACATAAGGTATTGTGTGAACGGGATGCTGATTCTGAAATATGGAATGGTCCTGTTTTTTATCATCAATTATGTGGTCATAGCCATGATTGTGCTGGCGGGGGGACTGGCTGCGTTTGTGGGAAGCTGTTGCAGGAGGCGCGAAACAGAAATCATCATGGAGAGCCATGGGGTTACCGGCATGTGCGGCAGCACCCTGTATATTCAGGAGCCGGATACAGAGGATATATACGAGGAGAAGTTTATGGACGCGGTTCCAAAGGAATGGGACTGGAGCGGGCAGCAGATCCGGCAGGACCAGACCCGGCAGGAGGACCAGACCCATTTGTGACCCGCTGGGAAGAGCATATAGAGAGGATGGTACGCTCTATGAAATGGGGCTCAGGTCCACCAGCACCAATTCCGGAGGATTATAAATACGGGGAAGCCTGTTGATGCACAGTCCCCGGCTGACAATCAGGGAGGTGGTTCCCAGGGCATACTGTCCCCCTGCGTACCGGGGAAAGAAGCCCTGGTGAGGCGCCAGAAGCCCGCCAGAGCAGCCGGGCATACGGACCTGCCCTCCATGGGCATGGCCGGCCACAATCAGATCAAATCCGCTGTCCCTGTAATATTTGGTGAGCTCCGGCCGATGTGACAGCAGGATGGAGTAGACGGCGGGGGAGGTGCGGGAACAGCAGCGCCAGAACTGTTCCTTCCATCTGGAATCCAGTTTAATGGAGTGGTGGGAGTCTGTAAAGGCATGGGGGTCATCCACCCCGCCTATGATCAGGGGCTGCCCCTTGATTGTTGTACGGATGGTCTGGCCCCCAAGGACAGTAACCCCATATCCGGTGAACATTTTCTTGATGTCGGGTATCTGGTGAATCCAATGCTCATGGTTTCCCGTAACATAATAACAGGGGTATTGTCCCTTCAGGCCCTCTAAAAGCAGTAAAGTCCCCTTATGTGGGACTTTGTGGTCGGCAATATCGCCTGCCATGAGAACCAGGTCGGGCCTGTGACTTTGCAGGGCCTTAAGAATCGGCTCCTGTGCGCTGCCGTATATGGTGCTGTGCAGGTCTGTAATCAGCGCTGCCCGCAGGCGTTTTGTAAGCTTTTTTGAGTATTCCGTATAACGGTGTACTGTAAGGCCGCAGTAAAATGGGTTTACAGCATGTGTTTTTTTCTGCATATCAGGCTCCTGTTTACTCATTATCGGACATCTCATAGGGCAGCAGCTCTGCCAGATAGTGTTTTTTTCTCAGGGCTTCCTCTATCTCATCCAGTATCTCCTCCTGCTCGGCGCAGACATGGTGGAAGTGGTAGCCGGAGGTGACATTCATGAGAGGGGTGGATTTTCCGGTCTGTATATTGTTCATGAACAACTGCACGTCGCGGCGGTTCTTGATATTTAAGGGGGCTGACATTTTCCCGTATACCCGGTGATTGACCATGACATCCGCCACGGTTCCGCCCAGGTCCACGATGGTGACCAGTTCATCCTCGGTCTGCTCATTGGTGTGGCAGACCTTGAAGAGACGGGATGCGTGTTTGGATTCATTGAGGACATACCCGCGGGCGGTGGAGAGAATGGGATAGCCCATGGTGCGCAGGAGAGCAATATCCTGGACCACCACCTGGCGGCTGACGCCGGTTGCCCTGCCAAGGGCTCCTCCGGATAAAGGGGTGGAAGCCTGCCTCATCATATCCAGAAGCTTTCTGCGTCTCTGCGTTCCGTTCATTGCACATTCCATTTCTCATTCCCTCCTGCAAAACATAGTTACGGTTTAATCCGTCAACACCTTCAGGTGCTTCAGGCTGATATCCAGAATCGGGGCAGAGTGGGTCAGTGCGCCGCTGGATACATAATCCACACCCAGCTCTGCAATGGTCCGGATGTTTTCTTTTGTCATGTTGCCGGAACACTCGGTCTCGGCCCGGCCGTCAATATAGCGTATGGCTTCAGCCATCTGCTCCGGCGTCATGTTGTCCAGCATGATGATGTCGGCGCCAGCGTCCACTGCCTCCTTCACCATATCCAGGTTCTCTGTCTCAACTTCAATCCTGCGGACAAAGGGAGCGTATGCCTTTGCAGCGGTCACCGCCTCCCTGACGCCTCCGGCTGCATCGATGTGGTTATCCTTTAAGAGCACGCCGTCGGACAGGTTATAGCGGTGATTCTGCCCGCCTCCAATCCGCACCGCATATTTTTCAAAAATACGCATGCAGGGAGTGGTTTTCCGGGTGTCCAGAAGTCTTGTCCCGGTACCCTCAAGCATCCCCGCAACGGTATGTGTATAAGTGGCAATGCCGCTTAACCGCTGCAGATAATTCAGGGCCGTCCGTTCGCCGGACAGGAGGACGCGCACATCCCCTGTGACTGTAGCCAGATGCTGGCCTTTCTTTACTTCCTCCCCGTCCCTGACATCAAAGACAACCCTGGTTTCCGGGTCCAGAAGGGTAAATACGCGCTCAAAAATCTGTAATCCGGCAATGATGCCGTCCTCCCTGCAGATAAGCTGTACCTCGCCTTTTTTGTATTCGGGCATGACTGAGTTGGTGGACACGTCCTCACTGCTGATGTCCTCCTCCAGGGCAAGACGTATGTATTTGTCAGCAACAAGCTGCATGGTAATTGGATTCATAATTAATTCTCCCTTTCTGGCTGTTCTCTATTCTTTTTGCGGCTTTCCCGGCAAACACCAGGCTCTCCAACAGGCTGTTGCTGGCCAGGCGGTTCTTTCCGTGAACCCCGTTGCAGCTGGTTTCACCCACTGCGTACAGATGCTCCATGGTGGTTCTGGAATCCAGGTCCACCCACACGCCGCCCATAAAATAATGCTGGGCAGGCACCACCGGGATGGGCTCCCTTGTGATGTCATAACCTTCCTCAAGGCAGGTTTCATATATATGTGGAAAATGTTCCCGTATGGTTTCACGGGGCATGGGCGCAAAGGACAGCCAAACATGCCTGCTTCCCTCTTTTTCCATCTCAGCTTCAATGGCCTGGGATACCGCGTCCCTGGGCAGCAGCTCATTGACAAAGCGTTCTCCTTTGCCGTTAAGGAGCACAGCTCCTTCGCCCCGGGCTGATTCCGAGATGAGAAAGGACCTGCCGGGCTTTTCCGTGTAAAGGCTGGTGGGATGTATCTGGACGTAATCCAGGTGCTCCAGTTTTACGCCATGCTTGCGGGCAACGGTCAGCGCGTCACCTGTAAGACAGGGAAAATTAGTGGAATGCTGGTAGAGTCCTCCGATGCCCCCGGTGGCCATGACCGTGTCCCGGGCGTGTATGGAGAGGGTACTGCCGTCCCCTGTCCTGGCCAGGATGCCGGCACAGGCTCCGTTTGCGGTCAGAATATCCGTCATGACAGTGTATTCCATGATATTCACATTGGGGAGCGCGGCTGTTTGTTCCTGGAGAACCGTGGTGATGGCTTTACCGGTGATGTCCTCATGAAAACAGATTCTGGGCCTGGAATGGGCGCCTTCCTTCGTATATTTTAAACTACCATCCGGGTTCTTGTCAAACCCTACTCCTAGCTCCAGAAGATGCCGGATGATGCCGGGGCTGGTGCGTATCATCAAATCCACGCTCTCCTTCCGGTTTTCATAATGACCGGCCCTCATGGTGTCCTCAAAGTATGACTCATAGTCGTCCTCGCCCCGGAGCACGCAGATGCCCCCCTGGGCCAGCATGGAATCACAGGTGTCCATATCCTCCTTGCATATCATCAGAACATGCAGGTCCTTTGGCAGATTCAGGGCAGTGTAAAGCCCTGCCGCCCCGCACCCCGCGATCACCACATCACAGTATATATGTTTTGTCATTTCCTAATGCCTCCTTATGAAATCGACTGTCTGAAATCGACCGCCTGAAATCTGCTTTCAGGCGGCTACCGGGCCAGATTAAGCATTTGCTCCAGAGCCCTGCCGGCCGACGGGACATAGGCTTTGGGTACGGATGCCTGATTCTGTCCTGTGCGCAGGACATGGATGATTTTGTCCAGTGTTATCTTTTTCATATCCCGGCAAATTGGTTCTGTATCAGGAAAATAAAAGTGTTTGCCCGGATTCTGCCGTTCCAGTTCATGGCGCACGCCGTTTTCCGTGCAGATGATGAATTCCCGGGAAGTGCTGCCGGCGGCGAATTTGAGAATTCCGGTGGTGGAACCGATATAATCAGCCAGCTCAAGTACCTGGGCATTGCATTCCGGGTGGGCCAGTACCTGGGCGTTTGGATGGATTTCCTTTAAGGCGGATACCTCCTTGGGAGACATCTGGTCGTGGACAGGGCAGCAGCCGTTTACCGGCATCACATGCTTTTCAGGCACCTGGCTGGCCACGTACCGTCCCAGGTTCTTATCCGGTATGAAAAGGATGTCCCGGTTTGGCAGGTTTCTTACAATCTGGACCGCATTGGCAGATGTGACGCACACATCGGACCAGGACTTGATTTCGGCAGTGGAATTGATGTAACAGACCACTGCAAGGTCAGGATATTCCCTTCTGTATTGTTCCACTTCCTCCTTTGTTACCATGTGGGCCATGGGACAGTCTGCCTGTGCGTCGGGCATCAGGACCACCTTGTCCGGACTCAGGAGCTTTCCGCTTTCTCCCATGAAGGAGACACCGCAGAACACCATGGTTCTGCGGTCAAGACCGGCCGCAACCTTGCTCAAATAGAAAGAATCTCCTATGTAATCCGCCACTTCCTGTACCTGGGGATCCACATAGTAATGGGCCAGGATGACCGCGTCCTGCTTTGCTTTTAACTGCTCTATTTCTTCCTGCTTTGTCATAATTTCCCCTGTTCTGCCGGCAGAGTGACACCGGCTTTTCATTTGGCTTTCTGTTTATGTCTGCAACAGTATAGCACATATATTTACATATGACAAGACACATTGGGCGTTAAATTTATCCCGGAATAAAGCGGTCCGCGTAATTGTAAGGATTATTAAAGAAAAGTTCAGCACTGAAAAAAGATGATATGGTAAAATTAGGATAGGAATTATGCCGGACGTTTTCTGACGCGGCGCAGCGTTCTAAACGAGGAGGATTAATATGAAAAAAATCCACGGAATATCAGCTTACAGAAAAAAACTCTGCAGAATACGAATTCACAGGATAACAGTCCCGGGACTTGCGGCATGTCTTTTGTTCATGGCTGTAAGTCTGGCGGCCTGCCAATCAGCGGCCAGCGGGACCGGGGAACAGAAGGAGAGCAGCGCGGATGTCCGGGGACAGGGCGGCACAGGACAGAAGGACAGGGAGAATGGTGCCCCGGAAGGAGAGAACGTCCAGGAAGCAGAGGAGTCTCAAAGGCAGAGGGACGCGCCGGGAACACCGGCTATGGGAGATGGACAGGAGACGGCTAAGGCGGAGAAGGGGGCAGACGGTCCGGGGACAGTGGACCGGTGGCAGATGGTTCCCGAATACGGCATATGTAAAAAGGGGGAACCGGCCCTGTATGTATTGGACATGGACGCAAGCCAGATGAAAACAGATGAGGATGGAGTCAGCGCCAGGCTTCTTTCTGCGGTGTATCAGGATAACGTGATCAGCGTCAGGGTGAAGCTGAGGGATGATACCGTGACCCTGATACCGGATGAGAAGGTAAAGGAGATTTTGAAACAGGAGGAGGAAAAACAGAAAAAACAGGAACAGGGGATTTACACAATTTGGGATGACAGCTATTTCTGTATTGACAGTGATAAAAACATTTACGGACACAGTGCGTTTCGGGACAGAATACGGGCGGAAAAGAAAGCGCAGAAGGAGGAAGGCGCAAGGGCGGTCACCTTTGACCGTATTAACGGCAAGGGAATGGCCGGACTGGGCTTTGCCCAGCAGCAAAACAGCATCTCTTACAAAGATAATGGAAAGGGCGGCTACTACATATCCGAAGTGTCGGAGAAAACCATAGGAAAGGGCCGGTTTACATTGGATGAGCCGGAGGGTGTCTATGAACTCTGGCTGGACGGCTTTAAAGAACCTATGAAAATCGTTTTTAAGAGGGCGCCTGCCTATGATTCGCTGGAGGATATAAAGGGAATGGTGGACCACGAAGGATTTTACGGGATGGCAGAGGAGAGAGTGGAGGAGGACGGTCTCAGGCTTACCACCTATACCTACTCACAGGATGGATACAGGATCGGATTCAGCCGCGGAAAACTGATGGCTACGCTGTCAGATGGAAGGACCACCGAACTGGTGCCTGTGCTGGGGGAACAGCTGACAACATCACTGGACCAGCTGTCCGGCATTCGGCCCAGAAGCATTCAGGAGACACTGTACAGGATACCAGAGGGAGCTGTGGTTACGGAAGCGTCCCTGCATGCGGAGAAACCCATCGTCATATCGCCGGAGCAGGGAACAGTGCTGGAGATACCTGTTTCCGGGGAGCGGCAGCCTCTGGATATGGTGGTGGAATTCAGGGACTGCAGGATATATCTGAACGGAGTCAGTCCCATGGATGAACTTTATCAATATGGCACGGATGAAAACGGAAACCCTCTTACCAAGCATATGGCCTACATCGATGCCAGGGCAGAGATGAGGGACGCGGATAAGAACCTGTACTACGTAAATGCGGTGCAGCCGGAGAAAGGCCAGGAGGACAGTTCCAAAGACCCCTTAAAAACCGTATACGCAATGGCGGATATGGCAGGGGCAGACAAATATAATGCGGGTGAGCTGGCCGGATTCAAGGCAGTATACCAGGAGGGGGAATCTGTAATCCGGCTGAAGCTTCAAAGCCCCTCCTATGGATGGAACCAGGAATTTGTACTGCCGGTACAGATGTGACCGGATAAAAGGAGAAGACTGTTTGCAGAATCATATCAGGAATATTATCCTGTCCTTAGGCACGGCCGCGGCCATGGCGGTCATCACAGGAACGGCCGGGTGCGGCCGGGTTCCCCATATAGCTCACGCTGACCGGACTGAGAACGCGTCTGCTGCTTTGCCGGACTGTTCCAGTGTGTAAAAACAGGGGAAGGGTGGAAGATAGACAGGACCCTGGACCTGAACATCCTGGGAGCCGGAGCAACGCAGGGAGACTATCCGGGTTTTCTTCTTTTTTTCTTAATTATTCGGTTGCGCTATTGATTTTGCCTGCTGCATGTGCAACAATTTATAGATGGATTCAGCCAAGGTATGTCTGGACCGGTATAATCATGGATATTTGAGAGGAATATAAAATGAGAAGCAGAAGAAAACGAAGAAGATCAAGGGCGGTTATTATCATTCCCCTGGTCTTGGTGTGTCTTGCGGCCGCTGCTGCGGGCATGGCATTTTTATGGTTTGCAAAGGGGCAGGCCGGTGTACGGCGGGCCACGCCGGATGAACGGTTCATGGAGTATATAGGATACCTGACTGAGGGAAATTACGAGGCCATGTACCGGATGCTGGATTCCGGAAGCCGTATGGACATCAGCCAGGAGGATTTTATCACCAGAAATAAGAATATATACGAGGGCATCGGCGCTTCCTCCATCCGGGTGGATATTACCGGAGTGGAGGAGAAGGAGGACCAGGGGATTCAGACGGTCAGCTATGAGACCAGCATGGAGAGCTCCGCAGGCCCCATCCATTTTTTGAACCGGGTGGATTTTAAGCTGGAGGCATCCTCTGAGGCAGCCGGGACAGAAGGCTATGAGAGTGAAGAGGCCGGAAAGAAAAAGAATGGAAAGAAAGACGAAGAATACAGGCTGATCTGGAACGACCGCGTCATATTTCCCAACCTGAGCTGGAACGACAAGGTAAGGGTCACCACGGATAAGGCCGTAAGGGGAAGCGTCCTGGACCGAAACGGTATTATGCTGGCCGGAAAGGGCAGCGCATCCATGGTGGGGCTTGTGCCGGGAAAGATGAGCCGGGAGGCGGATAAATATTCAGAGGACGACTTAAACCGGCTTTCAGAGCTTTTAGGCGTTTCTGCTGACAGCATCCGCAAAAAGCTGTCGGCTGGCTGGGTTAAGGATGATTCCCTTGTTCCCATTAAGACGCTAAAGAAGGTGGATGAGCTCAATCTCCAGTCCCAACTTCCGGAGGATGAGAATGTACAGAACAGGGCGCTTCAGGACGAACTTCTGACCATTCCGGGCGTCATGATCACAGATACGCCTGTCAGGTATTATCCCCTGGGCGAGAAAGCGGCCCATCTGGTGGGCTATGTACAGAATGTGACGGCAGAGGATCTTGAGGAGCACAAGGGGGAAGGATATCTGTCAGACAGCGTCATAGGCAGGAGCGGCATGGAAGGTCTGTTTGAGAAGGAGTTAAAGGGACAGAATGGCCGCATTATATCCATTGTCACGTCCCAGGGAGAAGAAAAGCAGGTTTTGGCAGCCATTCCCAGAATTGACGGCCAGGATATTACCCTCACCATAGACAGCAGCCTGCAGGAGATGGTGTATGATGCATTTGAGGACAGCAAAAGCTGTACAGTGGCCATGAATCCCTACACAGGAGAGGTTCTGGCTCTGGTGAACACCCCCAGCTATGATGACAATGACTTCATCCTGGGCATGTCGGAGGAAACCTGGGCCGGGCTGAATGAGGATGAGAGAAAGCCCATGCTAAACCGTTTCAGGCAGCGCTTTGCCCCCGGCTCCTCCTTTAAGCCCATCACAGGCGTCATCGGCCTTACCACAGGCGCCCTTACGCCGGATGAGAATTTCGGGGAGGACGCGGCAGGACTAAGCTGGCAGAAGGATGCGGGCTGGGGCGGATATTACGTTACCACCCTTCACGGCTACAGCCCGGTCAACCTTAAAAATGCCTATATTTACTCGGATAACATATACTTTGCAAGGGCAGCCCTGAAAATCGGCAAAGACGATTTTATGGAAGGGCTGGACCGGCTGGGATTTAACCAGAAGCTTCCCTTTGAAATCTCGGTGGCGGAATCCCAGTACTCCAATACGGACCAGATTGAAACGGAAATCCAGCTGGCGGACAGCGGATACGGTCAGGGCCAGGTGCTGGTAAATCCCGTCCATCTGGCATCCCTTTATACCATGTACCTCAACCGGGGAAAGGTCCTGAAGCCCTATCTTGTATACAAGGATACACCGGAGCCGGAGGTCTGGATTGAGGATGCCTGCACACCGGAAACAGCAGAGATCGTGGAGGACGGAATGAAGGCTGTAATCAGTTCGGAACACGGCACAGGACACGCTGCCATGCGTTCAGACATCACCCTGGCAGGAAAGACAGGAACAGCTGAGATAAAAGCATCCAAGGAAGATACAAGCGGCACGGAACTGGGATGGTTTGCCGTGTACACGGCTGATGCGGATATGCAGAAGCCGGTTCTTATGGTCAGTATGGTGGAGGATGTGAAAAACGCCGGAGGAAGCGGCCTGGTGGTCAGAAAGTCCAGGGATGTGCTGGGAGCCTATATACCGTCAGGACAGTAGGACAATCCGGAGATATAAACATATACTATTAGTGAGGAGGTAATAAACGGAAACTGTGTATGGGGGGATTGGAGGGGAAATCAATGCCTATGGATTCATTTTCATCAGAGGGGATTTTACGGAGGCTCATCAGGCTTCCCTATCTCCCGCTGTATGTCGGTGTACTGAATGCGGCGGTGGAACTGGATGTCTTTTCGGGCCTTACCCAGCGTAAGAGCGTCAGGGAGCTTTCAGAGGAGAGAGGGTGGAATGAAGATAACACGCGGTATTTCCTGGACGCCCTTTACTGTCTGGGATTTATCTGGAAAAGGGATGGGATGTACTGTAACTGCAGGGAAACGGACCGCTACCTTGTAAAAGGCAGGCCGGAATACATCGGCGGCCATCTGGCCTTTAACTGCGCAGAGGAGTGCATGGGATGCAGGGATATTAAGAGGCTGGTTGAAGACGGCCCCGGCGGGGGCCATGGACTGGGAGGGCAGCTGACCTTTGAGCAGTACGTACAGAACATGCGGGAGTCTCAAATGGGCTTCCGCCAGACTGAGATACAGAGAATGGTAAGAGAACTTCCGGAATATCCGGTAATCAGGAAAATTCTGGATTTAGGCTGCGCAACGGGGCTGCTGGGCCTGGGAGTGATTGGGGAACGGGAGGATATATCCGGGATTCTCTATGACCGCCCTGCTATGGAACCGGCAATCCGGGAGTCCATCCGTCTCACCGGCCTGGAAGGGCGGGCGGTTCCTATGACAGGGGATTACCTGGCGGATGATATAGGGGAGGGCTATGACCTGATTATGGCCATAGCCACCTTAAGCTTCGTGGAACAGGAGCTGGCCAGCCTTATGAAGAAGCTTTATAAGGCCATGAATCCGGGCGGCGTGCTGCTTTGCTATTCAGAGGGAATCGAACGGGATGGCTCGGGCCCGTGGGACATGATGCTGGGCTGGCTTCCGTACAACATGCAGGGCTATGACCTTGGATTGAAAAAGAATGAAATAGCAGAGGCTGCCATGGTAGCCGGCTTCAGGAGCGCTGAGAAACGGACCGGGATCTATTCCACGGGCAATGTGGATGTGGATATATTCAGAAAATAACTTGGTAAAAAGCCGTAGCCCGGACAGCGAAGCAGGGAGGTCTCGCTTGGCAATGGGTTTATGATATGGTAAAATAATAAAGCTGTGTATCATTTGAAAAGAGGGAAAAACCATAAAGGAGAAACAAACAAATGAAACCGAATGAAACTACAGGAAAACAGGAAATCATGTACCGTCTTAAGAACGCAGGGGAGCTTTACGTTCTGCTTTCCATGTGTACGGGAGAGCCCTATGTGGTCTGCGACCAGGAAACCTATGATGACGAAATCATTGTTTTCTTTGACGGTCAGGCAGCCATAAAGGAGTCAAAAGAACAGACCGAGGCAGGAATACCTGTCAGGCCCATGAAGCTGGAGAACAGGCAGTTCCTGATGTTCTACACCAGCCTTTATACTCTTGGGGTCAATGCGCTGCTGGTAAAAGACGGCGGGAGAGACTGCCTGATTCAGCTGCAGGACTTTGTGAAGCGCAATAATCAGCAGGGACAGGAGTCGGGGGAGAAGATATGGGTGGAGAATCCGTCCCTTCATCTGACCATGCTGTATTACATGCAGGAACTGAGAAGGAAACCGGGGCAGGAGAACCTGCCGCAGATTAAGGAATGGCAGGATGAGATTTCCAATGATTTCGGCAAGGGCAGTTTCATTGTTCCTGTGGAGAAGGAGGGTAAGGGGCTGGCAGCTGTAAAGGTGAACGAACAGTTATTCCAGGCCATCTTTACAGACATATTAGAGTTCCAGAGGTTTAACCGGGAGGGAAAACTGCGCCCCCTTGTGGTGACGGCTGACAAGATACCACAAATCATGACAGAAGAGGCAAAGGGCGTGATCCTCAATCCCATGGGAGTCAGGATGCCTCTGCAGATTAAGAGAACGGCCGGCCAGACGAAACAGAATGCTTAAAATGTGAGAAAAAGGCTGCGATGAGGCAAAACTCACCGCAGCTTGGCTACGTTTTAAGCTCAAGGGAAAGTTGGCCGAAATCATCGGGTTTGTCTTTTTGTTTGTCAAGTGACGTCACTTTTTTTGATATTTCGTTTTGGGTTTTGTTGTATTCTTCCTTGGCCCGTTTAAGGATGGCTGCCTGGCCTTCGCGGTATGTATTCTGGAACCAGTAAATGAGCAGGGATTCGTCTGAAGTCAGAAGCTTGGTGACAGATGCTCCTGCTTCATCCGGGCGAAGCGCAGCAGCAAGGGGCGTTTCCAACGGAATGTCGAAAATGGAATGGACGGAAGTGCCAAGTGCCTTTGAAATGGACTCCATGTGCACCATCTTATCCTTCTGGTTTTCCCCGTTTATAATTCTTTTCAAGGTGCTGGCAGGTATGTGTGTCTCCTTTGATAAGGTTGCCTGGGTCATACCCTTTAAATTCATAAGTGCAATCAGTTTCTCGTTTCTCACAGTAAGTCCCCGTTTCCTGGTAATCCCATATTTTATCTATATCAAACCCCGATATAAACCATCAAATTCCTTTCATGGATAATTCTACCATATAAATTAAAATTCTTCAAGAAACGGCATTGATTTGAGGACATTTTTTCTCATGATATTTTTTCTCATATTCATTTTAGGAGATTTTGTACGGTACTATTTTTTCTCACGTCATTTCGCGCAGTTGTGACGGCTGATATCTTTTTGATAGTGGTATCTATTCCTATACGTTTATTGAGTTATTGTGACATATTCTTTCAATTTCTTTAAATCCATGGACAGCACTACTTAATTTGTTTACAATAAACAGGCTGGTCAAAGGCTGGCTGCATTTAAAATACACAGGAGACCAGAATTTATGTCAAAGGATACCAAAATGAAGAAACGAATCAGTAAGACCAGACAGGCAAAGATGCGGGAGAAGGAATTAAAGTCTACCCTGAAGTTTGGTGTGAAGCTGGTTTTGATTCTGGCAGTTGTGATTGGGTGTGCACAGCTGTTTTTTTATGGAAAGAATGTGGTGGCGGGCAGGAGCAATGGTCCCGCTGTCCGGATAGCAGCAAAAAACAGCGAAGCAAGGAATAATCAGTCGGATTCAATCAAAACAGGAGAACAGGGAAATGTCTTGGGGCCGTCTCTGTCTGATTCTGAAAAAGGCCGGCAGCAGACACCGGAGACCATTGCGCCTTTTGCAGAATCCAGTGATGGGCCGGGAAACGTGGTGCAGGCCGCCCCGCCCTCCAGTGATGCGTCCTTAGACCCGGCAGGCGGCAAAAATGAGCTGTTCCCTGTTTCCGGGCCTGCTGACGCCTCTAAGCCCATGATAGCATTTACCTTTGACGACGGCCCTTATTACAGCGTGGATATAAGAATCCTGGACACACTTCAGGCTTACGGGGGCAGGGCTACCTTTTTTATAGTAGGAAGCCGCGTCAATGACTACAAGGATACCCTTAAGAGAATCCGGGATTCCGGGTCCGAGATAGGAAACCATACATTCAACCATAAGAATCTGGAAAAGATTTCTCCGGAAGAAGTGGCTTCTCAGATTGAGATGACCAACGATGCGGTGGAGGCTGTAACAGGTTTTCGGCCAAAACTGGTGCGTGTCCCCTATGGCGCCTTTAAGAGCCAGGTGCCTGGTCTGGTATCCTACCCCATGATTCAGTGGAATATCGATACGCAGGACTGGTCCAGTAAGGACAAGGATGCCATTGCCGCATCTGTGCTCTCCCAGGCAAGGGATGGAAGTATTGTGCTGATGCACGACCTTTATCCAGCCACGGCCGAGGCCTTTGAGACGGTCATCCCCCTGCTGGCTGCCCAGGGATACCAGTTTGTTACGGTCAGCGAGATGTATGCGGCCAAAGGGGTGCCGTTGGAGGCAGGGCAGGTTTATTTTAGTATCCCTAATTAACAGGGCAGGCAAATATATTTAAGTTATCTGGCAATCTGCTTCATACAAATCCAGTAATTCCTTTCAGCGATTGTCTTTGACAACTGGATTTTTACAGTACAGTATGCCCTGCCCATGAGCCAGTCCGGCCCTACGATGCCGCGTTCAAAACAGCCTGCTGCCTCGGACAAAAGCGAGACGTCCGGTTTCGCCCGCCTGAATCGCTGCATGGCAGTTCGGACCTGCCTTTCGTAGGCAGGGTGTGAAAACGTATCATTTTCCCAATGGTAGGACAGCTCACAGACCGCGGATGTCTGGGATTCTACGGGAAAATAGGAGGCCTCCTCGGAGGACTCCGCAATATATAGATAGTATAGACTGGCAATCTCTTTCCCCTCGTGCCGCCGCAGGATACGGCCCAGGCGCTGAATCCGCTGCCGGTTGACCGACGCTGAGGACATGACGATTCCGACGCTGGCGGACGGCACATCAAAGCCCTCGTCCAGAGCGCGGCAGCTGATGAGAATACGCACTTCGCCGTCACGAAAACGTTCCAGAGCAAGCTTTCTTGCACTGGGATCCATAGCGGAATGGCAGCGCGCGGCCTGGTTGGGATAGAGACGGTCCAGCTTCTCATACAGGATATCGGCCTGCTTAATCCGCTCACCGAAAATAATAATCTTTGCGCTTTTATCTAAAAGTCCTATGAGCTTTATGACACACTGAAGACGGGACATGGCTTCGCTGGTAAGATTTTTGCGTTTGTGAGACGAGTTTAAGTATGACCGGGCTAAATATGCGTAGTCCCCTTTTTCATTAGCAATCTGGCAGAGCCTGCGGAAAAAGGCGGAGCGGTTCAGCCCTTTTAAGCTTGGGTAATGGGAGATTAGCTTAAGGAACATTTTCCTCATATTGCCGCTCAGCTCCTCATACTCCGCTTTTTCCTGAGGGGTAAAAGAAAGCGCGATATGAAAGGCGGCGTAAGGGCAAAGCGTCTCATCTTCTTCTGCCTCTTTAAGTCCATACCGGAAGATCTCCGGGCCCAGGGCGGGAATGAGAACGGACGCGTTTTCTGGCCGGTTTAGCCCGGGCGTGGCGGACAGCCCCAGAGATGCATACTGCTCAGGGCAATTTTTAGTAAAGGGAAGGAAGTCAAATATCTTTCGATTTTCGTCTCCGGTATAGCGGTGGCATTCATCTGCGATTAAAAAAACCGTGAATCCCTCTTCAAGATCCCTGACAATATGGCGGGCAAGAGAATAACGGGCGGAATTGATTACGTAAATCATAAACAGACGGTCCGGTGTGTCTCTTTGGCCGCTGTAATAGAAACCAATGTCCTGGCGGGATACGGTCCCGTCAAAAAAATTCCGTATGGCAGCACCCCACTGCGCCAGCAAAGATGCAGTGGGAACCACTATTTTAATCCTGAGATCAGACACGGCTGTCTGCTCTCTAAGCAGCTCTCCGGCGGCTAAGGCCAGATACGTCTTTCCCGCTCCTGTAACAACATTGACGATTCCATGGCAGTGCTTTTTCTTCCATTCTTTTAAGCACTTCTCCTGCCAGAGATATAACTGATATTCCATAAAAGCCTCCTGTAGGGCGGCTGCCGCTTTTGTTATTATGGCCGCATTATAAGTGCCTATAGTATACCATATCCAACCACAGCGGACATCACATTTCACATATAATATTGTAAAATTCGCATTTTTCTAGTATACTGGACTGAGAAAAACAACAGTCACACAGACGGTAAGGAAGGGACATATGAATTACGAAGAATTATACAGCGAATATCAGGTTTTAGAGAAAGAAATGAAGGACAAGATCAATGGGGTTCAGAAGCTTCATAAAATGATTGCCAAAGAAATGGAGAACGGGGATTTAAAGAGTTTTCGCCGCGACATCGCACTTCTGGAGTCAGCGGTGGCTGAGGAAGCCCGCGTTTTGAGCGCTATGAAGGAACTGGAAGCAGGCTTTAACTCCCGGGAATATTTTGGGGATGGTGAATTTGCAGCCCAGATGCTGGAGGCCTGCGGGGAACTGGGCGTGGATGTGAAAGGCGAGTTCCCTGTCTATGAGATGTTTCCCTATAGGGTGAAAATCGACGCGGAGAACCAGGATCTCTATCTGGACCGGAAGAAGGTACAGTGTATGCGTCCTAAGAGCTTTGCCAGGCAGGTAAAGGCCGGACAGGACAAGCTGATGAAGGCGTCCTTTAACGCCCTTACATTTGCCAATGAACTGGCTGATGTCTATGACCTGGCGCTTCTGAAATTGAAAAGGCAGCCCGAAGCTGATATTTACCTGACTAATTTGTATAAATTCCTGGCGCCTATGGGAAGATTCCGCAGAGACTATGACCAGCAGAGCTATGCCTTTGATTTAGCCAGACTTTACGGCTCCGGAATTAAGGAAATTAAAGACGGGCGGAGAATCCAGTTCGGCCCCAGCCGTGAGGGAAATAAAGCAATCCGAATTTTGGACAGCCAGGGACGGGAAGAGTACCTGTCAACGATCCGCTTTTTCCGGTAAAAGACGTTTTATTTTCAATAAGGAGAAAACCGTATGACGGACGAATACAGAATGACCGGATTAGAACCGGAAACTCCGGCTGACCGGCTTGGGTTTGAAAAGAAACGATTATCCGCGGGAGAGGCGCCGGATGATACCGAACTTCTTCGCCAGCTGTCAGCAGGCATGAATTTCATTACCGATTTTTGGCAGAAGCACTATCTTGAAGAGTATATACGGGAAGGCGGAAGCAAAATCAAGTTCGTAACCGGCAGGCCCGGAAGCGGGAAAAGCCACCTGCTTAAATATACAGCCATGACAGCCAGGGAGAAAGGTTACGTGACAGCGGGATTTTCCGCCCGTGATATCTGGATTCACGATTTTAAGGAGATTTACATTCAGGCGCTTTGCCAGACTGACATTCTGGACTGCTTAAGGCGCTGCGGCATACAGATTATTAAGAATCTGGGCTTTACCCCGGAGGAGATACCAAAAGGGCTGACCTTTATGGATTATTTGTCCCAGAACGATTTGGGGGACGCCATCACGCGCAGGGAGATCCGCCTTCAGCTTAAGTCCATGTTTTTGGAGAATCCATTGATCGATAATAATTTCGCGCTGGCCTGCAGTTTGCTGACCGGCGGGATTTTAGGCCATCCTTTTCTGGAAGACCAGAACCGGCAGATGCTGTTATCCTGGCTGGAGGGGGACAAAAGCTTAAAGCTTTCCTCCATACGGAGTCTCGGCCTTTCGCCTGTCCGCATTACAAAATACAACGCCAGGCACATGCTCCGGTCACTGGCCGAGGTAATCCGCATGGCGGGGTATTCAGGGCTGTTCATTACCGTGGATAATTTGGAGATTCTGTTGAGCCGTTCCAGCTTAGACCCTGTCCACTATACAAAGCTGAAACGGGAAGATACATATGAAAGCATCCGGCAGCTGATTGATGACATTGACAGCATGAAGAACATTATGTTTGTATTTGCCTTTGAACGGGAACTTCTGGATCATGACAGCGCCGGACTTAAATCTTATCAGGCGCTGTGGATGCGAATTCAGAATGAAGTGGTGGGCGAACATTTTAACCGATTTGCCGATATCGTGGATTTAGACCGCCTGGCGGCGGAGGTGTATACGCCGCAGATCCTGATGGAGATGTCAAGGAAGCTGGCCGACACCTACACGCGGCTTGGAGACACCGCCCGTCCCATCAGCCTGGAGACATGTAAGGCCCTGATAAGTCGGGCTAAGAACGGTAGTGTTTCCCTGCCGAGGCTGGTGAACATGGCAACGCTGGGAGGTGAAGATAATGTTTGATTTTGAAGCGCGGCATGTAATAGAGGCTCTGCGTTCAGGAATTCCATCCCGGGCGGTGGGGCAGTATTTCTCAGAAGCACGGCCTGGAATTATGAAGGAGATATCCGGCCATTTAGATGAGACCTGTGAGACGGGAAAATCCAAGGGAATGATAATAGCGGGTAAATATGGGGAGGGAAAGACCCATCTTTTAAACACTGTTTTCAGCATGGCCCATTCCAACAATATGGTGGTATCGTACCTCTCTCTGAGCAAGGAAACGCCCTTTGACAAATTATACCTGGTCTATCAGAAGCTGGTAAACAATACCTTTCTTCCAAAGCGTGTGCAGCCCGGTTTTACACAGATTTTAGAGAAGATGACTCCGGGAAGTCCGGCTGCTAATGAGCTTTTGCTCTATGCGGCCAAACATTTGGAGACAGACAAACTTTATTATCTGCTGCGGGCCTATTTAAACACAGAAGATCTGGATGAGAAGTTCATGCTTCAGGCGGACCTGGAAGGTGATTTTATAGCAAACGTGCTGCTCAAGCAGATATACAGGCGTATTTATAATGAGCGGGTGAAATATAATGTCAATTTCAGCAAAACAAAGCACTGTAGAGACTATTTTTCCTTTTTGAGCCGTCTTTTCCGTCTGATGGGATATAATGGCTGGGTCATTCTGATTGATGAGACGGAGCTGATCGGCCGCTTAAGCAAGAAAGCCCGGCTGAACGCGTATCGGAATATGGCCCAGTTCCTGCTCCCTGATGAGCGGCTGGAAGGAATCTATACCCTGTTCGCACTTGGCGCTTCCTATACGGAGGACGTCATAGAGACGAAGCATGATTATGAGAACCTGGAAGAAATTTATCCTGAGCAGCAGGAACCGGTTCGGACTGTCTTAAATCTGATTACCAGGGCCCAGCAGCTGGCCCCACTGACAGACAGTGAGATTCGGGAGGTCTTAAAAAAGATTCAGGTGTTCCACGGCCGGGCTTATGACTGGAATCCAAATATCTCCATGGGTACCATTCTGGCGGCCACTCAGTCAGGCGGTTATCTTCTGCGTACAAAACTGCGCGCCGCCATCGAGCTGTTAGATCAGCTGTACCAGTACGGAGAGGCGGGAAACACACGGATCAATGAGCTGGGTCAGGAAACCTTTGAGGAAGATGTGCCGTCTCTGGAGGAGTTTGACAGCCATTAGTTCAGAATATCCTGATTGCAGATATGCAGAACGGATACCTGGAGTTAAGAATAAGCGGTTGCAGGCTGAAAAAGGCGGCAGCCGCTTATTTTATATGTGAAGAAAGCTCCTTCACAAGAAGGAGATTCCCTGGTGCTTTATTTTAAAATAATCCCCTTTGAGTTCTGCTGTTTCCGATAGGAGCTGGGCGACATCTTCATCAGCCGCTTAAAGGCCTTTGAGAAGATGGCGGGACGGAGGCAGTGATTGTCTTCTCTGAAGACGGATTAAACGGAATGAGCCAGACCTTCCACAAGCTGTACCGTCAAAGGCTGGCAAGGGGATACTGGAGAGATCGGGAGCGCCCGATTCTAATCAACAACTGGGAGGCAACTTATTTTGACTTCAACGAGGATTCCATCGTGGAAATTGCAAAGACGGCGAAGAAGGCCGGTATTGAGATGTTTGTACTGGATGACGGCTGGTATGGGACGAGGAATGACGACAGGCAGGGCCTGGGAGACTGGTCTGCCAATCTAAATAAGCTGGAGCACGGAATAGCAGGTTTATCCAGACGAATCGAGGAAGAGTGCCAGATGAAATTTGGTCTCTGGTTCGAGCCGGAGATGGTCAATGAGAACAGCAATCTGTTCCGCAGCCACCCAGATTACCGGATTGAAACACCGGGCCGCAGGGTTTCCCATGGAAGATACCACAAGAAAAGAGGTGGTGGACTGCATCTACAGCCAGATGGAGAACCTTTTGGTGAATTCCAGGGTATCCTATATCAAATGGGATATGAACCGGAGCATCACTGAGTGCTTCAGCAGCGGCTGGCCGGCAGAGCAGCAGGGGGAAATTTTCCACCGGTATATCCTGGGTGTGTATGATTTGTATGACAGGCTTACAAAACGGTTTCCTGAAATCTTATTTGAGTCCTGTGCCAGTGGCGGCGGGAGATTTGACCCAGGCATGCTTTACTATGCGCCGCAGACCTGGACGAGCGATAACAGCGATGCCGTGGAGCGTATCCGGATTCAGTACGGAACCAGCATGGTGTATCCCTTAAGCAGCATGGGTGCCCATGTGTCTGTCACTCCGAACCACCAGATGTTCAGAAACACACCGTTGGCAACCAGGGCAAATGTGGCATATTTTGGTGTCTTTGGCTACGAATTAGACATTAATAAGCTGTCTGAAGAGGAACAGGAAGAAATCAAACAGCAGATTTCATTTGTAAAGAAGTACAGAAAGCTGATTTACCAGGGGACGTTCTACCGCCTGCTCAGTCTCTTTGAAGGAAACATGGCAGCATGGATGGTTGTCTCTGATGATAGGAAAGACGCAGTCATGGGTTATTATAAAATTTTAAATGACGTGATTTGTCCCTACAGAAGGTTAAAGCTCCGCGGTCTGGACGCCGGCATGGATTATGTGATAGAGGGAAGAAACGGCTCCTATTCAGGAAAAGAACTGATGAATGCAGGGCTAATCACCACCGATGCGTCTGCTGGTCAGGTGCTGGACGGCGGCGAGACGTGTACGGATTTCTGGTCTAAGATTTATGTGCTGCATGGAACAAAGAGGGAAGAACAAGTATTATGAATGTAGAAAAAAAGAGACGTTTGGCAGCCAGGACAGAAATGATGCTTATCGGAAACCTTCTGATGGGAACGGCGGTGGGTTTCCTCAGAATGTCCAGGTTCGGTACGGATCCTTTTACGTGCATGAATCTTGGCGTTAGCGGTACCCTGCGGATTCAATTCGGAACCTATCAGCTATTAGTGAACGTTCTTCTCTTCCTGCTGGTCCTTGTGAAGGCAAAAGACTGCATCGGGGCTGGGACGATTGTCAATATGGCCGGGATTGGTTATATAGCGGACATCATAGTTGTGATGCTTACAAAAGCGGTAGGAGATGTCGCCCTCCTGCCCATGGCGGTTCGCGTCATGATGATGGCTGGGGCAGTGGTGCTTTGCTCCTTCGCAGCGGCTATGTATATGGAGGCCAACATGGGAATCGCTGTCTATGACGCGCTGGCCGTTATCATAGAGAGAAAAACCGGCGGGAAAATCCCCTTTAAAATTGCCAGAGTTGCCACAGACTTTGTCTGCGTCATTGTGGGCTTCGCTTTTGGAAGTATTGTAGGGGCTGCCACCGTGATTACTGCCGCTTTTATGGGGCCGCTAATCCAATGGTTCCAGAAGAATTGGATAAAAAAGGTGATAGAGAAAGTTTAGATACGTATCCTCAATTAATCCGGCTTCGGAGCAGGAAAACTGTTCCCGGGTCGGATTTTTTCATGATAGAGGTGCGTTTTCCCAGCCAGGGGACACCCTTACAAATGCAGGCGCAGAACCCTTCGATTTCCCCGAAGTAACCACAATCGATATTACACGGAACATACCGGTCTTATTCCCCAGCAGTTCCAGACCGAGCAGGATATAGTCCGCCAGCAGCCGGTTGAATTCAGGTTTATTCGGGATCCCATAAGCAGTGCTCACTTCACGCAGGGGCTTTCGTTCAGGATGGTCAGCGCCTATTGAACATCAAAAGATATGCTGTGAAAAAAATTACTTATATAGTTATAAACAATAAAATGGGGGATTGATTTCAGAATATAAAGAAAATATTTACACACACCGCAGAATTCACTATAATGCAGGCATCACATGAAATCATGTAAAAATGAAAAGAGGAAGGGCACTATTTATGAAAGAATTCAATGTATGTATCGTCGGCGGCGGCAGCACCTATACCCTGGGATTTTTGAAATCCTTTGTCCGTCTGCGGGAGGAGTTCCCGCTGAAGAAGCTGGTACTGTTTGATATCGACCCGGAGCGCCAGGAGCCTATCGGCAAATACGGCGAGATCCTCTTCAGTGAGCGCTTCCCTGAGCTGGAGTTCTCCTACACCACCGACATCAACGAGGCGTACACCGGCATGGACTTCGTCTTTATGCAGATGCGGGCGGGCGGCCTGGACATGCGGGCCAAGGACGAGCACATCCCCTTGAGCATGGGCATGATCGGCCAGGAGACCTGCGGTGCCGGCGGCATGGCCTACGGCATGCGCTCCTGCGTGGACATGATCAAGGCTGTCCACGACATCCGCCGCCTGGCCCCCGCCGCCTGGATTCTCAACTACTCCAACCCCGCCGCCATTGTGGCCGAGGCTCTGCGCCGGGAGTTCCCCGGGGACAAGCGCCTGCTGAACATCTGCGACCAGCCCGAGAACGTGGTTCGCTCCTGCTCCCGCCTGCTGGGCTGCGACTGGGAGGACCTGGATCCCGTGTACTTCGGTCTGAACCACTACGGCTGGTTCACCAACATGTACGACATGAAAACCGGCAAGGATCTGATGCCCGAGATCCGCAGGCGCATCAAGGAGAACGGTTTCCTGCCCCAGGACGCCGAGCAGCGGGACCAGTCCTGGCTGGATACCTATGGCATGGTTCAGACCATTATGAACGACTTCCCCGACTTCCTGCCCAACACCTATGACCAGTACTACCTCTACCCCGAGTACAAGGCCAGCCACCTCAACCCCGACTACACCCGGGCCGACGAGGTGAAGGAGGGTCTTCACTGAGTGCAGGGAGGTCATTGCCGCCGGCAAGCTGGGCGACCGCTTCGACGCCATCTCCGACGCCCACGCCGAGATGATGATAAAGGTTGCCGAGTCTATCGCCTTCAACAAAAACGACCGCCATATTATTATCGTGGAGAACAACGGTGCCATCGCCAACATGCAGGATGACGCCATGGTGGAGGTGGCCTGCGAGCTGGGCGCCAACGGTCCCCGGCCCTTGGGCGTGGGCAATATCCCCCAGTTCCACCTGGGCCTGCTGGTGAATCAGGTCTCCGTAGAGAAGCTGCTGGTGGACGCCTTCTTCGAGCACTCCTATCAGAAGGCCCTGGAGGCATTTACCCTCAGCCGCCTGGTGGGCGACGCCAAGAAAGCCCGCAAGGTGCTGGACGCCCTCATTGAGGCCAACCAGGGCATGTGGCCTGAGCTGACTGATCCGAAGGGCAGAGCAAGAACAGAGAGAGTAAGAATCGGAGGTTAAAACGGTGCAAAAAAACAAGATTATGGACTTCTTCTCCGCATTGGGACGAAGCCTTCTGATGCCCATCGCCGCCCTGGCGGCTTGCGGCATCTTCCTGGGCCTCTCCTCCGCGCTGATGAAGGCCCAGGTACAGGAGGCCTTGCCCCTCCTGACCCAGACCCACATCCACTTCGTCATCTACGTCATCAACAAGGTCTCCGGCGTGGTTTTCACCCTGATCCCTGTCTTGTTTGCTATCTCCATCGCCTTCGGCATGGTGAAGGAGGAGAAGGAGATCGCCGCTTTTGCGGGCTTCATCGGGTACTATACCTTCCTGGTGGCCTCCGCCGCCATGATCAACAGCGGCTTCGCAGATTTAAGCGCTCTGAAAATTTCCAACATCCTGGGTGTGGAGACCATGGACATGGGCGCGGTGGCCGGTATTGTCATAGGCCTAGTGGCGGCAAAGCTCCACGACAAGTATCACAAGATCACCTTCCCCGTGGCCATCTCCTTCTATGGCGGCAAGCGGTTTGTGGCCCTGGCGGTCATGCTGGCCTCCACGGTGGTGGGCCTGGTGGCACCCTTCGTCTGGACCCCAGTGTCCCTGGCCATTAACAGCCTGGGCGGAATCATCCAGGCCTCGGGCATCCTCGGCGTATTCGGCTACGGCTTCCTGGAGCGGTTGCTGATCCCCACCGGCCTGCACCATGTGCTCAACGGGATTTTCCGCACCACCGCCATCGGCGGCGTATACGAGGGGGTGGAGGGCTGCCTGAACATCTTCCTCCAGTTTGTGGACAAGGTGCCTCTCTCCGAGCTGGATCCCTTCACCATCTTCCTGGGCCAGGGCAAGATGCCCATGATGATGTTCGGACTGCCGGCGGCGGCGCTGGCCATCTACCAGACCTCCCCGGAGGAGAAAAAGCCCAAGGTCAAAGCCCTGATGATTGCCGGCGTAGCAGCCAGCGTGGTGTCCGGCATCACCGAGCCTCTGGAGTTCTCCTTCATGTTCATTGCCCCCCAGCTCTTCCTGTTTCACGCGGTGATGGGAGGTCTGTCTTTCGCCCTCATGGCGGTGCTGAATGTCATCATCGGCAACACCGGCGGCGGCCTCATCGACTACCTGATCTGGGGCGTGTTCCAGCCCGGCTCCCACTGGTACTGGGTCATCGTGGTGGGCATCCCCTTCGCGCTCATCTATTACATCGTGTTCAAGCACTACCTGTCCAAGAAGAACATCTCCATCGACGTGGCGGAGGACGAGGAGGAAGAGGACGCCTCCCTCAGCATGGATGAGCAGCAGAAGGTCAAGGCCTACCAGATCATCGAGGGCCTGGGCGGCGTGGAGAACATTGCCGCGGCCAACAACTGCCTGACCCGCCTGCGCGTGGATCTGGTTGACCCGTCCAAGGTGCGGGAGGACATCCTGAAGAAAACAGGCGCGTCCGGCTTCATCCGCCCCAGCGAGAAGCACATCCAGGTGGTCTACGGCCCTAAGGTGGAAGCCATTGCCGCCAATGTGCGCGAGTGCTTGAAGGCCGGCCCGGCGGCGAAGGCGTTCATGGAGAAGATGCCTGCGGCGGCGGATGCCGCTCCCGCGAAGGCGTCAAAGAAGGCCCCGGCCCAGAAGCTGGAGCTGAAGGCCCCGGTGGGCGGCAAGGTGCTGCCCATGAGCGAGGCAAAGGACGAGAATTTCGCCAATCTGATCCTGGGTGACGGCGTGGTGATCTGCCCCGCGGAGAATGTGATCGTCGCCCCCTGCGACGGCGTGCTCACCCACTGCTCGGAGGACAACAAGCATGCCGTCGGCCTGCGCAGCGACAGCGGTCAGGAGGTCCTGATCCATGTGGGCGTGGATACGGTGGCCCTGAACGGCGAGGGCTTTGAGCAGCTCAAAGCCGAGGGCGAGAAAATCAAGCTGGGCGAACCGATCCTTCGTTTCTCCAGAAAGTTCATCGAGTCGAAGAAGCTCTGTTCGGATGTCATGGTCATCCTCATTGAGGACGAGGACCCGGTGGTGGCGGAGTACGTCACCGGCATCACGGCGGAAGCGGGCAGAACCACGGTGGCGAAAATCGGATAAAGCGGCAAACGGCGGACTCACGGTTCAGGAGTCCGCCGTTTCGGCTGTTTCGACTGGTTCCCGTTTTTTCTGCGCCGTCAGCTCGATGAGAATCTGGATTACGGTGAAAAATACGGGAATTGATATCCGTATGCTGGTATTCCTCGTTCAGATCGTTTGTACAGACCGTAATGGTACTGTAGGGGATCAGAGAAGATTCCCGGTTGCTGGTAAGCAGAACCGTAGTCAGCCCCCGCTTCTTTGCCACCTCAAAGGGCCGCAAATACCGCTCCCCGCGTCCTCTGGCGGTCATGACCAGGAGGACTGCGTTATCGTTCATGTTTTGAACCAATCCGTTGAGCTGGTTCTCCCATTCGATCAGAATAGAGGCATAATCCAAAGAATTGAGTACGATTTGCAGGTATCTGGCCGGGAGGGCGCTGAGATTGGTCCCGTAGATATACAGAGGCCGGTTGGAGGTCAGCAGCTCCGTGATTTCCTCCAGCTGCCGGATATTCAGGGCGGCAATGCTGTCTTGAAAGCGCGCCATGCTGCGGCTGATGTACTCATCAGCGTAGAAGGGCGCCATTTTGCCTGCGCGCAGCTCGCTGCGCAGCAGGTACTTAAAATCGTTGTAGCCGCTGAGCCCAAGCTTTTGACAGAAGCGGACAATCGTAGCATTAGAAGTGTATAACTGTGCGCAAAGATCGCTCAGCGTCATATGTATGACAGCAGAGGAATATTCCTCAAAATAAGATAAGATTATTTTTTCAGTTTCCGTTAGTGGGAGCTGATGGGCTTTTTCAAATAGTGAGAGCATCTCTCTGGTCCTCCTGATTGCCGCATACCGGAGTCTGATGGCGCAGATAACATTGGATAATGGTATTGATGACAAAAAAGATAGGAAGCCGGGATGTGAACTCCGCTCCCAGGTTTTCCCGTTGGTTGGTGAAAAAACGGAAGCTGACATCCGCCAAGTCCGCAACCTCGTTGCTGGTGTAGGGGGAGATGGAGAGAATCGGGATACCGCTGGCGTTGGCAATTTTTCCTAGACGGATAGTAGTGGGATACTTGCCTGAGGTACTGATGAGAATCAGGAGAGATTCCTGGGAGCAATTCCGCAGGATATGCTCAAACATCTTTACGGATTCGATAAAATAGACCTCCTGCCGCCCGATGGACAGCAGCAGTTTTTCAAAATATTCCACCGCCACAGAAGTTAGTCCTCCCGGCGACCAGAGGTAGATGGGACAGCCGCTCTCTAAGTATCGGAACGTCTGATTGAGCTGTTCTTCCTGTATCAGCTTGGATGTAGCCTGGATGTTGGAGCTGAGGGTGTCAATCATCATCCCGGTACTGAAATTCCGGCTGCTGTGGGAGGAAATGTCTTCTCCTTTCCGCCGCTGTTCTGCCCGCAGTGCATATTTGAATTCCGAAAAGCCGGAGTAGCCCAGCTTTTTGCAGAAACGCAGAACCGTGGCGGGTGAGTAGGAGACGCGATTCGACAAATCCTGGATGCTCAGCTCCATAAGCTCATCCGTGTTCTCATAGGCATATTTCAGAATATTCAGTTCCGGACGGCTCAGGCTTTTGATGATTTGATCATTCAAATGCAGAGTAATCATAGATATAAACCTCACTGTATCTTTCCTTGGCAAAAAGTATAGCAAAAGTTGTTTTGGTTTTCAATACGCTTTTTCTGCTAGAGACAAGAGCCCAATATCCAAATCTTACATTCCCCCTTGACAATAGCTTTATAAAAATCACTTTGATAGTTTAATGCTAAATCGTCCATACATCTTCCTCGTTCCGATAGTCTGTTTGGACAATTATATCATGGAATATATTCAAAATGAAGATGTATTTTTTCATTCAAGGGAATATTTATAAAAAATCAAGTATATTGGCTAAGGGCAGACATTTGTTCTGTCCTTTTTTATTGCACTATCGTATCAATAAGCGTTTCTAATGCACTTACTACATTTTGATATAGTAAGGGTTCGTCAATATAGAGTATATCAGACCACGCACAAAATTCGTCATAAAATTCTGTCAATTCTTCTTTTATTTCTGTATAATTCGGTGGTTCAAGGTCTGAAGGATTAACCGCTGGCTGCGGCTGAAATACAATTGCCAAAATTAGACGGATACGATTCGGTTCGCAGATATCTGCAGGATGCCATAAGACCACCCAAAACGTTAAGGGACTGGCTGGTGTTCTATGAGGCTGTCACAGGTTAGAGATTTTATAGAAAATATAAAAAAGAATTGGACATAATAAACTTCTATCATAACATACGGATTAAAAAAGCAGGTTTAACTGATATGGGATATCAAATTTCAAATAGCTGTATATCATGTGGAAAATGTAAAATGATATGTCCGGCAAAAAATATAGAAATAATAAATGGATTTCCCAGCTTTCAACATCGTTGTCAACAATGCATGGCATGTATACAGTTATGTCCTCAAAATGCAATTAATTATAAGAATAAAACGCAAAAAAGGCAGCGTTACCACAATCCCAATATATCAATTCAGGATTTAATTCATTTACAAAATAATGATTAAAGAATATGAATCTTGTGTGTATATGAGAACGAAATAAATTTTATGTTTGAAGGTATTTGGTTTCATAAAATCAAAAGCAAAATCAAAAGCAAAAGACTATTGACTTTGACGTTCCGTCATACCGTAGAATAAAGTTACCAACTATTGAAAGGAAGTACGAAACATGAGCATTATTAAAGTACAGCCGGTTCGTTCTGACGGGGTCTATAAAAAAATTATGGAGGCTCCGTTTTGCAAAAAGAACGATATTTACCGTTATGAAATGATGAAGCCTTTTGAAAAGAAATGGGCCTGCTACAATGTGCCAATGAAGGCTGTACAACCGAATGGCTATGATGTCATTATGGCAAGTGGTATGTTGGGCTTTCTTCTGCCAGAAAAAATTGATGAAAAATCGGCGGAAAGCATTATCCTACTAAGAGACAACCAATTTTGGAACAACTGCCAAAAATCAATCGAGCGTTCTTTAAAGTGTTTTACTGATGCAGAAATTGAGTTGCCAATAAAAGAATATCTCTACACCATTTTGCTGGCTGATCCAGAAAACCCTTATTCGATTATGAATGACAATTACTGTGGTGATGGCGGTATTCCCGGATACATTTTTACATGGCTTGTTCCATCTGAACACACAAAGCGCAGACTTCCCGTAGCGTTGGCACATGAAACAAATCATAACGTCCGTTTCCAGTTTATTAAATGGCACAATGATATTACTCTTGCTGAAATGATGATTAGTGAGGGCCTTGCTGAAAACTTTGCTACCTACCTATATGGTGAGGAAAATGTTGGGCCGTGGGTAAGCAAGACAGATATGGAAACTTTGAATGGATATATCAAGCCTATCATAAGGGAAGGTCTTGATGTGCAGGGCTTAGATAACCTGACAGCATATCTATATGGTGATGAAATGGCAAAAATGCAAAACTATTTTCCTGTTGGTTTGCCCTATTGCGCTGGATATGCCTGTGGCTATCATATGATAAAATATTATTTACAAAAGACGGGTAAATCTATCATTGAAGCTACTCTAACACCCGCTGAAGAAATACTGAAAGAAGTGGAGGAATTTTGGAATGAGGTCTGAAAAAATGACAGTACATGAAGTTGCAAAGCTAACCGGCATTACGATACGGGCACTACATTACTATGATGAAATTGGCTTACTGGAACCCGCCAAGGCAGATAAAACAAAATATCGTTTGTATACTGAAAATGATTTAGAAAAACTACAACAGATTTTGTTTTACCGCGAAGTAGGCTTTTCATTAAAAGAGATCAAAGAACTGTTATCGGCACCTGCATATAGTAAACGAGAAGCATTAGAAAGACATTCAGAATTGCTTAAACTTAGAAAAAAGAAAATAGAGGAACTTATCTGTTTAGTTAATGATACTTTGGCTGGAAAAACCGACTATTCCTTTACGGCATTTTCTAACTCTGAAATTTCCGCTCTACAAGAGAAATATAGAAATGAGGTCATTGAGCGTTGGGGTAGTACACATGAGTATCAAGAATTTTCTACATTATTTTCAGCCAAGGCCGAAAAAGAAAGGAACCAAAAATGGAACGATTTTCTGATACGTTCCCAGGACATTTTTGAACGGTTGGCTGAATTCCAAGGTGAAGAACCTACATTACCTGCTGTTCAATCCATTGTTATCGAATGGCAGGAGTATATTTCTGAAAACTTCTACCCTTGCTCGGATGATATGTTGATGTGCTTGGGCGAAGTCTATCAAACTGATAAACGATTTTCGGACTATATCAATAGATTTGCCACATGGAATATCGCGGAGTTTTTCGGAGAGGCAATTAAAGCACATTGTCGTAATAAATAATAATCTATAACCAGGATAATCCCGGGTGAGAATACCTACTTGTCTGGAGTTATAAAAATGAAAATTCGTGAGACATATACTTGTCCTTTAGAATTAGTACATGATATTACAAAGGGAAAATGGAAAACAATCATTATTTTTCAGCTCAGGAATGGGATATCAATGCTGTTAGAACAATTACAGGAACTAAAGGAATTTGGGCTGGTTGATAAAAATTCTTATGAAGGTTTCCCTTTGAAGGTTGAATATTTTTTGACTGAGAGAGGCAGAAAAATGTTGGCAGCGATTAAAATAATGCAGGACATAGGCATTGAATACATGGTGGAGCATGGCATGACAGACTTTCTGGATCAAAAAGGAATATCTTATTAGTGTATGCACGAAAAAGTAAGTAATTTACATGAGCTTCATTTTCCTGTATGATTCTTTCAATAAACTGTATTGTTCATAGAAAGGGAACGAAGAAATCCTCGGTCAATTATATTCAGCATATAGTGATTTAAGACGAGGCCAAAGTGTGCAGATGACGACAATAAGTGTCAACAGTAGGGAAAAATGGGAGATAATTAAAATAGATTGTACTTGTTTTCAGATATTGGATGCTGATATAATGATATCCAAGGAGCACCCTGTACGCCCCTTAAAGAAGGTGCGAGGTTTGCGACTTATGCTCTGCGGCAATGCTTTGTGTAAGAAGTATCTGTAATGAGGAAAGAAAAGGGGATTACCATGTATTTAAAACGAGATATATATGAGAAATTGCTTCTTTGGAAAAACCAGAATACCGGAAGGGTCCTGGAATTGGAGGGCGCCAGACAGGTAGGAAAAACCTTTATACTAGAAAAGTTCGCCAGGGAACAGTATGACCAATTTATCTATATTAATATGATTGGAAAATCCGGACAGGATTTCCTGGGTTACTTTCATGAAATATATGAAAACAGAAATGCGGTACGCAGCCAGCCTCTGCATCAGGTGATAAAAGCCTACGATCCGGAATTTAAGGATGATAAGTCAACCGTGGTAGTGATTGACGAAATCCAGGAATCCGCGGCCATATACAGCAGGATCCGGGAGTTTGCACGGGAGTTTGCCTGTGACTTTATTGTAACCGGCAGTTATTTGGGCCGAACCCGTGAGAAAGGTTTTTTCTTATCCGCAGGGGATACGGACAACCTGATTTTAAATACGCTTTCATTTCCTGAATTTTTAGAGGCATTTGGCCTGCGTGAACGATACGAACAGCTATCATTAACCGGGGAAAGCTCCCATGAGTGTTACGATGAGATAAACCGGCTTTTTGAAATTTACTGCCAGATTGGCGGCTATCCCAAGGTGGTGGAGACGTACCTGGAGACAAAGGATATCAGTCAGTGCCGCGCACAGGTGGAAAAAAATGTTGAAATATTTATTCGTGAATCCTCCAGGTACTTTGAAACAGCTCTTGAATTGGACTTGTTCGGCAAAATGTTCTCGGCCATTGCAATTTCTCTGGTGAAAGAGAAAAAGGGGACGGACGATTTTGTAACTGATTTTTCTAAGATAGTCTTTAAAGAGGAGAGCGGGAAGATCTCAAAAAAGATGGTGAATGCAGCCATCAGCTGGCTGTATTTATCCCATGTTATAGGCTATTGCAGCAAGAGTATTGACTGTAACCATCTGGACCTGGTTGACAACTGCCGGTTCTATTTTCTGGATCTTGGTGTCGCTGCCTATTTTTTGCGGAGGACCGGCGAAACACGGGACACCATCCGAGGAATCTTATGTGAAAACTTTGTCTACCTGGATATCTTAAAAAGAATAAAGACTACAGATACCATTGCAGGTGACGCTCCCTGGTTTGCTGTTTACCGTGCGACCGGAGGAGAACTGGATTTCTACGTAAGAAGCCTTCTTGATTACAAAAACTATGGACTTGAGGTAAAGGCCGGCAGGAATACCGGAAAAACAGTCAGCCGGCTTCTGGTCGATGGAAAGCTGGATTATGTATATTATCTCAAGGGAGACACTTATGGAGGAATTGCTGAGGGTAAGCTGATAACGGTTCCGATTTATCTGGTGAATCGAATACATTTTAATCTGGGTGACCAGCAGAGTTAATGGAAAAGCATCGCTTTATCTTTCGGGTCGTCCGTGGCCTCCAGGAGCCTGTACACCTCATCAGCCGTAAGGACTGTGGGAAGCTATCCCTGACGTCCTGGCAGACTGCTTTTTTAACGGAAAATACTGCGCCACAGCCTCGACAGGCCATCGCGCAGCGATTTTGTTCAATTAAAATTGCCAGTACAGCAAAAATATGAGCTATCTGTAATTGTAGAATTGTTTTAGTTAAGCTATAATAATTTTGTGATAGGGAGGCGGTAGAATGTTCTCGTATGAAGAAATTCAAAAATTTAACGAAACAGAAATTTTGATTTATAAATTTATCATTTCTAATATCGAAAAAATTCCGTATATGACAATTCGAGAATTAGCAAGTGATATACACATTTCAACTTCAACATTATTGCGTTTTTGTAATAAAAATGGTTTTGAAGGATATTCCGAATTTAAGAAAGCTATAAATGATGAAATACATCTCCTTAAAACACAACCGCCTTTAGAAGATTTGCAGGAGCTTAATCTTTTCTTCCAAAGGACAAATTCAAGTGCATTTGAGAGGAAACTTTCGTCGGCTATAGAAATAATAAAAAATTCTGATTATCTGATTTTTATTGGAAACGGCTCATCAGGCACTTTGGCAAAATACGGGGCGCGGCTTTTTTCCAATATGGGGAAGTTTTCTGTTGGATTGGAAGATACCTTTTATCCAATTGAAACATATTCTTATAAAAATGCAGTGATTATTGCATTATCAGAAAGCGGGGAAACCAAAGGTGTAGTTGATATGGTTCGGCAATTTCAGCAAAAAAAATGTATGGTTTTAAGTATTACCAATGCACCAAACAGCACGTTAGCCCAAATATCTGATTGGAGTTTTTCATATAATATAAAGGAACAACGTGTGAATGGAGATTATAATGCAACCACACAGGTTCCAACCTTATTTATTTTAGAATGTCTTGCGAGAAGAATATAAAGAAACAGCCTGTTACTTTGTTTGTAACAGGTTGTTTTGTACCATTAAAGCAGGAGGTGTAATAATAAGCGAATAATAAATCACTGATATTATTCAAGAAACTATACTTAAAACAATTTCACAGGAGGTTTAGAATGAAAGTAAACGCAGCATTTATTTTTGTCGCACCAGAAGTAGACTACAAGAAACATAGAACAGTTATAAATACGCCAACAGTCAACTTGACAGTTGTTGGGGTTAAAAACTATTCTGAAGCCGAAACTGTTGCGCGGGAACTATCAGAACATGGAGTAAAAGCAATAGAACTATGTGCAGGGTTTGGAAATGAAGGTATTGCGCGTATTAGTAAAGCTGTAAAAGGAATGGCAAACGTTGGTGCAGTAAAATTTGACCTTCACCCTGGATTTGATTTTAAAAGTGGAGATGAATTATTTTAATAAGCGCGTAGCGATAATGCCTACCATCGTGCTTCTTTCCCGATTTATGGCAACAGCTTCAGATGGGGCAACCCATACGCTTCTTAATTTTTCTGCAAACGTCATCTGGAACAATCTGGTTTTAATCTATCCTGCAACAATCGTTCTGATTGCTGGATATATGATTGATCGGGAACGGACGGACCACACTCTGAAAAACATTCTGACAATCCCTATTTCCTTTCGGAAGATGCTGATAGGAAAGTTGGTTGTCATTTCCCGGATTTTCTCTGGGTGGTATGGTACAGATGCTTTTTCAGATGGCTGGTATCAATCTGATTTCTTACATACATCGGGACTTACCTTAATCGGTTATCAGGATGGAAGCAGTGCCCCCACTGGAAACGTCTTGTTAAGTATAGTGTCCATCCTGTTTCCGCATACATCGTATAGTTGAATTATGGAATGACTTAATATGTATTGACGTATAGTTTATAATTCACATTTTCTGCCTTGTCCTGTCCCAGGGGCTGTCCTATAATAAGTGAAAGGCATTTTTTGAGAAAATCCATCCGCTGTAACATTTCGCGGACATTTGCCTGTTATACTATCTGCAAAAAGCAAAGGAAGTGACAAGATGAAGCAGATTTTAATTGTCGAGGACGACAGTTTTTTGAATAAGATGTTGGCGTATAATCTGACCGCAGATGGCTACTTTGTGACCGCCGCCTTAAATGCCAGAACCGCCGTCGAAGCCCTCCGCCAGCGGGAATTTGACATGGTGCTGCTGGACATCAACCTGCCGGACGGGAACGGGTTTGAATTGTGTAATCTGGTAAAGCCCCAGCACCCGGACACCATAGTCATTTTCTTAACCGCCAACGATCAGGAGAGAGACCAGATACGGGGCTATGAGGTGGGCGCGGTGGATTATATTACAAAGCCCTTTGTAATCGGGGCCTTGCAGCGAAAAATCAAAGCCATGTTCGCCATGCTGGAACACCACAAGCCCGCAAAGGACTTTTACGATGATGGGCGGCTGTTTCTGGACTTCTCCGAGCAGGCCGCTTCCCTCAACGGCGAGCCCCTGTTGCTTACCCCGATGGAATATAAAACATTGAACCTGTTTTGCAAACACCCGAAGCAGGTCTTGACCCGCGGACAGCTTTTGGAAAAGCTGTGGGATATAGACGAGAAATTTGTGGACGAGCATACCCTGACAACCTCCATCAGCCGGATTCGCGGCAAGATTGAATCCGATGGCGGCGCGCCCTACATCAAGACTGTTTACGGCATGGGCTATCAATGGACGGGAGGCGAGGCAAAATGAAGCTTAAAACCCTCTCGGTAAGGCGGCTGTTCCGATGGGTGGCAATCGGGCTGACCCTCTCCATGACCGCCATCACTGTACTTTTATTTCTTGTGACAAAGCATGTGGCGGCGCTGTTTGCAGGCGGGGGGATGCTTCTCTGCGCCCTTATCTGGCTCTTTGTGTTGACACAGGCATTTGGGAAGCGGCTTTCCCTCTTTACATCTGATCTGTGTCAGACCCTTGACCACATGATCGCCGGGAATGAAGCGCCAAAGCGCCCGGAGGATAGTGAAACCCAGCTTGCCAGAATCGGCCACCGGCTGACCCGGCTTTATCAGATCATGCAGGAGAACCGCCGCAGGGTGGACGAAGAACGGCAGGAGTTACAGACCCTTGTATCAGATATATCCCATCAGGTGAAAACGCCGGTGAGCAATTTGAAAATGGCAACGGACACCCTGCTTGCAAAGCCCGTGACCGAAGCGGAGCGCACCAACTTTATCCGGGGAATCCGCGCCCAGACGGATAAGCTGGACTTTCTCTTTCAGGCGCTTGTGAAAACCTCCCGGCTGGAAACGGGCGTTATCCAGTTGGAGAAGAAACCGGGCCGCCTCTTTGACACCGTGGCACAGGCCATGAGCGGCATTGTCTACGGGGCGGAGAAAAAAGAAATCACCGTGTCGGTGGACTGCCCGGAAGATTTGACCCTTTCCCATGACAGCAAATGGACAGCCGAAGCATTGTTTAATCTGTTGGACAATGCGGTGAAGTACACCCCGGCAGGCGGAAAAATCTCTGTGTCCGTGATTCAATGGGAAATGTATGTGGAGATCAAAGTAGCCGACACCGGCAAGGGCATTTCCGAAAGTAATCAGGCTGCCATCTTCCGGCGCCTTTACCGGGAGGAAGAGGTACACGAACAACAGGGCGTGGGGATTGGTCTGTATCTGGCCCGTGAGATTGTGACACGGCAGGGCGGCTACATCAAAGTGGTTTCGGAGCCGGGGCGGGGGTCGGTATTTTCCATTATGCTTCCCCAAGATAGAAAGCGGCGGATGGCCTTATAAGCTGCCCGCCGTAAATTTTTGAAAAGTTTGTCCGTTGTAACATTTCGCGGACATTTGGGTTTTACAATGTCCTTATCAACAGGCAGGAAGCCTTGAAAGGAGTTTTTTGAATATGAGCGTTTTACAAACGATTGACCTGAAAAAGTATTACGGCACAAAGACGAACATCACCCGAGCCCTTGACGGCGTGAACTTCTCCGTGGATGAGGGCGAGTTTGTGGCCATTGTCGGAACTTCCGGCAGCGGAAAATCCACCCTGCTTCACATGATGGGCGGGCTGGACACTCCTACCAGTGGAAGCGTGATCGTCCGGGGTGAAGAACTGGCAAAGAAAAATGATGAAGAACTTACGATTTTCCGACGCCGCAACATCGGTTTTATCTTCCAGAACTATAACCTTGTTCCCATTCTGAATGTGTATGAGAATATTGTCCTGCCAGTGGAACTGGACGGGGACATGGTAGATGAGCACTTTTTGGAGGAGATTGTTTACCTGCTGGGGCTGGAAGATAAACTCAAAAATATGCCGAACAATCTCTCCGGCGGCCAGCAGCAGCGTGTGGCAATCGCCCGCGCCCTGATTACTAAACCGGCTATCGTACTGGCTGACGAGCCGACCGGTAACCTTGACAGTAAGACCAGCGCCGAGGTATTGGGGCTTATCAAGCGCACCAGCGCGGAGTTCCACCAAACCGTTGTGATGATTACCCACAATAACGACATTGCCCGCCTTGCAGACCGGATTATCCGTATTGAGGACGGCAAGATTGTGGATTAAGGAGGTGGCACGCTATGACATGGCCTTTTGAGAATGATACAAGCGCTATTACAAAAAAGCTGGCTAAAAACAGTTTGAAGTCCGGAAAAATGAGAAACCTTTTGATTATCCTAACGATCTCGCTTTCCATCGCATTAATGTCTGGACTGGCTCTCTATATAGCCTCCATGCAAACCGCAAATAGTCGGCAACTGGAAAATTTGCAGCAAGTATTTTTTTACGACATTACAGAACAGCAATGTGATACGCTTCGGCTGGACAGCCGCATTTCGGAAATGAGGGTTACAAAGTACGGCAAGCGTTCTGAAATTGAAAACTATGTAATCTGGCCGATGTATATTGAGCAATCCGAGGGAAAAATTCAAAGCGCAGAAATTTCCGAGGGACAATACCCATCGGCTGAAAACGAGATTGCCGTTGATGTGTCTTACTTAGAACGGATTGGAGAAAACCTTGAGATTGGTGATACAATTTCGTTTTCTTTTTATGACGGAACACAAGAATCCTTTGTACTTTCTGGTCTTACAGATACCGGCTCTACTTCTGATGTGTACCCGGTTTATTTCTCTGAACAATATGCGGAAACCGGAGGCCAACTGAAAGATACTTTGTTTGTAGCCGCTGCACAGATACAAGAAGCAAAAAGTATGACGGCAAATGAATTTCTTGATACCATTCATGCGATTGGAGCGGATTGCGGTATTGAACGACCGAGCATTGGTGAAAACAGTGCTTTTGTCCAGTCTTTGACCTTTAATCCGAAAAATATGCTTATTGCCGTTTGCATTGGCCTTGTAGTTCTATTTGCCGGCGTGGTGGTGATATACAGTATTTTCTATATCTCCATCATTAACCGTATTCAGTATTTTGGACAGTTAAGAACCATCGGAACCACTGGAAAACAGATTAAAAGAATCGTAAAACGGGAGGGTACTTTACTATTTTGTATAGGCGCGCCATCGGGGTTAGCCATGGGCTCAATTTTTGCGTGGATTCTCAATTCAGAGGGATGGTCATGGATAAACTTTCTCATTTGGGGTGCATTGATTATCTTGGTAGAGTATATCGCCGTTTTATATTCTATTAGTAAGCCTGCTAAAATTGCAAGTAAGGTATCACCTATTGAAGCATATAAAACAAAAGGAGTTTTGCAAAAATTCAAGACGCCTAAGCACCTGTTCAGGAGGATTACTCCTTTTTCGATGGCAAAAATGAACACTTCCCGCAACAGAAAAAAGTTCCTTATGACTTCTTTCTCTTTGGCAATCAGTGGAATTATCTTTATGGTTGGTTCTACCTTTTTGACTTCCTTTAATCAGGAGGCTTATGCCAGAAATGGAATTATGGAACATGGCGAAGTTAGGATTTATTTATCAGAAAACGCTGCACAAGTGAATGAACAGGGATATGCAGGAATACAAGTCAACAATCCGCTCAATGATACTTTTGTGCGGGAAATTTCCCGGGTGAACGGAGTAAAAGAAATCATACCTTTTGAGAAGCTGTACTGCACATTTGAATATAATGGCCGTCGTGACGATGATTTTATTGTTCCCTTTACGGAAGAAGAATTTACTCATTTATCAAAGTATATTGAAACGCAAGACCGGAGCTATTTGGATATTGTAGAAAACAAGGAAATCTTTGTCTTAAAGAATGACGCTGTGGAAGAGATATACGGCTGGAAATTCCAGCCCGGCGACACTATAAAATTTGAATGGTTTGACGGCACAGAATACCGCGAAGATGTATTCTCCATTGGCGGTGAAATTACAAGTGAAAAAGCATACAGCAATCCAGAATGTTTTACTGCCCTCGGTGTATCTGGCTGGTTTATAATGCCTGACGAGCTCGTTCATACAATGCTGCCGGAAAGCTGCAATATCAATTCGGAAGTGCTTCTCTCGACAGAATGGGATTCCAAAGAGTCGGAAATCACGCAACAGTTGAAGGCAATTATTGCCAACTCAGATGATTTGCAAATGCGCACCTTGAGAGATTCTATCAATAGCAAGGCAGGAATGTATAACACGCTTTTAACTTCAATCATTGGCATTAGCATTTTTATCATGATGTTCAGCCTGATCAGCCTTATCAATACTCTGGTGACAAATATTATGACCCGCAAGCGGGAATTGTCGGTTTTACAGTCTATTGGCATGACAAAGCGGCAGCTCAATAACATGGTTCAGTATGAAGCCGGATTGATTGCTGTATGGAATATCATTATCACTCTGTTAGTAGGTGGATTTTTAGGGTTTATGCTTATTTGGGGACTGAACAGTATTGGCATGAATTATTTGCACTGGGCGTATCCGATATGGTTTGCACTCTTGTATGCGGTTGTTGTTCTTGTGATGCCAGTGATTATTACAAAGGCAGCAATCTATTTTCTCCAAAAGAAATCCATTGTGGAGAGATTGCGCGAAATTGAATAAAACGATTGGAAATGTCCAAACAAGGTGGTACACTATGACATGGCCTTTTGAGAATGATACCAGTGCCATTACGGCTGAACATCTATTATTTCTGGACGGCAGCCACAGCATTCTCAGAAAAAACGGTTTTTCCTTCGGAGAGAAAACATATTTTATATCGACTAATTTAAATCGTTTATTAGGAAGGCGCTAAATATGTGTCATTCAGCGCCTTTCTATACTTAAAGTTTATTTTCTCAGTACACCCTTCAAATACTCCGCAATTTCCTTCACCTGGCAGTTTTCGAAGAAATATTCCTGAAATTTCTCGCCGCTGATTGCGGCTTTTAAAACTTCCTGGTCAATGGTCTTTAAAATTGTCATAATATCTTTGTGGGTAATTTCCTTTATGTTGTCTAAAATCTTCTTGTTTCTCTGTTCTGGAATTACCCGTTCTTTAGGATACCCGCCGCCGCTCTCACAGCCAAACAGTTTTTCGAAGATGTACTGCAGTCTCAGTTCTGCACCCCAACCAAAACCTTTGGCGAATGGAAGGGCAATGGCATTGCCGTCATTAATCTGGGCAAACATGTATGCATCTTCGGAATCCACGATATGTCCGCACAGTACCCCCGGAAATGCGTTGCAGGCCAGCATAGCGCCCTCACCGGTGCCGCAGCCAGTAACCACATAGTCAGCAGCCTTTGCGTTTAACAGAATAGCTGACAGCAGACCGCACATAACATATGTAATCTGTGCCTCGTCCTCAGCGGTATACATGCCGTAGTTGTATACAGTGTGGCCCATTGGCTCTACGATTTTCTTTAAGTTCTCACAGATCATACTATTCTTGCCGGCTTGACTGTTTTCATTTATTAATGCGATTTTCATACTTATTTTCTCCTTTTTATGATTGATGAGTTTAGCAAATATTTATTTTACCAGAAGGTTGGGCAGCCATATAACGATATCCGGGATATAGGTACACATTAGTAATACAATGATTAACGGTGCCAGGAACGGTATAATGGATCTATACAGCTTATCAAGCTTGATCTTAGCTACGTCGGATATGACGAACAGACATACACCAAAGGGCGGGGTTACCTGGCCAATCATCAGATTCAGTACCATGACAACTCCAAAGTGTACCAGATCAATATTCAGATCCTTGACAATAGGCAGCAGTACCGGAAGCATCAGGGTTAGGATCGCCCCTGGTTCCATGAACATACCCAGTATCAGAAGTACCACATTAATGATAAGCAGAATCACTTCAGGATTGCTGCTGATTCCCAGAATAAAGTCTGCAATAGCCTTGGAAGCCCCCTCCTTCACCAGTACATAAGTGAACAATGTGGAGGTTCCGATGATAAAAAGGGTGTTAGCAGAGGTGATAGCTGATTCCAGCAAACAGTTTTTGAATGCTTTCCAATCTATGGTGTGATATACCACCACTGCAATCACCAGGGAGTAGGCCACAGCGATGCTGGAAGCTTCTGTAGGAGTGAAGCATCCAGAGGTGAATCCAGCCAGGATAATCAGTGGAGTGATCAGGGACAGGATGGAGCCAAAAAACTGCTTGATTAGCGCTATTATATCGAAAGGATGACGCTTAAACTTGTATTTCACTGCAAAGATAAAAACCAGAACCATCAGGGCAACCCCCATGAGAAGGCCAGGCAGTACGCCGCCCATAAACAGCTTTGCCACACTGACACTGGCAGTAGCACCGTATATAATCAGCGGAATACTGGGAGGAAATATAGGCCCGATTACCGAGGAGGCTGCCGTTACCGCGCCGGAAAAATCATCCCGGTATCCATTCTTGGTCATAGCTTCCATCTCAATGGTGCCGAGGCCGCCAGCATCCGCAGCAGCGCTTCCTGACATGCCTGCGAAAATGATACTGGCTACAATATTGGCATGACCCAGGCCGCCTGGAATCCAGCCCACCAGTTCCTTGGCGAAACTGAAAATCTTGTCAGTAATCTTACCGGCGTTCATCAGGTTTCCTGCCAGGATAAACAGAGGGATGGCAATCAGGAGATAGGAGTCAACACCTGTTACCATCTTCTGGCCAATGACCATCATAGGATAATCCAGGACCAGACAGCCCAGGACCGCACTGGCTCCGATGGAGATGCTGATGGGTACTCCAATCAGCAGTAATATTATAAAAGTGATGAAAAATATTGTCATTTTATCATCCCTCCTTTACTGTTGTCTTCTGGTGTTTTAACATAATCCGCTCCAGAAGCTGATAGATGGTTTTAACTGCAATGAATCCGCCTGCGATTGCCATAGGAAGAAAATGCCAGGCCTTCGATAAGAACTGCATAGTTGAAAAATGGCTGGTACTGTTGATTTTATACATGCCTGCGTAGGCCACGATCATGACAATGCCAAGGCCCAGGCTGAAAATCTTGTTGATGAACCAGAATATGTTCTGCACATTCCTGGGAGCCCGTACATAGAGCATGTCCAGAGTGATCAGACGATCCTTGTCATAAAGTACAATGATGCCCAGAAATGCCATCCACATAAACAGGAATCCGCAGGCTTCCGTTGATGCACGGAAAGACTTGTTCAAGAAGTTGCGCAGACACAGCTCGTAGAGCATGATTCCTACAATGCCTGCCACCAGAAGCATTAGGACAGCGGAAACAATTCTCACGAAAATGTCTGTGATTTTCTTATATATATTCACTGTAATCACTCCCTTGAAGTTAAGAGGGGCTGCATCCCGGGCGGGAGTGGAGCCCCTGTTTTGTCAGTCAGTCTTATTATTTAGCTAAGATTTCATCCAGGATCTCCTGGTTGAACCAAGGCTCGTTGGCATAACGCGCATAGTATTCCTCGCCGCCCAGCTTATCCTTGAAACTTTGGATATCAGGATTTTCGTCAAACTCCACGCCCGCCTCTTTTAAAGTTTTGGTTGCAGTTTCATTATCAGAAGCGATGGTATCAAAGGAGTATTTGGCGGCAGCTTTAGCCTGTTCTTTTAAGATCTTCTGATATTCGGCTGGAAGCTTGTCGAATGAATCAGAGTTGACAGCCATAGTGCAGCCCATCCACATATAGTTGATAAAGCTAAAATACTTGATATCATCGTAGGTGGCATTGGCTACCAGATGATAGGTGGCATTGTCCTGGCCTTCTGCGGTGCCGTTGGAAAGTGCAATTGCCAGTTCGTTTAAAGCCAGGGCTACTGGGTTGGCGCCCAGGGTCTCCCAGCAGTCCAGATACATCTGGCTGGTGGGAACACGCAGCTTCAGTCCTTCTACATCAGCAGCAGTATGTACGGCTCGATTGGTGGTGGATACCTGACGCATTCCGTTGTCGCCCTCTGCCAAATAAACCAGGCCGGTGGAAGGAAGGTCTGCGAAGATCTTTTCACCGATTTCCCCGTTTACAACCTCGTAAGCCTGCTCTGCACTGTCAAAGATAAAGGGCAGATCCAGGATTTTGGCCTTGTCATAGAACTCTGTAAAACCGGAGGTCCCTGCAAAAATGATATCAATAGTACCCATACGCGTGGACTGAAGAGCTTCAGCATCGTTGCCCAGCTCACCGGAGTGGTGCGCATCCAGGGTGATTTTGCCGCCGGAAGCCTCCTCAACCAGCTTTTTGTATTCGAGTATGGTCTTAGTAGGAACGGAATTTTCGTTACCGGGAGAATATAAGGTCAGTGTAACAGGTTCTAATGCATCTAGATTGGATGCAGCTTCGCTGGATCCATCGGCAGGTTTGTCAGCTTCTGTAGCGGTAGTGGTGGAATCAGTAGTGATCTCGTTTTTGCTTGATCCGCCGCAGCCTGCTAAGGACAGCACCATGGCAGTGGATAGAGCAATAGATAACATTCTTTTCATTTTAACCCTCCTGAAAATAGTAAATTGTATGATTGTATGATGTCTTATGCGCTAACAATATTATAACATGATAAGATTGGTTGTCTATGCATAAAAGATATAAAAATACATGAATATTTTGTGCGATATGCACAAAAATGTGTCAGCATAAAGACTCACATCCGCATAGCGGGTGGTTTTCAGTTTCGCATGTCTCCATTTCTTGCCTGAGAAACTCCGACATACTCAACAGGCTAAAGCCTATAACAAAAAATCCCAGCGATATTGGCAGCATTGCCATATCACTGGGCTTCATTATTTTGTAGTGGATTTTTCCAGATCAGTTGCAATCAGGCTCAAATGTTCCTGCATATTTCGCTCGCCTGCCGCTGCATCTTTCGTCTTAAAGGCATCCAGAATCATCTGATGGGGAAGAATGGCATTTTCCGCATTCTGAGGGATATAGAAGGTTCTGCTTCGGAAATTCTTCATATTCTTTTCAACTTGCTTGCTGATGCTAATCAGCAGTTGGTTGCGGCTGTATTCCACAATATCAGCATGAAACTTCTCATCATAAATCACGATGTTGGGAACGTCCTTGTTATTCACTGCGGTGATGAATTTCTGGTGAAGACGTTCAAGATGAGCTACGTCCTCGTCGGAGCAGCGCTCTATGGCAAGACGCACGGACAGAGGTTCAATGGCCATACGGACTTCCAGAAAATCTTTGGTCTCTACCTCATTTTCTGTGAACCACTGCATAATGTCGCCCAGTTCCACTTCAGAAGTCCTTGCGGCAAATGTACCCTTGCCGGGTCTTAATTCCACATAGCCAGTGGCTTCCAGCATCCGTAAGGCTTCTCTCACAGTACCACGGCCCACTTCCAATTGTTCGCACAATTCTTTTTCCACAGGTAATTTATCTCCTACGGATACTTCACCGGAAAACAGATATTCTTTTATCTTTTCAACTACCTGCTGAACAACAGGAACCCGTTTTACTGACTCCATGAGAATCCCCCTTTATGTTATAGTGTACTTTAATTGTCTTAGAGTAATACATCATACAATTTAATGTCTTTATATCCTAATACCAAAGCATGGTTTTGTCAATATGGAATCTTAATGTTTGTAACTATCTGGCTGATTTATGATAATGTCCTTATATACCGCACATGATTATGTCCCATTCCAAGATGTGATGGTATACTTATCCCTCATGACTATGAGACAGATTGAGGAGACTTGAAATGAGAAAGGTACTATTATCGATGAAGGCAATGAGCGGCGTTGCCGGTGCTCATAAATAAACTTTTTTAGGACATTTTCAAAAATGCTTGACATATGGAATCATTTAATGTTTGTAACTATTGACATATTTGAATACGTCTGTTATTCTTTGATTATATTGTATGATTGTATGATGTCGGTAAAGCTATAACTAAAAATTTTACTGATTGTATGGAGGAAAAACAAATGGATATTGCAAGTATGGAAAAAACTTGCCGGGCAGTACGCCGTGATATTATTAACATGACAGCCGATGCAGCATCTGGCCATCCGGGTGGGTCATTATCTGCTGTGGAGATTATTACGACCCTGTTTTTTGGAAAGATGAATATTGACCCAGCTAATCCAAAGAAGGCAGACAGAGACCGTTTTGTGCTGTCTAAAGGACATGCAGCGCCCTGTTACTATGCGGTACTGGGGGAGAAGGGCTTTTTTGACAAGGCGGAGTTTAAAAACTTTAGGCAGCTTCACAGTTTCCTTCAGGGCCACCCGGATGCTAAGAGATGTCCTGGTGTGGAGGCCTCCACCGGATCTCTGGGACAGGGGATTTCTATTGCTGTCGGCATGGCTTTGGGTGCTAAGAAACTGGATCACAGCGGCGTTAAGGTCTATACGCTGTTGGGAGACGGGGAACTTCAGGAGGGGCAGGTGTGGGAGGCTTCCATGGCAGCTTCACATTATAAACTGGACAATCTGACAGTTATTATTGACAACAATGGCCTTCAAATCGATGGTACTAATGACCAGGTAATGGGTCTGGGAGATTTAAATGCCAAGTTTACATCTTTTGGATTCTATGTTCTGGAGATAGATGGAAACGATGTGGAGGCTGTATCCAAGGCTCTTGACACAGAAACTGATGGCAGGCCAAAATGCATCATCGCACGGACAGTGAAAGGCAAAGGCGTGTCATTTATGGAGAACCAGGTGGGCTGGCATGGCAAAGCGCCTAGCGAATCGGAGCGTCAGCAGGCATTAAAGGAATTGGAGGATTAATCATGAGCGAGTTAAAAGCAATTCGCGCCGCCTATGGAGAGGCGCTGGCTGAATTAGGAGAGAAGAATAAAAAGGCAGTAGTGTTGGATTCGGATCTGGCTCATGCCACTATGACTGCTACATTTGCAGATAAATTCCCGGAACGTTTTTTCAATGCGGGAATTGCTGAGGCCAATATGGTAGATATGGCAGCGGGCCTTTCTACCATGGGATACATACCGTTTGCCAGCACATTTGCAGTGTTTGGCGCAGGCCGCGCCTACGATCAGGTGAGAAACGGCTGTGCATACCCCAATTTTAATGTGAAGCTGTGCATGACCCATGCTGGAATCACCCTGGGCGAGGACGGCGGCAGTCATCAGGCAATTGAGGACCTGGCTCTCATGCGGGTAATCCCCGGAATGACAGTGGTGGTTCCCTGTGATGCAGAGGAAACTCGCCGGGCCGTTATGGCGCTGGCAGATATGCAGGGACCTGCCTATCTGCGTCTGGCACGCCTGCCATCTCCTGTATTTGAGGAGAAGATGCCCTTTACAATCGGCAAGGCCAATGTGCTGAGAGAGGGCAAAGACGTAGTGGTATTTGCCTGCGGGATTATGGTTGCCACTGTACTTGAATGCGCTAAGAAGCTGGAAGCTGAGGGCATCTTCATAACGGTAGTCAATATGCATACCATCAAACCCATTGACAGGGATTGTATCATAAAATACGCAGGAAAATGCAGCAAGGTGGTGACTGTGGAGGAACACAGTGTCATTGGCGGTCTTGGGGACGCGGTGGGAGAAGTGCTGCTGGCAGAAGGCTGCGGTGTGAAGTTTAAAAAGATAGGTGTAAATGATATCTTCGGTCGGTCTGGTAAACCTGAGGAATTGCTGGAGGAATATGGATTAAGTGAAAACCAGATTTACCGCCGTCTGAAAGAAGTGGCAGAGACGTGAGATGATATTGTTAAAACAAGTATTCTATGATAAAATAACAAAAACAAGTTTCTGACAGATCTGTGAATAAAAAGGTGGCGGCCCAAGCAGCCAAATTCGCTCAGGAACGCCAGTAAACTATGCCGAAACTCTTGATTTTTTTGAGAGCTTCGGCTTTTTTTACTTTTCAGGAAACTTCGCAAATCGGCCAAAATGGTGTATAATAGACTTGAAATAAAAAACGGCATAGCAAAAGAGCGAAGATGTAACTTCGCCATGACGTTGCCTATGTAGTTTTTGTTTTTGGTTTAGGCTGCACTATCTGACGGTAGAGAAAGAATAAGGCGTATGGAGCTATCCATATCCCATAACCTTTCGATAGCGTTCAAATAGTGCAGTTTTTTTGTGGTAAACTTCTAAAACCAACATAGAAGTGCCACACTCCGGGCGGGCCGGCCCAGATATCTGCTGAGCACGGATTGGGTTTGGCCCTGACATAAAAACCATCGGGATGGTTTCAAATCCCTCCCGAAGGTATGCAGGACGCAGATAAAGCTAGTTATTTTCCACCAATGACGAAGGCTATCTGGTAACGCCGGAAGAATTAAAAGCCGGAACCTACCGTATCGAAGAAGTCAAAGCACCGGAGGGGTTCGTAAGACAGGGCAGTGAGATGGCCAAAACCGGGCTATGTCCCAAATGAGGAAGTATGGGAATTTGATGCGTCCTATGAGGATCAGAACATCGACACCATCACCCTCACCAGAGAAATTGAAAACCAGCCCACCGAGAGCCAGTTTACCAAAACAGATGCCACTATCGGGGAAGAACTGGAAGGTGCAAAACTGCAGATTTTGGATCAGGATAAAAATGTGGTGGAGGAATGGACCAGTACAAAGGAACCGCATGTGGTCTACGCCCTGCCGGAAGGAACGTATACCCTGCATGAAGAACTCGCTCCTTACGAAGAGGGATATGTGTCTGCCAGCGATATCACGTTTGAAGTGCTGGAGGATGGCAGTGTCACCAAAGTGGAGATGAAGGACGAATATTCCAAGACAGAGATCTCCAAGACGGATATCACCACCGGAAAAGAACTGGAGGGCGCAAAGCTTCAGATTCTGGATAAGGAAGAAAAAGTTCTGGAAGAATGGGTGACAGACAGCCCCATACCGTGGAAAAACTTCCGGTAGGTGTGGAACTGACCCTGCGTGAGATCACAGCGCCGGAAGGCTATGAGATTGCGGAAGATGTGAAATTCACACTGGAAGATATGATGGAAGTACAGAAGGTAGAGATGAAGGATGCGAGAACACCGGAAAACCGGAAACTCCAGTGACCTCTGTTCCAAAGACAGAGGATGACCCGTGGAAACCGTTGCTGCTGCTTGCAGACTGCGGATTGTCTGCCGCAGCGCTGGCGGTTACTACAGTAAGGAGAGAAAGCTGAAACATAAAGGGGAAACGGACAAGACCAATGAGAGACAGCGAAATAAGATGCGTTTCCTGCAGGCAGCGCTTGTCATTATCTGCTCTGCCAGTGCAGGCCTGCTGATTCAGGAGCTGTTCGTAAAGCTCTTATGAGTGGGAAAGCGCCAGAAATGTAGTGGTGGCGGTAAGAAAGCCAGAGGTTCCGGTTGCTTAAAGGGAAGCTGTTGATATATAATAAGAAGGTATCGAAGAAGTGAAAAGACACATCAGAAAAGATAGAGTAAAACTCATTAAAATATATTGGTAAAGGAGCAGGCTAAATGGAGCAAAATAAGATGATATACCTGTTAAAAGACCGGTTTCAGATTGAGGCGGGGAGACAGGACAGAAGCGGTGTCTATGCGCTTACGCAGAGGAAACTGGCATATAATTCCAACCGGATCGAGGGGAGTACGCTGACGGAAAAACAGACAGCCTCCATTTTTGAGACGGGTACCATCCGGGCAGACGGCAGTGTCTTTCGGACTAAGGACGTAGAAGAGATGACAGGGCATTTTACTATGTTCAACTATATGCTCTCCACCTGTGAGGAAAGGCTTAATCAGGAATTAATCAAGGCATATCATTACCGTCTGAAAGCGGGCGTGTTTGAGGATATCGCAAACGGCTATCCCATCGGAGAGTATAAAAACAGAAGGAACATGGTGTCTGACATTACCACATCTTCCCCGGAAAACGTAGCGGAAGATATGGAGCTGCTGTTGGAAAGCTATCATGAAAAAGAACCCCATGATTTAGAAGATTTAGCAGAGTTCCACGCTAAGTTTGAGAAGATCCACCCCTTTCAGGACGGCAACGGCCGCACGGGACGGATCATCCTGTTCAAGGAGTGCTTGAGGAGCAATATCATGCCATTTATTATAGGGGATGACAGGAAAGCAGAGTATTATGAGTGCCTGAACATTGCCCAGCAGAAAGGCGATTATGCCCCTCTTATCCGGTTCTTTGAAGAGGAACAGGAAAAGTATGCCGAGATGGTAAAGGACTTTATCTGCCCGGTGGAGTAGACTCCGAAGGTAACACGGAAAAAGGACAGGGAACGCTAAAAAGTGTTCGGGAATAAACCGTATGCCACAATTCGTTGCGTGAAACACCGCATGGCACAGATGAAAAATCTGGGAAAACAGGAGGTATAAAGCCATGAAGAAATTGTTTGAATGTGCGAACCAATATCAAAATTTTCATCAATCCATCCGGGCGGTTATCCTTTGCTTATGCCATCGGGGTGGCACGATTTCTCTTGCGGTAATTTCCTGAAGAGCCAATTGAATGTGTGCAGACTCCGAAAAAAAATCGAGCCTGTTCCAGACACGCCAAAATACATTTTGACTATATGGGGCATCGGATACAAATTTAATGACCAATTGTAACATAGGCAGGCTGGACACAGCCTGCCTAAATTCTTGCCAAATAGCAAGAAAATCGCAAGATTTTCGCCATGTGATTTTCTTTGCCTGTATTATACTATTAGATTCGTGCATGCTGCAAAATATTGGCCGGCGATTTCCATGGAGGGATATCTCAAACGTATAGGATACCAGTGTTTTGAGAACGGATTGAATTGATTTGTCCTGATTAATTAATACTCTTAAGACAGAAGAGAGGGATTATATGAAAACAAAATTAAATTCCAATTATACAGCAGAAAAAACTGTAATGCGCGTTTCCTGTATCAGTATTGGAATTAACTTCCTTTTATCTTTATTTAAATTGATTGCCGGAATCATTGGAAAATCCGATGCTATGATTTCGGATGCAGTTCACTCAGCATCCGATGTTTTTAGCACAATTGTGGTTATTGTTGGTGTGAAAATGTCGAGTAAGGAACCTGACGCAGAACATCCTTACGGCCATGAGCGTATCGAATGTGTATCATCTATTATTCTTTCAGGCGCGCTGCTGGCAACAGGAATTGGAATTGGAATTGTTGGGTTGGAAAAAATCATTTCCGGAAGTGTGGGGGAGTGCTTGACGGTTCCGGGAACATTTGCGCTTACAGCCGCTATTGTATCCATTATTGTAAAGGAGTGGATGTACTGGTTTACCAGATTGGCGGCGAGAAAGATTCATTCCGGTTCCCTGATGGCAGATGCGTGGCATCATCGTTCGGACGCAATGTCATCAGTTGGCGCTCTTGCAGGAATTTTGGGGGCAAGGCTTGGCTATCCTGTTTTAGATTCAATTGCCTGCGTTATCATATGCGTAGCGATTGCAAAGGTATCCATAGATATTTTCCGTGATGCAATTACTAAAATGGTGGATTGTTCCTGCAGTAAGGCTGAAGAAAAAAAAATCAGGGGCCTGATTGCTGGAATTTCCGGAGTAAGACATATTGACCTGCTACATACCCGCCTGTTTGGTGAGAAAATATATGTAGATGTTGAGATCGCTGTGGATGAAAACCTGCAGTTGAAGGAAGCACACTGCATTGCTGAACAGGTTCAGCAGGCCGTGAAAAGTTCCTTCCCGGAAGTAAAACACTGCATGGTTCATGTAAATCCAGCAAACGCTGTGGCTGATGGCCGGAAGGATATGTAATCCATGAATGATTATTAATTGGGCGTTGACCAAAATCTTGCCAAATCGCAAGAAAATTGCAAGATTTTAGTCATGTGATTCTCTTTGAGGTGCTTATATACTACCTGTGGTTAGAGGAGGGGATTTATATGAGCTTACGGCGGCAATTGGCTTGCTAATCTGGAAAGCGGTGATGCTATTGGCGATAAAGTTGAAATTGTTGCTGAATACTGTTCTTTCGGGAAAACGAAAAACAATGTTTTGGAGGGGATTGTGACGATGGTGTACAGCCGCTAACCGATGAAGTTCGCTGTCAGATTCTCAAAACGGTGGATAAACTCAATGACAAAGGCTTCCGTGTTCTTGCAATTGCACAGAAAAGCAATCCATCCCCGGTAGGCGCTTTTGGCGTAAAGGACGAATGCGATATGGTGCTGATTGGCTATTTGGCGTTCCTCGATCCACCGAAGGAGTCTACCGATGTATTTGCCAAATTGACTCCAGACCAGAAAGCACGTGTGGTTTCTGCACTGCGAGAGAATGGCCATACCGTTGGTTTCATGGGTGACGGAATCAATGATGCTGCAGCCATGAAGTCCGCAGACATCGGTATTTCAGTGGATACAGCCGTAGATGTGGCAAAAGAATCAGCTGATATCATCCTTTTGGAAAAAGACTTAATGGTTTTGGAAAGAGCTCGCAGCAATTCAGCTGCAGTATATGGGGATGTTCCAGGCCGGCTGGTTTGTAGAATCCATGTGGAGCCAGACGCTGTTTATTCACATGATTCGTACCCCGAAGCTGCCTTTTATCCAGAGCCGTGCGTCTGCTCCTTGATGTTGGGACTATGAAACCCCAAAAAGGAGGTTCTGCTGATGGGAATAAAGACAATCTGCTTAAGGAACAGTATTGGGAATAAATAGCGTATGTAATTTTAAATATTCCCAATGATATTTAACACATCTGTGCCCAGCTCTATATGCTACACAGATGTGTTTTCATATCCGTTCTTTTATGCGGTGTTTTATAATTAGGAAGGGGGATTTTTTTATGATTGTCGACCGCTTTGGGGCCATGATCTTGGTGGTCGTGAAATACATGTTTAATGCATTTGTTACCTTTATTGCATTTCTCAGAGTACAGGTCCCGAAAAAGGGACGAAAAGAAAACAAACTATGACACCCTTGATAAAATCTGTATATATGACGATTCTTGGACATGTATGGAGGAATAAATCCACTACTCCTAAACAATATAACCGGGAGGGAGAAGATGAAAAGATTTAAGGTTTGTAAGGAATTAAAGACTATTGTGAAGAGTTGTACTTGTGATGTTGCCGTCTTAGTGATTTCTTTATTAGCAGCAACTGGAATTGATATGCTTTTAAGTGGGATGGATATTCACTGTGGGAATATTATAGCAGCAGGAATTTTGATTATGTATTTTTTCAAAAGATATATCTAAAATCCCCTCCCCATTATTAGGAGGGTATCCGTTTGCCATGCTTGTGTATATTGTGTTCTATTCCATGAAGTTCAAAATGATGGATAAGGACTGAAAAAAGAAAATTGAATTTCAGCATTTTCTTCAATGTAATTATTCACAATTTGAGTATATATTATATTGAATTTTTCTGTTATCCATATTATTATTTTAGTAAAGTACATGATAAATGAGACAAGACAAAATGATAGTGGCAGTCATGGTCTGGGAAAGTTAGAAGGATATTCGGCTGCCCAACAGACGCTATTGTAAGTTTTTTACTTGAAAGATAAGGAGTTTATTAGAGACATGAAAAAAGAATACATTAATATGAATGTATTCGATGCATTGCAGAAGAGATTTGCGTTTTTGTTTCAGGAATTTAAAAATATTTATATCTCATTCAGTGGCGGCAAGGATAGTGGTGTTCTTTTGAATTTGCTGCTGGATTACCGGAATAAGTATGCTTCAGATCGTGTGATTGGCGTATTCCATCAGGATTTTGAGGCGCAGTATACCGTGACTACGGACTATATTACCCGCACTTTTAAGCGACTGGAAAACGAATCTGGCATAGATCTTTACTGGGTCTGCCTTCCTATGGCAACCAGGACAGCACTGAGTAGTTATGAGATGTATTGGTATCCTTGGGATGATACAAAACAGGATATATGGGTGCGTCCGATACCGGAGTATTCCTATGTCGTCAATCTGGCGAAGCCTTTTACCCACTATCGTTACAGGATGCATCAGGAAGATTTGGCAAAGCAGTTTGGTCGATTCTACAAGGAGGAGCACGGGAATGGCAGGACGGTCTGCCTGCTTGGTATGCGGGCGGATGAGTCTTTGCAGCGGTACAGCGGGTTTGTCAATAAGAAATACGGGTATCAAAACGAGTGCTGGATTTCCAAGCAGTTCAAAGACGTATGGTGTGCTTCACCTTTATACGACTGGTCAAATTCTGACGTATGGTGCGCTAATTATCGCTTCGATTATGATTACAACAATTTATATGATCTGTATTATAAGGCAGGATTAAAAATAGACCAGATGCGGGTAGCATCGCCTTTTAATGACTACTCCAAAGACGCTTTGAATCTGTACCGGGTCATCGACCCGGAAATATGGGCGAAACTGGTGGGGCGGGTGCGCGGAGCAAATTTTGGTGCGATTTATGGAAAGACAAAAGCGATGGGTTACCGCAGCATTACGTTACCGGAAGGTCATACCTGGAAATCTTATACCCAATTTTTGCTGGATACATTGCCTGCCCGACTGCGGAATAATTATGTGAAAAAGTTTAACACCTCCATCCATTTCTGGCATGAGACCGGAGGTGGGCTGCCGGAGGAAACAATCCGTGAGCTTGTGGAAAAGGGATACCACATTCGGAGAAATGGTATCTCTAACTATACAATCAACAAAAATTCCCGTATTATTTTTCTTGGACCGATTCCCGATCATACCGATGATATCAAAAGCACTAAAGATATACCAAGCTGGAAACGGATGTGCTACTGTATTTTGAAAAATGACCATACCTGTCGGTTTATGGGGTTTGGGCTTACGCGGCAAGAACAAAAACGTGTGGATATTATTAGATACAAGTACGGAGGGATGATAGATGGTAAATAAGGAATTCAGAAGCCCGGTATACAACATCATTGCGGTACCATTTGAAAAGATTGTACCCAATACCTATAACCCGAACAACGTGGCTCCACCGGAAATGCGGTTGTTGTACGACAGCATCAAGGAGGACGGTTATACTATGCCGATTGTCTGTTATTATGCAAAAAGCAGTGATAAGTATGTGATTGTAGATGGCTTTCATCGTTGGCGGGTGATGCGGGATTACCCGGATATTTATGAGCGTGAGAAGGGGATGATGCCGGTTTCGATAATCGATAAGCCGCTGTCCGACCGTATGGCCAGCACCATCCGGCATAACCGCGCCCGTGGAACACATGATGTGGACTTAATGAGTAATATCATTAAGGAACTGCACGAGTTAGGACGTTCTGACGCATGGATTTCCAAACACCTGGGGATGGACCGGGATGAGATTTTGAGGCTCAAGCAGATTACTGGCCTGGCTGCCCTGTTCCGCGATGTGAAGTTTGGGCAGGCATGGCTGCCTGGGGAGGATGTGGTTCCGGCCGAAGAGGCCTCTGGTAGTGGGAAAACGCATACAGCTTAGGATGCTTATTGTGATATGCGTTTTAACCTGTCTTTATGAATTCGTCAGTTCACTGACTGCCCCTTTGGAGCGAAGTACGGGATAGGGATTGACATGGCATGAATCTCCTTGCTGTTTAAGGTTCTCCACACTATCGGGTGTAGGAAGTTTGAGTTATTAAGTTTATGAACCCCATACCTTGAAAGGAATATGCGAAAATCTTGGGTTTTCAAATCTCTGTAAGTCCAGTAGTATGCTGACCGAAGCATTGCGGCCAGGTAATCATTATGAAGATTTACTGGTTTTAAAAAATCAGGTCTGTGTTGATTATGAGCAAGCTATTTCTGCGCGATTCAAGCATTATGATAATTTATCTACACCTTAGGAAATGATTAATAAATTCTTTAGCATTAAATAATACAATAATTCTACAGACCCAATATAATGTTAGAGGGGATAAATATCATGGAACATGAAGAGGTACAAGTATTCACTCACGTCAGATGGATTGGATGCGGGTAAAGGATTTAAGGAGGTATCATGAAAGGATTTAACCGACAGAATCAATTATTTTCCCTCTGTGGATTGAATTGTGGGCTTTGTCCCATGTTTTTGAATAAAAACTGCCCCGGCTGCGGCGGCGGTGAAGGAAACCAGGCATGCAAAATTGCAAGGTGCAGCATAGAGCATGGTGGAGTAGAATACTGCTTTCAGTGCAGTGAATACCCTTGTGAAAAATACGATCATATTGACGACTTCGATTCCTTTATTACGCACCGCCGACAAAAGGCTGATTTGGAAAAGGCTCGGCAGTCTGGAGTGGAAGCTTATAATGCGGAACAGATAGAAAAGGTAAGAATACTGGACATCCTCCTGTCCGGCTATAATGATGGCCGGAAAAAGACACTCTTTTGTGTAGCAGTAAATCTTTTGGAACTGCAAGAGCTACAAGCAGTACTTAGGGAAATTGAGCGTAGACCTGACATAAAAATGCTGACTCTCAAAGAAAAAAGTGCTTTTGTTACAGGACTGCTTCAAGATACTGCATCTTATAGGAAGATTGATCTGAAACTGCACAAGAAAAAGTGATGATTAGGAAACAGCAATCATTATTTGTCAGAGACAAACAACAATAAAAAAGGATTGAGAAAAGCAAAACTGAAAGGAATATTTATATGAAGTACACGTGTATGCTTATATCGGTGGCCGACATTAACGCTGCAAAAGAATTTTATGAGGATTTGTTTGGATTGGAAGTATTTCAGGATTACGGAAGAAACATCGCTTTTACCTGCGGTCTGGCATTGCAGCAGGATTTTGACTGGCTTGTGAATCTGCCGAAAGAAAAGGTATTAAAGAAATCCAACAATGCGGAAATCGTCTTTGAGGAACAGGACTTTGACGGTTTTCTGAACAAACTGAAAAAATACCCGGACATTGAATATCTGGGAGAAGTTATCGAGCATAGTTGGGGCCAGCGGGTTATTCGGTTTTACGATTTAGACGGACATATCATAGAGGTTGGGGAGGATATGAAAATGGTGATAAAGCGTTTTCTTGCTTCTGGCATGACTATGGAAGAAGTCTCTGTGAAAATGGATGCTTCCATGGAGGATTTAACGAAACTTCTGAATCGTTAATACGCTTCGGATGAATAAGCAAATATGGATTTGTTTAATTGTATTTATCCGGGAGAGCATAGTTAGTTTTGAGAAACAATGAATAAGAGAACAGTGTTTTGTAATCGGATGGTTTAATCCAATGGAGGAAAAGCATATGGATATTCAGAAAATTATCAGCTTAGTAACAAAGACGCAGGGGTTAATAAAGAACCGTGAAATGGCCGCTCATGTGAAGGAGAAAGGTCTTGCAGACTATGTAACGCAGGTAGATATTGCCGTGCAAAATTTCTTAAAGAAGGAACTGTTTGCCCTTGCACCGGATATTCAATTTCTTGGAGAAGAAACCGGATTGCAGGAAATAAAAGCGGATAGCTTTTGGATTTTAGACCCGGTTGACGGGACTACAAACCTTATGCACGACTATCAGCACAGCGTTGTATCTTTAGCACTTTGCCGCCAGGGGGAAATTGTTATGGGAATTGTATACGATCCCTTCCGTGAAGAAGTGTTTTCAGCGATTAAGGGAAAGGGCAGCTTCCTAAATGGACACCCCATACATGTATCAAACGCAGAAAAACTATCCGATACGATGATTGGGTTGGGAACAGCAAAAAGAGAGCTGGCCGATGAAAACTTTGCCCGGTTCCGCAGGGTGTTTGGTCAGTGCCAGGATGTCCGCAGGATTGGCTCTGCTGCTCTGGAACTGGCATATACCGCCTGCGGCAGACAGGGAGGCTATTTCGAGATATACCTTAATCCCTGGGATTATGCTGCCGGTATGCTTTTAATTCAGGAGGCTGGCGGACAGGTAACTGATTTTATGGGGAAACCGCTTGATCCCAAAAAGGGCAACAGCGTAGCGGGAACAAATGGATATATCCATGTTGAGCTGTTAAAGCTGCTGTGAACCATATGTTCCCTTTTCAGAAATTGTAGAGAAAATTAAAATCCGGAATTGAAAAGAGGAAAATTTATGTTTGCGGATGGTCGAAGCAAAAAAGTTGTTTTTATAGCGCATTGTATATTAAATCAAAATTCAATATCTGACGGGACAGCCGTTTTTCCAGCAGCGTTCAAGGATGTAATAAAAATTTTTCTTGATGCTGATATTGGCATTGTCCAAATGCCATGTCCTGAACTTTGCTGTTTAGGGCTTAATAGAGGAAATAACGATGGAGCAGATGTTCCCGTTGTCATTGAAAATACCCGTATTCGTAAGGAAATGCAAAAAGATGAAGCTCGCAAATCGTTAATGGCCCAAGTTGATTATGTGATGAAACAAATAACAGAATACAATACCTATGGCTTTGAGATAATCGGGATTATTGGTGCAAATCGTTCGCCAAACTGTGGCGTGGAAACCACATCAGATTTTAATAAAGAGATAAGCGGTAAAGGTATTTTTATGAGTGAACTTAGTAATAGAATAAATGCGGAAAACTTGAATATTCCTATGTTAGGTATCAAAAGCTCTGATAATGTTCCTGAGCTAATAAAGTCTATTATTAAGTAAAATTCTTTAGGTTAGAATCGATGATGGGTAAACGAAAAAGCAGTTTTGGCATTCCAGTGAACTGCCCCTTCGTTATACTGGATTTCTTGGTACCGTTGGAAGCTTGTGTTCCAGAATCATGCGTGGAACTGTGATGTCATCCCAAAGGGCAGAAATGCCTTGACGGCGCTTTTTAAAATGTACAATCTTGCATCTTCAAGATCAAGCAGTGGTCAGGTAATCCTGTAAATAAGTTTGTTATTGGTCGCACTTTAACAATACTCTTTTAGGGCGTATCTGTCACTGCTTTTTAAATAAAAAGATTAATTGAAAAAGAAGAAGCACCATAGCCTGGTCAGGCCGTCGCGCAGCGACTTGGTGCAATCAGAAGTTAGAAAGGGAAGGATATAATGAAAAAATTTAGTCGGGAAGCAGAACAGATAATGATTGAGCGTTTCGGAAAAGACACAATTATAGCATTGGCAACAATGGGAAATGAAACGCCTTATGTGAGATACGTAAATGCCTATTACGAAAATGGTGCATTTTATATCATTACATACGCGCTCTCAAATAAAATGAAACATATAAAAGATAATCCTGTTGTTGCAATCGCCGGTGAGTGGTTTACAGCGCATGGGAAAGGCGTCAGCCTGGGGTATTTCGGAAAAAAAGAGAATTGTATAATTGCTGAAAAGCTGAAAAATGTCTTTGCGGAGTGGATTGATAATGGACATAATAATTTCGATGATGAAAATACCGTCATTCTATGTGTAGAATTAACAGATGGTCTGTTACTCTCACATGGTACTAGATATGAGTTTTAGCCATTCAAATTCCACTGGTGGTTTTGAAATTAATTTTCAAGCCGCCTTTTTCTTTTCATAGAAAAATCTGGCATCCATCCAGACAGTTAAGGACCCTGAATATAAGATTCCTCCCACATTGAATATAAAACTTTCTTTATGTGTATCTTAGGAAATAATTAATAATTTATCCTATATATATAAACACATTGGTGCCACGAATCCGGTATAATGTATATGATTTAAACTGAAAGGAGTGTCATGCTTTGCTTGAAAAAATACTTGTTGTTGATGATGAGAAAGAAATTGCGGATCTGATTGAAGTATATCTTCAAAATGAAAATATGGATGTATATAAGTTTTATTCAGGGGAGGAAGCACTTGTCTGTATTGGGAGTACAGACTTTGATTTGGCTATATTGGATATCATGCTTCCGGATATCAGCGGACTTTCGATATGTCAGTCCATACGAAGTAAGGAGTACACATATCCGGTAATCATGCTTACGGCAAAGGATGGAGAAACGGATAAAATTACCGGGCTTACGCTAGGTGCAGATGATTATATTACAAAACCGTTTCTGCCCCTTGAACTGGTAGCAAGGGTAAAGGCCCAGCTTCGCCGTTACAAGAAATATAACGTGGGATCAGCTGCTCCGGCAGCGGATGAAATCTTTAAATATGCCGGATTGACGATGAACATTAAGACATATGAATGTCGGCTTAATGGAGAGACGCTGTCACTGACTCCTACGGAATTTTCCATACTTAGGATTCTTTTAGAGCGCAGGTGCAGTGTCGTCAGTGCCGAAGAATTATTCCATGAAGTCTGGCAGGAAGAATATTATACCAAGAGTAACAATACGATTACCGTACACATCCGCCATCTTCGTGAGAAGATGAAGGATACCGGGGAAAATCCCAGATATATAAAAACAGTATGGGGGGTTGGATATAAAATTGGGGAAATTTAAAAAAGCAAAGTACAACTATTCAAAGCTCGGCCGTATTACGTTTATCCGAGGATTATGGATTACAGTGGGAGCAGTTGCTGCAGTCTTTGCACTGCGTATGCTGACACGTGGACACTTGGCAGATGCGATTGTTGAGTGGATTGCACGCATTCTTTCAATCAGTGAGAATGAAGCTAATCTGATATATTTCCGGATGGTGGCTGCTAATATGCAGTTTATTCTTGCGTTGGTCATAATCATATTTGTTTTTTTGCTGTTCCATATGCTGTTGGACACATATAAAAGATATTTTGATGAGGTAGTAACAGGGATTGACAAGCTTATGGAAGAAAGGGCAGCGATTTCCCTGTCTCCGGAGCTGGAGAGTGTGGAGCACAAACTGTCTGATGTAAAGCGAACACTTGCAGAACGGGCAGATAAGGCCAAGAGGGCAGAGCAGCAGAAGAATGATCTTGTGGTATATCTGGCTCATGATATCAAGACTCCACTAACTTCTGTAATCGGATATCTCAGCCTTTTGGATGAATCACCGGATATGCCCGATGAGGAGAAAGCAAAATATATCCACACCGCATGGGAAAAGGCGAACCGGCTTAGGACCCTGGTTAATGAGTTTTTTGAGATTACCCGCAGCCACTCAGAATCTCTTCCGCTTCAAAAGACAAAGGTTGATCTTTACTATATGATTGCACAGATTTCAGATGAATTGTATCCGCAGTTGAATGCATGTGGAAAAATCATAGAGAATCATGTAGATGAGGAAATATCTGTATATGGGGACTCTGATAAGCTGGCCAGAGTATTTAATAATATCCTGAAAAATGCCATTACTTATAGTGAGGACAATAGCGTTATCAAAGTATCAGCCAGAGAGCTTTCAGAATGGACTGTGATTCAATTTGAAAATGATGGGGAAATTCCGGAGGATAAGCTCAATGTAATTTTTGATAAATTCTGCCGTTTAAGCAATGCGAGATTAAGCGAAACGGGAGGCTCCGGCCTCGGGCTCGCTATTGCAAAAAATATTATTGTACTGCACGGCGGACAGATAAAGGCCGAAAGCAGTAATGGACGCACTGCTTTCATCATTGAAATTCCATCAGCTTCATCCAAGGTCTCTGTCACAGCTGGAGGGATACAGTATGAATAGAAAGCTCAAAGAGGCTGGTAAATAAACCGGTTCAGGAATATGTGAAACTCCGCCGCCTGGCAAAGGTGATTGAAAATCTGGGTAATACCGAACAGAGAATACTTGACGTTGCCTTGGACTATGGCTTTACAAGCCATGCAAATTTTACGCGGGCTTTCAAGGAAACGTATGGAATCACACCCGAAGAGTACAGGAGGGATTTACCAATGCTCAACACATTCGACAAGCCGGAAGTTTCAATGAATTACGTCTTAGTAGACGAAGGGGTTCCGCTGGTGGTAGGAAATATCGTCTTGGAAATCCAGAGAAAAACGTTGGCGGAACCGGAAATTTACCTCGGCTTGGAAACGGAAGTTCGTATTTCTGAACAAATCCCGGTTGGTGAAAGCACAGGTGTAGACGTGCCAGGACAGCTCTGGAAACGCTATCACATGGAGAAGGCTTCAATCGCAGCAAATTTCAATACAAACGTAGAAATGGGAATGTCCCATACGGAAGATACTGCACAGAGCCTTTTCACGTATTTTGCGGGTGGTCTTGTTCAAAATATCCCGCATCAGATGCAGGAAGGCTTTGTAAAGAGAGAACTCTCGGCAGGAGAATACATCGTTTGCAGAATCGAAGCAGAAAATTTTGAGGATTTGGTAACGGTTGCCTTGAATCAGGGCGGAAAATACCTTTTCGGCACATGGCTGCCACATCACAACTTAACCACGGAGCCTTTCTCGGCAGAAAAGTATTATCATGACTTAAAAGATATGGCTTGTATGGAAATTTGGGTCAAGCCCTTACCGTTGGAAAATAAAAGTTAGTAGGAATATTGGGATGGAGATGCAAAAACCGGTAACGGACAGAAATGGCTGATGATAGAAGTACGGGATAAGGAGATTATGGATAATGTGTTTGAACTGATAAATCTTAGAAAGAAGAGTATGTTGTTCTCAGACTAACCATTCCGGAAGATTGAGTTAATAAAAAAGCAAATAAATAACACCCAAATTAGCGGAGCGGCTTCTGGCGGCTCCGCTGGCTTTTGTCTGCATTGATACATCAGAGTATTAGCAACTGGTTTGTTTCAATGTCCCTATCACAGTGCCTTAGGAATTTCTTAATCATTCATTTACCATTCCATAGAAAATCAATTATCTCAAATTAAAAAACTGCCTGCTCATCAATGGTATGCTTAAACTGCCTGATAGAACAGGCAATATTTATATGAAAGGAGGTAATTTTAGAGAATGGAGGTGGCTATGAGAAAGAAGATAAGACAGATTTTCACAATTCTGGGAACAACAGCAATGATTTTTACCATAACAGCCTGCGGGAACCGCATGGATACCATGCAGCCTGCTGCTTCCTATGTTGCAGATTTTTTTGATATTCCAGACACGGTGACAGGAATCGAAAGACTTCTGCTCAAAGATGATATGGCCTATATGTGCTGCCTGGAGGCAGATGGTACGTCCTATTTGGCAGCAATGGACATTGATGACGGCAAGTTTTTGAAACAGCGTCTGGATCTGGATGCTCCTGTTTCGCTTCTGGATTTTGGCTTTGCTCCAGATAACAGCATCTGGGCGGTTTGCTTGGAGCAGGCAGGAGGCTATAGTTTAAGGAAATTTGACAACAGTGGTTCACAGGTTCAATCGGTTGACCTGGCAGGTGTGATGGACACCTCGGTCATTTCTGCAGTTGGAAGAGATTTGTTCCTTAGTATTGATATAGAGGGAAATATCTGTGTGGCTGCTAAATGCGGAAATACGTTGGTCTATCTGTTCGACAATAACGGCCGTTTCTTATTTTCTCTCGATTATGAGGGGAATCTTATGACAACCACAACGACTGCAGAGGGACAGATTGGTATTTGTGCGACTTCCTCGGACCGTATGAACTATGACCTGCTTACAGTGGACATGGAGAGCCAGGATTGGAGTAAAGACAAAATCTATCTGGGAGCAACAGCAGGGCTGTACGGAGGAGTAAACAATGATTTCTATCGGTTTGATTCTTCCGTTTTGTATGGGTACGCTGCGGGCGCGCAGGAGGGCAGCCCTGTCTTTAACTGGTCGGATATGGGACTTGGCACATCAGAGGTTCATCTTGGCGAATGCACGGATGGGCGTTTTGTGGTTCTGGCAGCCTCGTCCAATCAGACTGAGGTACTATCGTATGAAATGGCGGTACTATCCGAAGGTATGAATGAGAGGGAAATTTTGAGTATGGTGAGCCTGACCGCGACTCCTGGCCTTGTCCAGGCCGTATCCGATTTTAACAAAACAAACGACAGGTATAAGGTTGAGCTGACAGAGTATTTTCCGTATGCACAAGATGTGTCCAACGAGGAATGGGATAATGCCATTTTGAATCTTAATACACGGATCATCTCTGGTGATATGCCGGATATCCTGGATATGAGTAATTTGTCCGTACAGATTTATCAAAGCAAAGGGCTCTTGGAAGATCTCTATCCATATATGGAAAATGATCCGGAAATCCAGACAGAGGATTACTTTGAAAATGTCTTTGAAGCTATTAGCCTGGATGGAAAGTTACCTTATCTTACAGACGGAGTAGCCATATCCACTATGCTGGCCGGCGCAGATATTGTGGATGGAAACAATGGCTGGACCATTCAGGATTTGGAAGAGGTCCTTGATACTTACGGAGCCAATTCCATAAACAATCTGTCTGGCGCTTCCTTCCTGAAAGTCATGCTTCAGACAGATGGCAGTTTCATTGACTGGAGCCTGGGCAAGTGCTCTTTTGATTCGCCTGAATTCGTAAAGATGCTGGAATTTGCCGGTAAAATACAGGAAAGCAGGCAGAACGGCTTCGGAGGAATGGAGATGAGCGATACCTATGCAGCAGCCTATGAAGCTGTGCTGAGCGTTTACCACATCACCCAGTACAGAAATTACTACAACGGGAACCTGAAGTTTCTTGGACTTCCTGGAGGCGGCGGTGAATACCATGCAATCAAACCTGAAGTGAAGGTTGGAATCTCCTCGTCCAGCACCCAGAAGGAAGGGGCATGGGAATTTGTCAGAACACTATTGACAGAGGAGCACCAGATGTCCTGTATGATGCTTCCGATTCATCAGAAGGCGTTTGATAAGGTCACGCAGGCGGCGGTGGATGGAAAATCTATCTGGACATGGATTTACGAAGACGGTAAGGCAACAAAAGAAGATGCGGAGCTGACAAAGCAGCTTTTAAGCAGCTCAGCCTATGTGGAGAATGACAATCAGACACTGGATGCACTTATATTGGAAGAGGCCCGGGAATATTTTTCAGGGGCAAGGAGCGCCCGGGAAACGGCTGAAAGAATTCAGAGCCGGGCCAGTCTTTATATCAATGAGCAAATGTAAAATTTTATATGCAATGGAAAGGATTCAAAATTATGAAAAGACAGTTTATGAAAAGAGGAATGATGGGGATATATGCTGCTATCTGCGCGGGGATGCTTTTGGTTACCGGATGCGCAGGTACAGAGCCAAATGTAAAAACGGAAACAGAAAGAATTGAAGTGACAGAGAGACAGGAAAGTAATCCTGTAAATACTGCCAGTAAGGAGGAGGATAAGGAGGAAGTCCCTAAGAAGCAGGAGGAGGCGGTCCAAAATGATTCGCATCTGCAAATTCAGGATGATGCTGGGAACGAGGATTTAGATACAATGGATACGTTTGCAGATGCGAATGACATGATGAAGTCTGCTGATTTAAGCGGCACAGCCGGCGAATGCTCGAATACCGGGTGCGTGATTAATACATCACCCTTTGCGGATGGCACTTCATCTTCCGGAGATGGAGGCAGCATAACGGTTATTTATTCAGAAGATACAGTATTTCAAAAGGGAACCGTGAAATCGGATGGCAGCAGCTATTCTTTGGAAGACAGTGAAAAAGATGGGATAGGGGATAACGATTTTGTACTGTGTTTTGGAAAGCAGCAGGCGGACGGCTCTTACCTGGCAGACAGAATCATTATGATTGAGTTCAATTAACCTTATAGGAGATGATACAGCTATGCGTTTACATATTGGGGAAAAAATCAAACAACAAAAGGCCATGCTTATTTCCGGAAAGAAATACAGGCCCCTCATAGAAGACCGTGTGCAGCGCATGGCTGTATATCTTATGATTGGATTTTTTGCATTCATGTTTGTATGCACAATCATTTCCCGTGCATCCCATTCTTTTACAACTGCCCATGTTTCAGTATCTTCCATGACAAGCAAAACGTTAATGAACAGGGCTGAAATGGAAGGGATTATCCATGCAGCAGCGGAGAAGGGGATTAGTCTTCCGGATGGCCTTAAGGTCGTGTCCGTCAATGCAGAGAAGGGCAAACCGGTAAACAAAGGCGAAGTACTGATAGAATTTGATATACCTTCCGTAGAAGAACAGATTAAGAAACTGGAGGAAGAAATCCATATCCTTAATCTGAGAATCGATCTTTCAGGAAACAATGGCAGCAGTGATGTGATTGAGGCACAGCGTACTCTTGTGGATGCCCAAAAGGCGTATGAGCGCATTGCTGCGAAGTATGCCAGGACAGATATACGATTAAAAGAAGATTACACAAAACTTGAAGAAACACTGGCAGATGCGGAAAAAAATCTTATTAAGAAGGCAGAAGCGCTTGTGAAAGAAGCGAGGGAAAACCTGGAAAACGTAAGGGAGGACGCGGAGGATGCCATCCGCGCCGCAGAACAGGCGCTGGATGAGGAATCAGAAAATCTTGATGATTCAGAGGATAGTTATCAGCAGGCATTAGAAACGTATGAACAGGCGAAAGATGAGCTTAATATGGCAAAGCAGAAAGTCAGCGAAATAAAGGAAGCAATTGCAGGGAAGCAGCCGGATGATGCCACGGATTATACGGAGGAGCTGAAGGCGGCGGAGGAAGAACTTTCCATTGCACAAAAGGCATTTAACCAGGCAAAAAAAGAGCTTTCGAAAGCAGACTATACCTCATCGTCCTATGACAGGGCAGACGATAACCTGGATTCCATCAAGAGACGCTGGAGACATAAAATTGAACGAGCCAAAGATGCTCTTTATGAAGCAGAAACAGTGCTGGAAGCAGTCAGAGAAGGAAAAGATTTTTCAAGTGAGTCTGCAGTCAGTGAGGCTCAGGCTGCCATCGATGCTGCAAGAGATGCGTTAAATAATGCCCGGCGTGAGTCTGAGGATAACCAATATTCTGAAGAGGAAGAACTTTATGTGGCGGGAAGGGCAATTGAGACCGCGCAGAGAGCATTGGAAGATGCCCGGAGACAGGCTGTTGTATTGCAGAAGGAAGATGAGATTGACAGGCTTACCTATGAATCTGAGCGGTCAGATAAGGAGAAATTGCGTGTTACATTGCAGGAAATTTTGGATAATGGGGGATGCCTTTTGGCTCCGGCCTCTGGAACGGTATTGATGACTCTGGAACGAGGGGATAAAACAAAGGAGGGGGAAGATGCAGTCATACTTTCCTGTGCTGACAGAGGCTTTGTTTTTGAAGGAAAACTGGATAAAGATTCTGCACGCCACTTTTTAGCCGGGGACAAGGGGGAGCTTCATTACAAATTGGATGGAAGCTCACAAAAAACAGATGTGGAGATTCATTCCATCAGCACGCCGGACGAGGCGGACCAGGTTTTAGTAACTGCAGTTCTGCCAGAGGGAAGTTACTCTTCCGGTATGTCGGCGCAGCTTTTTCTGAGCAGAAAAAGCGAGACGTATCAAAATTGTCTGCCTCTTACAGCACTCAGAAGTGATTCCGGCGGAGATCACGTTTTCGTACTCCGCAAACAAAGCTCCGTACTGGGAACAGAATGGGTCATTGCGAGGGTAGATATAACAGTTAAGGAAAGAGACAGTCAGATGATGTATGTTGAGAGCGCGCTTACTTATTCGGATCAGGTAGTAATAAACTCGAATAAGATTATATCGGAAGGAGACAGGGTTCGTATTGAAAATTGACAAGTTTGCTCATTACCGGGCGTTGACAATATCAGCATTACTGGCAACGGTTCTTTGGTGTATCGCTTGTTCTTTCTATAGTACGGCCATAAGTCACTGTACAAGTGTGAGCATTAAATGGGAAAAGAGCGGTGTCAGCCCCTCAGAGCTTATAAGGCAGCAGACATATGCAAGGCAGGATGGAGCAGGAAACCAGCCAGAGGTCACCTTATGGCAGACATACCCGGAACAGGAGATAATGGCTTCAGATAAAAAGAAAATGAATGTAAATGTAGTTGCTGCCTTTGGAGATTGTAGGGATATATCATCCTCCATGCTGATTGCCGGTGCTTATCCGGCCAGATCGGATGAGTCTGGATGTGCAGTCAGTACCGGTTTGGCATTCTCCTTGTGGGGAAGTACCAACGTGATTGGGATGCCGGTAAAGGTGGAAGGAAAGCAGTTCTATGTCCGCGGCATATTTGAGGAGGAAGAACCAAGGTTATTCTTACAGGCGCAGGCTGAATCGGAAGAACTCTTATCCAATATGCAGCTGACATTTGCAGGTTCAGGAACAAGGGATAGGGCAAAGCAGTATCTCTCATCTGCAGGTTTTCCGGAGGGACGGATTCTTGACCTGACATTATTTGCATGGGTACTTGGTATTATATTCAGGCTTCCTGCGATCATTCTGGCATTTGGAATCCTTGGGCGCGTGATAAGGCATGGAAAAAGGGTTTGGCGTTATTCCATTCTGCTGGCCATTTATCTTTTATTAGCTTTTGGTATATTGGCTGGATTATGGTTTTGTATAGACTTACCTAAGATTCCTTCCGATTTTATTCCTACAATGTGGTCTGATTTTGAGTTTTGGGGAAATTTGTTTGAGGAACAGGGAAAAAATATGGTCTCTTGGATGGCTGCAGGGCCTGCCTTCCGGGATATAGAGCTTTGGATTACGGCATTTATGGCAGTGCTGCTTTCTGTTTGCGCCTCTGCCTTTACGGCAGCCGCGGCAATGCTGGTATCCATACGCTCTTACAAAAGAATGATTTTCTTTTGTATGGCATATTCACTGACGCTTTGCCTGATATCATTCAAGATAGCATCTGCTCACAATATGACCTTATGCAAAGCAATGTATCTGATGCCATGTCTGTGGATATGCGTGGATTTTCTATTTTACTGTCTGAAAGAAAAACTTGCCGCCGATGCTGGTGAAGGGAGGATTTTGGATGAGGAAAAAACGTGATTACAGTGTTCCGTTTAGGGAACAAATGGTACCATGGCTGTTTTTGCTGCCGAGCCTGCTGTTCGTAAGCATTATGGTGCTGATTCCTCTGCTGGATGCTCTGCGCCGTTCCTTTTTTCTGGCTGCCAGTGACCGGTTTGTGGGATTTCAAAATTATCTGGCAGTACTGAGAAACAATGCGTTTAAGCTGGCGGCAGCCAATACAGCAAAATTTATCTTAGTCTGCATACCGCTTTTGTTACTCTTTTCCCTGGCTGTTTCACTGATGCTGACATCCTTCAGGGAAAAGCGCGGCATTTTCAAGACCTCGTTTCTTGTGCCCATGGCGATTCCCGTTGCTTCGATTGTTCTTTTGTGGCGGGTGTTCTTTCATAAAAATGGACTTCTCAATGCATTCTTTGCACTTTGGGGTATGGTTCCGGTTGACTGGATTGGAAGTAAGGCAGCCTTTGGCGTGTTGGTTTTTGCTTATCTGTGGAAGAATTTCGGATATGATATGGTGCTGTGGCTGTCAGGACTCAGTGCTATAAATCCAGCATTATATGAGGCGGCGCAGATAGACGGCGCCGGAAGCCTCCAGCGGTTTGTAAGGATTACACTCCCCAATTTAATGCCCACATTATTTACCATTACAGTACTGTCGCTGCTCAATTCTTTTAAGGTGTTCAGAGAGGCCTATTTGATTGCGGGAAGTTATCCGGATGACAGTATTTACATGCTTCAGCATTTATTCAATAACTGGTACAGCAATCTGGATGTAGATAAAATGTGTGCCGGAGCTGTGATGATGGCAATTCTGGTATTTATTTTAATCATGCTGCTGCAAAAAATTATGAACAGAGGAGATAGGATATGAAAAAATGGCTGCTTGGCGTGCCCCTTGTTTTGATTGCGGTCTTTATATGGATGCCTCTTTGGATGCTGATATCCGGTACCTTTATGGGAGGAGCGGAGTTGTCTGAAAATCTTGCTCCTGTCTTAGAAGGCAGGGGAGGAACTGCTGTATGGCCTGTAATTGCGCGTTATCCGACACTGGCGGCATATGTGGAACTATTATTGGATACGCCCCAGTTTTTTACGGTATTCTGGAATTCCTGCAGGCAGGTTTTTCCGATCATACTCGGTCATGTCCTTTTGGGCGCTCCTGCGGCATGGGCATTTGCTAAGTTTCACTTTCGCGGAAAAAAGATACTCTATACTTTGTATATTGTCCTGATGTTGATGCCTTTTCAGGTGACTATGGTTTCCAGCTATCTTGTCCTGAATAAGCTGGGGCTGATTGATACTGTATGGGCGGTCATTCTGCCCGGTGCGGCATCAACGCTTCCGGTATTCATTATGACACGTTTTTTTATGGACATACCGGAGGCGGTCATGGAGGCGGCAGCCGTGGATGGGGCTTCCTCATTTCAGACATTTTTAAGATTTGGGCTTCCTCTGGGGGCGCCGGGCATTCTGTCAGCTGTGGTATTGGGGTTTTTGGAATACTGGAACGCAATAGAGGCGCCGCAGGCATTTTTAAAAAACCAGGCGCTCTGGCCGCTGTCATTGTATATGTCAAACATCACAGCGGATAACGCCGGGGTATCATTAATCGCGTCACTGATTACGCTGATGCCTCCTCTTTTGATATTCCTGTTCGGTCAGAAATATCTGGAGCAGGGCATTATATCTTCCGGAATGAAGGATTAACACAGAGGATTAATTTATGGAAAACAAGATTTTTGCAGGCGATCTGCAGATAAGCAAAGTGAATAAATGGTATCCTGGTGATGTTCATGCCGTTAAGGATATGGACATGGAAATAAAGAGAGGGGAATTTATTGTATTTGTAGGCCCTTCCGGCTGCGGCAAGACAACGCTGCTGCGCATGATTGCAGGACTTGAAAGTATAAGCAGCGGCGAGGTCATTATGGATGGCAGGATTGTGAACAAGGTTCCCCCAAAGAACCGCGATATTGCCATGGTATTCCAAAATTACGCCCTTTATCCCAATATGAAAGTAAAAGATAATATCGCCTTTCCCCTTAAAATGCAGCACATCGGCAAACAGGAAATGGAAGGAAGGGTAGCAGAAGTGGCGCAAAAGCTGGAGCTGGATGCTCTGCTTGGAAGGAAACCGGGGGCCCTTTCCGGCGGTCAGCGCCAGCGTGTAGCTCTTGCGCGGGCAATGGTGAGAAAACCCAGACTTTTTCTCATGGATGAGCCGTTAGCTAATCTGGATGCGAAACTCCGCACAGAAATGCGCCGGGAGATCATAACGCTCCAACGGGAACTGGGCGTAACAACCATATATGTTACACATGATCAGACTGAGGCAATGACGATGGGTACGCGTATCGCCGTAATAAATGGCGGTGTTTTACAGCAGTTTGGAACGCCGCAGGAAATATATAGAAATCCGGCGAACCTGTTCGTTGCAGAATTTATAGGATCGCCCAATATGAATGTATGGGACACAGAGCTTGTTACAAATAACGGACAACATTATCTGACCTTGGGAAATGTCCGTATTCCTGTCGATAAAAGCAGCCTGACCATAAAAGGATTGCATGGGCCTATTAAGGCCGGTATTCGTCCGGAACACATTATGCCGGCTGCCCCGGAGGAACCTCATGCAGTACGTATGAAAATCAGCATTTTAGAAAATACCGGGCGTGAAGTGGCAGTTTTCCTCACAGCGTCTGACATACCGAATCTTACGATGGTAACAGGCGCGGATTTCTCAGGTCAGGTCGGGCAGGAGGTATATTTTCGGTTAAAGCCGGAAAAGATACATCTGTTTAGTACAGAGACAGGATGTGCATATGGAAATGCTTATGTATAGAATATATTCAACGAGTATAGAAGCTGCAGCTGCATCAACTATATTGATACCGATTCTTTTTTTATATCAAATAATTATTTTCCACAACATAAAAAAGACGGCTGCCTATATTATTTTTATATTATATTTGACTGCAATGTGCTTTTTGGTGGGGTTTCCCAGTGTAGCAGGGATTAAAATTGTTTGGTCTTATAATTTTATTCCTTTGCATGGTATGCTGTCCGATATAACAAATAGCTATCTGAATGTTTTACTTTTTATTCCATTAGGTATATTTGTTCCATGTTTATGGCGCGAATATAGAAGTATGATGAAAACTGTAGGTTTGGGCCTGATGACATCACTGGGTATTGAAATACTGCAGATATTTACCTTTCGGGCAACAGATATAAATGACTTGATAACGAATGTGGCAGGTACAATGATTGGGTATCTAATTGGCAGAATGATTATAAAAATGATTCCTCAATTAGATAGACTTGGTTGCAAGGAAAGTGAGTTATATCTATTATATGGAACAGCTGGTGTAGTTATGTTTTTCTTTCAACCATTTATTCTATTATTATCAGAGGCCTTTTCTCCATAAAAACAAGGGTATGAGCTGAGTATTATAAAGTCTTGCGTAGTGTGGATGAGCCGCGTTTGGAAGTAGGAACACTTTTTTGCTCATAATCACCTGATTCATTGACTCCCGGGTCTACACCGCACTGGAGATCTTTGAAGTAATAGTGGTCACATTATGCAGTTTCTTTATGTTCATATTTATGCTGTTCTTAGTGATGATAGGTTTAACGACGGAGCAGCCAACCCCATTATCACGAAGGAAGTATAGAAGCGGGATGTGGTATATCCCGGTGGACTCAAGGAAGCATTTGCTACGGATCAGAAGCATTGTGCCGGGATTATGTCGCAGCGGTATGGCTGTCGGGCTGTGATTTATGGAATATGCAGGGATTTCATTTTGCTGTACCATCCGAGGGAGAACACCTGGGATATGGTGTTGTCTGATAATTAGTAGAAATTATAGATAATCTGTGATATACTAAATTCACGCGATTAACGGAGTAACAAATGTTATATGTAGAAAACTTTAAGTCATAGTTTGAATCATATAAGCTGGATACCCGCTGACCGGGAAAAATGGAAACGGATGTTTAACCATATGCTTGGAAAATCCATCTTACAGAGTGCGAAAATACTCCGAATGTAGTGGAAACTTTATAACAAATTCTGAATATGTAGATCAAGGAGTTGAGTTTATTGGCAGGAATTAAAGATGTGGCAAAAAAAGCCGGAGTTGGAGTGGGAACTGTATCTAGGATGTTGAATGATAGCGGATATGTAGCAGATGAAACTAGAAAAAAAATCGAAATTGCTATGAAAGAGTTAAACTATACGCCGAATGAACTGGCCAGAAATCTCTATCATAAAAGGACAGGTATTATTGCTGTACTTGTCCCAAATATATCGAATCCTTTTTTTGCAGAGTTTGTAAATTATGTGGAGGCCGAATTGTATGAAATCGGTTTTAAGATGATGCTTTGTAATACGGAAAAAGAAAAAAATGCAGAATTAGAATATCTTGATATGCTAAATCGCCATATTGTTGATGGTGTGATTACCGGAGTTCATTCCTTAAATGTAGAAGAATACAGAAAAATACATAAACCTATTGTCGCACTGGATAGATATCTCGGTGAAAGTATTCCTGTAGTAGCTGTTAACCATAAGGAAGGCGGAAAATTAGCAGCGGAGGTTTTATTTCGTAATGGATGTAAGAAAATACTACATTTTAAAGGTTCGACTGCCGTTGAGTCGCCATATCATGAGCGGCATTTTGAATTTGAGCGCATCATGAAAAAGAACCATGTGGATGTGTACTCCTATGAACTGGAATGGAACCGCCTTGACTCGGAATACTATCAGAAGGTGGTAGAAGATGTTTTTTCGGAGGACTTTGATTTTGACGGCGTATTTGCCGTGGATCGTATGGCAATCGCGTGCATGAATAATGTGATTCGGCATCATCGAAAGGTGCCGGAGGATGTAAAAATCGTGGCGTATGACGGCACATTTATCACTGACATCGTGGAGCCGAAGGTAACAGCGGTCGTGCAGCCCATTAAAAGCCTTGCAAAAGAGTCGGTGCGTCTGTTGGCCAATCGAATCAATGGAGTAGCATACAATAATAAACAGGTAATGCTGGGAGTGACGCTAAAAAAAGGAAACACAACGATTGTATAGTAAAAAACATCAAAACAGAAGAAGAAACAAAAAAGTAGTTGACATTATGTTGCATTAAGAATATAATTTCAATATATTTTTATATCTAATGTGGAACGCGTTCCATGCTGGATATAAACCGGAGTTATTTTTTTAAAACAGGAGTGGAACGCGTTCCACTAGAAAGGAGTAATTTGATATGTAGAGTAGAAATGAAGTGGGTTTACCGGTAGGATGAACATTGAAAAGTAAATATTGTCCAGAACGGAACAGTCGGAACAAATTTTGAGAAAAAGCGCACAGTGTAGTAGACCTTGCGTCGGACATGGTTTATATCGGGATTCCGAGAGTGTATTACAAGTAAAAAAGATAGGAGGCAAAAACATGGCTACAACATTTTATGACGTTACAACTTTCAAAGGGAGCACGTCCCCTTATCATGACATCGGTACGGTAATTAATGAAATCATCGCTGATATTAAAGCAGAACAAACGACACAGACAACCCGCCCGGGAGCCGTCATTTACGTCCCCCCAGGCCACTACGATCTCCTCACTCGAGTGGTAATTGATATCAGTTTCCTACAGATTAAGGGTGCTGGTCATGGTTTCATGTCTCAGGCCATTAGGGACGATACCGCAGATACGAGCCAATGGGATGAGGTTCTACCCGGCGGCAGTCACATCCGCGTGATGAACACCGATGGGAACCATGAGGCTTTTCTGGTTTCCAAGACTGGCACGCCTGCATTGAATGGGCGGCTCAACTCTATTTTTTTTCAGGACTTCTGTCTCAATGGTGTAAACGCCGAGAAACCTTACAGCAACGGGAAAATCGGAATTTCAGTTCAAAGCGACAACGACTCCCTACGCATTGAGGGAATGGGCTTTATGTACCTGGAGCGACCGCTCCTAATAAAGGGCGCCGATGCGATTAATATAACAAACAACTTTATTGCAGAAACGGGCAGCTGCATTGAACTTACCGGTGCATCTATTCTTGGCAAGATCACCAACAACTATCTCATAAGTGCCTGGGCAGGCTATTCAATTTTTGCAGAGAATGGCGAGGGCTTGCTCGTCTCAGGTAACACGATCGTGTGGGCCGGTAAGATTTATCTCGATAATGTCAGTCGGAGCAATATTTCATCAAATAAGATACTCAGTAACTTTCCTGGCATGGTAATTCTTGCCGGTAACAGCAAAGAGAACCTAATTTCGAGTAATCAATTCCGGCGTACATGGGGAGATGGAAAATCGGACTTGCTTGATGACACTTACGGGCTAATCAGAGTCGAGAGTTCGGGAAATCAAATTAGCTCTAACATATTCGCTTTCGATGTCCCTAGAGAACAGTTACTGCCTAATGAGGAAACAGTACCTGCGATTATTCACATAACCGAGGGCGACAACAACTACTTGGGGATGAACCAGATCGTAGCTAATCTTCCCGTCGCAGTAGTTTTGGACGCACCTACTACCACAACTAAGGTTCTTTATAGTGCAACAGAGGATCAGTTCTCGCCTGCGACAAAGAGTTACTCATTTGTTCCAACACCCTAAATCAAGTCGGAGTTGGTTTCATGTGAAAAAGATGGAATGACACAATGTCAAAAGCGATACATATAAAAAAATTTCTAGAGTACAGAATGAAATAGCATCAAAAAAGGGATTAAGAAAATCAAAGAGGCGCATCTTTTGGATTTTATTTTCACCCTCTATGGAACGGGTTCTATAGAGGGTGAAGCTCAAAAAAATTTTTTATGAACATGGAATGGGTTCCACAACAAAGACTGTATAATAAAAGAAAGGGAAAAATTATGAAGAACAAAAGTTTCAAAAGATTACTGTCAGCAGTAACAATCGGAGCAATGACGCTTGGCCTGATGACAGGCTGCTCAGGAGGCGGCTCAGAAGAAGCCGAGACTGATGAAAGCGGTGCAATAGTTATTAAATTCGGTATCCATGTATCGAATCCGGCAGAACAGGAAACGGTTACGAATAATATCGTTGAAGCTTTTAATAAAGCAAATGGCGGAAAGTATAAAGTTGAATTTGAGGCGGCAGATACAGAGACTCATTCAAAGAATATGAAGCTGAAAGCTGAAGACGGAACATTACCTCAGATTTTCTGGATTGAAGGTTCAGAGGCTTCAGAGTACAGTGAAGCAGGTGTTTTGATGGATCTGACAGAATTCCTTGATGAAAATGCAGATGTCAAAAAAGCTCTTGGCGGCATGGAAGCAGCATTTAAGGATGACAATGGACAGTTCGGGCTTCCGTATCAGTGTAATGTACAGGGTGTTTTCTATAACAAAGAACTGTTTGACAAAGCAGAGGTTGCATATCCAACAGACGAGACAACCTACGAAGACTTTATTGAGATGATTAAGAAGTTAAAGGACAGTGGCGTTACGCCGCTTGCAATCGGAAGCAAGAACAGTGCGTTTGCAATGTGGGAGTTCAATGAGTTCCTTGCAAGGTACGGATGGGAAGATAACATTGAAAACATTTTAGGCGGCAGTGATAAATTCAATAATAAAGAGCTTACAGCCTGCTTTGAGAAGCTCCAGGGTATGAAAGATGCAGGTGCGTTCCCAGAGAATATGGCTACGATCGAGTATTTTGACGCTAAGCAGTTATTCAATGAGGGAAAGGCAGCAATGTTTGGAACCGGACAGTGGGATTGTGCGGAATTTGACGAGAATATTGGAGATAAGATTGGATTCTGGTGGGGACCAAGATTTACTGATACACAGAGCAATCAGGAGATTGTTATGAAGGTTCCGTCAGCGCCGATCGGTGTCAGCGCGGCAATTGCTGATAATGAGAATTTAAAAGAAGGCGTATATGAATTCTTGAAATTCTATTACGGAGAAGAGGCAGCAAAGATTTCCTATGAAGGATCTATCTTCCCGGCTACAAGCTATGAAGGAGTGGCGGCTTCTGACAGCCAGTATTCTATGAATGCTATGATTGAAGCTCTTGCAAACGGATGGGAAAGCCCGGAGGCAGCGCCAGACCTTACAGTATCTTCCGCAGTTCAGGAAGCATTGTATGATGGTATATTCGGTGTGCTTCAGGGAACATATCAGCCAGCAGAAGCTCTTGATAAGATTGACGCAGCTTTAGCTAACAGCCAATAATTGCTGATAAAAATATTCCGACACCGGCGGTTTGTGCGGTGCCGAGGAGGAACTGAAGGAAAAAGCATAAGAAAGACGGGGAAAATTTATGCATTGGCTAAGTAAGAAAAAATATAAGATAGGTCTTATGATTCCGACACTTCTTGTCTATAGTATCTTTATTATGCTGCCGATCGTGGTAGCGGTAAGATACAGCTTTACAAAATATTCGGGAATCGGGCAGGCTAGATTTATCGGATTGAAAAATTATGTGAGATTGTTTCAGGATGAAATATTCTGGGTTTCCTTTAAAAACACAATGGTCATGTTTATACTGGCATTTGTTCTGCTGCTAACGTTGTCTTTCCTGATTGCTCTGCTGCTGAACAAAGGATTAAAGGCTGTGGATTTTTCAAAAGCACTTATCTTTTCGCCGGCGATTATAGCTCCGATCATTGTAGGTATTATCTGGGTATATATTCTGGATCCGAATATTGGTGTCATCAACAATGTGCTGGATGCAATCGGGGCAGATGGTCTTAAACAGAAGTGGATCGGCGGAGCTACATTGTCGCCCTACAGCATTGCGATCATATATTTCTGGCAGCAGTTAGGATATTTTGTGACCATATTTATTGCAGGTCTTAAGATGATTCCGGGAGATGTTCTGGAAGCTGTTAAGATTGACGGTGCCAGCGCAGTACAGGAAGTCAGGTATGTAATTATTCCTATGATGCGCACAACGATTTCTACGGTAGCTGTACTGATCATTACAGGTGTGTTTAAAATATTTGAGATCGTGCAGCAGACGACCGGAGGCGGTCCGAACCATCTGTCGGAAACATTGGTAACATATAGTTATTCAATGACATTTTCCAGCAGTGATTACGGATATGGAATGTCGCTTGCAACGGTTACATTATTATTGTCATTATTGATCACGGCAGTGTACAGTGCGGTAACAAAGGAAAGGGAGGGCTAAGAACTATGGTAAATAAGAGAAAAAAAGCAGTCCAGTATATATTGATGGTGCTAATCACATTATTGGTTGTGTTCCCGTTTTTATGGATGTTGGTTCTTTCCTTTAAGACAAATTCCGAGATATTATCTTCACCGTTATCATTACCGAAGACATTTAATTTTGAAAATTACCGGCATGCGATGGGGACGCTTAACTTCCCGAAGCTGTATGGTAATACACTTTTTGTATGTGTGATCTCACTGGTGGCGGAGTTAATCATTACGTTTTTCAGTTCTTTTGTTCTTGCGAGAATGGAATTTAAGAACGAGAAAATAAGAAAGATGCTTTATGGATTCTTGATCATGGGTCTGTCCATATCCCCATTTATCCTGTTGTTTCCAGTATACAAGATCAATGTGTTTTTCGGACTCAGAGGGAAGCTTGCGCTGATCTTTCCGTATATTGCCACTTCCATTTCCTTCAATACTCTGCTGCTTGTGGGATATCTGAAATCTCTGCCTGCAGAGATTGATGAGGCGGCACTTATTGACGGGTGCAATATATGGGATCTTATGGTGAGGGTCATACTTCCTATGACGAAGCCTGTGATTGCTACGGTTGTGATATTCAATGTTTTGTATATCTGGAATGAATTTCCGTTTGCATCAGTTATGCTGAGAGATGTGTCTGATTATACATTGTCCATGGGCGCATCGTTCTTTAAGGGAACCTATACGGTTGATTACGGCGGAATCGTAGCATCCAGTGTTATGATTATTATACCGGAATTGATATTCTATGGAATTTTCCAGAAAAATATTGTGGAAGGTATGACTGCAGGAGCAGTTAAGGGTTAATAAGGCAGCACCAGTATTTTGAGATTAAGTTAGTTTTAAGCAAAATTATCAAGTAAAGGAGAAAATTTATGAGTAAGGTATCAGGATTATTTCAGGATCTGACAACGATTAAGAAAGCAAGAAACGGAAGGCTCGCAAGCTGGGATCAGCGTGGCAAGAATCAGGACTACTGGGAGATTCCGGCAAAAGAGAGCATCGTACTTGGAGAAGTAGAGGGACCGGGATGTATTACCCATATCTGGATGACTTCTTCATGCCGCAAGGTGAAGGCTCCGAGTATTCTTGACCCGGTATTAAATGCGTCGGCAGCGCCGGTTATGGAAATTCATCCTGCACTTGGTGTTATATGGGATGATTATGATCCATTTTATTACAGGAAGGCTTTGATTAAAATTACATGGGATGATCAGGATACGCCAAGCGTTTTGGCTCCTTTGGGTGATTTCTTCTGTATAGGCAACTGTTATCCGGGAAATTTCAGCTCTCTGCCGTTTAATGTATCATTAAAGCCGGAGGAAGCAGGAAGATATGGAGCACCGTGTTCTGTATCCTGCTATTTCCCGATGCCATTTAATAAGAAGGCAAAGATTGAGATCATAAACGAGAATGAGCTTCCGTTTATATTATATTTTAATATTGATTATGAGATGTACAAAGAGCCATTGGATGAAAATACAGCTTATTTCCATTCCTGCTGGAGACGTGAGAACCCATGTGATGGATGGGGACCAGATGTACAGACAAATTCTCCGGAGGTCAATAATGTGACAAATTTTAAGGGAGAAGGAAACTATACAGTTCTTGATGTAAAGGGAACGGGACATTATGTAGGATGTAATCTGACAGTTAAGCACTATCAGGGAAGCTGGTGGGGCGAGGGTAATGATATGTTTTTCATCGATGGAGAGGAATATCCGAGCCTTAACGGAACTGGAACGGAGGATTATTTTAATCACGCATGGGGAATGCAGAGGAACGCTTATCCGTTCTTCGGAACGATTGTTCATGAAGGCGATACCGATGGTTTTCAGGTGTCTTACCGTTTCCATATTACAGATCCGGTGCGTTTTGAGAAGAGTCTCCGGGTAACGATAGAGCATGGACATGCAAACCATCTGTCTGATGACTGGAGTTCCACGGCTTACTGGTACCAGACACTGCCGACAGAAGATGAGATTACGATTCTTCCGGTGGAGGAGAGGCTTCCAAATGTGCCAAAGCTTCCTGAGAGGAACTTAAAAATGCCAGAGCTTACAGAAGAGATGAAAGCGGCAAGGCAGTCATGGGAAAAACGATGGGAAGAGTATGCTCCGGCGAGGGAAGAACAATTCCGCATCAAGGAAAAAAAGGCACGGCGTGAGTCTAGGCTGAATACGGAATTTGCAAAGAAACTCCGTGATGAGTATAAATAGATAATTTGGAGGAGATATATGTCTAAGGAATTAATGCTGCGCAACATTGAGAGAGCCCAGCGTGCAATTGACGAGAATAGAGAAACAGTAAAAAATGGGAGGATGCGTCAGCGCTATCATTTCATGGGTGAGACTGGATGGATCAATGACCCGAACGGGTTGATCTATTACAAAGGAAAGTACCATTTTTTTTACCAGTATAATCCTTATTATGGACATTGGGATTATATGCACTGGGGTCACGCGGTGAGTGATGATATGCTCCACTGGGAGTATCTTCCTCTGGCCCTTGCACCGAGTGAGTCCTACGATGATCATATGCGGGGTGGTTGCTTTTCAGGAAGTGCTATCGAACATGACGGTAAGCTGTTTTTGATGTACACAGGCGTTACGAATGATGGAAAAGGATTTGAGCAGACCCAGTGTATCGCTTACAGTGAGGATGGGATACATTTTGAAAAGTATGATGGAAATCCTGTACTGACTCCGCCGGAGGGAGTTCCCTCCCATATGTTCCGGGATCCGAAAGTGTGGAAGCATGGGGATACTTACTATATGGTCTGTGGTGCCAGCAGAGATAATAAAGCACAGGCACTTTTGTACCGCTCTGATGATATGCTCCACTGGACATTTTTCAATGTTCTGGCAGAGAGCCGGGGCGAGTGGGGTTATATGTGGGAGTGTCCGGATTTTTACCAGATAGGAGATAAATATGTGCTGATGGTGTCTCCAATGGGAGCAGGAGAACGTACCGTAGTATATATGGTGGGTGATTTTGATTATGAGACAGGTAAATTTTCCTATCAGATAGATGGGGAGATTGACTGGGGCTATGATTACTATGCTCCGCAGTCCTTTGTAGCGCCAGATGGCCGGAGACTTATTGTGGCATGGGCAAACTGTTGGGACTGGATGCCGTTTTGGAAGGACTGGGGACCGGCGTATAAGGAAGGATGGTGCGGTTTTTTTAATATCCCCCGTGAAGTGCGGATGATGCCGGATCATACATTGCAGTTTGTGCCGATTAAAGAGCTGTCAGCATTGAGAACGGATGGTTATCAGGCAGATTGTATCATTATAGATGATGAAGAACTTAAACTTACTGCGGGAGACGGCATTTCCTTTGAAATGAAAATGGAAATTGATTTGGAGAAAACAGATGCTGACAAGCTGGAGCTGTATTTGCGCAGCGATGGGGAGAAAAGGACAGTTTGTACATTTGATTTTGCGAATGGCGAATTGAAGGTGGATAGAAACAGTTCTGACGGATGGAGCCGGGGTATATCCAGAAGTACCTTATTCCTGAAAAATAAAAAGAAGTTAGATATCCACATCTTTTCTGACCAAAGCTCAATAGAAATTTTTTCGGATCAATATCAGAATAATCATGCAAATAATGTTTTTGCGGCAGGCTTGCAGAATCAGATTGCGGCTCGTGCATATGAAGGGAGGGTAGTGGTGAATCATTACGAGTCATATAAAATAAATGAATGCTTTGTCTGAATAAATTAAAATGATGTTTTGAAAAGGAGTTTTATTGCGGCAGATATATTATAGTGTAACAGATTGGCCCATTGGTAATCCATATGCGGATATCGGCGAGGTAATCAATAGTATATTGCGGATGTAAAGAGCAAACAAATACAGACATCAATGATATTGCAGATTTATTACAAAGTAACTTGAAGATCATATAGTTATAATATAGGGGATTGCAGCATTTATGGCAGTTCCCTATATTGAACGAGGAGGAAATGAAGATGGAAAAGTATGATGTAACTGCCTTGGGTGAATTGTTGATTGATTTTACACAAAATGGTATAAGTCCGCGGGGGAATCCATTATTTGAGGCAAATCCGGGCGGGGCACCTTGTAATGTTCTGGCGATGCTGTCAAAATTGGGACATAGAACAGCTTTTATCGGAAAAGTAGGAAAAGACTATTTTGGAGAGCGGTTAAGAAACGCCATTTCTGAATTAGGAATATGTGCGGATTATTTGAGGAAAGACGAAAAAGTGCATACTACACTGGCTTTGGTACATACTCTCCCAGACGGAGACAGGGATTTCTCATTTTATAGAAATCCTGGGGCGGATATGATGCTTACAGAAGCCGAAGTACCGGAGGAACTAATCAAAGTTTCTCGATTTTTTCATTTCGGAACGCTTTCCATGACGCATGATAGAGTTCGTAAAGCCACCCAAAATGCGCTAAAAGTAGCAAAGAAGAATAGTGTGCTTGTTTCTTTTGATCCGAACCTGCGGCCGCCGCTATGGGATTCATTAGAGGTTGCCAAAGAACAAGTCTTGTATGGAATAGAGTATTGTGATGTGTTGAAAATATCAGACAATGAGATCCAGTGGTTAACAGGAGAAGAAGATTATACTGTAGGGGCACATTGGATCCAAGACCGCTATCCACAGGTACAGTTGCTGCTTGTTTCAATGGGAAGAAATGGAAGCCGGGCCTATTATGGGGATGTTATGGTAGAAGAGCGGGCATATATAAATGCCAATACCATTGAGACAACAGGGGCAGGCGATACATTTTATGGTTGCGTTCTTCATTATTTATTGGAGCATGGCTTGCAGGGGTTATCATCAGATAATTTGAGTGATATGTTAAAATTTGCAAACGCAGCAGCGTCTATTATTACAACCCGGAAAGGCGCTTTATGTGTTATGCCAGCTCTTGAAGAAATAATGTGTTATTTACAGTAGGAATGGAATGAATGTTGATTGATATTGGAATAGAGAACATAGGGAATATATCCCTGAACGATCATGCGGTCATAAGCCTTTGTCATGGAGAAGATTAGGAACTGTGGGTGTGCGAAAAAAGTATGATAAATGGTCCTAAGTTATTTTGGGTCCCAGCATAAAAAAACATCAGGAATTATAGTTTGCTTCAGGCTGATAGAGGGAATACTCAAAGTTAGCATAGCAATACATGAAAGATATGATAGGTTGTATATTTTATTGTAAAGATAAAATTGTTGGTTATCAAGGTGATAACCAGCAATTTTTTTAGGTGCGCCCGGCGGGCGCACGTTCTAACGGGTGAAAGTCCCTGACCCGCCCGGCAGGGGGAAGGGTGCAGCCAATGGCAAGGGCGTCATCGTGAGGTGGGGTCTGAAGGAAGCCGGAGGCAAACCACTGGCCTGTAAAAGTTGTCCGGATAGGCTGTGAAGCGTGGATGAGGTTGCCTAACAAACTAAAGTCCAATAACTGCACGGAACGCCAGCAGTAAACGGGGCAGGTATAAGTGGGAAAGAACGTGTGAGTACCCGGGGAGGTCTCACGGACGTGAAAGTGGCGATAAAACATTCGCTGTCACGGAGTAAA
>NZ_AUJR01000003.1 GCF_000424325.1 [Clostridium] clostridioforme AGR2157
GTCTTCTTCCAGCCTTCGCATCTCCAGATGGACATGCTCTGTAGGTGCCACGCAGGCAATCCGGCCCTTTATACCAGCATAGGGAAGCAAATCCTCCCCGAAAAACTGTGCCGCTGTCTTCATTACCTTGTCCTCCAGCTGGCTGAACCCGCTGGCCCCTGCTGATTCCTGTTCACGCAGGTATTCTTTTCCCATACAGCCTCCTGTTCCGGCAAGCCATATAAGAACCTATCCCCATTATAGCGTTTTCCGATAAACCAGACAATAGCTCTTTTGCCTTTTGGTAAATTAATGGTGTGATAAAAATTGGAAATAATAGCCCGATACATATGGGGCAGAATGTTGAGATGAATCTTTCGATTCAGATAATTTCAGATATCGTAAAAGATATAGGATAATGAGCGATAGTTACTTATATTCCACTATCGTCTGGTTGTTATAATATAGCATTTATCCCGGAAAAAGACAAGGTCCAAAATAACGGCCATTCCCAAGGCACGCCCAAGATTTATTCAACTTTATTGATTAAATAAGCCCGGAATGTTATAATCCATTCACAGACAGAGGAAAATATCAGCAACAATCACGCAGCAGTTCCTGAATGTCCAAACAGGAGCCGTATACATCGGATACAGCGGGGGCCGGCTGCGTATGTGCAGAGACAGCCAGGGGCTGCGAAAAGGATAAAGGAGGAAAAAAGATGACCGGAAAACGTGCGGATTATATAACGTGGGACGAATATTTTATGGGGGTGGCGTTGTTGGCGGGAAGACGTTCCAAGGACCCCAGCACACAGGTGGGCGCCTGTATCGTCAGCCAGGACAATAAGATTCTGTCCATGGGATATAATGGTTTCCCCAAAGGGTGTTCTGACGACGAATTCCCCTGGGGCAAGGAAAATGAGAAGGAAGACCCCTACAATTCCAAATATTTCTACTCCACACACAGCGAGTTAAATGCTATCCTTAATTACAGAGGGGGAAGTTTGGAGGGAAGCAAGCTCTACGTGACCCTGTTTCCCTGTAATGAGTGCGCCAAGGCCATAATACAGGCAGGAATCAAGACCATTGTATACAGAGAAGACAAATATGCGGACACGCCGGCGGTGAAGGCGTCCAAGCGTATGCTGAATGCAGCGGGAGTGCGCTATTACCAGTACCAGTCCACAGGCCATAAAATCGAGCTAGAGGTATAGTCTCATGAAGATACTGCTGACGGCTGTCAACGCGAAATATATACATTCCAATCTGGGAATTTACAGCCTGAAGGCCTACGCGGACCAGGTATTGGGGCTGGGTGAAGCGGGCGGCAGGAATGCCCGGGAGGAAAACAGGGAAACCGGGACATGCCGGGAGGACCTTGCAGAGCCGTGTATTGAGCTGGCCGAGTATACCATCAACCACCAGCTGGACCTGATTCTCCAGGATATATTCAGAAGAGAACCGGATGTGATTGCCTTTTCCTGTTATATCTGGAATATAGAATATATCAGATACCTAATCGCGGATTTAGGGAAAATACTGCCGGATGTTCCCATATGGCTGGGAGGACCGGAAGTGTCCTTTGATGCGGCTAACGTACTTCGGGAGCTGCCGGAGGTAACAGGTATCATAAAGGGGGAGGGAGAGGAAACCTTTGCACGGCTGGCCGGATATTATGTGGATAAGTGGTGCGAAAAAGGAACGGACAGTGGAAAAAGCCTGCCGGACATACAATCCGGTCTGGAAGATATACCCGGGCTTGCTTTTCGCCTTCCCGATGGTACATTGGCAGATACCGGTGTCCGCCAGGTCATGGATATGAGCCGGATACCATTTCCATATAAGCATATGGACATAAAGGATTTGGAGCACCGCATCATTTATTACGAGAGCAGCCGGGGCTGCCCCTTCTCGTGCAGCTACTGCCTGTCCTCCATTGATAAGAGCGTACGGTTCAGAAGCCTGGAACTGGTCCTTGATGAGCTGGCTTATTTCCTGGCAGCCAGAGTGCCGCAGGTAAAGTTTGTGGACAGGACCTTTAACTGCAATAAAAAACATGCCATGGCTATATGGCAGTTTATTCAAAGTCAGGATAACGGAGTCACCAATTTTCACTTTGAGATAGCCGCAGACTTGCTGGACCAGGAGCAGATGGAGCTTTTGAGCCTGATGCGTCCCGGACTGGTACAACTGGAGATTGGCGTCCAGTCCACTAATCCGGACACGCTTAAGGCCATACGCCGCAAGACAGATATAGACGAGATACGCCGTATTACCGGCACAATCAATAAAGGGCATAACGTTCACCAGCATCTGGACCTGATCGCAGGCCTGCCCAATGAGAATCTGGAATGTTTCCGCCGTTCATTCAACCAGGTGTATTCCATGGAGCCGGAGCAGCTCCAGCTGGGCTTCCTGAAAGTGCTTAAGGGTTCTTATATGGAAGAAATGGCGCCGTCCTATGGTCTGTGTTATTCTTCCAGGCCGCCCTATGAGGTCCTGTCCACCCGGTGGCTTTCCTACAGAGACATCCTGGAACTAAAGGGTGTGGAAGATATGGTGGAGGTGTATTATAACAGCAGGCAGTTTGTCCATACCCTGGCCGAGCTTGCGGGAGAATACGGTTCGCCTTATGAAATGTTTCTGGATATGGCTGCATATTACCGGGAAAACCATCTCTCCGGCATCAGCCACAGCCGGATAGCCAGATATGAGATACTGTACAGCATCATAGCCAGACATGGGGCTGCGGGGATGGATGCTTCTGTCATGGAAAGGTTCAGGGACCTTCTCATGTATGATTTATATCTCAGGGAAAATGTAAAAAGCCGTCCCTCCTTTGCCCGCGACCAAAGCCCCTATAAACAGGCTGTCCGGCAGTTTTTTCAAAGGGAGGAGGAATGCCCCCTGTACCTTGCGAATTATGAAGGGTATGATTCCAGGCAGATGAGTAAGATGGCCCACATTGAGGCCATGGGAGACGGAACCCTGGTGCTGTTTGATTACAGGCACAGGGACCCGCTGACGTATAATGCAAGGGCATTCAGAATCAGGTGATGGACCTTGCAATGTTGTAAATGCAACGAAAATGTTGCCATGAAAGGATTGGATATATGTTACAGAAGACCATTTTAAATCAACCTGAGACTGGCAGAAAATCTGACAGAGAGATAAAATCTGACAGAGGGATAAAATCTAACAGAGGGACAAAAGCTGACAGGGGGACAACAGCTGGCGGCGGCACAAAAACTCAGAGAAAGCCGAAAGCCGTCAGGGAGACAAAAGAAGAACTCACCGCCCGTATTGACCGTATCCTGACTGCATTGGACAGGGAATACGGTACGCAGTACCGCTGTTATCTGAATTACGAGACTCCCTGGCAGCTGCTGATTGCGGTCATCATGAGCGCCCAGTGCACGGATGCCAGGGTGAATATTGTGACAGCTGATTTGTTTCGGAAGTACGATTCACTGGAAAAGTTTGCCATGGCGGATTTAAAGGAATTGGAGCAGGATATCCATTCCATTGGGTTTTATCACATGAAAGCTAAGAATATCATTGCCTGCTGCCGGGACCTGGTGGAACGGTTCGGGGGAGAGGTGCCAAGAACCATAGAGGAGCTGACCTCCCTTGCCGGCGTGGGACGTAAGACAGCCAATGTCATACGTGGAAACATATACAATGAGCCCAGTATCGTGGTGGATACCCATGTAAAGCGTATTTCCAGGAAGCTGGGCCTTACAAAAGAGGAGGAGCCGGAGAAGATAGAGTATGATCTGATGAAGGTGCTGTCAAAGGACCACTGGATTCTGTGGAACATACATATCATTACCCTGGGGCGTACCATTTGCATTGCGAGGCGCCCTAAATGCTGTGAATGCTTTCTGCGGGAGGAATGTCCGGGCAGAGAGGAGTAAGATTTTTTGAATCCTTTCTCTTTGCCAGGCGGTTCTTTCCTCCGCCAGACGGTCTTTCCAACCGCCGCCCAGTCTTGCCCACTGCCCGCCTTACCTCCGGCTCTGGAACTCAGAGGGGGAGAACCCTTAGCTGATTTCTTTATATTCTATTATTTCCAGTTCCATTTCCTCCATAAGTGTAGTAGAATGGGTCATAAATATGAGAATTGTTTTAAAATACGGCTTCATGTGGTTTGCGGTGTTTATTTATTATTGGAAAGAGGAAGATATGACGAATTCATACATAGCCCTGGACCTGGAGACTACGGGATTGGAGGCCAGGCTGGAAAAGATTACGGAGATTGCTGCCTTGAGGGTGGTGGACGGCCGGGTGGAGGAGAGGTTTGTCACTCTGGTGAATCCTATGCGGCAGCTGGGAGAGCGGATTAGGGCGCTTACGGGGATTACGGATGATATGGTGAAGGATGCCCCTGTGATTGAGGATATTATTGGGGATGTGGTCCGGTTCTGCGGAAATCTGCCTTTGCTGGGGCATAATATATTGTTCGATTACGCTTTCCTGAAACGGGCGGCAGTGAACAGCGGGCTGGATTTTGAACGGGAGGGGATTGATACTCTTGGCATCTGCCGGCTGTTCATGCCTGCGGATGTGAAACGGAATCTGACCTGCGCCTGCTCTTTTTATGAGGTTACTCAGTCCACGGCCCACCGGGCACAGGCGGATGCGGAGGCGGCCCATGGGCTGTATCAGGTGATGATGGCCCGCCATGGGAAGGAGCATCCGGAGGCTTTTGCGGCGAAACCCTTGATTTATAAGGCAAAAAGAGAACAGCCTGCCACAAAAAGGCAAAAAGAATACTTGCACGATTTGTTAAAATGTCATAGAATAGACGTAGCTGTGCAGATAGATGCCATGAGCCGCAGTGAGGTGTCGCGGATGATTGACAATATTATCTCCCAGTACGGACGGATGACCAGCAGAATATCCGGGGAACAGAAAGACTAAAGAAGAGATTCTGAGGCATATTATTAAAAGAGGTGAATGTTCAATGCTTAATATGAGAGATCCAAAGACCAAGAAGATCATTTCCACCATCATTGTTGTTGTATTAGTGTTGGCTATGATTGTTCCTATGGCCTTAAGCGCACTTATGTATTAATTGCATTACAGTTTGGAAGAGGAGAATTTATGAGGAATCGTATAGGAAATGCCGGACTGACAGCGGCCATCAGTATGGCGCTGCTTGCGGCATTTCCAGTGATTGCCTGGGCGGCGCCTGTGCTGCCGGCCGGGATAACCGCAGGCAGCCAGAGCCTGGCCGGAATGACGGCTGAGGAGGCGAAGGCAGCGGTCCAGAAATATGTGGACGGCCTGGCGGCCCAGTCAGTGACCCTTAGCGTGGATGGACAGGACGTGGCCACCACGGCGGGGGAGCTGGGCTTTCACTGGATTAACACAGACGCAATTGATGAGGCGGCCGGCCAGTATGCCGGCGGCAGCCTGATTAAACAGTACATGATTGAAAAAGATCTGGCGGCAGCGCCTGTGGATGTTGAACTGGAGACAGAAGTGGATTCCGCGAAGGTGAAGGCCTTTGTGGATACACAGTGCCAGGGAATCACGGCGGAGCCCCAGAATGCATCTATAACCAGAGAAAATGGACAGTTTGTCATTACGGACTCTGTGCCCGGACGCGTGGTTGACGTGGCGGGAACGGAGGCAGCCCTTAACGAGGCACTGGAAGCCGGACTGGACCAGCCCATAGAGGTAACGGCCCAGGTAACAGAAGAACAGCCGGCCATTACCAGTGAAGCCCTGGCCACCATACAGGATGTGCTGGGCACATATACAACTGATTTCAGCAGCAGCGGCGCAGCCCGCTCCACCAACCTGGCAGTAGGCGCGGCTAAGATTAACGGCCATGTGCTCATGCCGGGGGATGTCCTGTCAGGCTATGAATGCCTGCAGCCTTTTACCACAGCCAACGGGTATAAGACAGCGGCGGCTTATGAGAATGGCCAGGTTGTGGACAGCATCGGCGGAGGCGTGTGCCAGCTGGCTACCACTCTGTATAACGCTTCCCTGGAGGCGGAGGTGGAGATTGTCCAGAGACAGAACCACTCCATGATTGTCACCTATGTGAAACCATCCAGGGACGCGGCCATTGCAGGCACTTATAAGGATATTAAGATAAAGAACAATTACAGTACCCCTATTTATGTGGAAGGGTATACCTCCGGCAGGAAGCTTACTTTTACCATATACGGCAAGGAGACCAGACCGGCTAACCGCAAGGTGGAATACGTGTCTGAGACCCTGGGAAGCACCAGTCCGGGCGAGCCCCAGCTCATTGTAGACAACACCCTGGCTCCGGGAGCAAGGGTCAAGGTGCAGTCCTCCCATACAGGACTCAAATCCAGATTATGGAAGGTAGTGACGGTGGACGGTGTGGAGCAGGAGAGAACCCTGCTTAACAAGGACACCTACAATGCATCCAAGGCCATTTACCGGGTAGGACCTGATCTGCCGGTGGCATTGCCGGTGGTGCCGGATGTGACGGCGCCTGTGGATACAGCTCCGGCAGAGACAGCGCCGGTAACCGGCGTGGAGGGAGGCCCGGGCGTGACGCAGCCGGCTCCTGAGCCGTCTCCGGCTCCAGAGGCGAATCCGGCTCCGGCAGCAAACCCGGCTCCGGCAGCGAATCCGGCACCCGCAGCAAACCCGGCTCCGGCCGGGGGAGGTCCCACGGTCACCCCGGCGGAGGGACCATAATGCGGACGGCCGGACAGGGACCAGGCGGATTTGAGAAGCGCGACGGCTTCATGAGGCCGGGTCAGGATTTGGTGATGGCAGGTTATGCCGGATTTGCGGGGACTGTAAAGATAGGAGCTGAAAAGCGGGATGTCCTTAAGGAGCGCTTTTCACCTATGTTCTTAAGGTGTCTGGATGAAACGGAGCCATATTCCGTGAAACAATGGATAAAACGTGAACAGAAGGAGGAGCCCTGCTCCTTCACTGCTTACGAGTATGCAGGAGAGGGCGGCGCTTTAGCTGCCCTTTGGAATTTAACAGGTATATTTAACGCGGGAATTGATGTGGACCTCAGGTGTATGCCCATGCGGCAGGTAACGGTAGAGGTGTGCGAGTTATTTGAACTGAATCCCTACCGGCTGTACAGCGGAAACTGCGCCATCCTGGCGTCAGACAGGGGCGGGCAGCTGGTGAGGAGGCTCAGGGCAGAGGGAATTCCCGCGGGCGTCATCGGAAGTGTGGCGGAGGGAAATGCCAGACAGATACGCCATGGACAGGAGGGCGCGGGATTTTTGGAGCGGCCCCAGCCCGACGAACTGACAAAGATGATATGAGACAGTTAATAAGCTATGTAAACTAAAAGCTATGTAAACATGGAAGGATGGAGGATGATATATTATGAGAGAAAAGATACTTGCAGTCATTGAGAAAAACAGCAGAATCGACCTTAAGGACCTGGCCGTACTGCTGGGAGAGAGCGAAATAGCGGTGGCCAACGAGATAGCGGAGATGGAGAAGGAACACATCATCTGCGGATACCACACACTGATTAACTGGGATAATACCAGCGAGGAAAAGGTAGTGGCTTTAATCGAGGTAAAGGTGACTCCTCAGAGGGGCATGGGCTTTGACAAGATAGCGGAGCGTATTTACCAGTACAGCGAGGTTGAGGCCGTGTATCTCATGAGCGGCGCCTATGACTTTACCGTATTCATCGAAGGCAGGACCATGCGCCAAATTGCCCAGTTCGTATCGGACAAGCTGGGTCCGATGGAATCCGTACTAAGCACTGCAACCCATTTCGTATTGAAAAAATACAAAGACCACGGCACCATTATCAGTGAGCAGGTGCAGGATGAAAGGATGCTGATTACTCCATGAGAAACCCATTATCAGATAAAATCGTAAAGATACCGCCGTCAGGTATCCGTAAATTCTTTGATATTGTAAGCGAGATGAAGGACGCCATCTCCCTGGGCGTGGGCGAGCCTGACTTTGAGACGCCCTGGCACATCCGCGAGGAGGGTATCTATTCCCTGGAAAAGGGGCGTACCTTCTACACCTCCAATGCCGGCTTAAAGCCGCTTAAAGTGGAGATATGCGAATATTTAAAGCGCAGATGCGGCGTTACATATGACCCGGACCAGGAGATACTGGTAACGGTAGGCGGAAGCGAGGCCATCGACATTGCACTGAGGGCCATGTTAAACGAGGGGGATGAGGTACTGATTCCCCAGCCCAGTTATGTATCCTATATGCCCTGCGTTACACTGGCAGACGGTGTGCCCGTCACCATTGAGCTGGAGGAAAAGGACCAGTTCAAGCTGACCCCGCAAAAGCTTCTGGAGAAGATTACTGACAGGACCAAGATTCTCGTCCTTCCCTTCCCCAATAACCCTACGGGCGCCATTATGGAAAAAGAAGAACTGGAAGAAGTTGCAAAAATCGTCCTGGAAAAGGACCTGTTTGTGATTTCCGATGAGATTTATTCCGAACTGACATACAACGGAAAGCGCCATGTGACCATTGCCTCCTTCCCCGGCATGAAGGAGAGGACCGTGCTTATCAACGGCTTCTCCAAGGCATATGCCATGACGGGCTGGCGTCTGGGCTATGCCGCGGCTCCCCATATCATTCTGGAGCAGATGATAAAGATCCATCAGTACGCTATCATGTGCGCCCCTACCACCAGCCAGTACGCGGCTGTCTCAGCCATGAAGAACGGGGATCCGGATGTTTCCATGATGCGGGAATCCTACAATCAGCGCAGGCGTTTCCTTCTCCACGCCTATGAGGAGATGGGCCTTACCTGCTTTGAGCCAATGGGCGCGTTTTACACTTTCCCCAACATCAGCCGTTTTGGGATGACATCAGAGGAATTTGCCACCCGGTTCCTGGAAGAGGAAAAGGTAGCTGTGGTGCCGGGCACTGCATTTGGTGACTGCGGAGAGGGATTCGTAAGGGTTTCCTACGCCTACTCCCTGGATAACCTGAAGGAGGCCCTGGGGCGCATGGCAAGGTTCGTAAAAAGACTGGACGGCAGGCAAAAGTAGAAAGAGGCAGCATACCATGATGAATATTGTACTGTTAGAACCGGAAATGCCATCCAACACAGGTAATATCGGCCGTACCTGCGTTGCCACCCAGACCAGGCTCCATCTCATTGAGCCCCTGGGGTTTAAGCTCAATGAGAAGGCCTTAAAGAGGGCAGGGCTGGACTATTGGGAAAAACTGGACGTGACTGTGTACAGCGATTATGAAGACTTCCTGGAGCGCAATCCCCAGGCTCCGGGCAACATGTATTTTGCCACCACCAAAGCCCATAAAGTGTATTCCGACGTGTCCTACGGACCGGACTGTTATCTCATGTTCGGCAGGGAAAGCGCCGGCATCCCGGAGGAGATTCTGGTGGACAATGAGGACCATTGCATCCGGATTCCCATGTGGGGCGACATCCGTTCCCTGAACCTGTCCAATTCCGCGGCGATAGTGCTGTACGAGGCGTTGCGGCAGAATGGGTTTGAGAAACTGGAGCTCAACGGCCAGCTCCACCACCTCCACTGGAAGGATGAATAGACAGGTAAAACGGGAAGCCTATTGTCCGGCCTCAGACCTTCTCTCCGCCAAATCACTGGAAATCCGGGGATATATCTTGTCGATATTGGTAAACATGATGATTATCAGCCCCACCGCAAACAGGCCCGCCGTATGGGGGATTCCCCCGATTCCCAGCAGTACCAGGCCCGCAGCAGCGGTGCCCAGGGCGGCTGGTGTAAGGGCCATAATTGCTACCCCGGCCATTTCCAGCACGTAGCCCAGGACCAGGCTTTTCCATTTTCCCATTATCTTTGTAATTGGGGGATAGAGAAGGTTGCCAATCATTTTGGGAAGGATAAAACATAAGGTAAGAGTTCCCGCTCCTTTGTAAAGAAGAAGGTAATGAGCAGCAGAACTACTGCAATGGCTCCAAAGGCAATGGCCATCCCATTCCAGCCAAATCGATCCACCAGGTTCATGGTGTTGTTTTCCGCTGCTGCCCAGGGAAGCAGGCACATTGAACAGAAGGATCAGCCCCAGGCCCATGTACGGCGGACCAGAGAACCCACGGGCGGGCTTTTCCCCAGTGATGGCACCTGAATGGAGTAAATGGTTTGTACATTATATACAAAGTGGGAAATGGGGCCGGTCCGACATTTCTCCTGTCATAAACAACCAAATCTTTACATACCCTAGAAGTAGCTGAAACGGCAGCTTCCCGTTTCGACTAAATGTGATGGGATAAGAGTGTGGAGGGGTTGTGGATGAACGAGAAGTACGTGGAAGCCTTAGAACAGTATGACATGGAAGTAAGAGCCGTGAGAAAGGGCCGCGGTTCCTGGATTTGCGAGACAGACCAGGGCTGCAGGCTTTTAAAGGAATACCGTGGGACAGCCAGGCGTCTGGAGTTTGAGGACGAGGTCCTGGGACGGCTGGATACCAGGGGAAGCCTGAGGGCTGACCGGTACCTGAGGAACAGGGAAGGCGGCCTGATGACCGTGACCGGGGACGGCACCAGATACATATTAAAGGACTGGTTTTTGGACCGGGAATGCAATATAAAAGACGGATATGAAATACGCCAGGCCCTGTCCAGGCTGGCCATGCTGCACAGCCAGCTGCGAAAGATTGAGTTTAAGGAAGAGTGGAACATGGGCTCCATCCTCTCAGGGCCTCTGGAGGAAGAGCTGGAGCGCCACAACCGGGAAATGCAGCGGGCCCGCAATTATATAAGGTCCAAACGCAAAAAATCGGAGTTTGAGCTGTGCGTTATCGGCAGCTATCAGATGTTTTACGACCAGGCCCTGGAAGCAGTACAGGGTATACGGGAGCTATGGCCCGGGGCCGGTGAACTCCCGGCAGAGGGCGGCGGACAGTACGGAAGCGGACAGTACGGAAGCAGACAGTACGAAAGCGGACAGTACGGTACCGGAAAATGCCTGAAGCTGGGGCCATACCAGGATGACCAGGATGCCCTGGAAGCAGCGGAGGTCCAGCCCCCCGGCCAAAAGGACAGGAAGCCCCTGTACCTGTGCCATGGGGATCTGGACCAGCACCATGTGCTAATGGGAGGCAGTTACACGGCCATCATCGAGTACAACCGGATGCATCTTGGGATACAGATATCGGACCTGTACCGTTTCATGCGCAAGGTCATGGAAAAGCACGGGTGGAACCTGGACCTGGGACTGTCCATGCTGGATTCCTATGAGCGGGTGCTGCCCATGGAGCCTAAGGAGAGGGGATGTCTGTACTACCTGTTTCTTTATCCTGAAAAATACTGGAAACAGCTGAACTTTTACTACAATGCCAACAAGGCCTGGATACCGGCCCGTAATACCGACAAGCTGCGGGGCCTGGAGGAACAGCAGCAGGCCAGGAACAGCTTCCTGAAACGCCTGAAGGCGGACTGCAAAGGCTGTGTCTGACGAAAAATAATAGTGGGTTGTACTTCCTTTTTCTGGTTTGATATAGTATAATCTTAATCAGAATACGCTGCGGACCGGCCTTTCCGGCTGCACTGCTGCGGGAATGCCGGCAGGTCATTATGGAATATCACATTCAGGAGGGAGTATAAAATGAAAGATTACATGAAGATATACCAGGAATGGTTATCAAACCCCTATTTTGATGAGGACACAAAAGCAGAGCTTCGCGCCATTGAAGGCGACGAGAATGAAATTAAAGAGCGTTTTTATATGGACCTGGAGTTCGGAACAGCAGGACTGCGCGGTGTTATTGGCGCCGGCATTAACCGGATGAATATTTATGTGGTGAGACGCGCCACCCAGGGCCTTGCCAACTACATCATCAGGCAGGGCGGAGCAGATAAGGGCGTGGCGATTGCATACGACTCCCGCCATATGTCTCCGGAATTTGCCATGGAGGCAGCCATGACTCTGGCAGCCAACGGAATCAAGGCATACAAGTTCGAGTCCCTGCGCCCCACCCCTGAGCTGTCCTTTGCGGTGCGGGAACTGGGATGCATTGCCGGCATCAATATCACGGCCAGCCATAATCCGCCTGAATACAACGGATACAAGGTATACTGGGAGGACGGCGCCCAGTTCACGCCGCCTCATGACAAGGGCGTGACAGAGGAAGTACTGGCCATAGAGGACCTGTCCACGGTAAAGACCACGGACGAGGCTTCTGCCGCGGCAGCAGGCAAGTACGAGGTTATCGGCAGGGAAATCGACGACAAGTACATTGCCCAGGTCAAGGCCCAGGTTGTGAACCAGAAGGCCATTGATGAGATGCAGGACCAGATCAGCATCGTGTACACCCCGCTTCACGGCACCGGCAATATTCCGGCCAGAAGAGTGATGAAGGAACTGGGATTCACCCATGTATATGTAGTGCCTGAGCAGGAACTGCCGGACGGCGGCTTCCCTACGGTAAGCTATCCAAACCCGGAGGCTGCGGAAGCATTTGCCCTGGGTCTTAAGCTGGCCAGGGAGAAGGATGCGGACCTGGTTCTGGCTACGGATCCGGACGCAGACCGCCTGGGCGTATATGTGAAGGATGCCGGGTCAGGAGAGTACATCCCTTTAACAGGCAACATGTCCGGCTCCCTTCTGTGCGAGTACGTGCTGAGCCAGAAAAAGGCAGCAGGCAAGATTCCGGAGGACGGGCAGGTCATCAAGTCCATTGTTTCCACCAACCTGATTGACGCGGTTGCAAAGGAATACGGCTGTGAACTGATTGAAGTGCTGACCGGTTTCAAGTGGATAGGGCAGCAGATATTAAAGAATGAAAAGACAGGACGCGGCACTTACCTTTTTGGCATGGAGGAGAGCTACGGATGCCTGATTGGCACCTATGCCCGTGACAAGGACGCCATTTCCGCTACCGCGGCCCTTTGCGAGGCAGCTGCTTACTATAAGCAGAAGGGCATGACCCTGTGGGATGCCATGGTTGCCATGTATGAGAAGTACGGCTATTACAAGGATGCTGTTAAGTCTATCGGCTTATCCGGCATTGAGGGCCTGGCTAAGATTCAGTCCATCATGGAGACGCTGAGGAACAATACGCCAAAAGAGGTGGGCGGCTACAAAGTAGTGTCTGCCAGGGATTACAAGCTGGACACCATAAAGGATATGGCTGGCGGGGAATTAAAGCCAACAGGCCTTCCTTCCTCCAACGTGCTGTACTATGATTTAAACGACGGAGCCTGGATTTGCGTGAGACCGTCCGGAACAGAGCCTAAGATTAAGTTCTACTATGGCATCAAGGGCAGTTCCATGGAGGATGCCGACGCCAAATCTGAGGCGCTGGGCGCGGCTGTGATGGCTATGGTGGATAAGATGATGTAAGGCGTCATTGGAATCACAGATGCAGCAGTTTGTATGAAATAATAAATACCCTGACAGCAGGACAAAGAAAAAGCAGATGTGCCAGGCTATCAGGGTATTTTTTGTGTTAAAGAAAACAGGACGCTATTTTGTATCATGTTCATCCAAATTCTTCCTGTCCGCAATTTCGCGCAGTTCCTTCAGCGCTTCAGCGAACCGGGAAGAGGAGGCAGTGGGATTGCCCTTTAGTATGCCTCTGCGGTAAAAGTCCATATGGGTTGACAGCATATGGCGTTTTTTGGTAATGGATACAAGGCGCTGTGACAGTGAGGCCAGTTTGTCCTTTCGCTCCTGGACAGCACTTTTGTTAAGCTCATCATGCTGTATTGTCTGCCGGGAGCCTTCCGCGCGCTGGGCCAGCGTACCGGACACCCTGGCAGCCGCGTCCTCCGTAAGCTCTGACAGCCGTTCCGCTGTCCGGGCCACCTTTTCGGCTGTATTTTCCACCAGCCCGCCCATCTTTTCAGCGGTACCTTCCACGAATCCGCTCATTTTCTCCATGGTGTTCTCCACCAGTTCATTCAGGCGTTCGGCCGTGTCATCCTTCAATGCAGCCGCATGGATGGCAGCCCCTGACTTCATTCGGCTGAGCTTGGCAGCAGCTTCCTCTCTGGCCTCGGCAACGCGCTCGCTGGTCTCCGCCTTTAACAGGGCCATCTGTACTTGTATATCGTCCAGCTCTGCACGCATGTCTGTCATGGCATCCAGCACCTTGGCCAAATCCAGGGCGGTTTTTACGGACTCGGCCGTATCCGCTGCAAACAGCAGGGATGTTATCAGCACAAAGACAATGTTGACCATTACAGGCAGGCCCAGGACATAGTGTTCGATGGGGCGGTGCACCACCTCTGTAAGAAAAATGGTCAGAAAACCCCAGGCAATGGAGGAGCTGAGGCAGATATATCCTTTCACGTTAAATCTCTGGTTGCTGTAATCCCAGTATTTCATCTTAAACAGCTTCTCCATGCCCCAACCGGTGACGTATTCCAGAATGGTGGCGGCGATGACGCCTGCCAGGTACACCAGGAACAGGTTATCCTTCACAGGAAGGGATACCCACAACATCATCACGGCGCCTGTTCCATATAGGGGAAGCAGGGGAAGGCGCAGGAAACCGCGGTTCACAAAGCGGCCTGTTTTCGCGGAAACATAGGTGGATTCGAAAATCCACCCAAAAAAGCAGTATATAAAAAAGAACATAAGCCATTGATACCAGGTATATTCGTACATATAAACCATCCTTTACGAGTTTATTCTATGATACTGTTTTTTTGGGAAAAATGCAATCTACAAAACCGGATATACCTTGTGAATAACGCCATAAAATATTACCAGGTAACTATTTTGTCAATCAGCTCCCGCTGTTCCTGCGTTGATTTTGTAAGGTAGATGCGGGTTGTTTCAATGCTTTCATGGCCCATTAAATCGGCAAGCAGGGAGATATCATTAAACTTTTCAAGAAAGTTTTTAGCAAACCTGTGGCGGAAGGAGTGAGGGTATACTGTTTCAGGCGGAATGTGACAGCGTATGGCCAGTGTCTTGAGCTGGCTGCTGATTCCGCGGGCAGTAATTTGGTTTCCCCTGCGGTTGACAAACAAAAAACCGGAAACCTGGCCTTTTGCGGACAGCCATTCCAGGGCTTCCTGACACAAGGCATCAGGAAAATGGAGCCGGCGGACTTTACCGCCCTTTGTGTAGAGGTCAATATAGCCGAGATGCAGGTGTTCCACTTTAATCTGAATCAGTTCACTGACCCTGGCTCCGGTACAAGCCAGGAACCGTACAACAAAATACCACAGCAGATTCCCGCTGTCCCTAAGTCTTTTCTTAAATGTTTCATAGTCTTCCTGGGAAATGATATTGTCCAGAAAGGCTGCCTGCTGGGTACGGATAACAGTCAGCCGGAAGTGAATCATTTGGCCGTAAAGCTCTTCAAGGAAGTCCAGATAACGGTTGATTCCGTATATCCTGTTATTCACTGTGGCTGCTTTGTAGTGCTTAATAAGATAGTCCTTAAAGCAGAGCAGATGATTGACCGCCAGGTCATCATACAGGGAATGATAAAGTCTGCAGGCAGCCAGGCAGCTGCGAATCGTATTAGGAGAGGCCTGGACTTTTTTCAGGTAGGCATGAAAGGCCGGTTCATTTATTTCTTGCATATTTGTATTCATGCTGAGCACACCTTTCATTACTTACCAGTCTACAATCTGATTTACAATAAGTGACTGTTCCGTACTGCTCCGCCTCAGATAGATGCGGGTGGTCTCTATACTGGTATGCCCCAGGAGATTGGACAGGAAAGCAATATCTCCGCCGTTTTCGATGAAATTTTTTGCGAAACGATGCCGGAAGGAGTGGGGATATACTACATTTGGGTCAAGGTGGTAGCGGAATGCAAATGTTTTTAACTGGGAGCGGATGCCAGAGACAGAAATGCCTCGTTTGAGGTGACTCAGAAACAGAGGTCCGTTTTTTCTGGCTTCAGATTCCAGCCACTGGACTGTATCCTCCTGCAGAGCGGTGGGGATATAGACGCGTCTCATTTTATTTCCCTTTGAATAGATGTCTTTATAACCGTTTATGACATCCTGTATTTGAAAAGATACCAATTCACTGACGCGGACCCCGGTAGCAGTGATGAACCGTATGATAAAATAGAAGGTATATTGTTCATCCTCGCGGAGCCGGCGCTTCAGGTATTCATAGTCGGCCTGGCTTATGATGAAGTCCGTATATTTTTTCTGCTGAAGCCGGAGGGCGCGTATCCTGTAATCACTGATGCCCTGGAATTTTAAGAAACAATTCAGAGCGCGGATGCGCATGTTGACTGTCTGGGGCTGATAATGGTCTAAGAGGTATACTTTGTATAGGCTGACATTGTTGGAATTAAGCTGTTCAAAGTATGTAAAGAAATGCCTTACGCTATAGATGTAGGCAGTGATTGTATTAGGGGACATGTTATGCTGGATTAGATATTTGTGAAAAGCATTGAGATAATGAGGGGTATTTTCATCCAGAGGTTCAGCATGTTCCAAGAAATTCGGGGACTCCATGGGTTCCATTATAATTTTGCTCCTTTCATTTTTTAACAAATATATTAGCTCAGGATTCCTCAAAAATAAATATACAGTTTCATTTATTTGTCTATTGATGAACAGATTTCTGTAAATTATTCATAAAAATTGGGCGCTAAACACAAAAGTATAGACAAATAGAAGGAAGATGTCTAACTCCCGGATAAAATGATAAGCGGCAGAGGAGGGTCAAAATAATACCCCGATTGCCGCTTATCAGTGCCTCAGTAGAAAAAGCAGAATTATTCTTCAGTATGAGAAGCTGTGTCCACTCCTGGTCCGGGATTTTCACCGCCTATGACAGCAGAGGCGGGCTGGCCATCCCATACGCCGCTGGCATCCACGTAATAGCCGTCCGGAGTGGTGGTATCCGCCAGCATGACAGCCGCCATGTTAAAATAGTACCACTTTCCATCCGTGTCCTGAATCCATTGATTGGCTGCATAATATCCGTTTTTTCTCACATATTTCCAGCTTGCGCCGTCCTGGAGCCAGCCAGGTTTGTAACCGGTTTTCTCACCCTTTGCGTTTACATAATATCCGTCGGGAGTAATGGTGTCGGCCAGCATGATTCCCTGTTCATTCATGTAGTATTGTTTGTCATCCAGTTTGAGCCATGTGTTTGAGACATAGGTATTATCTGATTTCCGGTAGCGCCATAAACCATTTTCCTCCTCCCAACCGGCTGTGGTGGTGCCGTCGTAGGCACCGGCGTCAGAACCATCCACATTGATTAGATATTTCCGGACTTCGGCCGGCAGGTCCCTGGAATTAATATTCTGCGGCAGGCTGACTACGTCAATGTAACGTTCCTTGGTGGGAAGTATTTTATTATTTGTAATGAGCGTGATGCGGAGTGTGGGCTGGCTGCCTTCGGGAAGGATGCCCCAGTTTTCAGGAATACCCCAGACACCGTCTATATTAACTAACTGGGGGACCTCGCCCCATGGACGCGGAACTGTATAGTCAAAGGTGTAAGGGTAATCATAGCCCCTGTTTAAGATGACATCGCTTTCGCTTATAGTATTTCCGCCTACTAAAATGGCAAAATAATGCCCGTCGCCGCAGTCCACGGGTCTCCATTCAAAAAGATAAGCCCCGCAGTTCTCCATAGTGGTGGTGGATGTTTCTGCCTGGTCCGCAAAGGCAGCAGTGGAAGAGGAGAGGCCTAACATCAGGGCCATTCCCAATATTGCAATTTTTTTGAACAAAATAGAATCCTCCTGTTGTCATTATGAATTAGATAATAAAAGAAAGCGTTATGACAATAATCAATATCAGTCATAACGCTTCCCCCTTATATTGCTAAGTTATATAACCTGCAGTATCCATTTACAGCAGTTTTGATTAATCCTCTACATAGATAGCGGCAATCTTACCGCCGCTGGTCAGTGCATAGTAGTAATCGCTGCCATCTTTATGTCTGCCCTTGCTGTCAAGTACCTTACCGGATGTATTTACCAGGAAGTAGTCTTTGGTATCTAACTCAGATGCCTTAAAGTTACCGTTGTCATCCTTCTTGCCAAAGATATAAACCTCTCTCAGGCCGTCCAGACCCTTGTTGATGTTTGCTGCCTTCAGAATAGAGTCAGCCTTGCCTTTATATTCGGTTGAGTTGAGATCGTCAATCGTTAAGATGTCGACACCTGCATCCTTGGCCACTGTCAGTAATGCATCAACATCATCCAGCATCTTATAAACTTCGGTTGTATTGCTGTCTTTGGTAGTAGCCACCTCAAGCTCGTCGTTGATGATTCCGTTTGTCTTCTTGACTAACTGTCTCTGGACAACAGAGTACTTGTCATCGGTATCAGCCTTCAGCAGCTTGCCGGACTGATAGAATTTATTATCCTTCTCGCCTGTTAAGCCGGCACCCTTCTTGCCGCCGGATTTCTCGAAGTAGAAGTTGAAGTTTTCTCCATCAATCTCAACCGTGCTCTTATTGGTCCTCATGGCACCGTCATCGCCATTACCGAAGTAGTAGCAGTAATATCCGGCAGCTTCATAGAGAGGAGCATTATCATCAAAGTCATCCTCAGAATCAAATCTGTAGGGATCATCGTCGTCAGCCCATACAGTCAGACTCTGGGCATCCTTATCTTCGTAGATGAACTTCAAGCCGTCAAGCATACGGCCGTCATTGCGGAACGCATACTTTTTACCCTTGATGGTCTTGAACTCACCGGCGTACAGATTGCCGCTGCCATCTGCATAGTACCAGAAGTCTTCATCATCATTGTATTTTTCATCGTTCAGATATTCGGCAGGAACTACCTTGAACCAACCCTTGCTTACGCGGGCGCCGTCGTCAACGCTATTGAAGTATTTCCATGCCTCACTGTACTTGGCATTAAAGGCCTTGCCGGTTACAATGTCATTAGCGCTGGCTGTTCCTGCATTAATCTTTCCAGATTTTACAGCATCAGAATAGGAAGCAAGGCTCTTGCCTTCCAGATCTCCCTCGTCCAGAGACCACTCAGCTACCATAGCGCCGTACTCGTCAAAGGCATATTTCTTGCCGTTGATAGTCTTGTCTTTGGTGCGGTCTCCGTCCTCAGCATAAATCTTCTTTCCATTGGACTTGAAGTAGAACCAACGGGTCTGGTCCTCATCATCGTTAAACACAGGAGCAGTATACTTATATTCTTCGTTGGTGGCTTCATCATAGGTAACATCAAGCTGTAACCAGCCAACGGTCATTGCGCCGTCATCTTCGCCGCCGAAATAGTAGGTACCTTCTTTAAAGGCGTCGCCGTCCGTATTGTCAACACGCTCAGCGCTGTTTTCATCTACCCAGCCAAACAGCATCCTGCCTTCATCGTCAAAGGCATACTTCTTGCCGTTTACTGTCTTCAAGGAAACCTTGTCATTATCGCCCTGGGTCAATGCCTTGCCGTTGGCCTGGAAATAGTACCAGTAATGATCCGGCTCGTCGTCCTGCCCTGCATCCTCGTTGTCAATAGCTACCCACTGGTTAGCTGCCATAACACCGTTGATGTCTACATAATAATAGTTGTCGCCGTCCTCAATCAGCTGATCGATAGCCATTTCTCCATTGCCGTCTAACCAATACCAGTTGTTACCGGATTTCTTCCACTGATCGGTTGCTCTCTCGCCATCTCTGTTGTAATATACCCAAGTACCGTCTTCCTCAGCCCATCCTGTAGCTGCGAAAGAAGTCATGGATGCACCAATAGCGAGCAGTGCTGCTGTTGATAATACAGCAACTAACTTTGTCTGCTTTCTCATAATTAATGCACTCTCCTTTTTCTTTTTGAAATACTTTTTGAAATTCCTTTTTTGCATTACGAGTTGATTATACTTCGGATAAGGAAAAGTATAGACGGTCTTTGGCCATGGACATATATGGCAAAAAAGAACCGGCATCCGCAAATACGGCGCCGGTTCTTTTTCTGCTTTTTTTCGCATAGCTCATTGCCTGCGTGGGAATGGTAGGTATATAAAAAAGAAAATGTTATAGGGGGGCCGGACGGATTGCTCCGTCCGGTATGAGTATGAAAAAGCTTTGTGATTTCAAGTTACCACTTGAAACAAAGGCCTCGTCCACCTCTCGGTGAACTTGTTATTATAATAAGCAATAATTGTGACGAAAATATGTCCTTGGCATGAAAAAAACATAAAGAAAATAAAAAAGAAAAAAACCCTTTGAAAACTTTACAATATTGTATATAATAGAAGCAATGCATAGAAGTAATGCAATGCAACCATTTATATTTTAAGCAATTGATGCGGTCTGTCCCGGCGTTTGGTCCCCATAGGGGGACAGGCATGGAAGCCACCAGCGTGTGCGTCCGATCCGGCTCAGTCAGCGAGGAGGAACTATCTATATGTTTTCGATGATGTCCAATGATATTGGAATTGACTTAGGAACTGCCAGCATCCTTGTATATATCAAGGGAAAAGGCGTTGTGTTAAAAGAACCGTCCGTTGTGGCCATTGACCGCGATACCAACAAAATCATGGCCATCGGTGAGGAAGCCCGTCTTATGATTGGACGTACCCCGGGCAATATTGTTGCTGTCCGTCCTCTGCGTCAGGGCGTTATTTCAGATTATACCATAACAGAGAAGATGCTCAAATATTTCATCAGCAAGGCAGTGGGCAAGAAGACGCTGCGCAAGCCCAGAATCAGCGTATGTATCCCCAGCGGTGCCACAGAGGTTGAGAAAAAGGCAGTGGAGGACGCCACCTACCAGGCAGGAGCCAGGGAAGTGGCCATTATCGAGGAGCCGGTTGCGGCAGCCATCGGCGCCGGCATTGATATCGGCAAGGCCTGCGGCAATATGATTGTGGATATCGGAGGCGGTACAGCTGACATTGCGGTCATTTCCCTGGGAGGTCCTGTTGTAAGCACATCCATCAAGATTGCTGGTGATGACTTTGACGAGGCCCTGGTGCGCTATATGAGGAAGAAGCACAACCTTCTGATTGGCGAGCGCACGGCCGAGGAAATAAAGATTAACATCGGAGCGGCATACCGCAGGCCGGAAGTCCTGACCATGGAAGTCAGAGGACGTAACCTGGTAACCGGTCTTCCAAAGACCATCGTGGTTACCTCAGACGAGACACTGGAGGCACTCAGAGAGCCGGCTCTTCAGATTGTGGATGCCGTGCACAATGTACTGGAGCGCACCCCGCCGGAACTGGCGGCCGATATTTTTGACAGAGGCATTGTGATGACAGGAGGCGGTTCCCTGCTCAGCGGCCTGGATGCCCTGATTGAGGAAAAGACGGGCATCACGACTATGATTGCAGAGGACCCGCTGACCGCAGTGGCCATTGGTACCGGCAAGTTTATTGAGTTTGCCCACGGCATGAGCATGGCCATGGAGGCATCCATGGGAGTAGGCGGAGGAAAAGAAGATTACTAAAAATCAGAACCCGGTACAGCGTGATGGACTGGAGCACTCCGGACATGCCCTGGCACCGGGTTCTTTTAAACTTTTGATGAAACGATGGCGACAATAACAGGATTTATAGAGCGGATTAAGTTCCGCAACGAAGAAAACGGCTACACAGTAATGAGCGTCACGGATCAGAGCGACGGGGAAGAAGTCATCATGGTAGGCAATCTGGCCTACGCGGCAGAGGGCGATATGATAGAAGCCAGCGGCCATATGATCCAGCACCCGGTGTACGGGGAGCAGCTTCAGATAAAAAGCTATGAGATGAAAACACCCCAGGATGAACTGTCCATGGAACGCTATCTTGGTTCCGGTGCCATCAAAGGCATCGGGGCCGCTTTGGCTACCCGAATCGTGCGTCATTTCAAGGCAGACACCTTCCGGGTCATGGAGGAGGAGCCGGAGCGCCTGTCCGAAGTAAAGGGTGTCAGCGAGAAGATGGCCATGGCCATAGCTGAGCAGGTGGAGGACAAGAAGGATATGCGCCAGGCCATGATGTTCCTCCAGAATTACGGCATTACCATAAATCTGGCGGCCAAGATATATCAGGAGTACGGTCCCGCTCTGTACGGGATTATCCGGGAGAATCCCTACCGCCTGGCAGATGATATTCCGGGAGTGGGCTTTAAGATGGCTGACGAGATAGCGGAGCGGGTGGGAATCTTCACGGATTCCGATTACCGCATCAAGGCAGGTATTCTGTACACCCTTCTCCAGGCCACTGCCAACGGCCACACCTATCTTCCCCAGGCAGAACTGTTTGCCCAGGCATCAGAGCTTTTAAAGGCAGAGCCGTCCGCTATGGAAAAGCATCTGATGGATATGCAGATAGACCGCAAGGTGGTGGTAAAACCATCTGCCCAGGGAGCACTGGTCTACTCCTCCCACTACTATTATCTGGAGCTCAATGCAGCCCGTATGCTGCATGACCTTAACATCAGGGGGGATATTCCCCAGGCCGAAATCAAGGCCAATCTCCTTAAAATACAGCAGCAGGAGTCCATCCACCTGGATGAACTGCAGGAAAAGGCGGTATACGAAGCCGTGAACAGCGGCCTGCTGGTCATCACCGGAGGTCCCGGTACCGGCAAGACAACTACCATCAATACAATCATCCGGTATTTTGAGATGGAGGGAATGGAAATCCTTCTGGCAGCGCCCACGGGCCGGGCAGCCAAGCGGATGACGGAGGCCACAGGATATGAGGCCAGGACCATCCACCGTATGCTGGAACTGGTCCCGGTGGGAATGCCCGGCAATGACGCCCCTGTGATTCCCGGCGCTCCAAGGTCAGGCAGGGGAGCTCAGAGCATGGGGATGCATTTTGACAGAAATGAGGAGAATCCTCTGGATGCCGATGTCATCATCATAGATGAAATGTCCATGGTGGACATCAGCCTCATGCATTCCCTGCTGCGGGCAGTGAACGTGGGCACCCGGCTCATTCTGGTGGGGGATGTGGACCAGCTCCCCAGCGTGGGTCCGGGAAATGTACTGCGGGATATTATAGAATCCGGCAGCTTCAATGTGGTTAAGCTGACCCACATCTTCCGTCAGGCCGCCCAGAGCGACATTGTAGTCAACGCCCACAAAATCAATGCCGGAGAGCCTGTTGACCTGGCAAAACGCAGCCAGGACTTCCTCTTTATCCGAAGGGACAATCCGGATGCGGTCATAAGCGCGGCCATCACCCTGATTCAGAAGAAGCTGCCTGACTATGTACACGCCAATGCCTTTGACATCCAGGTCATGACGCCCATGCGAAAAGGCGCCCTGGGCGTGGAGCGCCTGAACCAGATTATGCAGAATTACCTGAATCCGCCGGACAAGTCTAAGAAGGAAAAAGAGTCGGGCGGGACCATTTACCGGGTAGGCGACAAGGTCATGCAGATAAAGAACAACTACCAGATGGAATGGGAGGTACGCAACAAGTACGGCATATCCGTGGACAAGGGAGCCGGAATCTTTAACGGCGACGTTGGAATCATCCGGGAAATCAATGATTTTGCGGAGCTGCTCACCGTTGAATTCGATGAAGGCAAGATGATAGAGTACAGCTTCAAGCAGCTGGAGGAACTGGAATTGGCCTATGCCATTACCATCCACAAGTCCCAGGGAAGCGAATACCCGGCAGTCATCATCCCCATGTACAACGGTCCCCGCATGCTTATGACCCGCAATCTCATATACACGGCCGTGACCCGTGCCCGCGCATGCGTGTGCCTGGTGGGACAGCCGGACGCATTTTACACCATGGCGTCAAACTGCGTGGAACAGAAGCGGTATTCCGGGCTTAAAAGCAGGATCGGGGAGATATATGCGCAGTCGGATTCTATTGGACGAGAATCAGGAGGGGCATTGTGAATTGGAAAGAATTCCGGAGGTGATGGAGATACGGACAAAGATACGAATTAAGATACCGATTAAGAAAATCCGAGACGGCAGTGATTTCTTGACAGATATCCTGTTTCCGCGCCGCTGCCCTGTATGCGGCGATATTGTCCTGCCCAAAGGAAATCTCATATGTCCGGGCTGCATGGCAAAGCTGTCCTGGGTACGCCGTCCTGTCTGCAAAAAGTGCGGAAAGGAAGTTCTGGATGAGACCATTGAATACTGCTGTGACTGTACCAGACATAAACGCAGCTTTGATTATGGACTGAGCCTTATTAATTATGATGACACGGCCAGCCGTTCCATGGCCCGGATTAAGTATAATAATAAAAGGGAGTATCTGGATTTCTACGGCGAAGCCATGATCAGGAAAATGGGAAAACGCATCCGGTCCATGAATGGGGATGCCCTTATCCCTGTGCCGGTCCATCCGTCCCGCCGCCGGGAAAGGGGATTCAACCAGGCGGAGGAATTAGCCCGCCGCCTTTCCGGTCCGCTGGGAATTCCGGTAAATACATCCATTCTGAAAAGGGAGCGAAAGACAGCCCCGCAGAAAAACCTGGATTCCAGCGGCCGGTTAAGGAACCTGGAGCAGGCATTCACGGCGTCCGCCCTGCCGTCCGGCGTACAAAATGTCATATTGGTGGATGATATCTACACCACAGGCAGTACGATTGAGGCGTGTACACGGGTCCTCAGAAAAGCCGGTGCGAAGCAAGTATATTTTGTGACCATTTTCATCGGTCATGGACAATGATGAATTTTAGAAGGAAGCCTCCAGTACCCCATAAATCCGTAAAAATCCCTTGACGTATGGATATTTCTATGGTATAGTAAACGGGCGAATGGAAGAGCTTAGGTCTTTTTTTTATGCTCAAAATTAAGTACCTGAGCGGCAAATGTGAACTACGATAATATAAGTGGAGGTGGAAGTCGTGCGCACAAAGATTACACTGGCATGTACAGAATGCAAACAACGCAACTACAACATGACTAAGGACAAAAAAACTCATCCGGACCGTATGGAAACAAAGAAGTACTGCAGATTCTGCAGGAAGCATACCATGCATAAGGAAACAAAGTAATCCTGCTCAGTAAAGGACGTGAAATTATGGAAGATAATACAGTTAACGCTGTAGAAACCACAGAGAAAACGGCCGAGGCTGACAAGGTTGAAAAGAAGGCAGCTAAGAAGGACAAAAAGCCTAGCTTTTTTCACGGGCTGAAGAAAGAGTACAAGAAAATCGTCTTTGCTGACAAGGAAACCGTGGCAAAACAGACCGTGGCAGTGCTTTTCATGTCAATTGCGATTGGCGTGATAATTGCTGTCCTGGACTTCGTTATGAAGTTTGGTTTGAGCTTTATTCTTTAATTTAAGCAAACGAATGCGGATTGAAATAAAGGCGAGGGTGATTGTATGTCGGAAGCACAATGGTATGTAGTCCATACCTACTCAGGATATGAGAACAAAGTCAAGGTCGACATTGAGAAAACAATTGAAAACAGGAACCTTCAGGACCAGATCTTAGAGGTGTCCGTTCCCATGCTCCCTGTGGTTGAACTTAAGAACGGCGTGGAGAAAAAGGCGGACAAGAAGATGTTCCCGGGGTATGTGCTCATCAACATGGTCATGAACGATGACACATGGTATGTAGTGCGGAATACCCGCGGTGTCACGGGCTTTGTGGGTCCGGGCTCCAAACCGGTTCCTCTGACTGAAGAAGAGATGGCCAGCCTGGGATTCCATAGGGAAGAAGATGTCTTAGTCGACTTTGAAGTAGGAGATATGGTAGTTGTTATCTCCGGTGCATGGAAGGATACTGTAGGGGCCATCAAGGCCATCAATGACAGTAAGAAGACCATTACCATGCACGTTGAGATGTTCGGCCGCGAAACACCGGTTGAGCTTGGATTTGCCGAAGTCAAGAAGATGTAGGCGTCCGTTTGTAACACAAGGAATCAGCTTCTGCAGGGCAGGGGCTGGTGGGAGGGACATTCCCGACAATACCACATAATTTTAGGAGGTGCCTAAGATGGCAAAGAAAGTAACAGGATATATTAAATTACAGATTCCAGCTGGCAAAGCAACACCAGCACCACCAGTTGGACCAGCACTTGGTCAGCACGGTGTCAACATCGTTCAGTTTACCAAGGAATTCAACGCAAGGACAGCAGATCAGGGCGACATGATCATCCCTGTTGTCATTACCGTATATGCGGACAGAAGCTTCAGCTTCATCACCAAGACCCCGCCGGCAGCCGTTCTGATTAAGAAGGCCTGCAACATCAAGACCGGTTCCGGTGTTCCTAACAAGACAAAGGTAGCTGTTCTTAAGAAGGCTGATCTTCAGAAGATTGCAGAGACTAAGATGCCAGACTTAAATGCTGCCAGCTTAGAGGCTGCCATGAGCATGATCGCCGGCACTGCAAGAAGCATGGGCGTTACCATCGAGGAATAATTTCAAAGAATCATATCTGGGAATTATACCGAGGAATAATACAATTGGTGCATGAATCCGGAGACACCCGAGCAAGGTTTCCGGGTTGCTAAGGCATTTACCCGTTATATGAACGTGGGAGGGAGATTCCCCGTCAATACCACTAGGAGGTTATTAGAATGAAATCAGGTAAAAGATATGCAGAGGCTATGAAAAACGTAGACCGTGCTGCACTTTATGACATTGCTGATGCTATCACATTAGTGAAGAAGAATGCATCCGCAAAATTTGATGAGACTGTAGAGCTTCATATCAGAACAGGATGTGACGGACGTCATGCTGACCAGCAGATTCGTGGCGCTGTTGTTCTTCCTCACGGAACAGGCAAGACTGTACGTATCTTAGTATTTGCAAAGGGACCAAAGGCCGACGAGGCTCAGGCGGCAGGTGCTGATTACGTAGGAGCAGAGGAACTGATTCCGAGGATTCAGAACGACGGCTGGCTGGATTTTGACGTTGTGGTAGCTACCCCTGATATGATGGGCGTTGTAGGCCGTCTGGGCCGTGTACTGGGACCCAAGGGCTTAATGCCAAACCCAAAGGCCGGTACCGTAACCATGGACGTAACCAAGGCTATCAACGACATCAAAGCTGGTAAGATTGAATACAGACTCGACAAGACAAACATTATTCACGTGCCAGTAGGAAAAGCTTCTTTCACAGAGGAGCAGTTAGCGGACAACTTCCAGACGCTTATTGATGCGATCATGAAGGCTAAGCCAAGCACCGTTAAGGGCGCATACCTTAAGAGCGTTGCCCTGACCTCTACCATGGGTCCCGGCGTTAAGCTGAACGTTGCAAAGCTGGTGAACTAATCGATTGCTATAATAAAGTGCTATAAGCACACCCCCCATTCACAGAAGGATGGGGCTTGACATCATTCATACAATATGATATGATACCACAGTATTGAATGCCCTGAGACAGCAGGTACCGTAAGGTGTAAGGCGAAAACGCCTGCCGAGGAACATACAAAACTCTGATTATTTATGATGAGATTTTGCGAACCTCTCTGTCTTTATGGCGGAGAGGTTTTTTGTCCGGTTCTTACAGCTGTCCGTACCCGGTATACCCGGTGCGTCCGGCATGCCTGGCGCAGGAATCTGGGGACCCGGATTATGAATCGTTCCATGCTATGACGGTTTTCAATGCGAAAATATATAAGGAGGTAAACCATTCATGGCAAAAGTTGAATTAAAACAGCCGGTCGTAGATGAGATCAAGGCTATGCTGGACGGCGCTGCCGGTGCAGTCATCGTTGACTACCGCGGCCTGACAGTAGAGCAGGACACTCAGCTGCGTAAGCAGTTAAGGGAAGCTGGGGTTGCTTACAAGGTATACAAGAATACTTTGATTAAGCGTGCAGCAGAAGGAACAGATTTTGCAGCACTTGCACCACAGCTGGAAGGACCTACCGCATTAGCAGTTTCCAAAGAAGACGCCACTGCTCCGGCACGCATCTTAGCTAACTTCGCTAAGACAGCTCCAAAACTGGAACTGAAGGCATCTGTAGTTGAAGGAACCTACTATGACCAGGCAGGAACCCAGGTTATCGCAACCATTCCATCCAGAGAGGAACTTCTTGGCAAGCTGCTTGGAAGCATCCAGTCACCGATTACCAACCTGGCCCGTGTACTCAATCAGATTGCAGAGCAGCAGGGTGGAGCCGCAGAGGCATAATTTTACTGGCACAAGCACGGCAATGGCCGCGGCTTGAAACACTAATTATTAAATATTAAACAGGAGGAACATAAAATGGCAAAGTTAACAACCGCTGAGTTTATCGAAGCTATCAAGGAATTATCCGTATTAGAACTGAACGAATTGGTAAAAGCATGTGAGGAAGAGTTTGGCGTATCCGCAGCAGCAGGTGTTGTAGTTGCAGCAGCAGGCACTGGCGCAGCAGCTGCTGAAGAGAAGACTGAATTTGACGTAGAGCTGACCGAGGTTGGTCCTAACAAGGTTAAGGTCATCAAGGTTGTTCGTGAAGTTACCGGCTTAGGCCTGAAGGAAGCTAAGGACGTAGTTGACGGAGCTCCTAAGGTAGTTAAGCAGGGCGCTTCCAAGGAAGAGGCTGAGGATGTTAAGGCTAAATTAGAGGCTGAGGGCGCTAAGGTTACATTAAAGTAATTTTGGACCAGGGCTGATATAATCGGGATTCAGCTGATAAAGGCTGAGGTTGATTTAAATGCAGAGACCGCTGTGCTGAGACGTGGAGACATGTTGAGGCGCGGCGGTTTTTTGTTGGACCTGCTGTCACTACAATGAATTGAAAATCATAAAGAGGAAAGAAACCAAACAAAAATGTAAATGCTTACAAAAATATATACTAAGCTATTGCAAAATGTAAAAAGATGTTGTATAGTTATCGCAGAAACTTAAAGGAAAAGTTTTGCCGCTAAAAATGTAAGCACTTACAAAAATGATGGAGGTAATAATAATGAGTAAAAGTGTAAAAGAGACCGTGATTCAGTTCGGAGAAGGCGGATTCCTGCGCGGATTTGTGGACTATTTCTTTCACAAGCTCCAGGAGAAAGGGTTATATGATGGAAAAATAGTAGTAGTTCAGCCTATCGAAAAAGGTATGTGCCAGATGCTCTCGGACCAGAATTGTGAGTATAATCTGTTTCTGCGTGGGATTGATAATGGACAGGTAGTGAATGAGCATACACATGTAACATCTATATCCAGGGCTTTGAACCCATATACCCAGTATGGAGAATACATTGCATTGGCAGAGAATCCGGACTTAAGGGTGCTTGTATCCAACACTACCGAGGCAGGAATTGAATACCTGGGAACAGAGAAGCTGACTGATATGCCTCCAAAATCATATCCGGCTAAACTTACTCAGTTCTTATATAAGAGATATAAAGCCGGCTTAAAGGGACTTATTTTGCTTCCATGTGAACTGATTGATGATAACGGGGACAATTTGAAAAAATGCGTTCTTCAGTATGCAGAGCTATGGGAGCTGGAGGATGGATTTAAAACCTGGCTGGAAGATGAAAATGATTTCTGCAGCACATTGGTAGACCGTATTGTAACAGGATACCCAAGAGATGAGATTGAGGTGCTGACAAAGCAGATTGGATATGAGGATAAGCTCATAGATACTGCCGAGATATTCCATCTGTGGGTTATTGACGGACACCATGAAGATGAACTTCCATTCCAAAAGGCTGGTTATAATATTGTTTGGACAGATGATGTTCATCCATATAAAAAGAGAAAGGTACGTATTCTGAATGGAGGACATACCTCCATGGTGCTGGGGGCGTATCTGTATGGGCTTGAGACGGTTGGAGAATGCATGAAGGATGATAAGGTGTCTGCATTTCTAAAGAAATGTATCTTTGAAGAAATCATTCCTACAATTGGTGACACGGAGGATAACCGCAAATTTGGTGCAGCTGTTTTGGAACGTTTCTCTAATCCCTTTATTAAGCACCAGCTGTTAAGCATTGCATTGAATTCTGTCAGCAAATTCCAGGTGAGGGTTCTTCCGACGATTTTGGAGTACAAAGAAAAGTTCGGCAGCTATCCAAGGGCTCTTACTTTTTCTATGGCGGCATTAATTTCCTTTTACCGTACAGACAAGGCTAATGATGGGGATGAGATAATGCAGTTTATGAGGACAGCTTCTGTAGAAGAAATTATGAAGCGGGAAGATTATTGGCATGCTAATCTTAGCGAGATGATCCCCATGGTAGAGGAATATTATGAATTGATTCAGAACAAGGGGATGGCGGAGGCTTATGAAGCTGTATTGAAATAATAATTTAAAATTATTATAGTCATGGCTTGATGGAGCAGGATATCTGGAGCTATATGAACGAGCGTCGCCCATGGAGTGATTTCCGTAGGTGGCGCTCGTTTGTTCTTTTGATTACAAAGATAACAAAATTATGATGTTCTAATTCTGCTGCTGCTCTTAAATCTGGTGACGTGTATAGATATAAGTGCAATCTACGGGAGACACAACATCTTTGTAATAATTATGTAAGAAAATGCACAGGTAAAAGTTATGGTATTTTTACGGAATTTATAATATACTAAGTGCGTGTGATGGAGCTGGTTAGCTTTTGACGGATGGAATTGTCGATATTACATAATTTTGTAGAAAATGCAAAAAATGCAAAAAAACTATTGATAATTTTCCTTATCCGAAGTATAATCAACTCGTAATGCAAAAAAAGGAATTTCAAAAAGTATTTCAAAAAAAAAGGAGAGTGCATTAATTATGAGAAAGCAGACAAAGTTAGTTGCTGTATTATCAACAGCAGCACTGCTCGCTATTGGTGCATCCATGACTTCTTTCGCAGCTACAGGATGGGCTGAGGAAGACGGTACTTGGGTATATTACAACAGAGACGGCGAGAGAGCAACCGATCAGTGGAAGAAATCCGGTAACAACTGGTATTGGTTAGACAGCAATGGAGAAATGGCTATCGATCAGCTGATTGAGGACGGCGACAACTATTACTATGTAGACATCAACGGTGTTATGGCAGCTAACCAGTGGGTAGCTATTGACAACGAGGATGCAGGACAGGATAATGAGCCAGACCATTACTGGTATTACTTCCAGGCAAATGGCAAGGCATTAAAGAATGGCGACAATGCAAAGGTTGCTTTGAAGACAATTAACGGCAAGAAATATGCTTTTGATGACGAAGGCAAGATGCTGTACGGTTGGGTTTCTGAGGACAATGCAGAGCGCGTAGACAATACAGACGGCGACGGCTTCAAGGAAGGTACCTACTACTTCGGCGGCGAAGATGATGGCGCTATGACTGTGGGCTGGCTGCAGATGGATATCACATACGATGAAGCAACCAATGATTATGAGATTGCTCCTGTATTCAACGATGATGAGGATCAGAGCCGTTGGTTCTACTTCCAGTCAAATGGTAAGAAGGTTCAGGCTAAAGATGGTGATCTCCAGAAGAGCAAGACCATCAATGGCAAGAAATATGAGTTCGACCAGTATGGCGCTATGACAGCAGAGTGGTCTCTGGATGTTGAGGCAGCTTCTAAGAATGGTACAAGAGACAGCTACAGCACATCAGCTACCAACAGTGTATCTGCTAAGTATGCTGAGCAGTGGAGATACTTCAACAGCGTTGAGGATGGTTCCCGCGTAAGCAAGGGCTGGTTTAAGGTAGTAGCAGCTGAGTATCTGAACTACGATAAATACAACGATGATGAAGATGCATGGTACTATGCAGACGGAAGCGGCAACCTGTATGCAGGCGAGTTCAAGACCATCAAGGGCAAGAAGTATGCGTTCCGTAATGACGGCCGTATGATTGACGGACTTAAGTTTATCAAGGATGACGGCAGCGGTTTAGACGTAAAAGCTGACGACGATGACAGCTATCCATTCGATGATGAAGACAGATTCAATGAGAACGCACCTAAGCTTAATAAGCTTGGTTACAAGTGCTATTACTTCGGTGATGGAAATGATGGCGCTATGAGAACAAACAAGACCACTGTTTCTATTGATGGCGATAACTTCAGCTTCTACTTCGAGAAGTCCGGCGGAAGCAAGGGTGCTGGCCGTACAGGAGAGAAGGATGATAAGTTCTATCAGTCTGGTAAGCTCTTAAAAGCTGGATCTGAGGAGAAATATCAGGTAGTTAAGGCTGTTGATGATACTGATTCTCTGGGTTACGTAAAACTGGATGATGCAGCCGATTTTGTTAAGGATCTTGGCGATAACGTAACATCTAAAGAAGTTACCAAAGAGAATATTGCTAAACTTGGTCTTAACAAGAAGGTTGACGACATTAAGGAACTGTATATTATCAACGACGGTAAGGGTATGGACACTGATAAGTACTTCCTGGTAAATACATCTGGTAAAGTGATTGACAACAAGTCCAAGAACAAAGATGGCAATGACTTCCAGTATGTAGTAGCTAAGGGCGGTAAGATTATTGGTATCTACGTAGAAGATTAATTATAAATAATAAGTCGGTGTAGTCTGGCTATAAGGGGGAAGGCGTTGTGACTGATCTATCGTATTAGTCATAGCGCTTTCTCTTTTTGATATGGAGGACATGTTACCGTAAAATATAATACATAGAATGATTTTCCTGGAGGTATTTATGATAAGAAAAGGAATCCTTATATTGGGGACCGCAATGTTAATAGGTCTGTCAAGCACAATTCCAACATTGGCAGAGACGGCCCCGTCTATAACAATGGAAAACAGCGGGGCCTACCTTTTTACATGGCGTCCGGTAGATTATGGAAATGGACAGTCATTTGCAATCCTTGTAGGAGGGAATACCATTAACGAAAGTGATGTCATCTTGAACCGTGGTTACGATTATGGTTATACATTCCAGCCAAACAAGTATTCACGCCCATGGGGACAGGTTCCTGATTTGGTCAATGCAGGCGGTGTCTGGGCAATACCGGATAACTGGTCATCTCTTCCTGAAGGAATACAACCGACCACCCGCATTGTTTTGCTTACGAACAATAAAAATTATTCAAGTAATGAGCGTTTTGTTGATGTTGTGCATTTGCCAAACGGAGTTTCTGCTTCTGAGCTGCCTCCTGAGGTCAGAAAATATCTTATTAATGTGGACGGATCAGATGCAGGAGCATATGACGGAACCATGACTTCAGGATGGGTAACCGAGGGCAATCAGCGGAAATACCGTAAACCGGACGGCAACTTTGTGGCAGGCGGATGGCTCAGGGTTGATGGTGAATCCTATTATATGAATGATGAGGGTATCATGCTGGTAGATACCGTCACTCCTGACGGGATTTACGTAAATGCAAAGGGCGAAAAGACTAATTATATGCCGGGATGGAAACAGGACGAAAAAGGTTGGCGCTATCTCATGGGTACGGGCAATTATGCTGCGAATACCTGGTTCAAAGATGCAGACGGAAAATGGTATTACTTCAATATAGGAGGATATATGGTAACCGATAAGGAAACTCCTGATGGTTATTATGTAAATGCTGACGGCGTTTGGGATGGAAATGCCTCCACAATCGTGAATCAAAAGAGCGGCGGGCCTGGCGAAAACAGTGCATCCAATACCTCTCAGGAAGGTTGGGAGCAATTCGGAGACACTTGGAAATATAAACTGTCGGACGGAAGCTATGTCACGAATGCCTGGAAACAGGATACGGACGGGAAATGGTATTATTTCGGTGGGGATTCTCTCATGGTCACCAGTCAGACTACACCGGACGGATATCATGTAGATAAAGATGGCGTGTGGGTTGAGAACGAATAAATTTCTCCGATAAAAATTCCCATGGGGAAGCGTCCCAAAGTTTGTGTAAACCTTCAAACTGATGTAAGATAAAATTACTCAGTTTGGAGGTTTTTTTATGGCAAGGAAAAATGATTCACCACAAAAAGCAGCTCCGAATGAGAGAACCATTCGACATCAGAAATAAAATAAAAAAATCATTCGGTTTTCTTGAGTCATAAAGTTGCGGAATAATGGGTAAAATGATATACTGATTAAGTATTTGGAAAAAGAATAAGAAAGAGTAGTGCAAGCCTATGGATAATATAAAGACAAAAGAAACATCGAATGAGGGAACAAAAAAATTATTGGAAGCCTGGAGAAAATTCAATTCATTTGTGGCAGGTATTTTTACCGTGCTTATAATTTCTGTATTCCCATTGGTTTTTCATGATTATTATTATGATATATTAGTGGCTAAATATGTTTTCTATTACGGTTCTGTTATTCTGATGATTGTGGCAATGCTGGCCGGTGCAGTGTTTTTCTGGTATAAGGATAGGCATGAGCTTGGTGGGAATGCTGTAAAGGAAATGCGTTCAAAGGCCAAATTAAATGCTTTAAAAAAGTCAGACTGGGCTATGATAATTTTTTTGATTGCGGTTACCGTATCTACCTTGCAGTCAGAGTACCGTTTTGAATCTTTCTGGGGAAATGAGGGAAGATACATGGGAATGTTTTTGATACTGCTGTATGGAATCAGCTTTTTTGTTATCAGCCGATGCCTGAGATACAGGCAGTGGTATCTGGATGTGTTCCTGGCAGCGGGTATCGTTGCGTGCATGATTGGTATTCTGCATTTCTTTAAAATTGACCCCATTGGCTTTAAAAGAGGTCTGAGGGGAGATGATTATGTTATTTTCACGTCTACGATTGGTAATATCAACACATATACTTCCTATGTGGCTATGGTATCCGGAATGGGAACCGCGATGTTTTCAGTTGAGAAAAACACATACAGAAGGTTATGGTATCTGATTGCAGCGGTCATATCCCTGTTCGCGCTGATTGTAGGTATAAGTGATAATGCATATCTGGCATTGCTTGTTCTTTTTGGTCTCCTTCCGCTTTACCTTTTCAGGAATATAGATGGAGTAAAGAGGTATGTATTGTTATTAGCTGTTTTGTTTACAGAGTTTCAGGTTATAGGTACCCTTAGCTATAAGTTTCCCAATCATGTAATTGAGTTTCAGGGACTGATGAATGTGATTGCGTCATTCGGCGGATTAACATATCTTATCATTGGACTATGGGGATGTACTGTGTGTTTATATTTAATTGCACATAAACTTCCGAAAAATCATCCGCTGCACAGCGGCAGCAATATTGGAAGATGGGTTTGGCTGAGCGTCATTTTGTTGGTCTGTATGGGAGTTATCTACATGCTTTATGATGTGAATATTGCAGGAAACATAGAAAAATATGGGGCATTAAACCAGTATCTGCTTCTAAATGATGACTGGGGAACGCACCGGGGGTATATATGGAGAATTGGGATGGAATTTTATCAGAAGCAGCCCATTCACCATAAATTGTTTGGATATGGACCGGATACGTTTGGTATCATTACAGTGAAAAATTACTTTGAAGACATGGTCAGGAGGTATGGTGAAAAGTTTGACAGCGCACATAACGAATACTTACAGTATTTAGTTACAATCGGAATTGTTGGCCTTACTGCCTATTTAGCTCTGCTTTTAACGTCGATTACAGAGATGCTCCGTACATTGAAAAAAAGACCTGAATTGATTGCAATTGCATTTGCGGTTATCTGCTATGGTGCTCAGGCGGCGGTTAACATAAGCGTACCTATTGTTGCGCCGATAATGCTGACCCTCATGATGCTTGGTGTAGCGGCGGTCCGGGATGTATCAGGAAATACTGAATAATGTAAGGAATGTAAGCAATATCCAGCGGTACTTGGCGGTTGGCTTATTGCATTATTGGGAAGATAATGCTATACTCTAACGGTATGTTTATTTAAGATACGGCAAATGTTAAGCGCTTTCATGCGATGGGAGTTTGTTGTTTATGAAAAAAGATTATGAGCCATACAAGAGAATGGTAAGATTTTTGTTCAGTGCGGTTCTCATAGGCCTGGAAGTGATGGTGTATGGACATGTATGGTTGAAATATTACAATGGATTCATGGAATTTCCCTACAACCGTACAGGTAACTGGCTGATTATGGCAGTATATGGTATTCTTCTGCTGGTATTCAGCGCCATTTATGGCGGCTTGAGGATTGGGTATCTCAGGATATTTAATATTATATACTCACAGGTGCTGACAAGCTTTTGCGCGAATATTCTCATATATCTGCAAATTACTTTGTTAACAAAGCATTTTCAAAACCCCGTACCGCTGTTGGCTATGACAGGAGTAGAGGGGGTGTGGATTACTGTGTGGAGTGTGATCTGCACACAGATATACCTTCGAATATATCCTCCGCGTAAGGTGGTACTGGTCTATGGGGAACGTCCGGTTTATTCGCTTATGGTTAAGCTTTACGGCAGGGCGGACAGGTATGATATCAAGGAACTGGTACATATATCGAAAGGTATGGATGTAATAAAGGAAAAAGCAAAGCAGTATGAAGGAGTGATACTTTGCGATATTCCTTCGCAGATGCGTAATCAGCTCTTAAAATACTGTTATAATGAATCTATCCGGACTTATATGGTGCCAAAGATATCTGATATTATCATACGGAGCGCAGAGAATCTACATTTATTTGATACCCCTTTGATGCTTGCGCGAAATACTGGGCTTAGCTTTGAACAACAGTTCATAAAGCGTACATTTGATATTATCATAGCTGTGTGTGCGCTGGTGATTCTTTCGCCGGTTTACCTGGTAACAGCAGTCTGCATTAAGCTCTATGACAGGGGGCCGGTTATATTTAAGCAGAAGCGATATACAAAGGATGGCAAGATATTCGATATTTATAAGTTCCGCAGCATGATTGTCAACGCCGAAGCAGCGGGAACATCTGTCCCGGCCGCAGACAAGGATCCCAGAATTACGCCTGTAGGCAGAGTGATTCGGGCGCTGAGAATTGATGAGCTGCCCCAGTTTATTAATATATTAAAAGGTGAGATGAGCGTCGTCGGACCCAGACCGGAACGGGTTGAACACGTAGAGTTATATACAAAGGATATACCGGAATTCGTATACCGTTTAAAGGTAAAAGGCGGGCTTACGGGGTATGCTCAAGTTTATGGCAAGTATAACACCACTGCATATGATAAATTGAAGCTGGATTTGATGTATATCCAGAATTACTCGATTTGGCTTGATATTGAAATTATTTTTAAAACGATAAAGATTCTTTTGATTAAGGAAAGCACGGAAGGGTTCTCGGAAGAACAGGCAGCTGCTATTACCAAAGAGTGCGGGGATCTCACCGAAACCATGGAGGAAAAGGATAGAAAGCTGTAGATATGAAAAAATTAAATGTGCTTCAGGTCAGCCGTATGTATTATCCGGCCAGAGGCGGAATTGAAAGAGTGATACAGGATATTTCGGAGGGTCTGCGTGATTTTACTGATATAGAGGTTCTCACCTGCCAGGTAAAAGGAAATGAGGTTAAGGAAATCATACATGGGGTTCCTGTTACTCGTTGTGCAAGCAGAGGGATGCTTTTATCTTTACCAATAGCACCCTCCTTTTTTCGGAATTTCAAGACTATGTCAAAGGGAAAGGATATTGTTCATATTCATCTGCCTTTTCCAATGGCGGATTTAGCGGCTGTGACATCAGGTTATAGCGGCAAACTGGTTATTTGGTGGCACAGTGATGTTGTGCGTCAGAAAAAGCTGATGTTGCTTTACAGACCGATTATGGAGAAGTGTTTAAAGCGGGCTGATGCAATCGTGGTCGCATCTGAGGGTCATATTGAGGGCTCTTCTTATTTGGGACCATATAAGGATAAATGTCATGTAATTCCGTTTGGAGTTGAAAAGAACATGGAGAAGCGGGCTGATGAATATGTGAAAGTAAAAACTGTCAATTCATCCAGTGATATCCGCTTTCTTTTTGTAGGGAGACTTGTATATTATAAAGGGTGTGATGTGCTCATCAGGGCCATGAGCCAAGTGAAATATGGCCATCTGGACATAGTGGGTGAGGGACCGCTTAAGACGGAATTGACTGAACTGTCCGAGAAATTGGGGCTTACGGACCGTGTGTCCTTCTTGGGGGAAGTAGCTGACAGTGTTCTGGATGAGTGCTTTCGTAAATGTGATGTATTTGTATTGCCTTCAGTAGAAAAAAGCGAAGCATTTGGTATTGTACAAATGGAGGCAATGGCATATGGAAAGCCGGTCATTAATACAAATTTGAAAAGCGGGGTTCCATACGTCAGCCTGCATCGGGTTACCGGTTTGACAGTAGAGGCAAAGAATTCATCCGATCTGGCAGATGCCATGAACTGGCTGGCGGAGCATCCTGAAGCCAGGGAAGCGTACGGAGCGGCTGCCTGCAGACGGATTAAGGAGCATTTCAGCCAGAGCAACATGCTGAAGGAACTGCGGACGCTCTATGAAAAGCTGATTGGGGAGGAAGCATAGATGAAAATTGGATTTGAAGCCCAGCTTCTGCTGGACCGCCATAAGACCGGAATCGGGTGGTGTGCGGATAACCTGATACGGAGTTTGGTACAAATGGAAGGCCATGATGAATATCAGTTGCAGTATTTTTCATTAAAAGAGCCGGGTGAGCGTTTGAAGGGACTGAGACAATACGAAGATCTGGGAATCAAGCTCAGGCCCTGCCGATGGTTCCGCTTTGTGTATTATAAGCTCATATGGCCCTTTATTCCTGTGCCCTATTCATTGTTTTTCGGCAGGGAATGTGAGGTTACGCAATTCTTTAACTTCTTTGTACCGCCGGGAGTTAAAGGAAAAAGGGTTACCATTGTCCATGATATGGCGTATAAAGCATGCCCCGAAACGGTAAAACTGAGGACAAGACAGTGGCTGGAATTAGTACTGAAGGGGTCATGCCGCCGCGCGGATATGATTGTGACTGTATCGCAGTTCAGTAAGGATGAGCTGATTCGATATTTGGGCGTCCCGGAAGAAAAGATACGTGTCATGCATTTGGGAGTAGACCGGTCAAAGTTCGGCAGCTGTCAGACACCGGAGAAGGTGAGAGCTGTAAAGGAAAAATATCATATTAAGGACAGGTATTATCTGTACCTGGGAACCATCGAACCGAGAAAGAATATAAAAAGAATGATCGAGGCTTATGGCAGGCTTCACGATAAAATGCCTGATGCGCCACAGTTGGTTTTGGCGGGGGGACGCGGATGGCTCTGCGATGATATATATGAGACCGCAGAGGCATTAAATTTGGGCGATGACATCCTTTTTACCGGTTATGTGGAAGACGGGGAAGCGCCTGTCCTTTTAGCGGAGGCCGTTGCCTTTTTATTTCCGTCCTTATATGAGGGCTTTGGCATTCCGCCTTTGGAAGCCATGGCCTGTGGAACGCCGGTGCTGTCTTCCGACAGAGCCTCTCTACCGGAGGTTCTCGGAGACGCAGCCCTGCTAGTGAATCCGGAGTCGGTTGAAGCAATTTGCCGGGGAATGGAGCGGCTGGCGAAGGATGAGACGCTGCGCGGGGAGTTGTCCCGAAAAGGGAGCAAGAGAGTACAGCGGTTTACCTGGGAGCGCTCTGCGCGGACTTTAAAGGAAATATATCAGGAATTATCCACGTTGGAGGAAAGCGATGCAGTTGTTTAAAGAAATTTATGCATATAGAGAGATGATATTCAGCCTTGTACGGAGAGATTTAAAGGGACGTTATAAGGGATCCGCTTTGGGCTTTTTCTGGACGTTTCTGAATCCGCTTTTGCAGCTCGTGGTGTATACCTTTGTTTTTTCTGTTATTATGAGAAGCAATGTGGAAGACTACTATCTCCACCTTTTTGTGGCATTGGTTCCCTGGCTGTTTTTCAGCATGTCCGTGTCAGAAGGGTGTTCCTGCATCCGGTCCCAGCAGGACCTGGTAAAGAAAATTTATTTCCCAAGGGAGGTTCTGCCTATAGCGTATGTTACAAGCCAGTTTATCAACATGCTGCTGAGCTTTGTGGTGGTTCTTGTGGTGGTGCTGATATCCGGACGGGGGCTGAACCTGATCGCGCTTTTGTGTCTTCCGATTATAGCGATAGTGGAATATCTGCTGTGTCTGGGATCTGCCCTTTTTGTGTCGGCCATCACTGTATATATACGCGATATGGAGTATTTATTGAAGATTATTACCATGGCGCTGCAGTTTTTGACGCCGGTTATGTATTCCATTGATATCGTACCGGAACGTTTTATGGCCATCTATCTTTTGAATCCGATGACACCTATTATTTTGGCATACAGAGATATTCTGTATTATGGAAAGGTTCCGAGACTGACGACACTATTGCATGCGGTTCTTATGGGGATGATTTTGCTGGTGATTGGCTTCCTGGTTTTTGGAAAGCTGAAACGCCGTTTTGCCGAGGAACTGTAGCCTGGATGAGAGTAAAGGAGATTGAAAATGGGTAACTTAATTCAAGTAGAGGAGATAATGCAGGAGTTACGGAATAATGTAAAAAAAAGAAGCTATCCGAAGGAAGCCCTGGATTTTAATTCTGTCCGCGCCCAAAAGCAGGGGGAGGAGGATTTGGATTTCTTTGAGGAGCTCATGGAACGTGACATCAGCTATATGAACCACAGCTCCTATGTAGAATATGACCGGCCCATAACAGGCAGGGGGCCCAGAATCAAAAGAATCATTAAAAATCTGTATCAGTTTCATCTGAGACCGCTGTGGGACGCTCAGAATTGTTTTAATTTAAAGGCCGCATCCGCTATGACTCAGTTGCGGAATTTTGTGCTTCAGCAAATGAAGGACAATGAACAGACGGAAAAGCAGATAGAGGAATTAAGGCAAATCTGCAGGGAGCAGGAGATTAGGCTGGAGCGGTTGGAGAAAAAGCTTTCGGAGGAAAAAGGATGAGAGTATATCAAATGCTGAGCAGCCTTTCTTATGGAGACGCCATAGGCAATGTTGTGCTGGCTCTGAAGGAGGCCATACAAAAGCTGGGTTATGAGACAGAGGTATATGCAGAAGAGATTGATACCAGACTGCCGGCAGGAGCGGCTAAGAGAATACAGTATATGCCGGAGCTGCACAAAGACGATGTGGTTATCAATCACTTGTCCAATGGAACCAGCTGGAACCGGAGGTTCGGCGATTTTTGCTGCCGCAAGGTCATTTACTATCACAATATTACCCCGCCCCGCTTTTTCAGCGACTTCAGCGTGGAGCTTCAGCTAAACTGTCATAAAGGGCTGAAGGATGCGGAGTATCTGGCGGATAAGGTGGATTACTGCCTTGCTGTTTCAGAATTCAACAAGCAGGACCTGAGAAGGATGGGATACAGGCAAAGGATAGATATTCTTCCGATTCTCGTGCCATATGAGGATTATGATAAGGCCCCTTCTCAGGAAATTCTGGATAAATACGGAGACGGGAGAACCAATATTCTGTTCACTGGCCGGATTTCGCCTAACAAAAAGCAGGAAGACATAATTAAGGCGTTCTTTTACTATAAGAATTATATGGATCAGGATGCGCGTCTGTTCCTGGTGGGAAAATATACAGGGATGGAAGAGTATTATGAACAACTGAAGCGATATGCAGAGGCGCTGGAACTTAAGGATGTATATTTTACCGGCCACATAAAGTTTGATGAAATCCTGGCTTATTATCGGGTTGCAGATGTATTTGCCTGTATGAGCGAGCATGAGGGGTTCTGTGTTCCCTTGGTAGAGGCAATGTACTTCGGCGTACCTATTGTGGCTTACGACAGTTCGGCAATAGCAGATACCTTGGGCAATGGGGGGATATTGACAGAGGATAAGGATCCGAAGCTGGTGGCAGAAATCATAAACCGGCTGGTTCAGGATGAGACACTGCGAAAAGAAATTATCTCCAGACAAAAGGAGCAGCTGAAGCGTTTTGAATACGATAAAGTTACATCACTGTTCTCTGGTTATTTAGAGAAATTTTTGGAGGAACACAATGAAGGCTGAGAATGCAATTGAGGTTCATGATATAAAGAAAAGCTTTCGGGTATATTTGGATAAAGGGAGGACCTTGAAGGAGCTGGTCTTATTCAGTAAGAGAAGAAAATATGAGGAACGTCAGGTTCTTCAGGGGATTAGCTTTGAGGTAAAAAAGGGTGAAGCATTAGGCCTGATAGGCCATAATGGCTGCGGAAAGAGTACAACGCTGAAACTTCTGACCAGAATTATGTATCCGGATTCAGGAACGATAGAGATGCGTGGGAGGGTATCCAGCCTGATTGAGCTTGGGGCGGGATTCCATCCGGATATGAGCGGTCGTCAGAATATATATACCAATGCATCCATTTTTGGCCTGACAAGAAAGGAAATTGATGCAAGAGTTGATAATATCATTGAGTTTTCGGAGCTGGAAGCATTTATAGATAATCCGGTAAGGACGTATTCCTCAGGTATGTATATGCGCCTGGCGTTTGCCGTTGCTATTAACGTGGATGCGGACATCCTTCTGGTAGATGAGATTCTGGCTGTAGGTGATGCGAATTTCCAGGCAAAATGTTTTAATAAACTAAGGGAGATTAAAGCAAACGGAACAACCATTGTTATCGTGTCACATTCGTTGGGCCAGATTGAAGAAATTTGTGAGAGAAGTATCTGGATTCATGAAGGAAAGATTCAGAAGGAAGGAAAACCAAGGGAGGTCCATCCGGCTTATCTGGAGTATATGGGGCAGAAGCGTCCTGAGGCAGCTGCTGCCGGAAAGGGAAAAGGAGAAGGTGAACGTCCTGGTGACGGAAGGGTTCGGATTAAAACAGTTGAGGTGATTTCCGGTAAAGGGAGTGGGTCTAATGTGTTTAGAACAGGTGAATCTGTTACATTAAGTATATCCTACAAGGTGATGGAAAAAGTAGAGGAAGCCTCCATTGGGCTTGAGGTTTATAATGGAGACGGGGTTAAATGCTATTCAACTGACACAAGGACGGAGAAGATGGATTATATAAAGCTGGAAAGGGATGGAGAAATTCATCTGGTTTTTGAAAATCTGGAGCTGCTTAACGGGAAGTATACTATGGACTTTTCAATAAAGAGCAAAGACAGCTTCCCGATTGACAGCTACGCAAAAGCATTTTCATTTGAAATGTATTCAGACGTGAAGGATACAGGCATTTCACGGCTGGCTCATAAGTGGGAAGTGAAAAATGCATAATGAAGTACGACTAGTTTTCTGAGAATTCAGTCAGATACTTATATACACGTTCAAAATCAAAGGGCATCAGTATATCAGGACCACTTTCCAATAAAATGTGGCGGGTATTGATGTCCTTTATGAATCCCAGCAGTTCCTCCGGATGTAAGGGATAAATGCCTTTGATGCCGGATAAGCTCTTAATATACTCTTCATCCGGAAAGACGCCGTCCAGAAGAGAGATAACCGGAATGCCGCTGAAAGCAGCCTCAAATATGATGGAGCTGTGGCCGCTGCCTATAATCAGGTTATGTCCGGCCATCACGTCATATACGGATTGGGATGAATCAAGAATCTGATATCCTTCTCCTGACAGAATAGGTGTGATTCCTGCGTCGCCAGCAGGCATTTTAAGGGGAATATTCGGGCCAGTATAGCGGCGGAACCAATCGGCATATCCTTCGGCGCCCAGTTGTTCGTAGAATGTGATGATATTGCTGGGAAAGAATACCGGGGAATATACCGGATTTTCCTGGTCGATGACCGGATTTACCGTACGCTGTTTTTTCATCCAGCCAACAACCTCAACCCTGCGGCAGCATCCTAAAAGGCGGTAGTATAGATTGTGGGCATAGGGAAGCATTACCATATCAAAGAGGTCCAGCCACGGAATTTCGCTGAAATGAACGAAGCTTTCCATATCATGGGGATAGAATACTGTATAGGCTGGCTTTAAAAAATCTATAAGCTCAATGACCGATATCATATTGCGGTCTTTGCCGTAGAAATAGTGATAGTTAAATTCATCGAACCACACATGGGCGGAGGAAATCAGGACAATGCCGCTCTGCTTTTTCATGTCCTCTAAACGGTGGTACAGTTCGCCGCGTTCATAAGGAAACTTCTGGTCATCTATTACCAGGACCTGATGTCCCCTGCTTTCCATGAAGCTTACCAGGGGCATGAGGGAATTTTCGCCTCCATATCCATGAAAAATGTAGCTATAAGTTTGAGTTGACAAGATTAATGTTCCTCCAGTTCATAATTATAAAATTCCGGTGAAAGACGTCCCGTCCTGCGGGCAATGTACACAATGACAGATGAAAAGGAGGACTCAACCTCTTTTTTGCTGCCTGCATTTAAAATGTAGAAGCAGTCATGGTTCCTTTCATCTCTCAGATAGTCATATCTGGTAGTGGGGAGCGGGATGACAGCATATGTTTTTGAAATCCGGTAAGCACTGATTTCAAAAAATCCGTTTCGATGAAGTTGTGAACGAATGAAAGAATCTGGAAGCAGGTAAGGATAGTAGCCGGTTCCGTGACTCTGTTCATCCATACTGTATGCCGATTCTCCGGAAAGCGGCTGATAGCTTGAGTCGGTGAAAGACAAAACAAGATTGTCAACCGATAGAAGCGCCGGACGTCCGGAGGCATCAGACAGTTTAAGCTTTCTGCCGACATAATGGAAGGTTATTGTGTTGCAGCCTGGATTTAGGGACAATCTTAGAGTAACCTTGCGCTTTGTGTTGGAACATTTGATTGGGACGGTTTTTCCATGAAAGAAAATGGAAACCTCACTGTTGATATCCAGGACTGTCAGTGTAAAGCTAAGAGTAATTTGGCGATAATCCATGCTATGGTTTATAAGATAAATGGAACCATTTAATTCTGGTCCTGACATCCAGCGGCAGGGAGTGCCGTCAGGGCGAAACTCCAGCCGATTCCAACTTCTGTCCCATACAATATTTATATATGTCTGGGAGGGAGGCAGCTGGGGCATGGTGAGGACAAAGGTATCCTCGATGGAATTGGCAAAGGAGGATAATCTGTCTGTAGTAAGCAGGTTAAAAAGGATGTCTGGGTTTGTAATAAAGCAACCGTTTTTAGGGGCAGATAAAAGGAATTCTATTTGTTTTATCATTTCTTTTCCTTTAATATGTGCCACTCCGATATTTAAAACCGGATTTGCCGAATTCAGTACAGAAGCCAGGTGACCGATACAGGTTGGAGGAGTCAGCTTAGGAAGGCAGGCAGGAATCTGGGAAATCTGGCCTTCTGCTAATGCACTGTACTCTGTATCAAAGGAATAGTCGTGCTCGGTGAACTGCTCTGCTAAGAACCCAAAGCGGCCACAGTGGAGAGGTATGGAAAAACTGTCGTTGCTATATGTGGATATAATATCTAAATGCAGAAGCTTAAACAGTTTTTCCATGCCTTTATAAAGATAGCAGTCTAATTTATAGGAAGCAATTCCTTCTATAAAAAAGCGGCTCCCAAATTCTGGGGAGCGGGCAATCCAATAGATGAAGCCCTTTCTTGACAGGCCTTTAGACAGCATTTCTATGGCATGCTGCATCTCGAATGGATCCAGAGAGCGGCCAAGCATGGTATGGTAACATTGAATGATGAATGCGGTATCATCAGATATTTTTAGTAGGGATGTGGTGTGGAAAGTGGTGTTTTGCATAGGAACCTCCTTGATTAACTAGAATGTACATGATATGGGGCGGTGTGTCAAGGAGAAATAGGATAATATAGATAATTTGGAGCTTTGAATAGAAGAGAAATAGATGGTATAAATGACCATCCGGTAATTGCTATTTACAATTTTAATGGTGTGAAGTATACTTAAGAAAGCTGAATTTAATTAAGAAATCACCAGTTTATACGTGGTAAAAGATTGGGGAATAATATATGATACAATTAGATAGCAAGACATTGCGGCAGCTTCAGATGATAGAGCTGGAAATGCTGATTGAGGTTAATCGTATTTGTAAAAAATGTGGGATTCATTATACAATTATTGCGGGTACAATGTTGGGGGCAGTGCGGCATGGAGGATTTATTCCATGGGATGATGACGCAGATATCGGTATGCTCCGTTCTGAGTATGAAAAGTTCAGGATCGCATGTGAAAATGAATTGGATTCCAGTAGATTTTATTTTCAGGATAACAGGAATACAAAGGGGTATCGCTGGGGATATGGTAAACTGCGGCGTAAAGGTACGGTGTTTACCAGGGAGTTTCAGGAGCATATGCCATATGAGCAGGGAGTGTTTATTGATATCTTTCCGATGGACGGAATTCCTGACAATTATTTGCATCGGTGTATTCACAATTTCCACTGTTTTTGTATTAGAAAGATTTTATGGTCTGAGGTGGGCAAAAAAGCTGATAAGAGATGGTGGATGCGTATATGGTTTGGCTTAATGTCCAATATTCCTGAGAATATCGTTTTTTCACATTATGAGAAGTTTATAAAAAAAAGCAATCAGAAAAAGACAAAGTTAGTACGCATGCTGATGTTCCCGTCTCCTACTAAAGATTTTGGATACCATAGGAAATGGTATCAGCGGTTAGAACCAGTGCTTTTTGAGGGGCATAAGCTATCAGGAATGAAGGATAAGGATGAATACTTATCTTGGACTTATGGAGACTATATGCAGCTTCCGCCACAAGATAAGCGAAAAGTACATCCGGTAAGTGAAATTAAACTAGTCGACTTGGATGCCGAATAGGAGGATATATAAATGCAGGCAATGATACTGGCGGCAGGAATGGGTAAGCGTTTGGGAAAATACACAAGAAGCTGCACAAAGTGCATGGTAAGGGTTGGAAATGCGCGTTTAATTGACAGAATGGTAGCCGCATTAAAACAGGCCGGGATACATAAGCTCATTATGGTTGTGGGATATGAAGGTGAGCAGCTGGAAGCATATCTTCGGGAGACTGCTAAAGATATGGAACTGGTATTTATATATAATAGGGATTATCAGAAAACAAATAATATTTATTCACTGTTTCTTGCTAAATTTGAGTTGGAGAAGGATGATACGCTTCTTTTAGAATCAGATTTGATTTTTGATAAAAACATAATTTCTGAAATTGTAAAAAGTCCATATGATAATATGGTGACCGTTGCTAAGTATGAGCACTGGATGGATGGTACTGTTGTATTGTTGGACTCTGAAAGAAATATTATAGATTTTGTCGCAAAAGCAGATTTTCGGTATGAAGAAGTCGAGGATTACTATAAGACGGTTAATATTTACAAATTCAGTAAGGAATTTTCAAAAAAACAGTATATTCCCTTTTTAGAGGCATACATAAAAGCCTATGGTGTAAACCAATATTATGAATTAGTGCTGAAAATTTTGGCGCATGTCCAATACTCACAACTAAAGGCCTTTGTTTTGGAAGGTTACAACTGGTATGAGATTGATGACGTTCAGGATTTGCGGATTGCGGAGACGATTTTTGCTGAAGATGATAAACAGTTTCATGCATATGATAATAATTATGGCGGCTTTTGGCGGTTCCCTAAACTAAGGGATTTTTGTTATCTGGTGAATCCCTACTATCCTCCAAAGAAAATGGTGGACCATATGAGATATTTTTATGAGACACTGTTGAGAGAGTATCCTTCTGGCCTCCAGACACAGAACTTGAATGCGGCAAGAATGTTTGGTGTCGAAGAGAATTATATATTGGTAGGAAATGGTGCAGCGGAGCTCATCAATGTACTTGGGGAGGTGCTGGAAGGAAATCTTCTGACAGTCGTACCTGTATTTAATGAATATGTTCGCTGTTTTAAGAATTGTACAGTTCACAGGCTCTATAGTTCGGAGGTTGATTTTAAAGTGGGCTCTGCCGACATTCTAAGAAGAATTGATGGAATGAATGCGGTAGCTCTCATTAATCCTGATAATCCAAGCGGCAGTTTTATTTTACAGAAGGACATGCTGAGGATTATTGATGAATGCAGGAAGAAGGATGTTCTGTGTATTATAGATGAATCTTTTGTTGATTTCGCAGATGGGGGTATCCGATATACATTATTAGATGACGATTTGCTGCAAAAATACACCAATCTGCTGGTAATTAAAAGCATCAGCAAATCGTATGGTGTTCCAGGCCTGCGGTTAGGTATTGCAGCGTCGGCAAACACAGAAATATTACAAAAAATGCGAAACCAGATGCCGATCTGGAATATTAATTCAATGGCAGAATACTTTCTTCAAATCCATGGGTTATATGCAAACGATTATCTGGATGCCTGTGATAAAATTGCAGAAGAGCGGAGCCGCATGATTGCGGAGTTGGAGAAATTGAGAGGCCTGCGCGTATACCCGTCCCAGGCAAACTACATTATGTGCTGCATTCACGGGAAGATTAATGCGAAGGATGTGGCAAATATCCTGGTAAAAGATTATAATATCCTGATTAAAGATTTGACGGCAAAAGATGGGGTCCCGTCAGAGAAATACATTAGACTTGCAGTGAAAAACCGAAAAGAAAATGATGAGCTGATTCAGGCGTTAAAAAGTATTTTGTAAAGGAAAAGAAAATGAGCATGCGTTTGGCAGGAGAAGAGGACAGGGATTCTCTGTTAGGCTATCTAAAAAAAGATTTAGGAAATTGTCTGTATATTTATATGGATATTTGTAAGTATGGTTTTTGTTCCCCGCATATGCAGGTTTGGGTGGAAGAAGATGGAATGAATCTGGTGCTGATGAAATATTATGACAGTCTGCAGCTTTATGCTGCTTCGGAGGACTGGAGTCTGGATGCGGTTTTGGACAAGATTCAAGAATATAGTATAAGAATGATATCGGCGCGCAGAGATATAATTGAGCGATTGAGAAAAAATGTATATTGTCAAGAATATTATGAAGAAACCTTTGGCCATGTATTTCGTTTTCAACATTATACAACATTGATATCGGACAAGATACATATTCAGAAGGCGGAACCATCAGATTCTGATGAGATTGCACGTTTGATGAGAATGGATTCTTTATTTTCAGAAAATTATGAAGAATCAGAACTTTCGTTACAATTATCTGAGCGTATGAAAAATGGAATGGGGCGCAGTTATGTGATTAGAGCCCAAGACCATATAATTGCTCATATAGCAACTTTTGCAGAGATAGCCAATTTGGCAGTGACAAGTGGATTGATTGTACATCCGGAACATAGAAATTTACCGTACGGTACTGTACTGGAAAGCTACTTGGTTAATTGTCTGCAGAAGGAGGGAATAGATGTGTTTACACTTGTAAACGAGAGAAAGCGTTACAAACTCTTAAAGGCTCTAAATTGCGAAGAGTGCGGACAATACGGAAAGCTAACCAGAATAGGATAATGTGTTATGATAAAAGAATTAGAGTATCCTTTTGACAGTGCAGGGGTGCTGCGAAAAAAGAGGGCATTAAAGAAAAGATGTTTAGAGCAGCGGGAAAATTGGCTGGAAATCAGAATTGCGGTGCTGTGTGGTTCTACGGTAGCGGATATATGTGATATACTGGAGTTGTTCCTGCTCAACGAGGGTATAAAACCGCAATTTTATCAGTCTGAATTCGGAAAGTACTGGGAAGATGCAGTGTTTGATAATCCGGAATTAGAGCATTTTAGACCTCAGGTTATATGGATTCATACCAGCACAAGAAATATTAATAGTATGCCGGACATCACTGACAGCGAAAATCATATCAAGGATAAATTGAAGCAGGAAGAAGATAAGCTTTTAATGATGTGGGAACAGCTTGAGAAGCGCTATGGCTGTCCAATCATCCAGAATAATTTTGAAAGGCCTCTATATCGAATCTTAGGAAATCAGGACATAGCAGATGAAGCTGGAGGCAGTAATTTTGTCTTTCGGTTAAATGATTACATATACCGTTATAAGCAATCACATGCCAACTTCTATGTTCATGATGTAGATGGAATATCTGCTTGCTTTGGATTGCGCAGTTGGCAGGAACCAAGGTATTGGTATTTATATAAATACGCTTTGAATATAAATGCTATACCAGAATTTTCTTATAATTTATTTACTATTGTAAAATCGCTTTTTGGTAAGAATAGAAAAGTGCTTGCGTTAGATGCAGACAATACACTTTGGGGAGGAGTTATTGGAGACTGTGGCGCAGAAAATATTGAGTTGGGTGCGGAGACAGCTAGCGGACAGATGTATCTTGAATGGCAGCAATATATAAGACGGTTAAAAAAGTGTGGGATTTTACTCGCTATTGTTTCTAAAAATGAACAGAAATCAGTTGAGGAGGGGTTAGAACATCCATCAGGTGTACTGCGTGCAAAAGATTTTGCGGTTGTTCGCAGTAACTGGGAGAATAAGGATATTAATCTGCAATATATAGCTGAGGCTCTGAACATAGGTTTGGAACAGATTGTATTTATAGATGATAATCCGGCAGAAAGAAGGTTGGTTGAAACCAATTTGCCGATGGTATCCATTGTAAATGAGGATAAGCCGGAACGGTTCATACAGGTGTTAGATGCAGCAGGATATTTTGAGTCAACAGTCCTGACAAAAGAAGACTTGAAGCGAAATGATATGTATCGTGAAAATGAAAAACGTTCCAGGTTTCAGGAAACGTTTGTGGATTATGATGATTTTCTGAAGAATCTCCAAATGAAGGCAGTTATTAAAAAGTTTGAACCTTTGTATGTAAGCCGGATTACTCAGCTGATTAATAAAACAAATCAGTTTAATTTTACAATGCTTCGCTGTACAGAGGAAGAAGTGCGTAGGATAATGCTGGATTCCAGCTATATGACGCTATATGGACAGCTGTCAGATGTGTTTGGCGATAATGGAATTGTAAGCCTGATGATAGGAGAAAAGAAGAACAGCATACTTCATATTTGTCTGTTTGTGATGAGCTGCCGTGTATTTAAACGAAATATGGAGTATGCGATGATGGATGCTGCTGTGGTGTGGTGTATGGATAACCAAATTGAAAAGATCAAGGGCTACTATATTCCTGGGGCAAAAAATCAGATATTAAAAGAAAAGTTTGCGGAGTTTGGTTTTGTGAAGCAGGACGAAGATGAGAATGGAAACAGTACCTGGGAACTGGAAATTGACCATTATCAGAATAAAAATCATGTGATTAATCTATGAGAGGGAGAAGGAAGATGAGAGATAATGTATTTGAAAAAGTTGCTGATATTTTAAGAGATGTATTGGATGCTCCGGAATTGCTGGTTACTGAAGATATGACAATGGAAGACGTAGAGGATTGGGACAGTGTTGCACAAATGACGATTATGTCGGCGTTGGAATCGGAATTTAAAATTGAACTAAGTTTAGATAAAATTGTGGCAATGACATCAGTCCGTTCTATTGTGGATGCGGTTATGAATATGAAGGAGTAGATTTTATGAAAATTCATCATGTGGGATATTTAACGAAGAATCTGAATAAAAGTGAATTTTTATTTGAAAAGCTTGGTTTTATTGTGGAAAAGGAGAAAGCGTATGATGCGCTGAGAAAGATTCATATCGTTTTTATGCTTAATGGTGATTATCGGATAGAGCTGATAGAACCTGATGGGGAGGAATCATCTGTTTGGGGGTTATTAAAGAGGTATAAAAATACCCCGTATCATTTCTGTTATGAGGTAGATGATATGAATGCTGCAGTGAAAAAAATGCGGGAAGGGGGGCATATAATGCTTTCAGAACCCATGCCTGCTTCTTGTCTGGATGGTAAATTGTGCTGTTTTATGCTGCATAAGGATATGGGGATAATTGAGTTGTGTGAATGCGGAAAATCAGCCAGCTAACGAAGAAATTGTGAGGTGAAGAAAATTGGGGATGAAAACAAAGAAAATAAAGGTACTCCATAGAGCAGCCACAACAGGTATTGGGGGTGTGGAGCAAAATGTTATGAACTATTATCGTCATATGGATAGAGAACGGTTTCAATTTGATTTCCTGACAAGGAATGCGAAACTGGCAGAATATAAGGAAGTAAAGGAGCTTGGAATTAACGTAAAAACATTTACTGCAACAGAGCGCAGTGACAAAAATCTCTTAATTAAGGAAATTAATCAGATTCTGGATGAGGGATATGATATTATTCATATGAATACCAGCTATTGGGTAGGATTTCTAATTGAAGAGTTGGCTATGGAACGGCATATTCCTAAAGTAATCGTTCACTCGCATAGTGCAGGAATAGATTTAGGACAGGGAAGAGAACGAGCGCTAGAAATTCATGAATATTATAAAGAAAAATTTGATAGGAGATATGCTACTGACTGTTGGGCATGTTCCAGGCTTGCAGCAGATTGGCTATTTGGGCCTCAGATTCCCAGAAATGATATACGGATTATCAAAAATGCAATTGATATTCAGAAATACAGTTTTAACCAAAACTTCAGATTACAGGCGAGGAATAAACTAGGGCTGGATAATTGTTTTGTAATAGGTCATATTGGCCGTTTCGCATATCAAAAGAATCATGAGTTTCTAATTAAAGTTTTTGCAGGCATTTTTAAAAAGAATGATAAGGCTCGTCTGGTTCTAATTGGAGAAGGCGGAGGAATGTCTGCGATAAAAGCTATGGTGCAGGAGATGGAACTGGAAGAAGCTGTGAACTTCCTGGGGTGGCAGGATAATGTAAATGAATTACTTTCGGCGATAGATTTATTTGTATTGCCTTCAAGGCTTGAAGGATTGCCGGTTGTTTTGGTTGAGGCCCAAGCTTCAGGGTTGCGATGTATAATAAGTGACTGTATAACAGATGAAGTATGCATAACAGATAATGTTGACAGGCTGCCGTTGGATGAGGACGAGTGGATTCAGAAGATAGGCACTTATATGGAAGGATATGACAGGGCAGATATGAGAGAGAAAATCACAGCTGCAGGGTACGATATTGCAGAGCAGGCAAGGGCCTTAGAAAAGCTTTATACTCACAAATTATAAATATAAGTATAGAAAACAGGTATGAGTCTATAATACTATTAAAACTAAGGGAACGCTAAATGGACTATCGGATTGAAAAGTTAATAAAAAGCCTTAAATATGAAAGAATTGTTGTGTATGGAACTGGTATTAATGCAGAAAGAGTAGTGGATGCATTAAGTGACAGAAATATTATAGGTATTCTTGATGGAAATATAAATTTTGGATATTTTGATGGGATAAAGATACTAACTATTGAAGAGATGCTCCTGCAACAGCCGGAAGCAGTCATTATAGCAGCACAGCATTCCTCTACCCTATCTATATATAATAGAATATGTAAGACTTGCATGGAGCATCATATAAAACTGTTAGATATGTCTGGAAATGATCTATTCGATTTGGTAGATAATATTGAAAAACAAAAAGACTGTTTTGAAAAAAATATTGAGGAAATAAAACGAGAGATTGACCAGCACGAAGTAATAAGTTTTGATATATTTGATACATTAATAATGAGAAATACATTGTTTCCGGAAGACGTGTTTTATATTGTTGAAAGCAAGGTTAGGAATAGAGGGATTGCATTATGCGATTTACGAAATAGGCGTGCTCTAGCTGAGCAATCAATAGATTGTATCAGTCCCAACATATATCAGATATACGATGCTTACCAGAAAAGAGAGGGATTTACATCTACAATCAAACGTATATTGCTTGATTATGAACTTTCTGTAGAAAAGGCAGTTCTAATCAGGCGGGAAGATATCGTTCAAGTGATGAATTATGCAGTTAGTAATAATAAACCTGTATATCTTATATCGGATATGTATCTCCCAAAGGAGCTGATTGAGGTTATTTTGAGCGAACTTGGTATTGTAGGATATCGCGATATTCTTGTCTCCTGTGATTACCATCAAACAAAGTATACCGGTTTATATCATACATTTATGGATTTATATCCGGCAGAATCTTATTTACATATTGGTGATAACGCAGTGGCAGATGGCTTTTGCGCAAAATCCAATGGAATGGATGTATATATTATTCAAAGCGCATTAGCATTGTTAGAGAAATCAAGTTATGGATTTATGCTTAAAAAACAGCTTTCTCTTAATGAACGTTCAATGCTGGGCTTATTAATTGCTAAGATTTTTAACAGTCCGTTTTCACTTTATGGCAGTGACAGAAGACCATATGTAGATAGCATTAAAGATATAAGCTACCTTTATTTTGCGCCAGTGATTTTGAAAGTGATGCTGTGGCTGATGGATAAACTTTTAGAAGGGGATTATGAGAAGGTCCTTTTTTCTGCAAGAGATGGTTTTTTAATACAAGAATTATACGATTACATGCGATTAACCAGAAACGGACTTCCGGACAGTGTCTATTTTCAAGCTTCACGGGTTTTGTGTGCACGTGCCGGCTTAAGCAGTGATGCAGACATAGAATGGATGTTGAGTGCTCCATTTGACTGTTCATGGAAGGAGGTTGTGAAGGAAAGGTTCGATTTAAATGATAATGATATGCTGGATGAACATAATTCAGAGTATAATTCTGTACTGGATTATGCAATGTCTCACAAAGATAAAATCTATAAGCGATCGAGAGAGATTCGTCAAAATTATAATAAGTATATGAAGCTACTGGGCATTAAAGAAGGCAGAACATATGCCTTTTACGATTTTGTCTCTTGTGGTACATGTCAGTATTTTTTGAGCAATTTTGTATCATTTGATTTACAAGGGCTGTATTGCGGATACTATGACTCGGTAACAGGTGGAAAACGTAATGTCCCAATAGAAGCATTATTTGTTAATCAAAACTATTTTCAAAAGGAAACTGCCTTTTTTAAAAGATATTTGTTGTTTGAACGCATAATGACATCAACGGCAAGTTCTGTAATTAGTATGGATACTTGTGGAAAGCCGTTATTTAGCGAAGAAAGTAGAAGTTTGCATGAACTTGATATGGTAAAAATTGCTCAAGAATCAATTAAAGATTATATAAAAAAATATATTGACTCCCTTTATGTAGATGGGAGCAGTATTGATGTAATGTTTGTTGATGCTTTGTTTGCATTATTTAGTTTGAAATATACAAACGAAAATTGTGAAGAATTTGAACAAATTTTGTTAGTGGATGATTTTGGAAAAAATGTTTTAAAAATAACCAGGGAGGAACTACAGTAAGCCAAGTGCATATTGTGCTAGAATGGGAAAGGATAAAGAGATAAATGAAAAGATATAATATAGGATACGTTGCAGGAGTTTTTGATTTATTTCATATTGGGCATTTAAATTTAATAAGGAGAGCAAAAGAAAACAGTGAATACTTAATAGTTGGGGTATTAACGGATGAACTAGTGATTCATTTTAAAGGAAAAGCACCATATATACCGTTCGAGGAACGTTTGGAGATTATTGGGGCATGCCGATATGTGGATAAGGTAGTAGGCGTTACATTTGATAATATTGATAAAATGTCAGCGTGGGAATTATATAAATTTGACTGTTTATTTTCGGGAGATGACTATGTGAATAACGAATCATGGATTATAGATAAGCAGAGGCTTAAACAGGTAGGCGCAGATATCCAATTTTTCCCATACACGAAGACTACTAGTTCAACGCAAATTAAAAAAATAATTGGAATATGATTATAGGAGGAAGTTATTTACATGATTGAGTTAAGTGTAATTGTTCCCATTTTTAAAGTAGAGAGGTATTTAGCGCAATGTGTTGAAAGTATTTTAGGGCAATCATATAAAAATTTGGAGGTTATTTTAGTAGATGATGGCTCACCAGATAACTGTGGTGCCATGTGTGACGAATATGCTAAAAGAGATTCCAGAATAAAGGTTGTACACAAGACAAATGGAGGACTCGTATCAGCGCGAAAGGCTGGTATTGAAATAGCACGTGGGCGTTATATTACCTATGTAGATGGAGATGATTGGTTATCTGACAATACATATGAAGTATTAATGCGATATGTAGCAGAGAACAGGGCAGATATCGTCACGGCTGGTTTTATAGAGGATTTTGGAACTGAGGAGAGCAATTACATTGATACGATGAAGTCTGGGTATTATAGTGGGGAAATGTTAGATAAGTACTTATATGAAACTATGCTTTATGATAAATCAACAGGGGATTCTGGAATCAGGCCGAATGTCTGGTCAAAAATATTTTCCAGAGAGGTGATATATGATTGTCAGATGTCTGTGAATAATCGTATAAATTATGGTGAGGATATGGCTTGCACATATCCAGCATTATTAAAGGCAGATAGTGTCTATGTGACAGATGAATGTTTATATCATTATAGAAGAAGGGCAGATTCTATTACAACCGAAAGGAATTTGAACTATTTTGAACAGATAGGGATATTGTATAAAGAGTTGGCAAAGGTATTCTTTCAGCATAGGAAAATTACGAATATTTTGATGAGTCAGTTAAATAGTTATATGAAATATTTGTTAAATAAGGGTGACCGCGATTTGCTAAATGGAATTTTAGAGTCCAGTCAGTCAGAAATGAAACCCTATTACTTATTTCCGTTTGATAAGATTGCAAAAGGCAGTAAAATAGTTGTTTATGGTGCGGGGGTTGTTGGGCAGGATTATATTGCACAGATATTGAGTCGTCCATACGTGAAACTGGTGGCATGGGTAGACAAAAAGTACAAAGAATATGCGGCTAAAGGTTATGATGTTGTAGATACATGGGAGTGCTATATACGTTCTTATGATTATATAGTTATAGCTATTCTAAAAGAGCATGTGGCTATGGAAATAAAAAAAGAGTTGATGGCGAATGGGGTATCTGAAAGTCATATTATTTGGTCACTTCCAGTAAAGGTAAATAGAATCATGCCTAGAAAAAAGAAGATTGCATTTGCGGTACATCGCTACGGCTTAGAGGTAAATGGCGGGGCAGAATTACATTGTAGGATGCTTGCAGAACATCTAAAAGAAAAGTATGAGGTCGAAGTATTTACCTCATGTGCCAATAGTGTTGAACCTTGGGATAATTATTATCATGAAGGCTGCGAAATAATAAATGGTGTTTTGGTAAGACGGTTTAGAGTTGAACGTGAACAAAAACCAGCATTAGCAGGTCAGCTTTATCAGTTAATGATTAGAAATGAGCTTGAAGAACCGAACCAGTACTTTGTGGAAAATGGACCGTATTGTCCCGCTCTAATTGATTTTATAAAGAATCATTATGAAGAATATCAAGCCATTATCTTTTTTTCATATGGAACATATATCTCCTCATTAGGGTTACAGACGGGATTAAATAATGGACTGTTTATACCAACGGTACATGAGTCAATATCAATACGTTCATTATCATATGAGAAAGTTTTTGAAGGAGTTCAAGGGTTTATATATAATTCTTATGAAGAGAGAGAGATGGTGAGAAGTGTATTTTCTAATTCTGATAAGAAAGAGATGGTAACCTGTGTAGGATTTGATGAACCAGACATTGATAAAATTGATAATTCCATTGCTAAGAAGTATGGAGAATACATGATTTATGTGGGAAGAATATCGGACTCTAAAAATTGTCAGAAATTATTTGATTATTTTTTGAATTACAAGAAAAGAAACGCATCTAAATTGAAATTAGTTTTGGTTGGGAAAGAAGATGGTGTTAAAGTTCCAATACATAAAGATATCATACATGTTGGCTTTATCAGTGATTTGGAAAAAACAGCGCTGATTAAGGGCGCAAAATTTTTGGTCAATAATTCAATTAATGAAAGCTTGTCATTAGTGATGCTGGAAAGTATGATTTTAGGGAGGCCTGTAATTGTAAATGGAAATTGCGATGTAATGAGAGGGCAGTGCCAAAGAAGTAACGCAGGATTGTATTATAACAATTATCTGGAGTTTGAGGCGGTAATTAATTATATGCTTACACATGATCGCGAATATGAAGCGATGTGCGAAAATGGTGTGGATTTTGTTAGAAAGAATTATACCTGGAGCGTTGTTATCAAGAATATATGCAATTTTCTTGAAACCTACAAGAAATGAGGTACGAGATGAGTGACATAAACATTGAAAATATTATGAATGAAATCAGAGCGAATATTGTGCCTGATGCAGAACAGTTTGATGTAGTACAGATGCAAAATGACTCAATGTCAGCTTATCATAGGAATATATTAGGTAGGCTCGAGAATTCTAATGAAGTTGTCGTATTTGGAGTTGGGCGTTATGGGAAGATGATTATGAAGGCATTAAAAGCTGGAGGAATTGAAGGAATTAAGTGCTTTTGCGATAATAATCCTAATATTGCGGGATTAAATATTGAGGGACTTCCGATTGTTAGGCCGGAAGAGGCCTTTAAAAAATACCCGGATGCTGTATTCGTTATTACAGCAATAAATTACCCTGTCGAAATTACTGCCCAACTGTTAAAAATGGGGGTAGATGTAGAAAAGATACTTTTTTATAATTTTGCTAGAAGTGGTTTATAAATTGATGTTGAGGAAAAAAACGATGAATATTTTAGTGGCGATAAATAGGCAATATATTTCAAAATTAGAGGTTCTATTGGAATCTTTATTCACAAACAATTCTGTTGAAACAAATGTATATTTACTACATTCAGAATTAGATGATACTGACGTAATGAGATTACAAGACTTTTGTAAGAAGAAAACTGATGATTTAAATATACATAAAAAGCTGAACGCGATATTAGTAGAAGGCAGTATATTTTGTGATGTGAAAATTGATATTCCAGGTTTGAGCATAGAAACGTATTATCGATTGCTCGCGGCCGAGATTTTACCTCCTGATATTGATAGGATATTGTATTTAGATGCGGATATAATTGTGGATGGTTCATTGGAGGAATTTTATAATATAGATTTTTGCGGAAATGCTGCTGCTGTGTGTGCGGATACCATTGCAAATTTTAAAGAGAATATACGAAGTAGAATTGGTTTGTCAAAGGAAGGAACTTACTTCAACGCTGGTGTTATTTTGATGAATATGAGTGCCTGGCGGAAGGTAGTAACACGTCAAAAAGTAATAGAAATACTGCAGAGTGGTAAGAGCTTTCCGTTTCACGACCAAGATATATTGAATATATTATTAGATAAAAAGCTTGTATATGTAAATGCGTTTGTGTATAATTTCGAGGTGGTGCTGGCAAGAGATTATTCTGAGTATTATAGAAATATTGTATTGCCTTTAAAGCAAAAACCCATTATTTATCATTATGCTGGTGACCATAAGGCGAAACCCTGGAATATTGGATATAACTGTGCTGATTTTAATAAGTATTATTGGAAATATGCAGGAGCCCTAATTAGCCAAAGGGAAGGTTTAGTGGATTTAAACGGGCAAGTGGAAGAATATAAAAGGGAATTAGAGTATCTACAAGCCAGAGTTGACAAATTTAAACGTTATTTTGATATTACAAATCACTGGTTGGAATTAAAAAACAATGGAAAAAGTATCGGGGATTACTTTCAGAGAAATAACATAGTTCATATTGTAATTTATGGTTGGGGAGAATTAGGACATAGATTACATGAGGAGTTGAAGAAAAGTGAAATCTGCGTTGATTATGTTATTGATAGCAATAAAAAAAGAATAGCCGATATTTCAATAAAATGCCTGTCTGATGATATATTGCCCGAAACAGATGCAGTTGTGGTAACACCGATTATGGATTTTGAAACGGTATCGAATGAATTAAAACAAAGATATTCATGCCCGATTATATCAATAGAAGAGGTAATCAGCTCTTTTGAAAAATCAATCTCAAAAAATCATGAAAAGTTTGTATCCGTAATTGTACCCATTTATAATGGAACAAGTTATGTCGAGGGCATTATAAAAATGCTTGAACGTAATTATAGTATTGACACTGAGATGAAGATAGAACTTATAATTGTAAATGATAAACCAGATGATTTTGTTGATCTGTCTTCTATATTGACAAAAGTCTTAGATGTTCAAGTGATAAATCATCAAGAAAATAAGGGTATACATGAATCGCGGGTAGATGGCCTGAGAGCTGCTTCTGGAAGATATATTGTATTTTTGGATCAAGATGATATTTTAGAGGACAATTATTTACATAGCCAGTTAGCGCAAATTCAGGAAGGGGATGCAGTTGTATGTAATGGTTATACAACGGATAGGGAATACAGAGGCCTGATTTATCCTCATTTCGGTAGAATAGAGTTTTGCGTGGACGAATGGTCTGCACTTGTATGCGATAATAGGATTATATCTCCAGGGCAGGTAATGATAAAAAAAACAGCGATACCAGAGTGCTGGAAACGCTATATTTTGAAAAAGAATGGAGTAGACGACTATTTCCTGTGGATTAGCATGTTTGAAAAGAGAGCTAAGTTTATTATTAATGAAGATAAGATTTTTACTCATACATTTTGTGGGAATAATTTGTCAAATAACTATGCTAAAATGAAAGAGGCAATGGAAGAGTTTGTTGAAGTATTATCGAAATCAACAGATATTTTTGATTCGTTAACCTTAAGAGACTTTTTTTGTAAAATATATTCGTATCATATCATGGAGCTCAAATGGGGATGGAATTTATGGGAAGAGGACTTGGAAGGTTTTGAAGAAGTACACAAATTAGTTACTGATATGCGCGAGCAAATAAATAGGTAGGAAGATGACGAGACAGCAGAGTATATTAGATAATTTTCATAAAAATTTTCATAAGTATTTGGGAGAGAAAATACTAATTTATGGAAAAGGGGCATATGCAAGGTTAATCATTGAGAATTTTAAAGAATATTCGTTTACGGGTATTATAGATAGACTGGATCTTGAGGGGAGTTACTATGGTATTCCGGTTTTAAAGCATGATGAGGTTGTCCAATCAGGCTCGAGGGTTATGATAATTGCAGCGAGTTTGAATAATACGGAGATTATAAGGAAACGGGTAGGAAATTTTTGCATAAAGAATCATATAAAGTTGTATTCGGTGGATGGAAGAATACTAAATGTTGATGATTGTGTGATCCCTGTAAGGGACCATGAAAGTCACTGGATATCACAAAAAAAACTTCGAGAAAGTATTGATGAGCATGATATAGTTTGTTTTGATTTACAAACAATATTAATGGAGAATATTGGTAAAAATGGTTTTTTTTATACTGTTCGAAAAGTACTGATAGATGATTTGAAATGGGCGGCAAATCAAGATAAAAAGGTCGTTTTGTGTATAAAGTCGAGAAGTTCAATAGAGTACAAATTCTTTTGTAGAACATACAAAGATTTGTGCGACAAATTGGTTTTATGTGAAGGACAGGGAGATGAGCTTCTTGTTAGCCTGCAGAATTTAAGGAGGAGCAGTACTAATAAAGATACATTTTTATTTATTGGCAGTGTGGGAGAATGTTTTGCAAAAGATGCAGATTTTTCTGTCTTTCGTATATATTCGCCTATTGAAATGCTTCTTAATAGCTCTTATAGATATTTATATAAAGATACTCAATCTAAATTAGAGATGGTTTATTTACAGGTAATTATTAATCACATTTTTTCTTCTCCATATGCATTGGAAGGTACAAATGGACTTGTCCGAATTCAGAGTGCACATGATATAGGTTATGTTTTTTTAGGTCCTATAGTGCTTGATTTTATGTTTTGGTTTATTTCTCAATTGAAAAAAAATAAAATAAAAAACGTAATTTTTTCAGCAAGAGATGGGTATGTTATACAAAAATTATATTTAGAAATTATTAAAAGTTTGGAACTGAAGGATTTACCGGGGTCTATATATTTTTATACATCTAGACGAGTATGTAATATGATTCGCATAAATAATGTATCGGACATCAACAGTTTATCAAAGGAGTATTTTTGTGGAAATGTTAAAGAAATGTTGATAAATAGGTTCATGTTAAAGGAGGAAAATTTGTATGAAAGAGAAGTTGACGAATACAGGTCTGATTTTGAGTATATAGAAAGTTTTAGTTCGGAGATTTTAAATAAAGCTAATGTTGTTAAAAAAGGGTATTTAAAATATATAGAGGCATTGGGGGTAGATGCCAACGAAAATACAGCTTTTTTTGACTTATTTGCATCGGGAACATGCCAGTTAGCGCTGTCTAAACTATGTAATAAAAATTTTAAAGGTTTATACTTTTCAAGATTTATTACTGATGATAATGAAAAAAATGAGTTAGATATTGAGAGTTATTTGGAGCCAGATTCTTTTATGGAAGACCACTCTTTATTTATAGAAAGTATTTTGACATCCTTAGAACCAACATTGTCAGATATTGGAAGTGATGGTGAAATTTTATTGGGAAACGAGACAAGAAATAAAGAGGAATTAAAATACGTTCAGAATGCACAGGAGGGTATAATGTTATTTGCTAAAGATGCATTAAAACGATTGGACGGTGTACCGGATATAGAAAGAGATTATGCTCGTGATATATTTGGCATGCTTATAAGTCAATATACTAATATTGAAAATAATACCTTTAAAAATATAATTATAAGAGATGAAATATTAAATAGAAATCAATATTTAGGCGATTTTTATAAATATTGATAATAGGCACAGTAGTACCGACTGACAGTTTAAAATACAAGACGTAAGAATCAAGCTAGTAAAGCTGTATCCGGTTATAGTTTACAAACTCACATGATACAGTACGAATCAAGATATTGTTTTGATAATCTTGGCTTGCTGTTATGTATTGTGCTTGTTATATCGCAGATAGAATATAAAATGACTTTTGGAGGAGATGAAATGGCAGTTCTTCATCAAGAATATTATAAAGGAACAGGAAAAGGGCAAGCAAAAATCCAGGTTAATCGGGATATTCGTTCCTATATTGAGGATAATCCTAGTGGAGACTTTTCACAAGTGCTGGCTATGGATGCTAGATGGCAAGTATTCTATCATTTATCGGATATGAGAGCATCAATCTTAAATTGGTATGAATGGAGTAAGAATGGGTCAATCTTAGAGATTGGTGGGGAATTCGGTGCGTTAACAGGACTACTTTGTAAGCATGGTAAGCATGTGACAACAATTGAATATGGATTGTTTAAAGCAGAAACTATCTGTAAACGCCATTCGAATAGAGAAAATTTGGATGTATATGCTGGCAATTTGTTTGATATGGAATTTGCAGAAAAATTTGATTATATTGTGATGATTGGCAGTTTGGAACGTCAATGTGGAGGGAGTAATTCCCTTGAAGATTATCATAGATATATGAAGAAGATTGTGACATTGCTTAAACCAAATGGAAAGCTTTTGGCAGCTGTGGAAAACCGATATGGACTTCGTTACTTCTGTGGTGAAGTGGAAACCTACACGGGAAAGCCATATGCTGGAATTAATCATTATCCGCAAGGGGCTAGAGGTTATACATTTAGCAAAAAGGAACTATATGATATAATGTGCAGTGCAGGATTTAAAGCTGTGAAGTTTTACTATCCACTGCCAGATTATAAATTGCCTCAAATGATTTATTCAGATGAATTTTTACCTCAAAAGGATTTAGGGGAGCGTTTGTTATTTTATCATCTCAATAAAAATACATTGGTGGCTTCGGAAAATAATTTGTATGAGGATTTGATTGATAATCATGTATTTCCATTTTTTGCAAATTCGTATCTTACGGAGTGTAGCCTAGATGGGAAATATAGTACTACCATATTTGCAGCAGTTACAACTGATAGGGGAAAATATCATGCTATGTCTACGAGTGTATTTTATAGTTCAGGAGGGGAGGAGCGTAGAGTAAGAAAGAGGGCGTTGTACCGAGAGGGGATATCAAATGTACGAGCAGTTTATGATAATATGATGGAGCTAAAGAAGCATGGAATTACTATTGTTCCTCATTATTTGGAAAATGATGATATAATTATGCCGTTTATACCTAAAATAACATGTTCAGATTATCTTAGAAAGTTAGTAATGTTAGGGGATGGAGATGCATTCGAATTAATATTTGAATTAATATATCAAAATATACTAAAATCTTCAGAACTAGTTCCAGCGGAAGAAAATAAGTTTCCTGAAGTGGGGGGAAACGTAGTGGAATATGGGCCTATCCTTAAGAGGTGCTATGTGGATATGGTTCCATTTAATTGTTTTTATGTAAATGGAAAGCTACTATATTTTGATCAGGAATTTGTTATGGAAGATTATCCAGCTTTATACCCGATGTATAGGGCATTAATGTATACATATTATTTTATACCAGATGCAGAGAAACTTGTTCCCATACATGAGATGAAACGGCGATATGGATTAATTGAATTGTGGGATGTTTTCCAAAAAGAGGAAGATAGGTTTGTGTCGGACAATCGTAGGCATGAGGTATATCAAAATTTTTATAAGTGGATTGGTGATGATTTAACTCGGATAAACTGTAATGCAGAGTTATTATTGAAATCAGAATTTTTTCATGAATGTGATGCAGATTGATGATATAAGTGGCAATATTAGTTGCTGAACAGGTTCGTCTGCAACAGTGGGCCGATCTAAAAACCCGTGCGGGCAGCGCTGTCTGATAGTGGTCTGCCAATTCCTGATAAGAGCGGTTTACGACAGGGTCTTCATACTTTTTGTTACTGAGAATCCCGACTTTTAAATTATCCGGGTTCAGTATAACCTTATCATAAAGGGTGAGCGCGGTTCCTGCCCAGTCCACCATAAGCTTGTCACCAGGTTTGTGCTGGATATGCATCGTCAGTTTATTCTGTGGACATAATCCTGATACAGTTTACAGTACTGGGAGTAGCCATAGGGCGGCTTGCCGGCATACCGGCAGGTATCTACATACTCCTGCCATAATAGCTTAAATGTAAACGCTCCAACGCCGGCATCTTGTACAGTTTCCCAACCTCTGACATAATAGTTCCATGAACTATAAAGTCTAAAAAAGTTAAGTACTATACTTTTTTGACTCTAATTCAGGAGGTTAGTCATGAGAACAGAAACCAGTTTAGTCGCTGAACAGGTTCGCCTACAACAGTGGGCTGATCTGATCAAGGAATGTCAAAGTCGTCCAACTGATATGAATGTAGAAACCTGGTGCAGTCGGCACGGCATTACAAAGGCCAATTACTAAGATCAGTACCAGATGCTGATGCAGGGATTGGAAGTCATTGCAAAGAACCCCATTTCAGAAATGAGGAATCCGCCAAAAGCTATGTGATTTTGTGCAATTCTCCGATTTTTAAATTTATGAATTGTTATATCAAAGCTTGATCATGCGACAATTCATGGTGTTATCCCCAGACTGTTCCGTTCCCTGTGAATTACAGCCTTCGCGGGGATGGTAATTACAGACTGTTGTGGATAACAGTTTCAAAAAACCAATAATTACCAGCTGTTTTTCGGCTCCTTAGAATTGTTATCCGCCAGAGAATATCCTAAAACTACAAAAATAAGGCTCAACGGGCCATGCAAAATGGCCCGAAACTTGTCAAGGTACCGGCTTTGGTGCGTTTACGCTACAGTGTTATGCCACTCTTAAGTAACTCCTTATGGATGTAGACAAAATCAGGCGTAACAAGTCATAATTATTCAAATCGTGTTTATGAAGGCTGTCAGTGCATTTTTGGATTGGAATTTATATGGTATTAAATATTTTGTATAGTGTTAGTTTAAAGCATGTGCCATTCGTTGACATATTGATATTGGTTTCTGGTTTTTTAATCAGGGTATTATATGGTGGGGTAATATTGAATATCGAAATTTCCTCTTGGTTATATTTAACTGTAATAGCAGCAGCTTTTTATTTGGCTCTGGGAAAGCGGAGAAATAAATTTACTCATTATGGTGTATTACATAAAAACAATAGATCGAATGACAATAGATGTGATTTGGAGCGTTCCACTAGTCATGATACTTTTATGAGATATAGTTTTGATATTGAAAAAGGCTCTTTTGGGGATCCTGTTGAAGTTATTTTTCATAATAAAATTTTATTATTATTAATGGCATTAGATTGCTACTATTTATTGTTTTTATAATATTTTAAGTGAATAATGTATAATCTAAGCTTGAAGATATATTTTCGATTATTTTTTACAGTTTGGGGCTAATTGTTGGGTGGAAATGAAATCGAACCGAACCAGATGGACTGTAATGAAGGATTATTACTGAACTTGGAAGGGAAAATATCATGATTGACGTAAAGGCAGACAATTTATGTGGTTACACAGTTCCGGTGAGAACTAGGAAAACAAGGGCAGTACAGATGGAACTATTGCAGGTTTTTAAAGAATTCTGTAATGCACACCAGCTTCGTTATTATCTCTGGTCAGGTACATTGTTGGGGGCGGTGCGCCATCAGGGATTTATCCCATGGGATGATGACGTGGATGTTGTTATGCCGCGAAGAGACTATAATACCTTTAAACAACTGGCGGCATCTGAATTAAGCGCTCCATATACGCTTCATACCAACGAAAATGATTCGGGCATATTCCGGGGAAGCATGTGCAGATTACGTAACATCAATACCACAGGAGCCGAATATTGGGAGATTAATGGCAGCAATAATTGGGGAATATGGATAGATATACTGGCTTTGGATTATGTGTTTGAAAATGAGGAAAAGCGTAAGAACCAGCTCCGAAAGATTGCAATATATAAAAGACTTTGTCTGATTCAAACTTTCGGTGAGGGCAGACCGGAATTTCAGACATTATCCAGATTAAAGAAGTATGCATATCGGATGATTATTAAACGGGAAGGCAGGGAAAAGCTTTTAAGAAGCTATGAGGAGGCATGTGCAGCCTGCCCGGAAGAGGAAGGATATTACGTCCGCCCGTTTACTGCGGCTTTTAATGCAGATGATTATCAGGTGTATTACCGGAGTGATTTCAATGAAACAGCGCAGTTATCATTTGAAGGCTGTAAATTCGATGTTCCGGCAGGATATGACCGGTTATTGGGTATGATGATGGGAAAATATATGGAGTATCCATCTGAGGAACTGAGAGTACCGCGTCATACGGGGATTTTTGATCCGGAAACACCGTTCCAAATATATCGCCGCAGGCTGGCGGAAACTTTTAATGGGTTAGAAGGAAAATTAATTGTCATTTTTGGCGCCGGCAATATGTTTGAGGATTATATGCGCAGATTCGGCGGTAGGTTCAGACCTGCATATATTATTGATAATGGACGGGAAAAGTGGGGAAGGTCTGTTCATGGAATTATGGTCTGCGGGCCTGAGAAACTCTTGGAAATTCCTAAAGATAAGCTGCGAATTATAATATGTAATATTTATTACCGAGAGATTGCATTACAATTAGAAAAGATGGGCTTTGATGAGTATTATCTTCATATTGAGAATGTTTACTGGCTGAATGATATCCTGTTTCCGGCCAGGCTTGAAATGAAAGGGGAACCGGAAAGACAGGGAATGGTTTTGCAGGAGCTGAAAGCTGATATAGGGCTTGGTGTAGATGTGGGGTTTGGTTGTGGGGTGGGGTGGGGGGTAAAGCTTTCTCCTGATACCGGAATGATTGAGTCCGGTGATGATACATGGATGGCAACTTACAGGATTTACCATGCGCAAGCGGGCAGTTACCTGAAGCTGAATGATGATGCGTATCGTTATGGAGTTGCTACCTACAATGCAGAAGTAAATGGAACATATATTTATACCTATTGCTACCAAAAGGAAGAAAACTGGACAACCTATAATCACGATTACCATGAATCGCAGCTGAGAGGTGGAAACTATTATTTTAATGACGACAGATATTTCCGCGTCTGCCTGAGAAGGGCAGATGGAGCCTCAATCCCCGCGGACACAGGGATACATCTGGATAATATACTCTCTTTTGTTTCCACATATACGGAATATCAGCCAAAAACATTATTTGCAGACGAAATACGGGATACGGCGACTAAGGTATTAAAGAGAAAGAAAAAGGGAAAGACTCTGACACTGGCTGTTCTGGCTGATACGCATTATGTGGTTGGCGGATGCTGGGAGGATTCGCTTTACAACATACAGGCGGTTCACGAGCAGACTGGTTTTGACGCAGTTGTCCATCTGGGGGATATTACCGATGGAATGGTGCCCAGGGCACTGACAGAAGAATATGTGCATAATGTTATGTCCGGATTACAGAGTGTGGGGACGCCTGTATATCTGGTACAGGGAAACCATGATTCCAATTATTTTTCGGGAAATCCTGAGGTGCTGGATGATGATGAGCAGTTTAACCTGTATCAAGCCGAATTGCCGTCTGATGTGGTACGGGATGGAAAAAGTTTCTGGTATTATGTGGACAGGCCCGATTTGAAGCTTAGGCTACTGTTCCTGGCATCCTTTGACCATCGTGAAAAGGTGCGGTATGGATTTCCGGCAAAGGAACTTAAATGGGTGGAAAGGACACTGGAGGAGACACCGGATGGATATTCCGTATTGGTCTTTGCTCATGTCCCGCCTCTTCCGGAAATCCATTACTGGAGCAATGAAATCAGGAATGGAGAGGAGTTAATCAATATTTTGGAAAGCCACAACAGAGGTGGACACAGGATTATGGCATATGTTCATGGACATAACCATGCTGACCAGATATACGGAAAACGGGATTTTCCGATTATTTCCCTTGGATGTAATAAATGCGAATATTTTATGGATAAGAAGCCGGAAGGCGCTATTGTTTACGAACGGAAGCTGGAAACTGTATCACAGGATCTCTGGGATGTAATGATAATCAATCCTGAGGAAAATCAGCTTGACTTTATCCGCTTTGGTGCTGGCGAGGACAAGCATATACAGAAGAGAGGCAATGAAATATGACAGAAATTTGGGCTCATAGAGGGGCTTCCGGCTATGCGCCGGAAAATACGCTGGAAGCATTTGCGCTGGCGGCAGAGATGGGGGCTGATGGGGTTGAGCTGGATGTTCAGATGAGCCGCGATGGTTACCTGGTGGTGGCCCACGATGAGAGGATTGACAGGGTCAGCAACGGCAGCGGATTAATACGTGATTTTACATTGAAAGAACTGAAGGAGTTTCATTTTAATAAAACCCATCCGGAATACAGGGAGGCCAGAATTCCCACATTGCGTGAAGTATATGAGGCTTTAAAGAACACATCATTGTGGATAAATGTGGAGTTAAAGAATGGAATTTATTTTTATGAGGGGCTAGAGGAACGGGTCTTGGAACTGACAGGCCGGTTAGGGATGGAGAAACGGGTAATCTATTCTTCATTTAACCACCATAGTATGGTTCATCTCAAACAACTGAATCCGGATGCACTTACAGGGCTCCTGTATTCTGATGGAATATATGAAGCATCGGCTTATGCACAGGAAATTGGCGCGGGTGCCCTTCATCCTGCATTCCATAATCTGCAGTATCCGGGAGTTATGGAGCAGGCAAGAGAAAGAGGTCTCAAGGTTCACGTATGGACTGTGAATACTTTGGAACAGGGACAAGCGTGTCTAAAGGCAGAGGTGGATGCAGTTATCACTAATTATCCGGATAAAATGAAAGAACTTTTTTGAAAGGCTGGTTTCCAGCCTTTTCTATTTACTTTTTCTGCCCTGTGAAGTATACTTGGATAAGGTAAAATCGGAGAGAATATGGGTTTTATAAGGATGGAGTGCGAATGAAAAAGGTAATTACATATGGTTCTTTTGATTTGTTTCATGAGGGACATTACCGTTTACTGAAAAGAGCCAAGGAACTGGGGGATTATTTAATTGTAGGAGTAACTACGGAGCACTATGATGAATCCAGGGGAAAGCTGAATGTCATGGACTCCCTGATGGAACGTGTGGAGCATGTCAGGCAGACTGGATTGGCAGACCAGATAATTATTGAGGATCATGTGGGACAGAAGGTAGAGGATATTCAGAAATATGGTGTGGATATCTTTACAGTGGGATCTGACTGGATTGGTGCTTTTGATTATCTGAAGCAGTATTGTAAGGTGGTGTATCTGGAGCGAACGAGAGATGTCTCCAGCACTATGTTGAGGGCGAAGAATTTTTCACTGATACGGCTTGGGATTATTGGGTGTGGCCGCATAGCAAAGCGAATGGTTCCAGAAGTGAAATATGTCAGCGGTATATATGTTGAGAGCGTTTATAACCCCAAAATTGAAAGCGCCAGGAAGTTTGCAGAGGATAATGAACTCAAGTTTTATACGGATAATCTGGAAGATTTTTTTAATCAGATAGACGCGGTTTATATAGCATCACCTCATGGGACGCATTATGAATATGTGAAACAGTCATTAATGGCAAAGAAGCATGTTTTGTGTGAAAAACCTATGGTGCTTAAACGAGACGAGGCAGAGGAACTGTTCGATTTGTCAAGAGAAAAGAATTGTGTTTTAATGGAGGGCATTAAGACGGCTTATTGTCCGGGATTCGTACAGATGTTGAGTATTGCCAGAAGCGGAGTAATTGGCACGATTAGGGATGTGGAGGCATGCTTTACAAAGCTGACCAGTCCTATCTTGAGAGAGTTAACTGATACAGAGACTGGGGGAAGTTTTACGGAGTTAGCCAGTTATACATTATTTGCAATTATAAAGCTTTTGGGAAGTAATTACAAGGAAGTGAAGTTTGACGGATTCTGGGCGCCCAATGGGGTAGACACATTCATAAAGGCATATATTAGATATCCTTATAGTCTTGCAGAATCCAGGACAGGACTGGGTGTTAAGTCAGAGGGACAACTGATTATATCCGGCACTAGAGGATATATTAAGGTGACGGCTCCGTGGTGGAAGACACAGGAGTTTGAAGTGTGTTATGAGGACACTACTCAGAATGAACGGTATTTTGTCAAGTTTTTAGGGGATGGCCTGAGGTATGAAATCAGTGACTTTGTATCGACTATGAATGGTTTTGAAAAGAGTGAGTATAAATTGACAGCAGAGGAATCAATAGCGATTGCAGGAATCATGGAAGAATTTTTAAATATGAGAAATAGGGGGGGGGGGGCAGAGGATGAAAGATTATAATAATAGGGGCATTAAGATGTTTAGATAAAGCGGTAGGTGTCACTATGGATAATATTGACAAGATAGCGACTTGGGAACTTTATAAATTTGACTGTCTGTTTTCCGGGGATGATTACGTGAATAATGAGTCCTGGATTATAGATAAAAAAAGCTGAACCAAGTGGGAGCAGATATTCAGTTTTTCCCATATACGAAAAGTGCCAGCTCCACGCAGATTAAAGAAGCGATGGGCAGGAAGTGATGCTTTTGGAGACAGGAATGATTCGTTTACGGAATCCTGGTGATATTAAGAACAATAGAAATCAAACACTCTTTAATTTAGCATTTGGCGTGTTTCTTGTTTTGTATCTATGGTTTATTTTAGACACGTTTTTTTTGTCAGATGATAGAAAATATGAATTTATAAAAGGTGTTTTAGGGAGCAATCAATGGAACATAATTCAGTTTATATGGGAACGGATTAGCGTTCATGTAGAAATGCATGGCCGTTTTTTTCCAATTACTTCTGTATTTGCTGAAGGGCAGAGATATTGTCGGTCATTTTTTACTTTTTGGCAATGCTGACATATGAGGCTGCATATCCATTTATTCTGCTTATCCTTCTGCTTGTTTTTTATGAAGAGCCATCCCGGAAAGGACAAGTCAGGAAGGCGGCTCCATATTTGATTGTATGGTAAGAGGATTTGTGGTATCCGTATCAGCTCCCCTCCCCTTTGTAAATTGGTTCTTTAGGGAACATTCAGCGAATTCTTTAAGGGAGTTTTTTGCCAGATAAATGTAAGAGATGTATTGCTGGCTGCAGTATTCATATATTTACTTAACGCAATTATTAGGTAATTGCGAAACTCAAAATGCGATTGATGTGGATAACTCTTAAAATTCCAAACGAAGTTATAAGCTTTGCGAGGTCTAATATAAGAACGATTACTGTTAATGAGAAAATCGAGTAAAGTTATACACATTTCCACAGATTTCAAAAAGCAATAAATTGAGGAAGTTTGAGGAGAAGCCATTAAAAAGCAAACGAAAAAACCAGTGTTTTCAATGGTTTCAGAGTTTCGCAATCGCCTAAACGCAATTATAAATAAAAGGAGTAAAGCAGCTGTCAGCAATCATAAATCATATTTCCTTATGGGCATAGGAATTATGTTTGTGGCTTTTCCTGCTATTCTCATGGCGGTATCCGAAAAATATCAGGTTCTGCCAATGGGAGTAGGATATCAGGTTATCATTTATCAGTATTATGGTTGGGGATGTATAGGAACGGTTGTTATAGTGAATGCCTGGAGTTGTTTTTCGGCGAAATTTAAAAATGCTGAAAAGAAGTTAATTGTTTTTGACGGCTTACTTATGCTGATAACAGTGTTAAATGGATTTTCTTTGGAGAAACAGCCGTGCTACGCTTTAAACAGTGGAAGCGGGTGGGTGATAGCAGGCGCTGTTAGTGGGTGGAACAGCCAAACATCTTCGGTGATGGCGGATCAAATCTGGTTATACTGTGATGATGAGTTTGATCGGCTGTTAGTGCCTTCCCCGGACGGACTGGATTTTTTTAATTTAAAGGATGCGGATGAAGTTACACATTGTACGACAGGCAATATCTATTCAATTAAGGATAAGTATTACGATATCAACCAATTAGTCCCAATTAAGTATTGTAAATATAAGCTAGGAACGAGGTTTCCAGTGTCTGTAAACAGGCAGGATATTGGTGCATATTTTTATGGAGGGATTTCAGACCGTGAAGGGGGATTTACGTGGACATCGGATAAGGCAATGGGGATGTATTTTGACTTGGAGGATACAGATTATGAAAATATAAGAGTAGAAATCAATGTAAAGATGATTTATGGGGGAAGGCAGCCGGTCAATATACATGTAAATGGAGTTTGTGTATATTCTGATGTGTTAAGTGGGAAATCTAAAATTGAGTTTGAATGTATCAAGCCTCAGAACGGTATTTTGGATATGCATTTTGATTTTCCGGAAGCGAGATCACCCTGGGAAACAGGAGAGTCTGATGATTTCAGAAAGCTTAGTCTTGCAATGGATGATATGATATTGGAAGGTTTTTAATATAATCTGTCAGTCCGGGAGGAAAGTTATGTCTGTTTCTGCCATACTATTTCTAATATTTGTATTTTTAAAACCGCTGTATCTTTTTCCGTCAGGAGGACTGGGTGTAGGTGATGCAGTACTGGCAGCGGCTTTTCTAAGCGCAATGATACGCAGGTTTAAAAAAAAGCGGCATGGACTTTTATACAGGGAGGATTACTTTTTTTATGCATTTTTAGTATGTGTATTTCTGGTGAATGGCTGGTATTATATTTTGTCTCCTCATAACGATTTCATACGAAATACAGCCTATTGGATTTATGGATGTATGCTGTTATGGACTTTAAGGGAGGTGGCTGGAGAAAAGAACTTTCTGCTGTATCTGAATCGAATACTGAAGCTTATATTAGTTGTTCAGCTGGCGGTTTATGTCTTAGGAGCAGGGCGTATTTATTATGAATACTGGGATGCGAACAGGTATATGGGTACATTTAACAATCCAAATCAGATGGCATATGTGCTGTTTTTGACTATCCTCTTGATTTATTTTTATGATAGTGAGCACCATAGACGCTCGTTCTGGCTGTTTTATATTATCGATGGCTTTCTGGTTCTGCTTACAAAATCAACGGGCATTTTTTTAGGATGGATGCTGTTGGCTGCGGGGATTGGTTGTATTTGTATTTACAGGCAGTATAAAGCTGGACGGATATCCGGCAGATTTTTGTGTTGTATGGGCGGAATTCTTGCAGCGGCATTGATAATCGGTCTTTGGATGATTTGGCCGGAGCAGGGGTTTACCATACAAGATAAAGAGTATAATATTCTTACAAGGATTCAGGAGAAGCTGGCGCTGCTTTCACAGGGAGGGGTCAGAAAGCTGATAATTGACCGTGGCGGAGAAAAGATACTTTATTATCCACAATATCTTCTGTATGGGGCGGGCGAAGGTTCCTTTGAACGTTTTCCGCTGGCAGTGGTGTGGAAAAGTGAAATTCACTCAACCCTGTTCAGTATATGGTTTTCCTACGGTATAATACCTATGGTCCTGATTATGGTGTGGCTTTGGAGGAACGTAAAATGTGCGCCTGTATACTATTGGCCTGTTTATATGGCTCTTTTGGCGGAAAGTATGACAGTAATTAACTATCGTCAGCCATTTTTCTGGATGATACTGGCCTATGCCGGTATAAAATCGGCCAGTCATAATTACGGAGAGGGCTCATAGATTTCGAGTCAAAATCGGATAGATTGCAGTAATATAAAAAGGTATGATAAAACCATTGATGAATGCAGCTTTGGGAGGGCTGATAAAAGAGGATATTAAGGATGGAAATGTCTTGAATAGTAGCGTTAAGCCCATCATACCCAGTAAATAGCGATATAATTTGGTTTGCCAGGTTCCTCTGGTTTCGTTATAATGAATCAACTTTCTATCAAGAATCCATCCGTAAGCCAGACCAATGATACCACCACACCCACGGAAGCAGCCATTTATCATTTGCTGGGGATTTACAAGCAGCTGCCCATCAATATAATCCAGAGGATAGGATTTGTTTTTGGCATAGAATATCAGAAGAATGGATGCTAGTGTTATGCAACCGGCAGTAATCCAGTCCCGTCCTCTTTTTTTATCTGCCCAGATTAGGAGATAATGAGTACCGTAGAGAATGAATCCTCCTAAAATAAGGGACACTATTACATCTTGGGGAGTATGGACGCCTAAATAGTTGCGGGAAAAGCCAACAGCAAGTATAATGAGTAGCAGAAAGCTTGCTATTGGTTTATTCCTTTTGAAATCATGTACAGCTAGGCCGCCCCATACAGCCATGGCTTTGGCAGTATGTCCACTGGGAAAGGAGTATCCACTGGCCCCGGGCCTGGCAGACTCTACAGGGGTTATCCTGCTATCACGAATCCATGGCCTGTAAGCACAGACAGTTATTTTAATGGCCTGGTTTATAAAGTTTCCCAGGTGGAAATTGAAGAGAAGGTATAAGGCAGACTGTTTGCGGACACACCAGTATATGCCGGAGATGAGGGACATAATTATAAAATCTTCTCCGAAAGTGGTGGTAAAAAGAAATAAGCTGTTAAAGACCTGGTGTGTGATGGAACGGAGTGATTGAAGCGAAAGCAGATAGTCGATATCCATGAAATTCTCCTTTTAGTATTAGTTGGAATTATTATAAACGGGAAAACAGTAAGGGTCAATATATGATCTTATCAAAGCAACAATAAGTAAAAGTTTGAGCTTGGAGGGAAATAAGGATGAATATAACAGCGTTAATAATGGCCGGAGGGCGCGGAGAACGTTTTTGGCCTAGAAGCCGGAGAAATATGCCAAAACAGTTTCTGACCATTACAGATGATGGTAAGACGATGATTCAGCTGACTGTTGAGAGAATAGCTTCATTGGTAAAGATGGAGGATATTTATATTGCAACAAATAAAGACTATAGGAATCTGGTACTTGAACAGCTTCCGGGCATACCGGAGGATAATATACTGTGTGAGCCTGTAAGCCGTAATACCGCGCCATGTATTGGACTGGGAGCTGTCCACATTGCCAAAAAGCATAAAGATGCCCTGATGTTAGTTTTACCTTCTGATCATTTGATTAAATTTAATAAAATGTTTGTTTCTACATTAAGAGATGCCTGCCGTATAGCGGAAATGGGAGACAATCTGGTTACCATTGGCATCATGCCTGATTATCCGGAAACGGGATATGGGTATATTAAGTTTAATAATCATGAAATGGAGGGCCGCGCATATAAAGTAGAACGGTTTGTGGAAAAGCCAAGCCTGGAGGCAGCGAAAGAATATCTGGCTACGGAGGAGTATTTGTGGAATAGCGGAATGTTTATTTGGAAGGTTTCCTCCATTTTGAAAAATATAAAGAAATTTATGCCTGCTATGTACAAAGGACTGGAGCAAATACAGTCTGCTATCGGTACAGATGAGCAGCAGATGGTGTTGGAACAGGAATTTAATAAAATGGAATCCCAGTCCATTGACTACGGCATAATGGAACGGGCAAAAGATATCTATATATTACCAGGTGCTTTTGGATGGGATGATGTAGGCTCCTGGCTGGCAATTGAGCGTATTAAAAAATCAAATGAATTTGGAAATGTAGTGGATGGAAATGTCATTACAGTAAATACTCATAATTGTATAATTCAGGGAGACAGAAAACTGATAGCTGCTGTTGGCCTTAAGGACATAGTTGTGGTAGATACGGAAGACGCTATTTTGATTTGTGAAAAGGATAGTACGGGGGATATAAAAAGGGTATTAGAGAATTTAAAGATTTGTAACCGTGATGAATATATATAGACGAATTAAGGAGCAGGGTAAGGTGACAGAGAGAGCAAGGGACACATACAAATACTGGCTTAATCAGAATCTGGAAGATATAGAACTTACAAAAGAATTGGAGGCAATCAGCCAGGACGCTAAGGCCATCGAAGAACGTTTTTACAAAGATTTGGAATTTGGGACCGGAGGCTTAAGGGGGATAATGGGAGCTGGGACCAATCGTATGAATGTTTATACAGTTGCCAGAGCCACCCAGGGATATTGCAGTTATTTGAAAAAAAAATATTCTGGGGAAATTCATGTCTCCATAGCATATGACAGCCGATTAAATTCAGAATATTTCGCCAGAACTGCAGCAGGTGTGTTTGCTGCAAATAAAATCATAGTTCACATATATCCGGAATTAATGCCGACTCCCTCGCTGTCATTTGCAATACGGCAGCTGCACTGTAATGGCGGCATTGTTATTACGGCAAGCCATAATCCTTCAGAATATAATGGCTATAAGGTGTATGGAAAAGACGGATGCCAGATAACGACTGGGACTGCAAAGGAGATTCAGAAGGAAATAAGCCGGGTTGACATGTTTGCAGATGTGGCTCGGATGTCATTTGAGAAGGCTCAGGCAGAAGGATTGGTTGCCTATATTGGCAAAGAAACAGTAGATGCATTTATTCAGGCTGTTTCAGAACAGGCATTATGCGAAACGGGAATGAAAAAGGATATATCTATTGTTTATACTCCGTTGAATGGAGCTGGAGGGTATTGTGTTAAGAGAGTGTTGAAGGAAAATGGTTTTCAAAATGTTTATGTCGTAAAGGAACAAGAAATGCCGGATGGATGTTTTCCAACTTGTCCCTATCCGAATCCTGAAATTGAGCAGGCGATGGAATTGGGAATTCGCGATGCAAAGCGTTTGAACTGTGATTTGCTGCTGGCAACCGACCCGGATTGTGACCGGGTCGGTGTGGGGGTAAAGTCTGGATGTAAATATTTGCTGTTAAGCGCCAATGAAATCGGTATGCTGCTGCTTGAGTATATTTGCAAACGAAGGAATGCCGGCGGCAGTATGCCCTGCCGGCCTCTTATGATGAAGACCATAGTTACCATCGATATGGCTGAGCGGATTGCATCTGATTATGGGGTAGATACAGTGAATGTGCTGACTGGCTTTAAATATATTGGGGAACAAATAGGACTTTTGGAGGAAAAGGGAGAGGAAGAACGGTTTATATTTGGATTTGAAGAAAGCTATGGATATCTGTCCGGCAGCTATGTCAGGGATAAGGATGGTGTAGGCGCTTCCCTTTTGATTAGTGAAATGGCGGCATATTATAAAAACCAGGGAAAAGGATTAAAAGAAGTACTGGATGAATTATATGCAAAATATGGATATTGTCTCAATACCCTTCACTGCTATACCTTTGAAGGCATGGAAGGAATTAAAAAAATGGATGGAATCATGAGTGGATTCAGAACCGCGGCTCCAAGTCAAATTGGAGGACTGAAAGTGATATCCATCAGTGATTATAAAGAGTCCCTGATTAAATATAGGGATGGAAGGGAGAATCAAATTGAGCTCCCTAAATCTAACGTGATGAAGTTTATGTTAGAAGGAAATGCATCCATGGTGGTCAGACCTTCGGGTACAGAGCCAAAGTTAAAGTTATATTTTTCAATCTGCGCAGATACCGAAGAAGACGCTAAACAATTGGAGATGAAGATAAAAGAGGATATTGAAAAGGTACTCTATTAGAGACTCTGCTATTACGCATATACTTGGTGGTGATATAGTGCCTGCATGCCTCCATGCCGAAAGCGCAGCTCCTGCAGGTCCTGCCGCATCCAGTAGCTCCTGTAATAGCCTACTTTCTTCTGGATTAATTCTGCAGCAGCGCTTTTTCTGCTATTTTCATCACAAAATGGTTTAATTTCAACGTTTTTTGACAATTTATCCATATATCGTGTATTATGTAATTAAGATTTACCTTATTTTATATTAATTTTGGTGATTCTTTTAAGCTTTGTATCAAATGCGAGAATAATATTGCAGGGGTCATGGCAAAGGATAAGATACGAATAGGGGAGGGGAGTAGATAATGGGAACATTTTTAGACGCACCAGTTCAGATATTGATGGGAACGAATGTAAGGGGAGTATTCACGGCAGAGGATAACCGTGATATTTTGGACAAACTGTTGGGAACAGCTGCACCGAAGGCTGGGGCCCGGTTACCAGAGGTAATTGAAAAACGGCGCAGCGATATGGCCAGCCAGGGGATGATTCTTCCACTGGTTGGATATGCAGATGATGAAAGGCTGGCTCCCAATCAGTTTTTGGTTACGGTTGCCCTGCAGACAGTCACCGGGGATATAAGAAAAGATATACTTTTTGATGTGGTTGTGGATATGATAAAAGCTGTTCAGATTCAGGATCCGAGTAAGAAAGGTGTACGGGCATTACTGGTTGAGGCTGTTAATAATCTGGTTGAAAAGAACTATCAGGAATCCATGGACTGTTTCAGGAAGGTGTCCTACTGGGGCTCTATCATAGGCGGATGCGAAGCAGATTGTGTACGGGCTACCTTGTGTTATGGCGCGGTGAATATGATGAATGGTCAATACCAGAACATGACGTATGATTCTCAGCTGGCATGCAATATCGTGGATAAACCCACTTTTAGCGATCCCTACTTAAAATATGCTGCTCATAGGCTGATGGGAATCAGCTGGGTCCTTATGGAGCATCCGGAGCATGCAGTGGCATTTTTTGAGCAGGCATATCATGATTTGGAATGGGCAAACGAAGAAACGCTTTTGGTTGAGGTTCTGTTTCACGCTGTGACGGCCATGATGCAGGCACAGCAATATGATAAGTGTCGAAATGTGCTTGACAGGATATACTCACTGGTGAAGGACAGTGATACATATGGAAAAGAAGCAATTAACAAATTATATGTGTTCAGGGCATTTGTCAGTGACAGAACCATAGAGCAGCTTAAGTCACAGCTATCTGAGATGGAACTGAAGTATGAAGAGATTTCCCGCAGTTTTCTTTTGGGACTAAAAGATACTGTGTTAAAAGTAGTACGGGTCGTTACGCCGTCTGTTTTAACATTTGGGCTGGGAAGTATACTGGGGAATGTCCGGGATATAAAAATGATATGGCAGAAAAGTGGAGACGGCGGAATGAATTTGGCGGACATGCCTTGATGGGAGGTGGTACTTTGAACATTAAAATCATCAGCCAGATAAGTGGTGACAAAGGTGTTAATGTTGCCGGAGACACGGAAGGAGTGACAAGGATGGCAGAGTTGCCGGGAAATCGGAACAATGGTAATTTTCGTTCAAAACCGACACAGACGCAGGAATATGAACGTGATGCAAACATATTTATTGTGCATGGACATGATACGTTGGCTCGTATAGAGCTTAAAGATTATCTGCAGAATACATTGGGCTTTCCAGCCCCGGTCATTCTGGCTGAACTCCCGGATTGCGGCAGGACGATTATTGAAAAGTTTGAAGAACAGGCAGACCAGGCTGATATTGTATTCGTATTGTTGACGCCGGATGATTTTAACGATGAGAATCAGGCTCGGGCCAGACAGAATGTAATTTTCGAGCTGGGATATTTTATAGGTAAAATGGGCAGGAAAAGCGGCCGGGTCATATTGCTGAGTAAGGGGAATCTGGATATACCTTCAGATTTAAGCGGCATTCTCAGAATTGATATTGGACAAGGAATACGTACGGCAGGAGAGGATATACGAAAGGCAGTCAAGATAGCCCTGGAAGCAATTTAATACGGCTGCCGGGCGCAGCATTAAATATTTTGCTATAGGAAGACGCAACTGGCTGTTCTCCAAAATATTAGTGGGGCAGAGGCCAGTGCAACGGTCTCCGGACGATTGCCGCAGCAAACTAAAAAAGTAATAGTCAGACTTTCCCTCAGTATATCACTGGGGGATTTCTTAAGTTTGTCAAGGTACTGAAGGTTACCTACTTACGTATGTAATTGCATACTGGAACACATTCAGGTTGTTCGCTTTGGCTGTTTCGATGATACTGTACATGACTGCACTGGCTCCAGCTCCATTCTCACTGGGTATGGGGAATTTAATTTGTTTGTTTTTCGACTGCTTCGTCATAGGTGGATCCTTGTCACTTTTCTAAAGATTATGATTAGATGCTGACAAATTATTTGATGGACTATATTGCCTACAACTTTCACGATTAGCTAAATAATATGGTAGGTTCATCACAATAGGGAGACAATGTCCGCCTTCAATCCGGTCAATCAAAATTTTTGCAGTCATTTGTCCCATCTCCTCTACTGGCATGTGAATAGTTGTCAGCATAGGAGAAAGATATTGGGCTGTATCAATATCATCAATACTAATGATTGATACATCATCTGGAATTTTATGCCCGGTTTCCTGAATAGCTCTCATGGCCCCGATGGCGGTTACGTCGTTGCAGCAAAAGAGTGCAGACACGTCAACATTGCGGTCAATCAATTTTTTTGCCCCACAGTAGCCTCCTTCTGATGAAAGCGGGACATTTACAACGTATTCTTTTTTCAATGGTAGTCCAGAGGCATTCAGTGCAGAGCAGTAACCAGTATAACGATTTTCATACTTAGTTTCACCAATATAACCAATTCGCGAGTGACCAAGATTTATAAGGTAACTCATTGCGGTCAAAGCCGCCTGATATCCATCACTAATAATTTGATCATATTTGGCTTCTAAAAGATTCAATCCGGTATACACAACGCAGTTGAAATACTTCTTTAGGAAACTGAGCGTCTGCTTACTGCATCTTCCCAAAATGGCAACTCCATCGACATGATTGTCTGTGATGAGTCGAAGTACGTTGGGATGATGAATGTCAATCGCCGTAAAGGAATATTTAAGAATATAGTTACGCTTAAACGCCTCTTGCTCAATGCTTCTTGCAAGAGTAGAGAAAAAAAGATCCGATTTAGAATCTTCTGCTCTGGCAAATAGACATGCAATTGAGTGGGATATGTGAGGCGAGTTAGCTCCTTTCATTTTTAAGTCGCGTGCTGAACTGTTAGGAACGTATCCGGTTCGTCGGACGATTTCCCAAAGTCTTTCTTGAACCTCTTTGCTAGCGGCGCTAGTGCTATTCTTATTAATAACACGAGAAACAGTAGAGATGGATACGCCGGCTTCTTTAGCAATTTCCTTTAATGTCATAAACTAATCACCCTTTATCTATTATTACTCAAATTATACTTTACCATAAGTATACAGGAAGGATAAACAAAATGCTATATAATGATCATCAAACATTTGTGTGAAATTTTTTGATACACAAACGTTTGACTAAATAATAGATGATATTTTTGTGTAATATGTTATAATTATTAATGAAATAGAACTAATATTTATGGAAATAAGAGAAAGGGGATTTGCAAATGTCTTTAAAAAAATCTGAAAACAAAAAGAAAAAAGACATCATTGCCGTAATACCAAACTGGGGCTGGCTGCTTATATCTTTTATGGTTGCTTTGGCTCTCTGGTTCTGGTTGTCGGTTAATCCATCCACCGCTAGAAGTTTTCCATTCCTTCCAGAAATATTTCAATCATTGAAAACTATGATTGAGAGGGGGGTTCTGTGGAACGACTTCTCCAGCAGTATGATTTCCGTTATTCTGGGATTTATCCTTGGCTTTGTTACGGCAGTGCCGATCGCGTTTCTGATGGCATGGTACCGTCCGGTACGCTACATCGTAGAACCGTGGATTCAGTTCATTCGTAATATTCCGCCTCTGGCATACGTACCGCTTGTTGTTATCGCTGCAGGCGTCGGCAGGAAGCCACAGGTTATCGTTATCTGGATGGCTACTTTCTTAATTATGTGCGTTACAATTTATCAGGGCGTCCGCAACGTGGATGAAACACTGATCAAGGCCGCGCGGGTTCTGGGAGCAAAAGACAGAGATATCTTTGTAAAGGTTATTTTCCCGGCAACCACTCCGTTTATTATCACAGCAGTTCGTCTTGGTGTATCTGTCGCACTTACAACACTGATTGCGGCTGAGTCGACAGGTGCCGTGGCAGGACTTGGTATGAGAATTCGTTCTTTGAACAACAGCTTCGATGTACCGCCGATGCTTCTTTATATTATCATCATCGGTATCATTGGAATTACGAGTGAAAAGATCATCAAATATTTGGAAAGGAAGTTCACTGGATGGCAGGAAACGAGAGAAATATAAAGGTTAAGATCGACCATGTGGAGAAAATCTATGAAGGCCGCAAGGGCCGTATGGTTGCGTTAAACGGAATTGACCTGGATATTATGGAGAATGAGTTTATCTGCGTGGTCGGTCCTTCCGGCTGCGGTAAGTCTACCCTGCTGAATATTATTGCAGGTCTTCTCCCTGCAACCTCCGGCGCCGTTTATGTGGACGGCAAGAAGGTGGAGGGTACGGGAACGGAACGCGGCGTGGTTTTCCAGCAGTATGCTCTCTTCCCATGGCTGACCGTATTAAAAAATGTTATGTTCGGCCTTAAATTAAAGGGAATGAACGATGCACAGGCGAAGGAAATCGCCATGAAGTACATAAAGATGGTGGAACTGGAAGAATTCGTGGACGCATACCCGAAGGAGCTGTCAGGCGGCATGAAGCAGAGGGTGGCGATTGCCAGAGCGTATGCGGTACAGCCGGAAGTGCTTCTCATGGATGAACCCTTCGGAGCTCTGGATGCGCAGACAAGAACCCAGCTTCAGTCAGAGCTGACAAAGACGTGGCAGGAAGAGAAGAAGACCTGTTTCTTCATCACCCATGATGTGGAAGAGGCCGTCATTCTGGCCACCAAGGTCATTATCATGAGCGCGAGACCGGGCCGTATCAAGAAAATTGTGGATATCAATCTTCCGTATCCGCGTACGCAGGAGATGAAGATGGAGCTTCCATTCCTGGATTTAAAGACTTATATCTGGGGTGAGGTTTATCAGGAATATCTGGAAGTGCGTAAATAAGGAGAAAAGCCGTTTGCTTTCAACAACGATGAAGCAGGGTTTGCTGCATTCAAAGCATGGATGGAAGACATAGCAGAAAGACATGAAAAAGAGGTATAAAAACACTTGCTAAATAAGGAGGAAAACATTATGAAGAAGGTATTACCATTAATTATGGCGGCTCTGGTAGCTGCATCACTGGCAGGCTGCGCAAGCAGCAAGACAGAAGCAACAACAGCGGTACCGGCGGAGACTACAACAGCGGCACAGGCAGAGACTACGAAGGAAGAGACAAAAGCAGAGGAGACAACAGAGGCGCCTGCGGAAGCCAAGGCAGAGCCGATCACCATGAATGTGGCATATATGCCTAACTACGGAAGCTTATGGTCCGTGATGACGGCAAAGGAAAAAGGCTATTTTGACGAGGAAGGCATCACCGTAAACCTTGTGGAATTCGCAGACGGTCCTACCATCATCGCAGCGATGGAATCCGGCAGCATCGATGTGGGATACATCGGTCAGGGTGCTCATAAGCTCTGTGTCAACGGGCAGGCGAAGATTTTCGCTCTGTCTCATATTTCCAACGGCGACGCTTTAATTGCCGGCCCTGGAATTACTAAGGTCGAAGACTTAAAGGGAAAGAAAGTTGCATACTCTTCCGGTACCTCCAGCGAGGATATTCTGGTGGGCAGCCTGACAAAGGCCGGTATGACCATGGATGATATTACTGCTGTGGATATGGATGCATCCGGTATTGTAACAGCCATGATTTCCGGCGGTGTGGACGCATGTGCCACATGGTCTCCAAACAGCTTAAAGATTTTAGAGGAAGTAAAAGATTCCACAAAGCTCTGTGATAACTTAACGTTCTCCGACACAACGGTATCCCTTGCAAGCTGGATTGCAACACCAAGGTATGCGGAAGCGAATCAGGATAAGATCCTGCGTTTCACAAAGGCATTATTTAAGGCAATGGACTACGCGGCAGACGATCATTATGATGAGGTTGCCAAGTATGTTTCTACACAGACAGCAACTGATTACGACAGCGTTTACGCACAGCGCGGTGATGCGGACTGGCTGACAGGAAAAGAAGTCTCCGAGGGAGCAGCAGACGGTACCGTAGAAAATTACTATAAGATTCAGCAGGATAACTTTATCAATTCAGGTGTAGTTGAGAAGGAAGTTCCGGTAGCCGATTACGTTATGATCGATAATATGGTAGAAGCAGGCAAATAAGCGGTAAACAGTAACTGTTAAAAGTAATACACAGGTGAAGAGAGTGTCCCGGAGATAGTATCTCCAATTCAGAGACACTCTCTTTTCTAAGGAGGTTAAAGATGAATCACGCATATTACCAGTACAACAAAGAACAGCTTTTGAAGAATCCACGGCTTCCGCTGATCTGCATGCCGGATAACGCCACTGTATTTCAGGCGATGGCAAAGGAGATGTTCCAGGCGATCGAGGAGAACAACCAGGCCGGAAAGAAGACTGTATTTATCTGCCCGGTTGGCCCGGTTGGCCAGTACCCCTATTTCGTGGACATGGTCAACGAGAAGAATTTAATTCTTAAGGATACCTGGTTTATCAATATGGATGAGTATCTGGATGACGATAAAAAATGGATTCCCGTGGATCACCCGTTAAGTTTCCATGGGTTCATGGAACGGACTGTCTATACGAAGATCAAGCCGGAATTAATTATGCCAAAAGAGCAGCGGGTATTCCCGGATCCTGACAATGTAAGCTATATTCCGGAGCTGATCGAGAAGCTGGGCGGTGTCGATATCGCATTCGGAGGCATCGGCATCAATGGCCATGTGGCGTTTAACGAGGCGGATCCTTCTCTTTCACCGGAGGAATTTCTGGCGCAGAAGACGAGGGTTCTGGCCATTACACCGGAGACGAGGACGGCCAATGCCATCGGTGATTTTGGCGGAGCGCTGGAGGATATGCCGCATTACTGCGTAACGATCGGAATCCACGAGATTGCCCATGCGAGAAAAATCCGTCTGGGTGTATTCCGCAACTGGCACAGAGCGGTGGTGCGCCGTACAGCTTACGGAGAACCTTCCACCGATTTCCCGGTGAGCTTACTTCAGAACCATCCGGATATTACGCTGACACTGACGGATTATGTGGCGGCTCTGACAGACTGAAAAGGGAAGAAGCAGTAAAGACAGTGAGAAGAAGAAAAGCAGTAAAACGGTAAAAACAGTGAAAAGCAGTTAAAACATAAACTGCATAGGAAAAGAGAGAGGATAAAGACAATGCCATTGATTCCATTAAGACCTCTGATGGAGGCAACGATAAAATACGGATTCGGCCAGGGCGCATTTAATGTGAATGCGGTAGCCCAGGCAAAAGCGGCCATCGAAGTGCACGAGATGTTTCGTTCCCCGGCCATTTTACAGGGAGCAGATTTAGCGAATGGCTTTATGGGCGGCCGTACGGATTTCATGAACGCAACACTGGAAGACAAGAAGATCGGCGCGAAGAATATCGCGGACGCTGTAAAGAAATACGGAGCCGATTCTGAAATTCCAATCGTACTGCACTTAGATCACGGCCGTGATTTTGATTCCTGTGTGGCGGCGATTTTAGGAGGCTACACCTCTGTCATGATTGACGGCTCCTCACTGCCGTTTGACGAGAATGTGGAGCTGACAAGAGAAGTGGTAAAATACGCTCACGCAAGGGGCGTCAGTGTGGAAGGGGAACTGGGCGTTCTGGCTGGCGTGGAAGATCATGTATTCTCCGCGTCCTCCACCTACACAAACCCATTGAAGGCAGTGGAATTCTTCCGTAAGACCGGCGTGGATGCGCTTGCCATCTCCTACGGAACCATGCACGGCGCGTCCAAGGGAAAAGACGTGAAGCTGAGAAAGGAGATCGCCACGGCGATCAGAGAGTGCTTAAGCCACGAAGGTATTTTCGGTGCGCTTGTATCCCACGGTTCATCCACGGTTCCGAAATATATCGTAGATGAGATCAATGCCCTGGGCGGAGAACTGACGAATACCTATGGCATCGCTATTGAAGAACTGCAGGCAGCCATTCCCTGTGGGATCAACAAGATCAATGTAGATACCGATATCCGCCTGGCAGTCACGAGGAACATGAAGGAACTGTTTGTAAAATATCCGGAGCTTCGTACCAGTGCGTCCATCGGTGAGATTTACGAGCTGATGGAAGCGAAGAAGAGCCAGTTTGACCCGCGTGTCTTCCTTCCGCCGATTATGGATACGGTTATGAAGGGAACAATCCCGGATGAAGATGTGGCGGCTATCGTGAACTGCGTGGAACGCGGTGTGAAGGAAGTGGTAGGAACGCTGATCGTGCAGTTTGGCTCGTTCGGCAAGGCGCCGCTGGTGGAGCAGGTGACGCTGGAAGAGATGATTGAGCGGTATAAGAAAAAATGATATGGTTTTCAAATGGCCCGCGAGGAGTACCCGGATGGGATGTCTACCGGGCTGATATAATTTTTTAAGGGTGAATAATAAAAAAAGGTGGAAAAGCATGGGGAAAAATGTTTTGATTGTCCATGGAGGCGGACCAACAGCGGTTATCAATTCTTCCCTTTACGGAGTCATAGAGGAAGCGAGGAAAATTGGAAAAATTAATAAGGTTTATGCGGCAATCGGGGGAAGTGAAGGAATTTTGAAGGAGCGCTTTTTAAATCTTCTGGAATTTTCGGAAGAGAAGCTGAAGCTGCTTTTGGAAACTCCCGCTACGGCGATCGGATCGTCCCGGTATGCGCTGGAGCAGGAAGATTATGAGGCCATGGTCGGTATTTTTAAGAAGCATGAGATTAAGTATGTGCTGTTAAACGGTGGAAACGGAACTATGGATACGTGCGGACGTATTTATGAGGTTTGTCAGGACGAGGATATCCGCGTCGTTGGAATTCCAAAGACAATCGATAACGATATTGCAATTACAGATCACACTCCGGGATTTGGAAGCGCGGCGAGATACATAGCGGCCACGACCGCCGAGGTAGGCGTGGATGTAAAGTCCCTTCCAATTCACGTATGCATCATTGAGGCTATGGGACGGAATGCCGGCTGGATCACCGCGGCATCGGCACTGGCCAGGAAAAAACCGGGGGATGCCCCGCATCTGATCTATTTGCCGGAAAGACCTTTTAACGAGGCGGAATTCTTAGAGGATGTAAAACGTCTTCATGAAGAAAAGGGCGGAGTTGTGGTCGTAGTCAGCGAGGGCCTGAAAAATGAAGCGGGTGAGCCCATTGTTCCTCCAATCTTTAAGACGGAGCGGGCAACGTATTATGGAGATGTCAGCGCCTATCTGGCCGGGCTGGTTATTAAGAAACTGGGAATCAAGGCGAGAAGTGAGAAACCGGGTATCTGCGGAAGAGCTTCGATCGCATGGCAGTCTCCAGTGGACCGGGACGAGGCGGTTTTGGCGGGAAGCGAGGCATTAAAAGCGGCAGTTGCCGGTCAGAGCGGCGTCATGGTTGGATTTATCCGTGATGAAGAGGCGGAGAAGATTGACGGCGTATATCGCATGCATACAGAGATGATACCGATCAAAGAAGTCATGATGTATGAGCGGACCATTCCGGAATCCTACTTGAATGAACGCGGCAACGATGTGACAGAGGAGTTTATCCGCTGGTGCAGACCTTTGATTGGGCCGGAACTGAGAGACTTTATTGATTTTAACGTAACAAGTTAAAATTAAGGAATATTATGAGAAGTTCACTCAGCGCTGAAAACAAGGAGGGTATTTCATGAAACACATTTTTTTGAATTTGAAACGGTTTGACATCCCAAAAGAATACGGCGGGGTAAACAGCATTGCTCCTATGGGAGAATGGGGAAGCTTTATTGTCTCCAATACACAGGAGCAGCTAAAAAAGTACGCAGGAGAAGACGTGGAATTTGCCATGTATTTTCCAGAGGCGCACTTAATTCCTGCTGTGGGAGCGCTGTGTGAGAACAGTCCGGTTAAAGTGGGATGCCAGAGCGTATACCGTGATGATACGGCGGTTGGGGGCGGTTTTGGCGCTTTTACGACGAACCGGACCGCGAACGCGGCAAAAGCCATCGGCTGTACCACGACAATTATCGGTCACTGTGAAGAGAGAAAGGACAAGGCGGGAATCCTTGCGGAAGCCGGTGTCACAGATACAAAGGCAGTGAACCGTCTGTTGAATCAGGAGATAAAAAGGGCAGTTTCTTCCGGTCTTTCTGTGCTATACTGTATCGGAGAGTCTTCTGTAGAGCAGGAGAGATGGAAAGAGGTATTAAAGGAGCAGATTGATATCGGTCTGGAGGGTGTGGAAAGAAATATGGTCACCATTGCCTATGAACCGATCTGGGCCATCGGACCTGGAAAGATTCCGCCGGATAAAGACTATATCACCATGATCGGTACCTATATTAAGGAAATCACCGAAGGATGCGACGTTGTGTACGGCGGCGGATTAAAGGTGGATAACGCAGAGATGCTGGCTTCCGTACCGGTGATGGACGGCGGTCTCATCGCATTGACCAGATTCCAGGGAGAGATAGGCTTTTATCCGGACGAATATCTGGTAATCATTAAGACATACATGGGACATTAATATTGGTAGTGTCAAGTGAGTTATGAAAAACCTAAGGCCGTAAAAAACGGCCGGATTAGAACCTTGAAAATGGCAGACTGGTAAGGTGCCGGCAGTTTACGCCACCCTTGACAGCACGCCAAACCAATGCTCTGAACGTCTTACCGATGGCGAAGAACTCAAGAACAGATTCAGTTTCACCATCGTTGTCACAGCATGATAGCATTGGTTTGGCGTGCCATCAAGGGCAGGTCCCTCCGGGATGGCTGCGTTTTTACCTCTGGCTTGGAATCTAAGAACAGATTTCGCCGAGGTTCTGATGTTCCTGTAAATGAAGGATTGTCTGCTGCCCGAGCAGGATCAGGAGCTGCCACTTCCCAGGCATATTGTCCGCACCTTCCAGCAGATCGACCATGTTTAGGACCTGATAATGGTTGTGCCTGTGAGGACGCAGAAAATTATAATAGGCAACCCACAAAGCCACGTTATAGTTGGCACCGTTGTAATTATCATAACCGCAGCTGACACGGTAAGTGGATTTAAAGGTACGGTTGAGCCGTTCAATCATCTGTTTGTACGGGCGGAACTCTTTAGAGACGGCATCATTGTTTGTGAGCCCAATTACCTGCGTGATGTTAAACTTGAAATCATCGCCCAGTTCCTTAGCGAATTGTAAAGCAGCCAGAGGATAGGCGCTGTAACCATCGGCAATGAAACGGAACGTATCCGGGAGCTTCTTCATGCCCCGGAAAGCCATACGCATGGCAAGGATGCATGGGCCAACAGAGCGGTTGTCGGAGACCTGGTAACCGAGAATGGAGCGGGAGGCGGCGTCCATAATAAACCAGATGTAGCCTTTGATGCCGCGGACCTTGATATAGGTTTCATCGGCAGTGAATACAGAGGATTTCGGGTAATCATAATGGTCAACAAAGGGTTTGATGACCACGGCGGCTGTTCTGGCATAGTTGGCAACCTGCTGGTGAGAGATGCGGATGCCATAGAGGTCATGGAGGGCCTGTGCGGTCTTGCGCAGGGAAAGCTGGAGGTTCACATGCATGGTAAGACACAGGGACATGATGTGAGCGTTATGCTTAGAGAACTTGAGGGAAGAGGCGTTCCTGGGCAGGGAATCTAAGTCCATGCGGAAGAAATCCACGGTGAATTCCCGGTAGAGATAATGGAGCTTATATCTATTCTTACCGAACTCCTCCTTAAGGTGCTCTTTATCAACCTTGGAAAGGTTATGCAGATAGAAGGGGCACTTGGGGTTGACACACTTGTGCAGGCGAAAAAACTTACGGTCTTTTTTAGGGACGAGGGAATGTCCGCAGTAGGGGCAGACAAAACGGACCGGAGTGGAGACAAGGTCCCCGGTAACGAAGGTCTGTCCGCAGACTTTACATTGGTACTGGCCGTTGCCGCCGTTGTTATCATAGAGATAGTGATGCGGGGCACCGCAGAGAGGGCAGACGACATCATCTGGTATGGACTTCCCATTGCGTCGCTGGACCGGCTTAACTGTTTTACCATATTTCCAGAGATAGTATTCAAGAAGGAACTGCCAGTCCTGTTGAATGAAGGGCTTGATAACAGGGAGACGGTCGGTGGAAAATTTCTGGTATTTAGGGGAGTGGGAGTCATCGAAGGCCCACTGCTTGAGAGGAATAAATCTGCAAATCAGATTCAGGAGCCAGCAAATCGTTTTATATTGTTCTTGAATTACAGTAAGTAAATAGAGTATAATGTTATCCATAGCAATGATCCATCCTTTGGTTATGTTGGTTGTGGTGACTACATTATACCAAAAAAGGGGAGGTCATTGCTTTTTTATTTTCAAAAGCGGTGTAATCCTTGAAAATATAAGGTTTTTAATAACAAACGGGGTGTCAGACTTGACACTACCTTAATATTGAAGGAGGAAATTATATGAAATTATCATTTGAATACGGCGCTGGCCTTATGACAGCAGAACTTCCCGATACAACTGACATCTTTATTCCGGGTGAGACCGTGCCGGATCCGGCATGCATTCCGGAGGATCGCCTGGTTGAAGAGACTTTAAAGTCCATCAGAAACCCGATGGGAATGGAACCGCTCTCTGAGCTGGCTCACAAGGGATCCAAGGTTACTATTATTTTTCCGGACCGTGTAAAAGGCGGAGAACAGCCGACATCCCACCGCAAGATTTCCATTAAGCTGATTCTGGACGAACTGTATGCGGTTGGTGTTGAGAAGAAGGACATTTTACTGATCTGTTCCAACGGTCTCCATCGGAAGAATACAGAACAGGAGATACATAATATTCTGGGCGACGAGCTGTTCCATGAATTCTGGCATACGCACCAGATCATCAACCACGACAGCGAGGATTACGATCATCTGGTAGATTTGGGAACCACGGACAGAGGTGACCCGGTTCTGATGAACAAATACGTTTACGACAGTGATGTTGCGATTCTGATCGGCCATACCCAGGGCAATCCTTATGGCGGATATTCAGGCGGATACAAGCACTGTGCGACGGGAATTACCCATTGGCGCTCCATCGCATCCCACCATGTGCCGGAGGTTATGCACCGGAAGGACTTTACTCCGGTCAGCGGAAAGTCCCTTATGAGAACAAAGTTCGACGAGATCGGACAGCACATGGAGAAATGCATGGGCAAGAAGTTCTTCTGCTGTGATGCGGTTCTCGATACAAAGTCCAGACAGATCGAGATCAACAGCGGATATGCAAAGGTCATGCAGCCTCATTCCTGGATCACGGCAGACAAGAGAACGTATGTGCCGTGGGCAGAGAAGAAGTACGATGTTATGGTATTCGGTATGCCTCAGTTCTTCCATTACGGGGAAGGCATGGGAACCAATCCGATCATGCTGCTTCAGGCTATTTCCGCCCAGGTTATCAGACATAAGAGAATTATGAGCGATAACTGTGTGATTATCTGTTCTTCTCTCTGCAACGGATACTTCCACGATGAACTGTGGCCGTATACAAGGGAAATGTATGAGATGTTCCAGCATGACTTTATGAATACGCTTCCTGACATGAACCGCTACGGCGAGTATTTTGCGACCAATGAGGAGTATATCAGAAAGTACCGCTACTGCAACGCATTCCATCCGTTCCATGGATTCTCCATGATCAGCTGCGGCCATATTGCAGAGATGAATACCTCCGCAATCTACCTCTGCGGCGCTCAGGATCCTGGCTATGCAAGGGGAATGGGGCTTAAGACGAGAGCGACCATTGAAGAGGCACTGGAGGATGCAAAGAAGAAATTTGTAGGACCGAATCCGAATATTCTTGCGCTTCCACAGACATTTAAGCTGGGAGCTGTACATCTGATGATGAAGGATGACGTGTATGAGGGAAAGGGCGCGGAAGATTGTGCCTGTGCAGCTCATATGCACCATTAATAGAACTGTGATGTGTGCAGGAATAAAATGATTCCTGATTAATACAATGACGGAACGGCCTTACAGGGCAGGACTTTACGGCTGGCGGGCCGTTCTAAGCAATGCCTCGGCACACTTTGGGATATCATAGAGACAGGGCATTGCCTGTACCGATAACAGAGTTTATGGAAGGAGGTTTTACAGTGAAAACATTGATCAAAAATGCATCTGTGTACCACAACCATCGTTTCGAGGCGCTGGATCTTCTCTTGGAGGACGGAAGAATTTCCCGAATGGGCGGCTGCGAGGGAGAGAGATGTGATGAGGTGATTGATGCCGGAGGAAAACGCGTGGTCCCAGGTTTTATTGATATTCATACTCATGGAGCAGTCGGTGTGGATGTCAATGGTGCGGACGCAGACGGCTTGGAAAAAATCTGTCGTTTCTTCGCTTCGCAGGGAACGACCAGCTGGCTCTGTTCTGTTCTTACGGACACGAAGGAGCAGACCATGCATGCCATCCATATGTATAAAGAGTGGAAAAATACGGAGCATCGCGGTGCGAATCTGATGGGAATCCATCTGGAAGGGCCGTTCTTATGCCCGGCTTATAAAGGGGCCATGCCGGAACACCTCTTAAAGAAGCCGGATATGGAGCTTCTAAAGGCGTATCAGGAGGCGGCGGAAGGAGAGGTCCGCTATATCACGGTTTCTCCTGAGGTGGAAGGCATTGTTGATTTTATTCCCTATATTAAGAGTCTGGGGATTCAGGTTGCCATCGGTCATTCGGGGGCAGATTATGATACAGCGCGGCGAGCCATACAAAACGGTGCATTGGGAGCAACTCATACCGGCAACGCCATGAAGCTGCTGCATCAGCATTTTCCGGCGATCTGGGGAGCGGTACTGGAAGACGATGAGGTGTACTGTGAAATGATTTGTGACGGAAGACACCTTCATCCGGGGACCGTTCGTTTTATCATAAAAGTCAAGGGCCTGGACCGTGTGGTTGCGATCACGGATTCCATCATGGCAGCCGGACTTCCGGATGGCAATTATAAGCTGGGAGTTAATGATGTTGTCGTTGTGGGCGGTGATGCAAAGCTGGCTTCCGACGGAACACGTGCAGGCAGCACGCTGACAACCGGAAAAGCTCTGAAGAATCTTCTGGAATTTACAGGACGTTCTCTGACGGATATTATCCCGATGCTTACGGAGAATCCGGCCAGACTGATCGGTGTTTATGACCGGGTAGGTTCTATCGAACCTGGTAAGGACGCAGACCTTGTGTTTTTGGATGGGGATTACAAGATAGTTCGTACAATCGTCAAAGGCAAAGCGTGCTATGAAATAAATGTACATACTATATTTGGCTAAAGCAACCATTCTTGTCCAACTCCATGATTATCTCATAGGACGGACCTGGGTAGAAGGCGGTGGGTTATTCATCGCTTACAATGGAAAAGGAGCCTCGCCGGTAATGATATGATATCAACTAACCGGTGAGGCTTCTTATATGGATTAAGATATGATTCTGCTGCCAGTCTCCGGCGCGGCCGTATCCTTCTCAGTATTCCAAATTCCGTCACTTCCCAGCCAGTAATATAAATCCTGGTCCGAGGATTTTACATAACAATCAGCTTCCATATACCCATTATGTCCAAAGTAATACCAGTTGTCGCTGATGCAGCGCCAGCTGTTTACCGGGTAGACATTGTTTGGATATACATAGCGCCATCCCGAGGAGGTCTTATCCCATTTTCCGTTGGCGATAAACCAGGTGTCTTCGGTGCGGATGGTCAGAGGCTCAGAGTTGTCTGTCCATGGTCCGGCCTGGGAGCTGTAGGTACCCAATGCCCGTACGGTGAACGTGTAATTTCCCTCTACATTGATGTAGGAACTGAAATCATAGGTGGATTCGGAAGTCTTTTGGGTGGTTACCGGTATTTTGTCCCGGTACAGGCGCAATTCGTATGCTTTGCTCCCGTTTACCTTATCCCATACAGCGGTGGTCTGGTTCCAGCTGACGGATGTGGTAATAGGAAGATTGCCGTCTATGGCAGGCAGATACACCTGAAGGATTAAAGTGCTTCCGTCTCCGTCCGTTTCGGCGGTTTTAAACTGGGCCCCGCAGCCGGTCAGCGAGAAGATGCTGCGTTTGGTGCTGGAAAAATAGTATCCGTCCTTTGCAGAGAGCTCCACTTCCACTATGGGCCTCTCGCCATAGTCCCACTGGTCATCCTTTTTGTCGTACACAGCACCTTCCACCTTGAATTCACTGTTGCTGGATACTGCATATACATTGCCTACCAGTTCGCCGCCCTTTGGGGCTGTGTCCCAGGAAAATGTCAAGGGTATGGATGTGATTGCTTTTTCCTGTCCATAGGCGGAGAACAGAGTGCCCATAGAAAGAAAAGCTGCCAAGGCTGCGATTATGAGTGATTTTTTTGCCATTGTATATCCCTCCTTGTGGTTCCGGAAAATTGACTGCCGGTATACATGTTACTATTACTATTGTACTGTATTTTGGGGTGAAATTACAAGTTTTATTTGATAATAATATTGGGTAATAATATTGGGTTGATAGTAATGAGCCTGATAATATTGTTGAACCAATTCGGGAAAGATACGGATTTATGCATATCCTGGGAAGGCAGGCGGCATAATAATCATGGAGGTGATATCATGAGTCCAAAGGAATTAAATTATATTGAGGATGCATTAGGCCATGAGCAGTTTTTAATGAATCAGTGCCAGGAAGCCATCCAGAATCTGCAGGATCCTGCCCTTAAAAATCAGGTACAGCAGATGGAACAGAAGCATCAGCAGATTTTTGACAGTTTTTATAATCTCATATAAGGAGGAAGCAGAGAATGGATGACAAGTGTATTATGGAGAACCTTCTCCTGACCGAGAAGGGCGTATGCGACCTGTATGTTCACGGAACCATCGAGTCTTCCACAGCTAATGTGCATCAGACCTTTAACCAGGCGCTGAATGACAGTTTGTGTATGCAGGATGACATCTATAAGCAGATGTCCGCTAAGGGATGGTATCAGACGGAACAGGCGGAACAGCAGAAAATCATGAAGGTAAAAAATCAGTTTTCAGGAATGTAATCCGGCCTGACTGGGTTTTGAGAGACTGATTGGGAGAAAGGACGTTAAGTCATGGAATGGTCCGTGGATTAACGTCCTTTTTTGCGTGCCGTCCAATTGCGCCGCGGAGCCTGTATGATGCTGGACCGGTACAGGACCGTATTTCCCCAATACACGGACCACAGCAGCCTTCATTGCCTGAATATCACGAATCTGGCCGGACAGCTGGTGGGAGATTGCATGAAGAACAGGATATGGATTCAGGAACATAATAAACCATTCATGCCGGTAATCATTCAAACGATGCCGTCAAGGTGCAGCGAGTACCATTTCAGCGGTATGATGGCTTTGCAGTCATCCGGAGGGCTGTATATGATAGATAGAATACAAAACAATTAAGAAAAGGAGAACAGCAGAATGAATAACAACACATTAAAAGCTTCAATAGGTATTGAATTTTCCCTGATTGGGACCCAGCTTCATGCCATGTATGAAAAAAATGAGGGAGGATACGCAGTTCTTTTGATTCCGTCGGAACAGACGCCGGACAGCGGCATTTCCGTAAAGGATCTGATTGACGACATCAAGAAGATGGCCAAGGGTGTGTCCGGCAGTGATACTGCCGTGGACACGACACAGCTTGAGACGGCCATGACCGAGGCTGCCAAGGAGGGCGGCGGCTCCACATCCATGAAACTGGAGGACATTGTAATCAAGCTTCAGATGGCTTATCTGTACATCTGTAAAAAGGGAGAGAATTCTGTCCTGGAGTATGCGTTTCAGCTGCAGGTGGTGACAGAAGGTCTGGTACCGGAAACCATTAAGCCCATTGTGGATGTGACGAACCTTTCCATTTCTGTCTGGAATACGGACAGAAAGAAGGTAGTGGACAAGATGGCCCTGATTACTGTGGACGAATACCTGGGCGTGGCTGCACTGCCGGCCAAGAGTCAGGCCGCTAAGTAGCGATGTAAAGTAATATGCAAAGCAGCATAGAAAGATTGCAGGAGGGAGCGTAAGGAATGAACCAGAGGCAGATGTCGTGCAGTATAGCCGTGGAGGGCGCCGTCAGGGGTTGTCCGGCCAGGCTGGCTGTCTGGTATGATAAGAGCGAAATGTCATTTTGCGGGGAGCTGCAGATGGACCAGAGGGGGCCCGCGGGATTATTGGAGGCTGTGGACGGTGAAATGGCTTCCAAATTCGGAGCATACGCTTCCAGTCTGGTCCATGTCTCCAATCAACGCGCCACTCTTTCCTGCATTCATGGAATCACAGCCCTGGGTTATGGAGAACCGGGGCTGTATTTCAAGGCAGCGGCCGGCAGGGGAAGCTCAGCCATTCTTTTTTCATTTTCAGCAGACAGTAATGGGGGAAACGCACAGGTCTCATCCCTTATGGATGCAGTGAAAAAAGCAGCGGGCTTTTTTGGAATGGAGGAGTTTTATTTCTTCGGACGTGTGGGAAAGGGGATGAGTCCCCGGGATTTGATGGCTGGGGCGCCGGGAGCAGAGGCTTTTCCGGCCCGGATTGACAGGTGCAGCCTTCTTGCCTACTCCCATTTAAAACTGAACGGAGACAGCGTGTTTGAGAGGGCGGTCAGAGAATTGTTCGGCCTTAAGGAGGCGCAGCTTTTTCTGGGGGCAGGTGAAGGCGGATTTCTGTGTATGGCGGCAATACCTGCAAGTAAAAACAGTTTCATGGAGAGCAGAAACATGTGTCTGGCAGTTGAGCTTAGAAGCAGCGCCTTGTCCCTGGCCCTTCAGGGCTCCTTTAGGTTCGCCTTTGTGCCGGATATGGAGTTTCATGTAAACTGCGGCATATCCAAGACCCGCTTTATGGTGGAGGCCTTTGGGGAGGTCAGGGAGCCCATTCATCTGGCAGGACCTTTTTCCATAGGGGATACCTGCCTGGCCATAGGGTTTGACCAGGGGCCGTCCTTTGCCATGTTTGCCAATCTTTATATACGGGAAATTCACCTGTTTGGGGCTGTGATGCTCACCGTGGCAGGGTCGGTTCCAAAGCTGGATTTGCTGTCGGCAGCAGTCAGCGATCTGTCAATTCCCATTTTGGTAAAAAATCTGCTGGGGCTTTCCTTTGACGGCCTTGACAGCATCGATTTTATCCGTATATTAGGGCTACCTTTCCAGGACATGCAGGCTTTTGACCGGGAATTGGTTAAGAGTGCAGACGGAGCCCGGCTGGCAGAGGCATTTAACCAGAGAATCCATGATAACAGCCTGGTATTGGATAGGGATCAGGTAAAGGCTTCTCCCTTCGGGGATGGAGTGGACCTGGTGGATCAGCGGCGGATGCGGCATTATTACATAGACAGTTCAGGCGGCATAAAGCTTACGGCTCAGTTTTATTATGCGGATGTGAATACCAGGCTGGGCAGTTACACGGTGGAGCGGGGAATCTTTGTATGCGGTGTCATTGAGATTTTCAAGGTCCGGTTCGAGGTTCTGTTTTCCTTCCGGGAGGGAGACGGAGTGCTGGCATATGGACGGATACCGGAGGTAAATTTGGGTTTCCTGAAATTATGTCCCTCCAAAGCGGGCCAGAAGTCCGGGGAAGCCCTTCCTGTGCCGGCGGACAGTGTGCTGAGACAGTTTATGGGCAGGGAACAGAAGGGAATCGTATTCTTCCTGTCCGCAGGCAGGAAGGATGTGACGTTCTATCTGGACGGAAGGATTGAACTGCTGTCCATCCTGTATTTTGAAACCAGAATTATCTTCTGCAGGGGGCTTATATCCATCGATGCGCGGTTTAACTGGCTGGCGGTTTTTGATGTGAGTATTCATCTGAAGGTTAATTACCAGGATTTTAACCGGGGCGGATTTGAATTTTGTCTGGTGATTGATACGTCCAAGCTGGCGGAAAAACTGAAGGCAGTACAGGAGAGCATCAACAGAGCTATTGACCGGCTCAGGGATAAGATTAAGAATGCCACCAAGGAGATTGACAGGGCGCAGGCCCATGTAAATGAGCTGTATGGGCAGATTGATTCCCTGAACCGTAAAATTGAGGACTGCAAACGATCCATCAGGAATGCCAAGTGGTGGAAGAAGGCGTTTGTGGCCATTGCCAAGGGAATTGAGATAGGAGCCTATGAGGTTGCCAAGGCCGGAGTATATGTGGCAGTCGGTGTGGCAACAGCTGCCCTTCAGGTGGCCAAAGCCGCTGTGCAGTTGGCAGGCAGGGTTGGAGAGGGCGTCATGAAGGCGGTAAACGCCGTGATACAGGGGGCATTGTCATTCTTCTATATCAACCGGCTGGAGCTGTACGGCAAGGCTAACATGAGCGAACAGGAATTCAGGGCATCCATTGAGTTTGTTGCCCTGGGAAAGACCTACCGGTATGAGACAAAAATAGGCCACTCTGCGCTGAAATCCGACGCGGCAGGCACTGTATCAGGCAATATGAACGGGCAGATGAAGAATGATTTGGACCATATCGAGGACGGGGCTTTCCGCAGCAATTTCAGGCGGTACAGCCACGAGACCTATACCATAGAGGAGCAGTGCAGGCGCCTGGCAGGTGCCAGGGAGCAGATGAAATCTTCCACAAGGCTGATGCGTTCCATGCAGGAAGCTTATATCCGGGAGTTTCGCGAACCTATGTCTGACTTTGACCAGATGAACCAGGAGTATATGAACGCCCTGGACTGTGTGGGCGGTATCCTGAGCGCGGGGGAACAGGCCGGGGATGTGAAGGCACTGTCCGGCTCCATGGGCGGATTAAAGCGTAAGATTACACTGAAAGAAAAGGAGGGCGTGTTCCGGGATGAGGAGCTGTCTGAGCTGAAGGATGTTATTCGCAATTACGACCAGGCAAAGCTTCTGTATGATGAGGTAAAGAAAAGCATGTCTGCGGTGGAGAGTCAGAGAAAACAGATGCTGGCGTATGCGGAGCTTCAAAAGCAGAAGACAGGTGAGCAGAAACAGAAGAAGGCGTTGTCCCAGGTGGAGGGAAGTATGGAGCGCGTGCTGAATAAGACCGAGGAAGCCATGTACCGCAGTTTCCCTGTGGACCGCAGCGGCAAGAATTACATTAATCTTTCACGGGAGGGATTGATTCACCGGTATATGGACGAGGCAAGGCAGGAATTTGGGGCCCGGACTTCTGAGAACGCGCATGTAATGAGGAACAGGAGCCGCAGGGGCAGGTATGACAGCAGGCTGTAGGCTGCGAAATGGTGAGATGCGAGGCGGCAAGATGCGAAACGGCAAGATGCGAGGCGGCATGCGGTGGTAAGATGCGGTGGTAAGATGCGAAACGGTAAAATGATTTTGTAGAGATAATGAAAAGGAGATTGGCAGATGGAAAAAAAGAGAAAGAGGGTCACTGCGCCGCGAATCGCGGCGACCCTCAGCGCCCTGCTGGCAGGAGCAGCTCTCTATACGGTAAGCGGTTCTCAGCGCCAGGGAATCCAGGTAAAGGAATATGCAGAGGCGGCAGAGGCAGCAGAGGCAGCGGACAGTACAATCATGGTTTACATGAACGGAAGCGACCTGGAAGGGGATTATGGCGCCGCCACAGCGGACCTTTGGGAGATGATGGATGCATTGAAGGAGATGGGACAGGAAGTAAAATCTCCCTCCCTTCATGTGGTGGTTGAGGCAGGCGGTTCCACCCGGTGGGAGCTGGATGAAATGGATGGTGTACCCTATGCCAGATTTTCCCTGACTGAGGATGGAATATCCTCCATGGAATCCATGGAAATCAGGAACATGGGGGATGCGGATACACTGACGGATTTTATCAACTACGGTGTCCAGTCTTATCCGGCCGACCATTATGGGCTGATTCTGTGGAATCATGGAGGCGGACCGGTGGGAGGATATGGAAGCGACAGTCATTTTGACGGGGATGGGCTCTCGTTGGAGGAGATAAGGGAGGCTTTGGACCATTCAGTTATGGCAGACAGCGCCTTTGACTTTGTGGCGTTTGACGCCTGTCTTATGGGAAGTGTGGAGATTGCCGGCTGTCTGGATGGATATGCCGATTATGTCATTGCATCTCCGGAGCTGGAACCTCAGCATGGATATGATTACAGATGGATGACGGCTCTGGGAGACAGCCTGCCGCCTGATATGGAATGGGGAGAGGCGGTGGGCCGGTCCATGGTGGAGGCGTATGATGCCTACTATGCCTCGGGCACTGCGCCTGTTGCAATGAGCCTTTTGGATATGAAGGAATATCCGGCATTTCATGAGGTATTTCATCAATATGTGGACGGGATACCGGAGAAACTGCGGGAAGAGCTGTACGGAGAACTGGGAAGGGACAGAATGAAAATGCTGGCATTTGGCAGCAGGCAGGCGGGCGGTTCTCCGGAGCTGGTGGATGTGCTGGAATTCCTGAATGCCTGCCAGAGGGTATATCCGGATGAAAATGCCTTTCAGACATTGAAGGATCGGATGAGGAGGCTTGTGACGGAACAGTGGGCTAAAGGCTATCCTGTGAATCCAAGCGGTCTGACTATATACCTGCCAAGCGGTTCCAATCCCTATCTGAGTGAGGATCTGGAAACGTATGACACCACGGGATTCTGCAGTGCCTACAGGCAGCTGACAGACGGATATGCAGCGTATCTGGCCCGGGAAAGCGGAGTGGAATGGGGAAATATTAGTGCGCATAAGGACGGCACCGTGGAAATCAGCATAGCCCCTGAGGATGTTTCTGATACGACAGGAGCGTATTTGGCTGTGTTCTTTCCTGCGGGGGATGATGAAAATTATTACCTTCTCTGTACAGACAGTGATGTGGATATTGGCGTGGACGGAACCCTTCGGGCAGCGCCGGAGGACAGCTATATGGGGATGAAGGGACAGGTACTTTGTCTCATTGAGACCATGAATCTGGATGCATACACGGAATATATGGCCCCGGTGCTCTATAACGGGGAGTTGTGCACCATGCGGATAGGGTTTGACGAGGAGCATGAAGACGGGCAGATTCTTTCCGTGACACCGGCAGGCCAGACGTCTGAGGCTGCAAAACAGATTTATGAGTTAAAGGAGGGGGATCGGGTGACTCCGCTTTATCTGGTTGAGAGTATGGAGGATGTGGAGGAGGAATCCGGAGGTGAAACCAGAGATGATACCAGAGATGATACCGGGGACTCTCTCAGTGATACAAGTAATGCTTCAGCCCAAATCCCGGAGGACAGGTACTACACGGACAGCTACTACATGGGAACTGAATTTTATATAGAGGAACCGGATGATATGCTTCTGGAGACAGTACCGGCATCCGGGGATGGATATCTTTACGGCTTTATGCTGATGGACGTACGGCAGAATATTTACTATACGGATTTTATTGGCATGGGGGCAGAAGATACCGGTTCATGAACAGTGAAAGGAGAAAATGAATCATGAGTAAGACAAGCAGGGAACTGATTGAATTCTGCAAGGGAAAGCTGGGCACGCCATATGTGTTCGGCATGAAGGGGGAGATCCTGACGGAAGCGCTGCTGCAACAGCTGGCAGCGGAAAACCCCAAGGTCTATACACCCCAGTACATAACTAAGGCGCGGAGCTTCATGGGAAAGCATTGTACGGATTGTTCCGGCCTGATTACCTGGTGTACCGGCATATTGAGGGGAAGTGCCAATTATAAGGAGACTGCCCGGGAGGTACGGCCCATAAGAACATTGGATGAATCAATGACAGGCTGGGCCCTTTGGAAACCAGGGCATATCGGTGTGTACATTGGAAATGGAAAATGCATCGAGGCTAAGGGAATCAATTATGGTACAGTGGAGACAAGGGCGCAGGACACGCCCTGGGTCAGTGTGCTGAAACTCAAGGATATTGATTATTCAGCGCAGGTATGCGAATCAGCGGTTCCATCACTCCATCCCACGGGATGGGTCAAGGAAGATGGAGGGGTCCGTTTTTATCTGGAACCGGGACGGTATGTGGCCAATGACTGGTATCAGGACGGAGGTCAGTGGTTCTGGTTTGACGGTTCGGGCCATGCTGTGCGGGATAACTGGTATCTTTATAAGGATAACTGGTATTATTTTGGGGCGGATTTTGCAATGGTTAAGGGTATTCAGCTTATCAAAGGAAAGCCGTATTACTTTAACCGGGATGGGCAGATGGCAAAGTTTGGGACACGTTTTATGGTACAGGTGGACAAAAACGGCGTACTGCATTTTCCGGAGGAAGAATCCGTGGAGACTCCTGTTATGGCGGGAGGGATATCGGAGGAAAATGGAACGGGCAGGGAACTGGAAAATACATCTCCTGACAAAACAGAAGGAAAAACGCCTGCGCTGGCCGCATACGAGGGCAGCGAATATACGGGAGGTACGGTGCTGCCGCCGGACATGAAAGCAGGAACCACGTCAGAGGCAGACAGCAAAGTGGGACATGCCCTAACTAAAGAAACCAGTTTGATGCCCTGGTAAGCTTTGCTTATAATCTGGGGGCAGGCGCTCTCAGAAACAGTACGCTTTTGAGGCGTCTGAACGCAGGAGATGTGAAAGGAGCTGCTGATGAATTCCCTAAATGGAACAAAGCAGTCCGCGTCCCCTTTCCGCGCACACATGGCGTGGATGCCTGCGGAAATAATCGGACAAATCATGCCTGTAGCTGCGGGAGCAGCAGCACGAAATACCGCCTGTAAAGGAAAGGATGCCCTGGCTTGGTTCAAAGGACCGGACATTTGACAGATTGGCGATGGTGGATGCCCGGACCTGAAGGAAAGGCGGCTTCAGCTTTTTTGACAATTCTTTTATGCCGGAACGGAACGTATATACTCCGTCTGAGCAGTGTAGATTGCACATATGAGTCCCTTTTACGGTATCTATATAATAGATACTGGAAAAGGGAATCCGGGCTTCCTGGCTGCTGCCGTGCACGATTAGAAATCCGTCTGTGGAATTCACACGGCGGTTCAGGTAGGTCAGGATATTCAGGCAGGAGCGCTCTAAATTGTCATGGACAGGATGGATATAGCCTGCAATGCCGCGGACAGAGTGGCTGTTGACCAGACGGGCCGCGGTGCTGTAATCACTGCTCATCACGCAGACCATGATTTGACTGCTGAAAGTTGTAAGCCTGTCCAGGACATCCGTCCAGTCAGGCCGGCTGTCGCTGTCAAAGAACATGAGCCACAGCTGTGCAGGAGAGCCGGCAGCTTCCTTGATGAGTTCCTCCGGCGTCAGGCTTCTGAAGGCATATAGCTCCATGCCCCGCAGATGCCGATTGGATATGGCCGAGTCCGCGGCTGCGTAAAGTTGTCTGAAAAGCTGATTATGTTCAGTTGATATAACAATGTTCAAACCAGATTCCTCCTTTGTTCCGTTAAAAGCAATCATCGGTGGTTACAAGATTCATCCGACAAACAGAACATGTGTTCGATTAAAACCGGTTAGAAAAGGCCGTCCAAAGCCGACAGATATGTGCAACAGGTACCTGAATGTCAGCGCGGGCGGCCCTTTGGCCAAAATGCCTGTGTGAATCTGTGCAGCACCTTTCCTTTAATCCATGAGGCTCCGCAGCTTGCGGAGAATCTTTCCATGGCGGTAATGAAGGGTGGTTACAGGAACTCCGGTTTCCCTGGAAATCTGGCGCAGGGACTGGTCGTAACAGTAAATACGGCGTATGATATCCTTCTCTTTGGGGTCCAGGTCCTTCATGGCCTCAAGGAGCAGGGAGCGCTCCAGGGCTTCCTCAGCCTGCTCATCCACAGGCTTGGAGCGGGTGTCCTGAAACAGGTCACAGCCGTTTAAATCTTCTGTATCCAGTGCATTATAAGAAAATGTCTTGTTATGAATATCTGATTCCCGGAAATACCGCTCCTTCCGCTCGCCTTTGCAGTACAATTTATAAATCTCTTCTGAGACATATACATTCCGGTTATCAATGCGTATGTAATATTGCATATTTTTCCACCTCTCATGTGGAAAATGGAATCTGTGATGTATTTTAAGGATATCACTGAGGGGGGATTTTGTCAAGAAAAATTCGAACATATGTTCGAATCGGCGGATGAATGGTATAGAACGACAAATTAAAACAGGATTTTGTGGAAAGGAAGCATGTGATGTACTTTCTGTTGAATATTATTTTTTTCAGTGCTAAAGTAGATGGTAAAGAGGTTGTTCCACGCCCGGACATGCCCAGGCATAGCTGACAGGAATGAATGTTCAGGCGCACCGCGGTATGGCAGAGGAAAAAAACGGGAACAATCAAGGAAAATCCAAGGAGGAGGTAAAGACAATGGGACATCTTACAACCCGTGACGCATACCGGAACCTGGGAGACCGTATCAACTGGTTTACCCAGGGGGCCCCGGCCTCTGAGACACTGTATAAGATACTGCAGGTCCTCTATTCTGAAAAGGAGGCCAAATGGGTGGCGCTGCTGCCGGTTCGCCCGTTTACCATAAAAAAGGCGGCAAAGATATGGGGCACTTCGGAGTATAAGGCGGAAAAGCTGCTGGACCACCTGTGCGGCAAGGCATTGCTGGTGGACTCCTGGGACAAGGGTGTGCGGAAATTCGTGATGCCCCCGCCAATGGCCGGTTTCATTGAATTTGCTCTGATGAGGACCAGGGGAGATATTGACCAAAAGTATCTCAGTGAATTGTATTACCAGTATATGAATGTGGAGGAGGATTTCATCAAGGATTTGTTTTATGCCACGGAGACAAAGCTGGGCCGTGTGTTCGTCCAGGAGCCGGTTCTGACCAATGACAGGATGAACCACATTCTGGATTACGAGCGGGCGACCCACATCGTGGAGGAGGCAGAGTACATCGGTCTGGGGCTCTGTTACTGCCGTCATAAAATGTTCCACGCAGGCCATCCCTGCGAGATTAATGCTCCCTGGGATGTGTGCCTGACCTTTGACAATGTGGCGCGTTCCCTGGCCCGGCACGGGGATTACTGCAGGCTTATCTCCAAGGAGGAGGCACTGGATGCTCTGGAGCGCTCCTACGCCGGCAATCTGGTACAGATAGGGGAAAATGTGCGGGAGCACCCGGCTTTTATCTGCAACTGCTGCGGGTGTTGCTGTGAGGCCCTTCAGGCTGCCAGGCGGTTCAGCCCCATGCAGCCGGTGGCCACCACTAATTATATTCCTGACATTACCGGGGACCAGTGCGTTGGCTGCGGAAAGTGCGCAAAGGTCTGTCCGGTATTGGCCATTTCCATGGAGGATGGAGGGAACGGAAGGAAGCGGGCTGTGGTGGATAAGGACATTTGTCTGGGCTGCGGTGTATGCGCCAGGAATTGCGGCGTCAAGGCGATTCACATGGAGCGCAGGCCTGAGCAGATCATTACTCCGGTGAACAGCACCCACAGATTTGTTCTTCAGGCCATTGAGAAGGGAACACTGGCAAATCTGGTGTTTGATAACCAGGCGTTTTCCAACCACAGGGCCATGGCCGCTCTTTTCAGTGCTATCCTGGAGCTGCCGCCGCTTAAGCAGGCCATGGCCAGCAAACAGTTCAAGTCTGTTTATCTGGACCGGTTGTTGGCGGCAAAGCGGGAGAAGGGGTGAAAGGGGAGTTAAACCGCCTCACAGATTGCTTCCATCCACCCCATATGTTATATTAGACTACACAGATTGCCACGTAAGCCAAAGAAGGGGGGCCCCGCCATGATCATCAGTGCCAGCAGAAGGACAGACATCCCTGCGTTTTATTCAGACTGGTTTTTCAGACGGCTGGAGGAAGGGTACCTGTATGTAAAGAACCCCATGAATTCCAGGCAGGTCAGCAAGATTCTTCTGAACCCGGATACAGTGGACTGCTTTGTGTTCTGGACAAAGGACCCGGGCCCTATGATGGAGAGGCTTTCTGTTTTGGACCGACTGGGATACCCCTATTATTTCCAATTCACCCTGACACCCTATGGGACGGATGTGGAACCGGGGCTTCCCCATAAGAATGAGCTGGTGAGGACCTTTCGGGAGCTGTCTTACAGGCTGGGGCCTGAGCGGGTCATATGGAGGTATGACCCGGTGCTTCTCAGTCCGTCCTATACCAGGGAGTACCATTTCCAATGGTTTTCCCGGCTGTGCGGCTGCCTGGAAGGATATACCCATACCTGTGTTATCAGCTTCCTGGATATGTACCGGAAAATAAAAGGCCGGATGGAGCGGATTCAGCCCCATGCAATGACAGGGGAGGACATAGTATCCCTGGCATCCTTCATGGGGCCGGAGGCAGGAAGGCATGGCATGACCATAAGGACATGTTCAGAGGCAGCGGATTTGTCCAGGTTCCATATTCAGAAGGGAAAATGTATTGATGACCAGCTGATTGCCGGATTGCTGGGCCGGCCTTTGGCGGTAAAGAAGGACGATACCCAGAGGGAGGAATGCGGTTGTGTCAAGAGCGTGGATATCGGCGCTTACAACACCTGTCCCCATTTCTGCAGGTATTGTTATGCGGATTTCAGTCCGGATCAGGTGGAAATCAACCGCAGGATGCATGACCCGAAATCGCCACTTCTGTGCGGCCGGCTGACAGGGGAGGAACGGATTACGGTGCGGGAGATGAAATCAGCCGTCCGTCCTGCTGACGACGGACAGATGCGCCTTGCGTTTGACGTTGTGGAGAATGGGGGAGCGGAATAGAAACCGTAACTGCCTTTGGTATAGATTTCCCATTTAAGACCATACTTTCCATATATAAGCAGGAACGGAGGAGATGGTATGAGGCTGCCAAAACACATCGGAATCATTCCGGATGGAAACCGGAGATGGGCCAAAGGCCAGGGAATGGATAAATCAGAGGGATATGGACACGGAATCTCACCCGGAATGTCCCTGTACCACATGTGCCGGGAACTGGGCATTGGCGAAATGTCCTTTTATGGTTTTACGGCAGATAACACAAAGCGGCCCTCTGTCCAGAGAGAGGCATTTACCAGGGCCTGCGTGGCGGCGGTAGAGGAGCTGGCAAAGGAAGACGCCAGCCTGCTTGTGCTGGGAAATACAAAATCCCCCATGTTTCCCCAAGAGCTTCTTCCCTTTACCACCAGACATGATTTTGGAAAAGGCGGGATGAAGATTAACTTCCTGGTGAACTACAGCTGGGAGTGGGATTTGGGTTATAAGGATGAAGCCATAGGGCCGGGGCTTAAGACGTCTGAGGTTTCCAGAATCGACCTGATTATACGGTGGGGCGGAAGGCGGCGTCTTTCGGGTTTTTTGCCTGTGCAGTCCGTGTATTCGGATTTCTATGTGGTGGATGATTACTGGCCGGACTTTAAAAGGGAACATGTGGAAGATGCCCTTAAGTGGTATGCGGCCCAGGATATTACCCTGGGAGGGTGATTTTTGACAATTTTCAACGTGTAATCGCCTTTTTTCAACATTTAAAGAGAAATAATACCAGAGGGGTGTAAAATACTAGAGATTAAAATTGCGGTACGGGGACAGGTGCATGATACAGATAGCAATATGTGATGATGACTTTCAGGTGTGCAGCCAGCTGGAGGACTATATCAGGCGATGGAAAGAGGGACGCAGGCATATATTTTATAGAGCTTGCGAAAAGATAGAGGGTGATGCCGGCATCTTTGAATTCAAATCTAGCCGGACAGTCTACAGAATACCCTTAAAAGACATCCTCTATTTCGAAGGTGATAACCGCCGGGTGAAGATTGTGACTGCCGGCCATACATATCATTGCTATTCCACCTTAGAAAATCTGTTTTCCAAAATCAATATGGAGCAGGCCGGTTTCATACGGCTGCATAAGTCCTATGCTGTAAATCTCAAATATGTGGCGACCTTCAGCGTGCGCATGGTGACCCTGTTTGACGGTTCGGAGTTTACGGTCAGCGCGCCTTTTAAGGAGAATGCGCTGAGGCAGTATGAGGGATATAGTTCCAAGACAGGGATGGGACGGGGGTCCAGGGAATAAAAGCAGGGAAGAGAAACAGACAGGACAGGCGCCTGAAGGAAATAAAATAACTTCAGACGCCTGCCTTTTATGGACTGCTGGAAACAGGCTTACGGAATTTCGTAGATCCCCTTGATGATTCTTACGGTCTTGTCCATTCCAAGCTTGCTGATGTTAAAGAGCATCTGATGGGACTCAATGCTGCCCCATTTGCGTTTGGTGTAGTTTTCATAATAGTTTTTGCGGCGGCGGTCCGTGGACTTGATGGCGTTGACTGCATCCCTCTCTGAAAAACTGTAGCGATCCATAATTCGGCGCACCCGGTCTTCCATATCGGCACAGATAAATAGGTCAATCAGGTCAGGATAACTGCGAAGCACGTAATCGCCGCAGCGGCCTACGATGATGCAGGGGCCCTTCTGGGCCAGTGCTTCTATAATAATGGTCTGGGTGACATAAGTGCTGTCATTCAGGGACAATCCGTACCCGGTCACGGAATTAGGCTCCTTGGGAATCTGATAGCCGGCCAGGAAGGGGGACAGTGCGGACTCGTCTGCCTTTTCAACGCTTACAGGAGAATGTCCCATTCTTTCGGCGGCCATCTCCACCAGATTCCGGTCATAGAGAGGAATCCCCAGCTGGTCTGACAGTCTTTGGGCGATTTCGTGGCCTCCGCTGCCGAACTGACGGGCTATAGTGATAATCTTATGGCTCATAGTTCCACTCCTTTCCAGCCTTAAAGGTACAAATGTGCAAAAACATCTCTTATACGTACTATTATAACGCATTATTTGCACAAAAGATATATAAAATTAATTATATTTCCTGTTCCTTTTCCGTTTCGGTGGTCTGTGACATATCGGCGGCGGCGGCCTCCCTGTATGCGGCCTCCTTTTGTGCAGCCTCTTCTTGGGATGTCCTATGTTGCGCCGCTTCCTCCTGTGCCGTCTTAATGTGCGCCGCGTCCCTCTGCACTTGCGCGGTTTCCACTGTTTCCTCCATGCATTCCTCCGATAGTTTCCGGTTCTGGCAGCCCCCGCATGCCGGTACCTTGCCCTGGGCGGATTCACGTTTCTCATGCATCAGTTCCCAAATGGTATCGTGCATCCATTTTACCGTATCGCTGAGAATCTTGTTCTCTGTATCCAGGTTCATGATTACATTGTTCATTTCAGCAATGATTTCCCGGCTGTTGTAGCGCTTATGGGGTTCGGTCAGCCGGGTGATAAGGGACGGATTGGTCTTCAGGATTTCTCTGGAGAGAAATTCGTCACGCTCATCGCAGGACATCCGCATGAATTCCGTGTAATGCATCCTGACCATGTACATGGCTTCCTGGGCGGCGCATTTGGGGCACTGGGGATGACGGGATGTCTGATAATAGGCATAGTGTCCGCATTTGGGGCAATAAAAAACAGCAAGTTCTCTCATAATGTCCTCTCCCGATTAATACTTATTAATATATATAGCGTTTCAAATCGCAAAATATACCACTTTTTTTCGCGATTTTTGTAAATTCGTCAGATTGGACAAAAAAACGGCAGACTAATTGGTTAGTCTGCCGTGACCGCCGGTTAAGAGAACGGATGCAGGGGCGGTCTTATGGTTGCTGTGTGCGTATTACTGGGCGGTGTTCTGAGACTGGATGACACCTTCTGTGTTTACGGTCCATACCTTGTCATTCTCATCCATGAAATCCTTGTAGCCGCTGCCAAGCTCAGGCATAGCGTTTGATTTGGAGGAAGATGTGGCCTTCTGTACGGCGCCGTTGCTGTTTACAAGATACTGATTGCCATTTAACTCTACAGGCGCAAAGCGCAGGTCCTTGTCAGCTTCCTGACGCAGGCCGTATACATACAGCACATTGTCCTTGATGCCGTGGAAGCCCTGGCCCTTTCTGGAGCCGTCTGTGTGGAAATACCAGTTCTGTGTCTCGCCTAAGTCCTCATCGAAGATGACCTGCTTGCCGGTCTTCATGACGCCCTCTTCATCAAAGTAGAAGTTAGCCACGTTTCCGTCCTCCAGGTTTACCACCTTCTTGCCGGTCTGCATTTCACCCTTTGTGTTAAAAGCATATTTTCCGGAGTCAATGGTGAACAGTTCAAGGCCTTTTTCTGCATGGTACGGTTTGCCGTTCTTGAAGTAGAAACGGTAAAGTTCAGCTTCCTCGCTGAGGCCTTCCACGCCTTCGATGGTTCTCCATCCGGAAGCGCGCTTTCCGTCCTCATCGTAGTACTGATAGCCGGCTGCGGTCTGCTCAGCCGCTGGCGCTGCCTCGGAAGGGGTTGCTGTCTGGGCCTCGCCGGACTCTGCTGCTGCCTGGGCAGGAAGCTTGTACCAGCCTGTCTGCATGCGGCCGTCCACAAAGGTGTAGTACTGGCCGTCAATCTTTTTGTCAACTTCATTTTCAATACGCTTGCCCGTATTGTCGAAGTAGTACCATGATTCAACGTATTCCGGATCATCGGTTTCATCTGCCATAAGAATCCAGCCGGTCTTCCTGCTGCCGTCCTCGCCAAGATAGTAGTTGTAACCATCTACGGTGATGGAACCGGTCTGCATGATACCGTCCTCGTTGAAATAGTACCAGCTTCCGTCTATGGAAGCCCATCTGGAGGTCAGGGCCTTGCCGTCCCTTCCATAATAGTAGTACAGGAATTCAGGAGCATCGTCCTCATCCCAGAAATCTTCATTTTCCACGGAAACCCACTTCATACTGACGCGTTTTCCGTCTTCTCCTACGTAATACTCATCAATCTGTCTGTCTGCGGCGCGGATTCCGTCTGAATCCAGGTAGTACCAGTCATCGCCATTCTTCTTCCAGGTATCGGTGATTGCCTCGCCATAAGAATCATAGTAATACCAGTTGCCGTTTTCCTCTGTCCAGCCCACGGTTTTTGCGTAAGCAGTGGAAGCGGAGCCGATAAAGTTAGGGGTTACTGCTGCCATGAACATGGCAGTGGATAATACAGCCAGAACTTTGAACTGTTTTTTCATAATAATGAATCTCTCCTTTTTGATATGTGTGTTTGTCTGTGGCCGAAAATCCGGTGTTGCATTACGTGGTTTATTATAACGGACATGAATGTGTAATGATAGTGATGGTTGCTGGAAGTTATGGAAGGCACTGGAGGGGGGCCCCTATAGCCATTTCAGAATTCATTGTAAGAGAAAATATAGTATTATTTTAAGGCGTTTTATGCTATACTCTCCATAGTTGATAGACCGGAAGGGGGACCTTAATTTATGAAAATGAAGATTTCCAATTATATAGCAGGCAAGCTGGTGGAGGAGGGAATCAGCCAGGCCTTCATGGTGACAGGGGGAGGAGCCATGCATCTGGATGACGGCCTGGGACATCAGGAGGGGCTTCACTGTATCTATAACCACCATGAGCAGGCGTGCGCCATGGCTGCTGAGGCTTATGCCAGGATTCACAACCGCATTGCGGCGCTCTGTGTCACCACCGGTCCGGGAGGAACCAATGCCATTACCGGCGTGGTGGGGGGATGGCTGGATTCCATTCCCATGCTGGTATTGTCAGGGCAGGTGCGCTATGATACCACGGCCAGGTGGTCCGGGGTAGGCATCCGCGCCATGGGAGACCAGGAGTTTGACATCTGTAAAGCCGTTGACTGTATGACAAAGTATTCAGAGATGGTCATTGATCCCATGCGGGTCCGATACTGTCTGGAGAAGGCCCTTTATCTGGCACGGTCCGGGCGTCCGGGTCCCTGCTGGCTGGATATTCCCCTGAATGTCCAGGGCGCATTTGTGGAGACAGAGGAGCTTTCCGGCTTTGACGCGGCTGACTATGAGGCCGGAGGAAACGGCTGGGCCGGAAAGGACGGGGGACATAGGATACCGGAGGACGAGGCAGGAAAGGGAGAACACCGCCAGGTGCTGCCGGAAAAGGTTGACGCTTCCTCTGCCCGGACCATTATCGATAAGATAAGGGCGGCAAAGCGCCCTGTCATCAATGCGGGTAACGGCATTCGCATAGCGGGAGCCCATGATTTATTCATGGATGTGGCTGAAAAGCTGGGCGTTCCAGTGATTACGGGCTGGGACAGCGAAGATATCATGTACGACGCCCACCCTCTGTATGTGGGCCGCGCAGGCAATATGGGGGACAGGCCGGGGAATTTTGCCATTCAGAACAGCGACCTGGTGCTCTCCATCGGAAGCCGTCTGAGCATCCGGCAGGTGGGATATAATTTTGAGACATGGGCCAGGGAGGCTTATGTGATTGTCAATGATATAGATGAGGAAGAGCTGAAGAAGCCGTCAGTCCGCAGCGACATGCGGGTCCATGCCGATGCAAAGGACCTTCTGGCACAGCTGGACCTGGTTCTGGACCGCGTTTTGGCAGAGGAAGAGAGGAACCTTCCTGAGAGCGTCAGCCGTCCCGGCAGCAGACAGGTATTTGACGGAGGAAAAGGCCTTAGGGATATGACATGGAGCCGGACCTGCGCCATGTGGAAGGAGAAGTATCCTGTTATACTGCCCAAGCACTTTGCCCATACAGACGGGGAACCGGCTAATGTGTACGCGTTTATCCATGCTGTCAGCAGCCGCCTGAGAGAGGGGCAGGTGACGGTGGTGGGCAATGGTTCCGCCTGTGTGGTAGGAGGACATGCCTATATCATTAAGAAGGGCCAGCGTTTTATCACAAATTCCGCCATTGCCTCCATGGGATATGATCTGCCGGCAGCCATCGGCGCCTGGACCGCTTCCAGGGATAAGGGCTGCTACAGCCAGGGCGGGGACAGAAGCGGGGATGACCTGATTCTGGTGACCGGGGACGGAAGCATGCAGATGAACCTTCAGGAGCTGCAGACCATCATCCACCACAGAATGGGAATCAAGATATTCGTGATTAACAACGGGGGATACCACTCCATCCGCCAGACCCAGAAGAATTTCTTTGGCGAGCCCCTGATTGGAATTGGCGTGGACAGCGGGGATTTGAGCTTCCCGGCGCTGGATAAGCTGGCGGCGGCCTACGGCTATCCCTATGTGTCAGCCAGGCATAACAGCGAACTTGGAGAGGCTGTGGAGAAAACCCTGGCAGCAGAGGGACCGGTTATCTGTGAAGTGTTCGTGTCCATGGACCAGAACTTTGAACCCAAGTCTTCTGCAAAGAGACTGCCCGACGGCACCATGGTGTCGCCGCCCTTAGAGGACCTGTCTCCCTTCCTGCCGGATGAGGAGATGGATGAGAATATGATTATTCCCAGGATAAAGGGATAGAACCTGTCTGTAAATCAACGGACGGACCTGTCACAGGACATCCGGGATAAGAAGGAGTATATTTTATGCGTGTAATCGTAACAGGAGCTACCAGTTTTATCGGAAAGGCTGTTACAAAAGAACTGCTGGCAGGAGGCCATCATGTATTTGCCGTGGTGAGGCCGAACTCTCCGGGACGCGGCCAGCTTGAGATGCTTGCGTCAGAAGCTGAGGAAAAGGCAGGCCAAAAAGGGGAATGCCTTACCCTCCTGCCGCTTACCCTGAAGGATATCGGGAAGCTGGAATCATGTCCGGGATTGATCCCTTATCCCGCTGCAAAATCCCATTCTGCCCCCATAAGAAAGGCAGACCTGTGGCTTCATCTGGGCTGGGAGGGGGCCGGGAGCGCTAACCGCCAGGATCCTCATGTCCAGGCCCGAAACATCGGGTATGCCCTGGATTCCCTTCACACGGCGGCCCATCTGGGGTGCACCAGGTTCCTTTTTTGCGGGTCCCAGGCCGAGTACGGCATCGTGGACGGCGTTATGGGGGAGGAGATTTTGTGTCATCCTGTCTCTGAATACGGAAAGGACAAGCTGGAGGTATGCCGCAGGGCACGGGAAGACGCAAAGGCCCTGGGCATTGATTATATCCATGCCAGGATATTCAGCGTTTACGGTCCCGGAGACCACCCCTGGTCCCTGGTGTCCACCTGCCTGGATACCTTTCTTAAGGGAGGCAGGATGGAGCTTGGGGCCTGTACCCAGCAGTGGAATTTCCTTCATGTGAGGGATGCGGCCAGGGCCCTGACAGGGCTTCTGCTTGCCAAAGTACCGGCCGGCGTGTATAATGTGGCAGGAGAAGACACCCGCCCCCTTAAGTCGTACATTGAACAGATGCACCGGATCTGCGGGGAAAAGGGCACCTGTGAATATGGAAAACGGCCGCCCAATGCGGAGGGAGTGGTATCCCTGGTGCCGGATATCAGGAAGCTCAAGGAAGCAGCCGGATTCGCCCAGGAGATTTCGTTTGAGGATGGAATCAGGGAAATGATTGGAATATATAAGGAGAATTGTCTATGAAACGATGCATCGCCTGCGGCGCCCCTTTATGGGAGACGCCGCTGCTTACGTTAGATAATATGCCTGCCTCGGCCCAACACATGCCGGATGCACAGGGGGTAAAGGAGGACCGGGGACTGACCCTGGATTTATGCCAGTGTATGGGCTGCGGGCTGGTCCAGTTTGACTGTGAGCCGGTGGACTACTACCGGGATGTGATTCGGGCCGGCGGTTTTTCCAGGACCATGGTAGAGCTGCGCAGATACCAGTATAAGCATCTCATTGACAGCTATCATCTGGAGGGAAAGAAGTTCATCGAAGTGGGATGCGGCCAGGGAGAATTCTTAAAGGTTCTGTCAGAATTCCCGGTGGAGGTCCACGGCATAGAGCATGATCCCCATCTGGTGGAACTGGCAAGGGCCCAGGGCCTGGATGTGACTGAAGGGTTTACGGAGACAGAGGATACGCGGTTTGCGGGAGGACTGTATGACGTATTCCTGTCCTTTAATTTCCTGGAACACCAGCCGGATCCCAGCACCATGCTCCAGGCCATATACCGCAACCTGGAGGACGATGCCATGGGACTCATTACAGTCCCAAGCTTTGAATATATCATGGACCACAACAGCTATTATGAGCTGATACGGGACCATCTGGCCTACTATACCTTTGAGACCCTTACCACCCTTCTGGAGCGCAACGGTTTCCAGGTGGAGGAGTGCGAGGTCATCAACCGGGACACGCTGTCCGTTATTGTGAAAAAGCGCCCGCAGATGGATACGGAGAACCTGCTGGAGTGTTATGTGAACCTGAAGCGGGAGATGGAGTCCTACATGAAGTATCTGGATGCCTGGGATAAGAAGGTGGCCATTTGGGGAGCCAGCCACCAGGGCTTTACCCTTGCAGCCACCACCAAGCTGGGGGAAAAGGCAAGGTATATCATAGATTCCGCTCCCTTTAAGCAGGGAAAGTTTGCCCCCGCGTCCCATCTGCCCATCGTTGGCCCGGACCATTTCCATGACCATCCGGTGGATGCCATCATAATCACGGCGCCCGGGTATACGGATGAGATAGCGGCCAGCATACGCCAGAAGTTCGGGACATCCGTGGAAGTCAGGGCCATGCGTTCCAACCATCTGGAGATGGTTTAGGAGGGATGAGAAGATGCGTATAGTAATTACCGGAGCAACCGGTTTTATCGGAAGCAGTCTGGCCAGGGTGTTTCTGGAGCAGGGGGCCCATGTGTACGCCCTGGTGCGTCCGGGGTCTCTTCATCTGGACGCCCTACCGGTTCATGAGAGACTGCATACAGTGGCCTGTGACCTGGCCCATGTGCTGGAATGCGTCCCTGAGGTGGTAGAGGCAGACGGTTTTTTCCATATGGCCTGGGGCGGCGTGAACCGGGAGGAGATAGACTCGCCCGAAGTCCAGGCCCGCAATGTGGCCGGCTCCCTGGACTGTGTGGAGGCAGCGGGACGTCTGGGCTGCCGGGTGTTCATGGATGCGGGTTCCAGAGTGGAATACGGGGCCGTGGACGGAATTATGGAGGAGGAGGCGCCCTGCCGTCCCATCAATGAATACGGAAAGGCAAAATGGGAGTTTTACCAAAAGGCAGCTCCCCTTTGCAGCCGTCTGGGCCTTAACTATTACCATCTGAGATTTTTCAGCGTGTACGGCTGCGGGGATCATCCCTGGTCCATCATATCCACCCTGGTGCGGGATTTAAGGCAGGATAAGAAGGTTTCCCTGAGCGCGTGCAGGCATATGTGGAATTTTATGTATATTGAGGATGCGGTACAGGCAGTATATGAATTATACAGGCAGGCCGTAAACGAAGGGCCTGATTGGAAAAAGGACGGTCCCTGCAGTCTCATAAGCGCTATTGTCAACATAGCCAGCCAGGACACCAGGCCCCTTCGATCCTTTGTGGAGGAAATCCATGAAATCGTAGGATTTAAGGGAACGCTGGAGTATGGGACCTTTGTACAGGCCAAGGAGGGAGCCCTGTCCATCCGGCCTGACATCACCAGACTTAAGAGACTCACAGGCGGCAGGTGGGAGGAACGGTATACCTTCCGCCAAGGCATCGAAGAAACCATAGAGAAAGAAGAAGCATAGAGAGATATGAAGAAAATCAGCGTATTGATTCCCTGTTATAATGAAGCGGAAAATGTAGGCCCTATCAGCAGGGCAGTGACGGAAATCCTGGAAAAAGAGCTGCCACAGTATGACTATGAGCTGGTATTCATTGATAATGATTCCACGGATGGCACCAGGGACATCATCCGGGGCCTGTGCGCGGACAACCCGCGCATCAAGGCCATACTCAATGCCCGGAATTTCGGTCAGTTCAACTCCCCCTATTACGGCATGCTCCAGGTTACTGGAGACTGCGTTATCGAAATGGTGGCGGATTTCCAGGACCCGGTGGAAATGATTCCCAAATATATCCGCGAGTGGGAGAAGGGATATAAAATCGTCATCGGCATCAAGACAAGCAGCAAGGAAAACCGGCTGATGTACTGGCTCAGAAGCTGCTATTACAAGACCATCAAGAAATTGTCGGACGTGGAGCAGATTGAGCATTTTACCGGTTCGGGTCTCTATGACAGGGAGTTCATTGAGGTCTTACGCAACCTGGATGACCCCACGCCTTTCCTCAGGGGAATCGTGGCTGAGCTGGGATACCGCCGCAAGGAGATTCCCTATGAGCAGCCGCGCCGCAGGGCGGGCAAGACCCATAATAACCTCTATCGTCTGTACGATGCCGCCATGCTCAGCGTTACTTCCTATACAAAGGCAGGTCTGCGTCTGGCTACGATTTTCGGCAGCATATGCGCCGTTGTCAGCATGCTCATCGCCCTGGTCTACCTGGTAATGAAGCTGATTTGGTGGGACCGTTTCCCGGCAGGCATGGCGCCCATGCTTATCGGAATGCTGTTTTTGGGGTCGGTACAGCTGTTCTTCATCGGTTTTCTGGGAGAGTATATCATGAGCATTAACCAGCGGGTGATGAAGCGGCCCCTGGTCATTGAGGAAGAGCGTATTAATTTTAACGAGGAAGAGAAAAAGGGCGGTAATGAAGCATGAAATATAAGATAGACGTGGTACGCATCCGGGAGAATTCCATTACCCTTAACGGATGGGCTATAGGTAAATCCCCTGACAGCAAGGCCACCTTCCGGGTGGAGGATGAGAAGCGCCAGCCGGTAAAATTCAAGCATGTAAATACACGCAGGGATGATGTGAGCCAGATATATTTTAAGAAGGTCCATGACCGGGAATTTGGATTTGACATCCAGTTTCCCTATGAGCGGGGGAAGGATTATTACCTGCTGATCCGCTGCGAGGGACGCCAGGCAAAAATCAAGTATAATGAGGAGCTGATTGCAAAGCGGGCCAGCGTGGCCCACAAGCGTATGGAGAAGCTTAAGGACCTGATGAACATGGAGACAGTCCATGTGGCCATGGACTTTTGGAAGGAACATGGCCTTAAGGCTCTTGTGGTCAAGTCAAAGCACAAGCTGCAGGGAATTGACAATGATTATGATTACAGCGAGTGGTATGAGCTGACCAAACCAACGGAAGAGGAGCTGGCGGAGCAGAGAAAGCATTTATTTGACTTTGAGCCCATGCTGTCCGTTGTGATTCCCGCCTATAAGACCCCGGAGCGCTATCTCAGGGAAATGCTGGACTCTATCATGGAACAGACCTATACAAACTGGGAGATATGCGTTGCGGACGGAAGCCCCAGGGGAGAGGGACTGGAGCGTGTGCTTAAGAAGTACGCGGACCGTGACCGGCGTGTGCGCTATGAGATTCTGGGCAGCAACCGCGGAATCTCAGGCAATACCAATGCAGCCCTGGATATGGCCAGGGGAGACTTTGTCATCCTGGCTGACCATGACGATACACTTCCTCCCAATGCTTTTTATGAGGTGGTGAAGGCAATCAATGAAAATCCGGACTGCCAGGTCATTTATTCCGATGAAGATAAACTGGACATGGATGGAAAGGCTCTGTTCGACCCTCATTTCAAACCGGATTTCAACCCGGATTTGCTGACCAGCGTCAATTATATATGCCATCTGTTCATCATAAGGCAGGATTTGTTAAAGCAGGTGGGCGGATTCCGCCAGGAGTTTGACGGCGCCCAGGATTATGATTTCATTTTCCGGTGTACGGAGGCGGCAAAGAGAGTATACCATATTCCCAAGGTCCTCTATCACTGGCGCTGCCATCAGAATTCCACGGCCAGCAACCCGGAGAGCAAGATGTATGCCTTTGAGGCCGGCTCCAGAGCTATCATGGCCCACTATGAGCGGATGGGAATTCCGGCGGTGAAGGTGGAGAAGGGCGTGGATTACGGCATTTACCATACCACGTTTGAGATACAGGGTGAACCTCTGGTGTCTGTCATCATCCCCAATAAGGACCACAGCCAGGATCTGGATGTGTGCGTGCGCTCCCTGATGGAGAAATCGTCGTACCGGAACCTGGAATTCATTGTCGTGGAAAATAACAGTTCCCAGAAGGATACCTTTGCCTACTACGATAAGATGCAGGCGGAGCACAGCAATTTCCGGGTGGTCACCTGGAAGCAGGGCTTCAACTATTCTGCCATCAATAATTATGGAGCTTCCTTTGCAAAGGGTGAATACCTGCTGCTGCTCAACAATGATACGGAGCTGATTGACGAGGACAGTATAAAAGAAATGCTGGGATTCTGTCAGAGGGAGGATGTGGGCATTGCAGGCTCCAGGCTTCTCTATGGGGATGACACCATACAGCATGCCGGAGTGGTCATAGGCTTTGGCGGCATTGCCGGCCATACATTCATCGGCCTTCACAAGGCGGAGAACAGCTATTTCCACAGGGCCATGTGCGCCCAGGACTACAGCGCCGTCACAGCAGCCTGCCTCATGACAAAGAAATCCGTCTTTGACCAGGTGGGCGGTTTGAGCCCGGAGCTGGCAGTGGCCTTTAATGACATTGATTACTGCATGAAAGTACGCGCCCTGGGGAAACTGGTAGTGTATGCGCCTTATTCATGCTTTTACCATTATGAATCCAAGTCCAGAGGACTGGAGGATACGCCTGAAAAGATAGCCCGTTTTAACCGGGAGGTGGCCATCTTCATACGGAAGTGGCCGGATATCATTCAAAATGGCGACCCCTACTACAACCCCAACCTGACTCTGCGCAAATCTAACTTTGCGCTCAGGGACCTTCTGAAGGAAAAAATAGGTGAGCCTTATGACCTTAAGGTTTACCAACAGTTTGCGCCGGAGGACGATACGAAAGCACATGAGTGACCATAGAAATGATTATGAAGCGGGACGCGGTAATGAAACAGGACGCGGTAATGAAGCGGGACGCGGTAATGAAACAGGACGCAGGGCAGGCAGGCACAGCAAAGTGACCATCGTCATACCGAATTATAACGGTCTTAAATTTATGGAGCCCTGTTTTAAAGCCCTTAATATGCAGATTTGCCGGGATTTTGACATCCTGGTGGTGGACAACGGTTCCACGGACGGAAGTGTGGAGTGGCTGAAGGAGCACGGGATTCCGTCCATTTTCCTGCCTGAGAACACCGGGTTCTCCGGCGCGGTGAACGTGGGCCTTAAGGCGGCGTCAACTCCCTATGTGATTCTGCTCAACAATGACACGGAGCCGGACTTCCGCTATGTGGGAGAAATGATCAAGGCCATTGAGTGCTCCCCAAAGATATTTTCCGTCAGCTGCAAGATGATCCAGCTCTGCCATAAAGAGCTGATGGACGATGCCGGGGATATGTACAGTCTTTTGGGCTGGGCATACCAGAGGGGGGTGGGCCGCTCCTGTGCAAAATATAACAGGGCCTGCCGCATCTTCTCAGCCTGCGCCGGGGCAGCCATCTACCGCCGTGAGGTGTTTGATGAAATCGGATACTTTGACGAGATGCATTTTGCGTACCTGGAGGACCTGGACGTTGGTTACAGGGCCAGGATTGCGGGATATGACAACATTTACTGTCCCACGGCCATTGTCTATCATGTGGGAAGCGGCACCAGCGGTTCCAAGTACAATCCCTTCAAGGTAAAGCTGGCTGCCAGGAATAATATTTATCTGAATTATAAGAACATGCCCCTTTTGCAGCTGGCGGTGAATCTGCTTCCGATTCTCCTGGGAATGGGACTCAAATACATGTTTTTTAAGAAAAAGGGATTTGGAAGGGATTATGCGGCTGGTGTGAGGGAAGGCCTGACAACCGCTAAAAGGTGCCGGAAGGTGCCTTACAGCAGGGAACGGCTTAAAAATTATCTGACCATTGAGTGGGAATTGATTACAGGGACCTTTATCTATGTTTATGAGTTTGCCGCAAGGCAGATTGCTAAATTATGAACTTTTTCGAAATTAAGAGAAAAGTTATAGAATAATGACGGCTTATCATGTATAATAACAACGATATTTACGGTAAGAAGGGATTCCCTGAGAAACCAAGGTGAAATACAATGATAAAAGATAACCAGAAAAGGCTGAACCGCATGCATGTCCTGCTGGATATACTGGTCACTGTGGTGGCCTACGCTCTGGCATGGTTCATTGTCATCAGCGGAAAGGTACTGCCTATAGATGAGGGCGTGCTAAAGCCCCAGGTATATTTTATGGCGCTCATCTTTATCGTGCCCATATACCTGATTCTATATGCCAGTTTCCATCTGTATGTGCCCAAACGGATTCAGGGGCGGCGTTCAGAACTGGCGAATATCTGTAAGGCCAATGTCATCGGCCTCATGCTCTTTACGTTCGTGCTTTTTGGTCTGCGAAGGTTCGTAAGCCATCTGAGCTATTTCTCCACAAAGATGATTCTGGCATTCTTTGCGGCCAATATCATCCTGCTGGAAGCAGAGCGGATTTCAATACGTATCTTCCTGCGCTCCCTGCGGACCAACGGCTATAATCAGAAGCATGTGCTCCTCATTGGCTACAGCCGGGCGGCCGAAGGGTTCATCGACAGGGTCAGCGTCAATCCGGAATGGGGTTACCATGTCCAGGGAATCCTGGACGACCACCGGCCGGCCGGCTTTGCATATAAAAAGGTACAGGTACTGGGACCCACCAATCATCTGGAGGACTTCCTGGCATCCAATACGCTGGACGAAATAGCCATAACCCTGAGCATCAAAGAGTACTCTAATTTGGAACAGATTGTGGCGGCCTGCGAGAAATCAGGCGTGCATACAAAGTTCATACCGGATTATAATAACATAATACCGACGATTCCCTATATGGAAGACCTTCAGGGACTTCCGGTAATCCATATCCGCCATGTGCCCCTTACCGGGGTGTTTAATGCCACCATGAAGCGGATAGTGGACCTTGCCGGCGCTCTGTTTGGTCTGATTGTATTTTCGCCTCTCATGCTGGTCACGGCTCTGCTTATCAAAATCACTTCGCCCGGACCCGTACTTTTCAGCCAGGAGAGGATAGGGCTGCACAACCGTCCCTTTAAGATGTACAAGTTCCGCTCCATGGAGGTCCAGGACCCAGGCAGGGAACGCAGCCAGTGGACAACGCCCCATGACCCCAGGGTAACGCCTGTGGGACGTTTCATACGCAAGACAAGCATTGACGAGATGCCCCAGTTTTTTAATGTCCTCATAGGCGACATGAGTCTGGTGGGGCCCAGGCCGGAACGGCCGCTGTTTGTGGAAAAATTCAAAGAAGAGATACCGCGGTATATGATTAAGCACCAGGTACGCCCGGGGCTCACGGGCTGGGCCCAGGTCAATGGCTACCGTGGGGATACATCGATTACCAAGAGGATTGAACATGACCTGTATTACATTGAGAACTGGAGCCTGGGTTTTGACTTCAAGATAATGTTTCTCACTGTTTTCAAGGGATTTATTAATAAAAATGCATATTGATATGCATGACGTTTGCGTTAAGAATGCTCCTGTGCTTTAGCCGTGCCCGGATACAGTCTGCGGGTCAGAGGAGCGGGGCTGCTTATATGTGTTTAGCGCCTGGTTTACGTGATGGAATGAGGATGGACGAATGAATCGTGAGTTTGACAATGGATTTGATGAGGAAGAAGAGAGATTAAGAGGCCGCAGCAGAAAGCGCGATCTAAGCGCCGGTGCCGGGGCTGATTCAGATACAATGCCGCGCGGGCGTACCAGAAGCAGCGGGCAGGAGATAAATGGAGCCGGCCAGGAGGGCCGCGCAGGTTCACGCGGGGGGGCCAGGCAGGGGACACCGGTTCCTGCTGACAGGGCGCCAGGCAGGAGGGCTTCGGATGGCCGCAGTTCAGGCCCGGCTGCCGGGCCCAGGTCCGATGCCGGTTCCGGCCCACGTCCGCGCTATGCCGGAGAGGGAGCCGCGGAGCGCACCCCAGGCATATCAGGAAAGAGCAAAACCCGCAGTGCCTATGCCGGTGAGAAGATGCCGGAACGCCCTGTAAGCGGTGAGGGAAAGGCAGGCCAGCGTCCGCGGTTTGCGGGAGAAAAAGCGGCGGGTCGGCCCGGGTATGCAGCCGGCGGGTCCGGGGAGCGCCCTGGATATGCGGGCACGGGCGGCAAGAGCGAAGCGCGTCCGGGATACACAGGCACGGGCGGCGGGTCCGGGGAGCGCCCTGGATATGCGGGCACAGGCGGCAAGAGCGGAGCGCGTCCGGGATACACAGGCGGCAAGTCCGGGGACCGTCCCAGATTCACAGGGGACCGGCCTGACGGAAGGCCGGGAATCTCAGGAAGCAGGCAGGGGGAACGGCCCAGGTACACAGGCGAAGGAAAAGGTGCCAGGCCGGCAGCCGGGAATTTGGGGGCTGGTGAGACTGGCGGCCGCACATACAGCCGGTCCTATGCCGGGGCGGAAGAACTTGGCGTCGTTAAGGGCAGAGACTCGTCCCTTGGAAGGAACGGGGGCGGAGCAGGCGGCCGCAGGGCAGCCAGGGAAGCGGCAGCAGCGGACCCGGCTGCGGCAGAGGTTAAGCACCGCCGTAAGATGATAATTGTATTCATCATACTGGAAATCATATTCCTTCTGGGAACCGGGCTCTACAGGTATGCGCAGAATAAGATGAGCCTGATTCAGCCAAGCCCGTTTAAACCGCATCAGGTGACGAACCCTAATATCTCAAACCGAAAGGTAGAGGAGATGGAGGGGTACTGGACCATTGCCCTCTTTGGTGTGGACAGCCGAAACAACTCGGTTGGAAAAGGCAATAATGCCGATGTCATCATCATATGCAACATTGACCAGGGCAGCGGCGAAATTAAGCTTGTCAGCGTGTTCAGGGATACTTATCTCAGTGTAAGTGATAACGGGCTGTACAATAAGATTAATCAGGCTTATTTCCTGGGCGGTCCTGAACAGGCAGTGGAGGCACTGAACAGAAACCTGGACCTCCAGATAGATGATTTTGCCACATTTAACTGGAAGGCAGTGGTGGATGCCGTCAATATTCTCGGCGGAGTGGATGTGGAGCTGAGCAAGGCGGAGTTTTATTATATCAATGCCTATATTACTGAGACTGTGGAGGCTACAGGCGTAGGATCCTATCAGCTGAAACAGGCAGGTCTCAACCATCTGGACGGTGTCCAGGCAGTTGCGTACGCAAGGCTTCGTAAGATGGATACGGACTTTGCCAGGACAGAGCGCCAGCGGGAAATCATTGACCTCTGCTTCCAGAAGCTTAAGAAATCCGATTTTGCGGTAGTGAACAATGTCATGGAGGCAGTGTTCCCCCAGATTCTTTCCAGTGTCACGATTGATGATATTATACCGGCAGCCAAAAATCTGACCAAGTATGCCATAGCGGATACCATGGGATTCCCGGCGGCCAGAAGTGACGCTAATATGGGCAAGAAGGGAGCCTGTGTCATTCCACAGACACTGGAGAGCAATGTAACCCTTCTCCACCAGTTCCTGTTTGGGGATGAAAATTACCAGCCCAGTGACATGGTAAAGAAAATCAGTGCCAAGATATCAGCGGATACGGGCATGTACAACGAGGCTAAGCCAATCGACCGTGTGGGAACAGACGGCGGGTATATCCCCAAGCCCACGCAGGCGACCAAGGCCACGGAAGAGACAAAAGAAAATGAGTCTGAGAGCAGCACGTCCGAGACAGATGAGTCCATCATTGACGGCGAAACGGATTTAGAATTAGAGACCGACGAGTTCGGCAATGAACTGGATCCGCCTGAGGATGAGAACGATATATTCGGACGGCCGGGAGAAAGCAGCGGATCCGGTACCGTTTATCCCGGAAGGCCGGGAGAGAGCAGCTCAGGCAGCATATTCCCGGGGGCCGAGACATCAGAGGGCGACCAGACAACCGGGCCAGGCGCAATCACCTATCCGGGCCAGGACCCCACCAGGAGAACCAGCGCCGCTTATCCGGGAGCTGCCAAGGGAACCACGGCTGCGTATCCCGGAAGCCAGGGTACATCCGCGGCCTATCCGGGCAGCACCAGGGGGAGTACGGCAGCTTATCCGGGCAGCACCAGGGGGAGTACGGCAGCTTATCCGGGCGGCTCGTCCGATGAATACGTGCCGGAGGGACCGGGTTCTGTCATCATTGGGCCGGGAAATTAATGCAAGGATGATTCATATAAAAATGCGAATATAAAGGCTGAAAGTGCCGGCAGGGATTTATCATTTCCTGCCGGCTCTTTTTAGTCTTATATAAGAAAATGGTCACACATTTATCACAAATCGCTGCTAAACTGTGTACAGAATCGGGAGATTACGTGAGAAAGGGGAATTATAATGTACGACAACGACCAGAACTACGGGTGGAAGTCTTATGATAACCAGAGCTATGACAGCATGCAGTATGGCAAAGATCCATATGGGCGCCGTCCCCAGCCGGAGGATATGCCTCCAAAGAAGAAAAAAGGCGGCATCTTAAAAAAGGCAGCCCTGATTACGGCAGGAGCCCTTCTATTTGGCACTGTCTCAGGGGCGACCATGGTGGGAGTCAATGTGGCCGCATCCAGATTCATGGGAAACAGCGCGGCGGCGTCGGCTGAACCGGAAAAGAAGGAAGAGATATCAAAGGCCCAGACAGAAAGCCAGGGCAGCGGCCAGGATAACGGCCAGGGCAGCGCCCCCCAGGGAGACAGCGGATACCAGCAGGGCCAGAGGAATAATGGAAAGGCAGTGGCGGATGTTTCCGATATCGTGGAACAGGCCATGCCCACGGTGGTGGCAATCACCAGCACAGCGGTATACCAGAGCAATAATTTCGGATACGGCTGGTTCTTTAGAGGCGGCCCTCAGACCTATGAGGTGCCCAGCAGCGGTTCAGGCATCATTGTGGGTGAGAACGACAAGGAACTTCTCATCGTGACCAACAACCATGTGGTGGAGGATTCCACCTCCCTGAAGGTGGCCTTTATTGACAGTGAGGTGGTGGACGCGGCCATCAAGGGAACGGACGCAGAGACGGACCTGGCAGTCATAGCAGTGCCTCTGGAGCAGATTAAGGACGACACCAAGAGCAAGATTAAGGTGGCCAGGCTGGGAAACTCCGATGACCTGAAGGTGGGACAGGGCGTCATTGCCATCGGCAATGCGCTGGGCTACGGCCAGTCCGTGACAGTGGGGTATGTAAGCGCCCTCAACCGGGAAGTCAGGGTATCAAGCACCAGCACCAGGGAACTTCTGCAGACAGATGCAGCCATCAATCCCGGCAACAGCGGAGGCGCCCTTCTCAATATGAAGGGAGAGGTTATTGGCATCAATGCTGCCAAATATTCCTCCACCGAGGTGGAGGGAATCGGCTATGCCATTCCCATATCCAAGGCAGAGGACATCATGAACCAGCTCATGAACCGCAAGACCATGAATCCGGTGGAGGAGGCCAGGAGAGGCTATCTGGGCATACAGGGAACCAGCGTGGACGAGGAGTCCGCGGCGGCCTTCGGAATGCCAAGAGGCGTGTATGTATATAAGATACTGGAGGAAGGAGCCGCGGCCAAGTCAGACCTGAGGGAAAAGGACATCATCACCAAGGTGGACGGCCAGAGCGTCCGGAACATGACGGATTTGCAGGAGCTTCTGGCCTGCTACGAGACGGGAGAGAAGATTGATCTGACGGTACAGACCCAGAAGGACGGGGAATATCAGGAAAGGACAGTCACCATCACACTGAAAGCCATGCCCCAGGAGAATACGGAAACCAAAGCCCAATAACTTAAATTTTTCAAAATAATATGAAATGAAAATGCTTCCTCTTGTTTGGGGAAGCATTTTGTTATATACTTTACGTTAAGCGGCGGGACGATGGTACGGCCCGGTACGCCCTTTAACAGAGAGGAGAACTGACTTGGAAGAGAAAGATTATAACCAGGATTTGGAGGCATCCGGCCATGGTGAAGATAAAGAAAAACAAAAGGAAGAGGACCGCTATGAAAAGGTGTGTTACATGTGCCGGCGGCCTGAGAGCAAGGCCGGCCCCATGATATCCATGCCCGGCGGCATGAATCTCTGCCATGACTGTATGCAGAAGGCATTTGATTCCGTGACAAAGGGGGGCATGGATTTTTCCGAACTGCCCAATATGCCCTACATGAACATGAACCTCAATGACCTGAACATGACGCCTCCCGCAGTGGAAATTCCCAAAAAGCAGAAAATCAAGAAAAAGGCTAAGGAACAGCCGGTACTGACCATGAAGGACATACCGGCGCCCCATGTCATCAAGGCAAAGCTGGATGAATATGTAATCGGCCAGGAAAAAGCCAAGAAGGTGATGGCAGTGGCTGTATATAACCATTATAAAAGGGCATTTCTGGACCAGCCGTCCAAGGACGAGGCCGGGGAGGATACCGGAAGAGATAAGAGTATTGTCATTGAAAAGTCCAACATACTGATGATTGGTCCCACGGGAAGCGGAAAGACCTATCTGGTTAAGACGCTGGCCAGACTTCTGGATGTGCCGCTGGCCATTGCCGACGCCACCTCTCTGACAGAGGCGGGTTATATCGGTGACGATATAGAGAGCGTGGTATCTAAGCTTCTGGCTGCTGCGGATAACGATGTGGAGCGGGCTCAGAAGGGAATCATATTCATTGATGAGATTGACAAGATTGCCAAGAAGAAACAGACCAATACCAGGGATGTCAGCGGCGAATCCGTACAGCAGGAGCTTCTCAAGCTGCTGGAGGGAAGCACTGTGGAGGTGCCGGTAGGCTCCAACCAGAAGAACGCCATGACGCCCATGGCAACGGTGAATACGGATAATATCCTGTTCATCTGCGGCGGCGCCTTCCCTGACCTGGAGGAAATCATTAAGGAACGACTGATGAAGAAAACCACCATGGGCTTTGGCTCCATCCTGAAGGATACATATGATAAGGACCCGGATATCCTGGGCCAGGTGACCAATGAGGATCTGCGGACCTTTGGGATGATTCCCGAGTTCCTGGGAAGGCTTCCAGTGACAGTGACCCTTCAGGGGCTTACGGAGGATATGATGGTGCGTATCCTGAAAGAGCCCAGGAATGCCATCACCAAACAGTACGAACGGCTGCTGGAGATGGATGAGGTACGGCTGGTCTTTGAGGATGAAGCCCTTAAGTGGATTGCCGGTGAGGCCATCAAGAGAGGGACCGGGGCCAGGGCCCTGAGGGCTATCCTGGAGGAATTCATGCTGGATATCATGTATGAGATTCCCAAGGACCCCAATATCGGCTCCGTGGTTGTCACCCGTCCCTATCTGGAAAAAAGCGGCGGACCATTGATACAGATGCGGGGATGATTCATGCTTTGATGAGCGGTGCATCCATATCCCGACACGCCGTGAATCACTCTCTGATTCGGCGGAACGTTTCGTATAAATCCAGTGCTCCATAGCCCCATTCTTCATTTGGGTAGCGGAGTGCTGGATTTCTTTTTGCGCCCCGGATTAAATAGGATTTAACGGATGCCTGGCTCATGGTAATCTGGTTGCCTTGCACGATTCCCCACCCATAGAGACTGGCCACAGCGCCGGCCACATGGGCGGCCGCCACCGAGGTGCCGCTGCGGGTGGTCATGGAGACAGAGCCGCTGCTCCTGCGTCCCACCGAAGGCCCCATCACATTGACGCCGGGAGCTGCCAGCTCCGGTTTTACGATGCCGGAGGGAGTGAACCCGCGGCTGGAGTGGATGTAGATGCTGTTGTTCAGATGGTTGTAGGCCCCCACTGTAATGGGCGCGCCCGTATTGCCGGGCATGGTAATGGTGGTATCGGGAGTGGGACTCAGAAATACGGTTTCATCCGATATCAGTCCCTCGGAGGGCAGCCATATGTTAAATTCACCTGTAAAATACTGGGTATTATAAACCCGCACCCTCCATATCCCGGTCACAGGATTTTCAAAACGCATGAATATCAGCTGTTTTCCGGCGCCGGATTCAATGAGCTGGTAATTGACCGTAATGACCGTTGGTTCCAAAAGAAAAGGGATAGAGGTCTCGTTCCTGGCTATAATAGGAATACGGGAGATTATCTCACCGCTGGGTGAGACGAAGCCCACAGAATAGGTATCGGCAGTGGAAGCCCAGAGCTCCAGGGAAAAGCCGCGGCTGGATTCTTCCGGTCCCACCCGGATTTCCACATCATTCCACTCCTGTCCGGACGGAATGGTGCCGAAATAATGATGGGCCCGGCCTGTCTCATTGCCTGCCGCAATGACCGCTGCACGGCCCAGGAAACGGCTGGCATCCTGCACAACGCTGCTTAAGGGCGAGGTGCCCTCATGGCTTCCCAGATTGGATCCAAGGGCGATGAGGATGATTAGGGGGCGGCCCAGGCGGAACGCAGCCACCCGCAGGTATTTTATTCCCATCATGATGTCATTTTCCTGGTAGGCATCGGCGCCCTCGCTGACAAGGTAGAATTCCCGCAGGTAGCGTTTGGCCTGTTTCAGTTTGACCACTATGAGCTCGCACTCCGGAGCCGCGCCCGTGAAGTCCTGTTCCGGCAGGGAGCCGCCGGCGGCAATTCCGGCCAGGAAGGTGCCGTGGCCATTGGTGTCCGTGGAGGGCACCAGGTCAAGGGGGCTGTCGGAGGCAAGGGCCTGGTTGATCTGCTCCCTGGTAAATTCAGTGCCATAAGAGGCGCCGCTGAGTTCATAATAGTCTGGCACGCCGGGAGGAATGACATCCGCTCCCGCGGGGATGCTCTGATCCCACAGACCGGCAATTCTGGTGGAGCCGTCCGGATAGCGGAATAAGGGGTTGGTATAGTCAATGCCGGTATCCACGATACCGATGAGGGTCCCGCGCCCCCTGTTTCCCAGGGCAGGCGCGGCAAAGGTTGTGAGTATGCCGGATGCCTCCATGCTGGAACTGTCCAGAAGGGAAAAAAGTCCGGGTACAGTATAGTAGCTGTATCGGGCCAGGGAAATGGGGGTTACGGTATCCAGAGGAGTGTAGATGATATTGTATTCATCGTTCACATAATCCATACAGGGAATATCGGCCGGATTGCCGCCAATCTGCTGCTGGCTTCCAATTCTGTATATGAAATCAGCAATATTCTCGTCGGCGGAATTAAATGGGCATTCTGCCATGGCACACCTCGGGCAGGATATTTGTTATAGTATATGCTTGAATTCAGAAACCTTTCACTGGACGGAGGTGTGAAACCATAGTAAAATGAAATAAAAGGGTGGAAAGGAAGACGAATCTATGATTTACGGCTGGATAATAGGCGGGCTGGCTGCCCTGGACCTGGGGGTCAAGAGTGTGGTGGAGGGCCAGGAGGACGACACATTCCCAAGGGAACTGCCGTCTGCCAAAGGATTTATAAAGCTTCATAAAAACCATAACAGCGGTTTTCCGTTTGGATTCATGAAGGAAAGACCGGAATTGGTAAAGGGGATTCCGCTTATGGTGATATCTGCCATGGTCGGAGCCCTGGCAGCCATGATGCCGGATAAGGGCAAGACCGGGGAGAAGCTGGGCCTGTCCCTTGTGATGGGAGGCGCCCTCAGCAACCTGTACGACCGCGTGGTGCGCGGGTATGTGGTGGACTATTTCACTATTGAATGGAAATCACTTAAGAAGGTAGTGTTCAATCTGGGCGACATGTTCGTGTTTCTGGGAAGCGCTGTCTTTGTGCTGACACAGGCTGTCAAGAGCCTGGAGGAGGCGGGGGTGAAGAAGAAAAAGTAAGGCCGGCGGCAAGCCGTCAGACGGAAAAAAGAGAGAATGCCCGGGTTCCATGGCCATGACTGGAAACCGGCATTCTCTCTTTGGAGCCTTAACTGAGCATCCCCCCTATGGTTCCTCCCAGTGCGCATATGCCCATGACGGTGACGGAGCGTTCCATATCAATGGCAGACCCCATGTTCATGGCCCAGGACACAGCAAAAAGTACCAGGAAGTACAGAAGACCTGACAGCAGACCCCAGAAGAACCGGCGCTGCCGGATGCGTTTGCCTGCCAGGAAACCGCCGGATAAACAGGTCAGTAAATATACGGCATACACCATCAGGTTCACCTGTCCCTCTTTCAGGCGCAGCTTATAGAGGGCAAATGCGAGGGCAGCCAGAAGGATTCCTGACAGCACATAGGAGATTAGCAGGGAGCGGAGCATGGGCTTTACAATACCATTTTCCATATATTGTTCTCCTTTTGAAAGAATCTATGTTGCAGTATATTCCCGGGGGAGCCTTTAATATGACAAACCTTTGAAAATACCGTTGCAAGGGACTTTAACCTGTGTTATAATTTCAAGGAATTATATTTTCAAACAATTAATAATATTAAATGAATAGGAGGTGCCGTAGTATGAAGCACGTTAAAACATTGAATACCAATACCTTAAAGGACACAATGAAGAAGGGCGGATGCGGCGAGTGCCAGACTTCCTGCCAGTCAGCCTGCAAGACATCCTGTACAGTAGGAAACCAGAGCTGCGAGAACGCTAACCGCTAATCGCCGGTCAGAAGAGATACATACAGGAAATTGGTCGTAAGCCCCTATGGTCGATGGGATTATAGGGGCTTTACCATGCACAGGATTTGGGGCCTTTGGCCCTTGGAAAGAGAGAGTAGATTCGTGATTCATCAGTATATAAATAATGGTTATCATATTGTCCTGGATGTCAACAGCGGCTCCGTCCATGTGGTGGACCCGGTCGTCTACGACGCCGTGCAGCTGGTTTCGCAGCGGATTCCGGAGATGGAAGCGCCGGCTGCCCTGCCTTCAGAAGTGAAGGAAGAGGTAAGGGTCTGTCTTAAGGACAGATACAGCCAGGAGGATATTGAGGAGGCACTGGAGGAAATTGGGCAGCTGATTGAAGCAGAGCAGCTCCTTACCAAGGATATTTACAGGGATTTTGTGGTAGACTTTAAGAAGAGGAAGACGGTTGTGAAGGCGCTGTGCCTGCACATTGCCCATGACTGCAATCTGGCCTGCCGTTACTGCTTTGCAGAGGAAGGCGAGTACCATGGCCGCCGCGCTCTCATGAGCTATGAGGTGGGAAAGAAGGCACTGGACTTCCTTATCGCCAATTCCGGAAACAGGGAACACCTGGAGGTGGACTTCTTTGGCGGCGAGCCCCTGATGAACTGGGATGTGGTGAAGCGGCTGGTGGAATACGGCCGTTCCCAGGAAGAAGCCCGCCACAAGAAATTCCGTTTCACCCTGACAACCAACGGAGTTCTGCTAAATGACGAGGTGATGGAATTTTGCAACCGTGAAATGAGCAATGTGGTGCTGAGCCTGGACGGACGAAAGGATGTCAACGATAGGATGCGCCCATTCCGTAACGGCAGCGGCAGCTATGATCTGATTGTCCCCAAGTTCCGGAAGTTTGCGAACAGCAGGAAGCAGATGAATTATTATGTCCGCGGTACATTTACCAGAAACAATCTGGACTTTGCGGACGACGTGCTCCACTATGCGGACTTGGGATTTGAGCAGATGTCCATGGAGCCGGTGGTGGCTGACCCGGCAGAGGATTACGCCATCAGGGAGGAGGACATCCCGGCTATCTTAAAGGAGTACGACCGCCTGGCTTTAGAGTATATCAAGCGGAAAAAGGAGGGAAGAGGATTCAGCTTCTTCCATTTTATGCTGGACTTAAAGGCGGGGCCCTGCGTGGCAAAGCGCATGGCAGGCTGCGGTTCCGGCACCGAGTATCTGGCAGTGACCCCGTGGGGCGACCTCTATCCCTGTCATCAGTTTGTGGGCAATGAGAAATTCCTTATGGGCAATGTGGACACAGGCGTTGTGAACACGGATATCAGGGACGAGTTCAAGACCTGCAATGTATACGCCAAGCCGGGGTGCAAGGACTGCTTTGCCAGGTTCTACTGCAGCGGCGGCTGTTCTGCCAACGCGTATAATTTCAGCGGCTCCATCAACGGGTCATATGACATTGGCTGTGAGATGCAGAAGAAGCGGATTGAGTGCGCCATCATGATTAAAGCTGCCCTGGCAGACGATGAGGAATAATTGAGGCATATCATATGAAATATCAAGTCATAACAAAGGACGGGCGTGCGAAGCGCGCCCGCATGGAAACAGTACACGGCACCGTGGAGACGCCTGTGTTTATGAATGTGGGAACAGTGGGCGCCATCAAAGGAGCTGTTTCAACGGATGACCTTCGGGGAATCGGCACCCAGGTGGAGCTGTCCAATACCTATCATCTCCATGTGCGCACCGGTGACAAGCTCATAAGGGAATTTGGCGGGCTTCACAGGTTTATGAACTGGGACCGCCCTATCCTTACGGATTCCGGCGGGTTCCAGGTGTTTTCCCTGGCAGGACTGCGCAAGATTAAGGAAGAAGGGGTTTACTTTAGTTCCCATATCGACGGCCACAAGATATTCATGGGGCCTGAGGAGAGCATGCAGATTCAGTCCAATCTTGGCTCCACCATTGCCATGGCGTTTGATGAATGTCCTCCCAGCCATGCAAGCGACGACTACATCCGGCATTCAGTGGAGCGAACCACCCGCTGGCTGGCGCGCTGCAAGACCGAGATGGAGCGCCTTAACTCCCTGCCGGATACGGTGAACCGGGAGCAGCTGCTGTTCGGCATCAACCAGGGCGGCGTGGTGGACGAGATACGCATGGAACATGCAAGGACCATACGGGACATGGACTTAGACGGATATGCGGTGGGCGGACTGGCAGTGGGAGAGAGCCACGAGGAGATGTACCATATCCTGGACGTGACAGTGCCCTGCCTGCCTGAGGACAAGCCTGTATACCTTATGGGCGTGGGAACCCCGGCCAACATCCTGGAAGCAGTGGACCGGGGCGTGGACTTTTTTGACTGCGTATATCCATCCAGGAACGGACGCCACGGCCATGTGTACACCAACCAGGGTAAGCTGAACCTGTTTAACCAGAAATACGAGCTGGATTCCCGCCCCATAGAAGAGGGATGCGGCTGTCCTGCCTGCCGTTCCTACAGCAGGGCCTATATCCGCCATCTGCTGAAGGCAAAAGAAATGCTTGGAATGAGATTATGTACCTTGCATAATTTGTATTTTTATAATACAATGATGAAAGAGATTCGCGACGCCATCGAGGAACACCGCTATGCTGAGTATAAAGCGGCCAAGCTTGCCTGTATGGAAGGTTCCAGCCGTGCGAACAGTACGGCGTCTGATGAATAAGAAACTACTGCGGCGAGGCGGCGGTAGGTGTGAAGGAGGAAAATGGAATGACAAGTGGTCCGATGTTCTGGGTTCTCTATATTGTTCTTCTGGGAGGTATGTTATATTTCATGGCAATCCGTCCTCAGAAGAAGGAGAGGCAAAGACAAAAGGAATTGTTGGAAAGCGTTGCAGTTGGTGATACCATTCTCACCAGCAGCGGATTCTATGGCGTTATCATCGACATGACAGATGATACAGTCATTGTGGAATTCGGTAACAATAAGAACTGCCGTATTCCCATGCAGAAGGCTGCCATTATTCAGGTTGAAAAACCGGAAGCCTAAGAGACATGAAACCCGGGGCCTTGTCCCGGGTTTTTGAATATGGCAGGATGTTCCCTTCGGAGGTTTGAAAGCGATAATATATATAAAAGAGAGCAGGAGGATAGGATGATTAAGAACATTGTTTTTGATATGGGAAATGTCCTGGTGGACTACACGGCGGACAGAGTGTGCAGGCATTTCATAGAGGACCAGGAGACCCGGAAAAAGGTCAGCACCGCTATATTCGTATCACCTGAGTGGATTCTGCTGGACATGGGAGTCATACCGGAGGATATGGCCTTAAAAAAGATGCAGGCCCGCCTGGACACAGAGGAGGAGCGCAGTCTGGCAGCCCTGTGCTTTAACCGCTGGCATGAGTTCAACATGTATAAAAAGGAAGGAATGGAGGATGTGGTCAGGTGGCTTAAGTCCATGGGCTATGGCATCTATCTGTGCTCCAATGCATCCGTCCGCCTTTTGAGCTGCTATAAGGACGTGCTGCCCGCGGTGGACTGTTTTGACGGTATCCTGTTCTCGGCCGATGTCCTGTGTCTGAAGCCCCAGAAGGAGATATACGGCCATCTCTTTGAGCGGTTCCATCTGAAGCCTGAAGAATGCTTTTTTGTGGATGACCTGGAGCTTAACATAGAGGGCGCGCGCCGCTGCGGGATGGACGGATATTGTTTTGACGATGGAAATGTGGAGAAATTGAGGAAAGTCCTGGCAGGACTGAACCAGAGATAAAGAAAGTCAAAAAATATGGAATACATAGAAAAAGCTCCGTACCAGGCGGTACGGAGCAATTTTCTTTAGGATTTTCGGATTTTCAAAAAGGGTTGAAGGATAGTTGTTAAACATTCGTGCATTTCTTATGTACTTAGTATAGCATGCAATACTCCGGAATGTTTGAATGTTCTTTGAATAGATTATTAAGAAAATCTTAAAATTGATAATCCCCACCCCCTGGTCAAAGCCATGGGAACGAATAAGGAAGCAAGGGAAAAAACAGAAGACTGGAAAAAACAGGCTTCGGGGGATGAAAGAAAAATGAAATGGAATCGTAAACTGAAAATGGGTATGAAAAATGGAAGTAATGGGGCTCGAACCCATAGTAAAACCTTTATTTTACAGGGGATTGCGGGCCGCGTGTGATACTTCGTGTGATACATTCTATTTTGAGAGACCGGACACCTTGATAAAGTGCCTGTTGATTTTCTTTGTCTGGCGAACTGTTTCCAGGTCAATGACATCCCTATAAACCGTTTTCATGACATTATCAGTGGCCCATCCACCGCGTTGGAGAATATATTGGTCAGGGACCCCGATAGCGTGCATGATGCTGGCAGCATAATGGCGCAGATCGTGAAATCTGAATTTTGGCAATCCTGTTGATTTGATGGCTCGTTCAAACCGGTGGGTTATCTGGTCTGGAGTAGCCTTCACAATGCGGCCTTCTATACCCCTCATCCTCTCTATCACAAAACCCGGAAATTCTACCTGACGGTAGCTGCCGAAGGTCTTGGGCGGTTTGATATGCCACATCTTGTCAGGCCCCATAACCACACTCTTGTTTACATCAATCACGTTTCCATGTATGTCGTCACTATCCAATGCGCATATTTCTCCTCTGCGCAATGGACCAAAAGCAGCCAGGAAAATGGCTATCTCAAGTTCCTTCCCCTCAACATGCTGTAGCAGGGTCTTTATGTCCTGGTCCGATGGCGTGTACAACGCAGGCCGTTTCTTGGCAGGCAGGGTGGTCTTAATATGAAAATCAGGATGGAACATCTCTAATGTGCCCGATACAAGCCCGTGTGCATTCCTCACGCTCTTGGGGCCTACCTTAGCAGAGATATCACTTATCCATACTTGAAGGGCTGTATTGGTTAGGTTATTCAGTTTAATGCGTCCCAATTCATACGGCTTGATGTAATTACGCTGTACAGCCTCATAGCCCCTTATGGTGCTGGGAGACAGAACCCCTCTTTTGGCGTCTATATAACGCGTGACGGCTTCATACAGGGTGATGTTCTCCGCAGTCATGCCTGCTTTGCCTGCGGCCCATTGGGCGGCCAGAAACTTGGCCTCCTTCTTCGTAGGGGCTGTGAAAGATTTGTAATGCTTCTTGCCGTCAACGTCTGTATAGTCATATACCTGGATGCGGATATTGCCTGACGGTAATTTGTTTTTAGTTTTTTTCTGCTGTGCCATGGTATCATTCCTCCTAAAAAATGGGTAAAATAAATACGCCCCTTGCCAGAACACTCCAGGAATGATATAATCCAAGTGTCTATGTTTGGATTATCTTCCGGGGGTAGCCTGGTAAGAGAAAATCTATGTGAAAAGCTTCTGTGTTCCCGCACAGGGGCTTTTTGCTTACTATTTATTTAAAAGAAATAGTTATAGGTGTGGTGTCTTCAATGGTATCCCATCCATCGGTATAAAAAATATGAAATGACGTTTCAATGTTCTTAAATTCCGTAATTTTGTTTTCCTCAAGTTGACTGCTTAAAAAACTCATTGCGCTAATCCGCTTTTTCCCGGAGGCTACTTCGGCGGACATGGAAGAATCAATCATGAAACCATTTACAGAAGTATCTCTAACTTGAACTGTAATGCCCTTGTCTGAATTATTTTCAATATATGTTATGAATTGCGGCCCAAAGATTGAATCATCAGTCAAAAGACCTTTTGATATAATTTTAATGCCATTATTGTTATAAAGGACCTCTCCGCTGTCATCGTATACTTGCTGGTATCCATCGCCGACACTAGTAGTCAACTTTATCGGTTCAGTGTCTACATAGGACTCCCAGGAATCACTTTCAAATATATGTAAGGAGAACTCAATATCCGCAATAGTATCTATCCCACATTTTTCTAAATCACTGTTGGATATGACCATACCATCATTTGCTTTTTTACCTGCAGCAACATCACATGACATCTGCAAATCTATCATATATCCATTAACAGAACTATTCCGAGGTTGGATAGTGAGATTCTTATCGCTATTATTTTCGACAAGTAGCGTTATTTCAGGCCCCCAAAAACCATCCATCTTAAGTCCGGTCGCAGTGACAATGATATTATCTTGGTTATAGATTTCTTTTTCTTCCAGCGTGACTTCATCAGATGGTGCTTCTGCATTAGTTTCTTCCGCTGGAGTATCATCAGCACTCGTTTCCTTCGTATCATTCTTCGCTTCTGATTTGGTGTCTTCGCTTTTTTGTGACACGGAGACCGGTTGGGTTGGCGCCTCAGATGTTCCGGAACTGCAGGCTGATAATATAATGCTAGTGGTTAGTAAGGTTGCCAGAAAAAGTTTTTTCATTTGTAAATCCTCCTCAATATGATCCTAATTAGCCGGCTTGTTCTCTTTTTTCATTTTTGCAAATCCGACATATGATAAAATCATCTGTATGACTACAAACATGAAATAAACCGGGAATAATACTAAAGCAACAGTATACAGTATGGCACCCGTTAATGCGAAGCCTCGCTTTCTCATGAATAACCCCAGGGCATTAAAGATTACAGCGAGTGCTGTGAATACAAGATGGGGCATCACTATTGCAGTGGCCAAACCGGAACCAATCTGTTCGGCGGTAGACGCTCCGCTCCCGGCAGCACCTGACCAGTATGTGGCCGAATATATCAGGTATAGTACACCTAATATAAATGAGATAAGTAGACACTTGCTTAATTTCTGTTTCATACACATTCCTCCTAAGTTAACGGCTAAGCCGAATTTTATTAAAAAGCCATGGGCTATTTAATCATAAATCATTCCCGTAAAACCATTTGTTTTCTGCAAGGCCAAAGCCACGGTCTCCATGCCATCTGCTTATTAATCTCATAAAATCAGAACGTTCATTCAATTCAGAATGGTCATCTTCATCCTCTTCAGTATAACACCCCCTGGCTGGTTGTACAATCCCTTCCATGAGCGGAATAATATTTGTCTCTGGAAAGAAAATATGCTCCAGCTGTAATTCTGGTTCTGTGGGCTTTCTGGTTGCACTGTATGAGATGTTGCGGAACCATTCCTTGTAGGACATCAATGCTCTGTTAGATGCCTGATAGGACAGACCAAATTTGTCATGTATCTGGATTGCGTCATGGCATTTATATTTGTGAATAAGAATACGTGGCGCTAAAAAATGGCTGGCGAAATAATTTGTTTCGTCATCATTTTCTTTGGTATCACCAACATGTTTTAATAATATGTGTCCAACCTCATGCATTAGCGTGAAACGTTGCCTGCATATATACGAGAAGGCATCATTATAATAGATTTTCCCTTTGAGTTTAAATGCATCGTCGCTTACCCTATAACACTCTTTTTCCTTTTTGGCAGAAAGTTCGGAATACTTATACAAAGGGATTTTTAATTTTTTAATAACATCAATGCAATCAATGGGAAACTCTTTTATTTCGCAGGTTTCGTATACATCCAAAATAATACGAAAAATCTCGCGTCGTTCCAAACAAAATCACTCCTTTAGTCATCATCAGACAATAACGTTCTAATGATATCCTGTTTTTGTTCGACCGTGAGTTTTTTCCCATTACGGGCAATAAGGCTTTGAATATCCTCATATGTTGGCTCGTATTTGGATTGCGATATTCCTTTTGCCATTTCATCAAGTTCATCTACAGTTATTCCAAGTTCGCTACATATTGTGATAACCACATCAACGCTGGCTTTACCAATGCCGGTTCGATTCAATATCGTATATAAGCTTGTGTATGGGATGTCACATTTTTCTGCAAAGGCCCTTAAACTATATCCTTGCTCCTTTATTAATCGTTGAATTAGTTGCTCCCTATTCATATTTTCACCTCTCTCTGATGCTTTATATTATATACGATTTTGCGAATATTGTAAATAGAAATAAACGCAAAAACATATAAGAAGCATAAAAAAGAGACGAAAATATTCTCACATGAAAATATAGTGCTTGACAATGGTTGCATGTGAGAATATAATACAGTCAAGATATTCGCTGGTGCGAATATGGAAAGAGAGGTGATTGCATGTACAATAATCTACTTACAGCGATGAAAGGGAAAAATGTTACTTTCACTCAAATCGCAGATTTGCTTGGATGTAGATACCAAACAGTAAGTGATAATATTCAGGGGAGTAAAGAGAGAGGAGTTTACTTTGATGACGCAAAAAAAATATGGAAAGTATTTTTCCCTGAATATGATTTTATGTGGTTATTTTACAGAGAGAAAAATAGCACCTAAACAAACACATGTTCGATAAAGCAACTATACCACTATCACATGCGTGTGTCAACTATGAAAAGGAGGTGAGAGAGGATGAGAAAAAATAGCCTCACATTATTATTGACACTAGGCGGTCTAATCATTATGAAGCAGATTTTTACTTTTGATGGCGAGATTCTTTCAAAATATCAATCCGCTCTGCTATTCATGCTTACTTATTTATCACTTTGTAAGGTTTTGGAGTAAAGCGGTTATTAAGGCTTTTATTTCTTCTGAATAGAGCCCAAGGATAAAAGAGACAATCCAACCGATAATGTTTACGACTCTGGAAACTATAGCAGAAGGGTTGAAACCTATCCATTCAATTAATGAACTAGGGATAGTAAAAAGCGTTTTTATCGCATGAATTGGATTAAAGGAAGATTTGAAGTCCTGATAAATATAATTCCGCTTCATTGAAAGTTCATTGTAAAGCGTTGCAGCTGTCCGGTAATTAGTTATATCAGGTGCGCCATATTCAAGAGTGCCAGTGTAGTATCCAGAATATTTCTCTATTACAGGAAACTTAACTAGAACATCATTCAGACATAAATCATAGTGCCCTCTTTTTTCCAAATGGAAGCCTACGGCATCATAAGGGCTTTTAGAGATGGATGCAGAACTTAAATATGCAGTTAAGGTTTTTAGACATCCAATTATCTCATTGAGTTTCAAAAAGGCTCTTGCAATTGAAACAACGTAAATGATTGTTAAAAGCAACAGTGGATAATATTTAGCAGGTATGTTGAATGGAAATATGGTTTTCAAATTAGGATTCTCCCTTGTATATAATAAAGAAATTGTATCACAGGGAGGGGAGTAAAACAATATGTCAACTGGGAAAAGGAGGTGAGAGGGGATGATTAAACAATTGGCTGTTAGGATGTTGCTGGGACGGCAGAAACGGTATTGTAATGTTCTGACATTACGTGGTAAGCCCTACATTGTTTCTATTAAGCCGTACCTATCATTTAAGGAAATTATGGACAGAGCCGTCAAAAGTGAAGTTTTAACGGCCCAAGGAGAATTTGTTAAAGAGGTAGATTCTTAAGCGGAGGATAAGCGGATTCCATTTTCGATAGTAGTGATTCATATAGTTTAATTTCTGATTTGGAAATTTTTATGGACTTCGTGGATTTAATATTGGAGAGTTCCTGTTTTAGACTCCCATAGAGAAACAAAAGTTCAGTATCTGAAAAATCAATATTCATAAAACTATCCTTTTCCTTCCTTTTATACTTGGCGCGGCAACGCCTGTAAGTACAGTATACCAAGGAGGGGGACAAAACGCAACGAGGAAGGCGGTACATATCAACACGACATGCAAGACCTGCCGGTATAGCCAGTGCCCGGAACGGACACGGTGGTATCCGTGCAAGGACTATGAGAGGAAGGAGGCGAGACGGAATGAAAAAGAGTGCTTACCAGCAAATGGGGGACGAGGTGAAAATCCTAATCAACGAGGCAAAGGTACGAAATAACCTGAACGATGAGGGATTAGCTAAAAAGATAGGAATGCCATTACCAACCCTGCGTAACAGAAAATGCAATCCGGGACGGTTCCGGATGGATGACATTTGGTTGATAGAGCAGCTGGCTGGAAGGCCATTAAGAGGAGGGACAAGCCAATGAGAGCTAAGACATTTGCGGAGCACCGTATCCGCCAGTACCTGGAAGCGGTTTACCCGGGCCTGGATGGCCACATGGAAACAGTCAACGCACATGAGGCCATAGTGACGGACATCAATGGTGACAAAATCCGTGTAATATACGACAGAGGGGCGGTGTACGAAATTGAGATGCGATGACGAATGGGACGAGCATCCCATTATGAGGGCAGCCAAGTGGATTGTGCCGGCGGTTATCTGGCTGCTGGGGATGTGGATGGTAGCTATAGTGGTCATGGCGCTGGCCATGGGCGTAAGGTTGTGAAGGGAGAGGTTGTGAAGGGAGAATATAAAGATGACAAAAGTACAGATGGAGGCAATCGCGGATAGGGCAGCAAGACTGTCCGTGAGTAAGACGGACGCGGAGGATGCGCAGGTTTACGCGGCGATGGAATTGGACCCATACCGCGAGTATTATGAGGAGTATCTGGACCAGCTGCAGACAGGGGACACCGAATGGCTTCGCCGGTGGATTGGATGGGAAGTGGCAGATAAGGTTGGTGAGGCGATTGAGATTCTCAAGATGTGGATTCGCGCTGAACTGACCGGGCGGTCCATGGGCGTGAGACTGTGAAGGGAGGTGGGGGTCTATGGATGTGGAAAAAATGCCGCAGGTGTTGGCGCACCAAACGGCATTAAGACAACTAAAAGCATATCACACCCTTAGTATAAGGGATTCAGGAGGAAAAATCAATGATTAAAACTGAAAAGAATGTACCCATCGTAGGGATTGAAGCACACGGGGAGAAAGCTGAGACAACGATACGGGGTAATTATGGAGATGTCGTTGCTCTTACAGTTACTCTTCTTTCGGGCGTTTCAAAAACGTTAGCCGGTGATGATATAGGTGACCAGGTTTCGACCCTTCAGGCGTTATACCTTACTGCATTGGATGAACTTAAAGGAAAGATAAAATAGCGGAGGCGCAGGATGAGCAAACGCAGAAATGGGACAAACCGTGCAGCGGCAGCCCTGGGGATTAATCCCTACGGGTGGGGAAATGGTAAGGCAAGGAAAAGGCCGAGGGAGGTACGAACTCCGGTCGGCCAGATGAAAAATAACACTATTAATAATATAGCACAGGAAGAGAGGGATTGTAAAGATGGCTTATTACGCAGATATTCAGTTTAAAAACGTAGATATGGATATTTTTATTAAAGGACAAGTAGCAATAGAAAAAATCAGTGCTGTGCAGAAGTACATTGACGAGACTGGGTACGTGGACAAAGAAGTTATATTTGGTATCCTGGGGATAAAAAAGAAAGAGCAGCAGGAGGTCTAGAATGATGCATCCATACCGTTGTGATTCCTGTGGTTGTTATCTTGACCCCGGTGAAGGGCATGTATGTGATGAGTGCCAGAAACGGGAAGCAGAGCGCAGGGATTATAGGAGGTCCTTGCAGGATGCCATCCACTTAATGGATGGGTGGCAGTATGAACTAAATTTAAATGGAGGATTTTTACATGGAAAACATTAAGAATAGAACCGAGGAATTATTATTATCAACTGACAGGCAGGGAATTGCTGACCTTCTGGTGGAAATGGATGAGATGGGATTTTATACAGCGCCATGTAGCACACAGTACCATCTGGCCTGCCCTGGAGGGCTGGCTGAACACAGCCTGAATGTATATGAGCTGATGGACAAGCTTTCCAGCATCCTATATCCAGAAGTGGATAAGAGCAGTGTCATCATATGTGCATTGCTTCATGACCTTGGTAAGGCTGGACAGTTTGGGAAACCGAACTATATTATCAACATGCTTAAGGGGCGTGGTAAGAATGCAGAGCCATATCAGTCCCCCACGAAACCGTATATCGGAAATCCAGAACTTATGTACATTGACCATGAAGTCCGTTCCATACAGATTGCAGGTCGCCACATTAACCTGACGGAGGATGAGAACTGGGCAATACTGATGCACAATGGTATGTACGGCAATTTCAAATACCAGATACAGGGTAAAGAAACACCTTTGTACCTGTTGTTACATATGGCTGATATGTGGGTCAGCCGGGTTACGGAAAAGGAGTGTGAAACTGATGGGGAAAGCGAAGCTTGAATTTCGGCTGCTTAAAAAGGATGAGATAGATTGCCGGATTGCAACTGTATCCCAAAATGGATTATCCCTATTGTTGTATAAGAATGCCAGAGTAGACCAGAACATACTTGATGAGACAGTAGGACCAATGGGTTGGCAGCGGAGACATTGCAGGGATAATGCAAACTGTATCGTATCCATATGGGACGAAGAAAAGCACCAGTGGATTGAAAAGGAGGATACCGGTACAGAAAGCAATACCGAGAAGGAGAAGGGACTTGCCTCTGACAGTTTCAAGAGAGCCTGTTTTAACTGGGGTATTGGCCGAGAGTTATATGCGGCTCCTTTTATTTGGATTGAAAAGGATAACTGTGATATCTGCGAGAACGGCAAGGACCGAAACGGAAAGGTGAGATATAGCTGCAACGACCGATTTTATGTATCACTTATCGGATATGATGACAACCGCAACATTAATGCGCTGGAAATCAAAAGGCGCAAGAGCAACAAGGTGGTGTACAAGCTGGGCCAGACCGAGAGTCGGCCAGAGGAACAGGAGTCTAAACTGGTTACGGAGGCACAAATTAACACGCTGTTTTTGGAGTTGAAAAGGACAGGGGTTGGAAAGCTCAGAATCCTACAAAATTATCAATTGAGTGACATTCATGAAATGAAAATAGACCAGTTCCGAGATGCAATGGATGTCCTGAAAAAAAAGCCGGATAAGTCTACCACCCCAGACCCTGAGACAATCCCACCAGATGACCCGGAGTCAGGTCTGCCATGGAATTAAGAGGAACAGTGTATGGATTGTAAGGGGACATTAAAAAGTGTAACAAAAGATTGGATTACGGGAAGGTTCCTGCTTACGTTTGAGATTGATAATGACATAAGCAGCGACATCAACAAGCTGTCAGACAAGATGTTGGCACTTGCTATTAAGGCCTACAAGAAGAAACGCAGCCTGGATGCAAACGCATATTATTGGCAGCTCATCACAAAGCTGGCCGAGGCATCCGGGATAAGCAAAAACCGGGCACATAATCTTATGCTCCGCCGTTACGGTAAGCTGGAGGAAGTGGATGGCCATCTTATATATGTTGTTGTGCCGGATGATGATGAGGGAGAACACAAGGCCCTGGAGGCAGAGACATACCACATCAAGCCAACCGCTGAGGTTAAGGTTGCCAGTGATGGAACCCCATTTCGCACATACATCATGCTGCGAGGGTCCAGTACTTACGATACGGATGAGATGAGCAAGCTCATTGATGGTCTGGTATCAGAGTGCCAGGAAATGGGTATAGAGACGCTTCCGCCGCAGGAGCTGGAACGGATGATGAATATATATGGCCAGCATTATAAAAAGAGGGCGCAGGATGGCTAAAAAGTTATGGAGTGCATTCACAGATGATATGGACCACTGTTTTTTTACTGGCAGTCCCTATGTGGAGCGACACCATATATTTGAGGGCAGGCAGGGCTACAAGAACAAGTCAGAGGAAAGGGGATTTATCATCCCATTGAGATATGACTTACATCCCAATGGGGTTAGATTTAACCCCACCCCGGAAAACCGTAAGATTGACCTGCAGCTTAAAAGGATGGCGCAGGAATATTATGAGACACATTATGGGAACAGGGAAGAATTCCGGCAGGAGTTTGGGAAAAGTTATTTAGATTAACATTTGAAGTAGGAGGCGTATGATGGGCAAATCACAGCGCAACAAAGGAAAACGAGGCGAGAGGGAACTTTCCAATTATCTCCGAGACTATGGATACGATTGCCGAAGGGGACAGCAGTATAGCGGTTCAAATGGTGATGCGGATGTAGTAGGACTTCCCGGAATCCACATAGAGTGCAAGAGGGTTGAACGCCTTAATCTTTATGATGCCATGCAGCAGGCTGTAAAGGACACGCAGGCGGAACAGATACCATCAGACAAGGAAATCTACCCATCCGTGTTTCACCGCCGTAATCGTGGCACCTGGCTGGTTACAATGCGCCTGGATGATTGGATAGCATTGTATAAGGAGTGGGAAGTCGGACGAGACATTGATAGCAGGTGATAGAATGGATGGACATATTAAGCTTTACCGCAAGTTTCTGGACTGGGAATGGTATCAGGACATAAACACGAAGGTTTTATTCATCCACATGCTCCTGAAGGCCAACTGGAAGGATGGAAAATTCTTGGGTACAACTGTCCCGCGTGGTTCTTTTGTATCATCCATCAAGAATCTTGCATCCGAAACAGGGCTTACAGAAAGGGAGATTAGGACAGGAATTTCCCATCTAAAAACGACAGGCGAAGTGACAAGCAAAGCGACAAACAAATATAGCGTATTTACAATAAAAAACTATGATTTGTACCAATCGGACGACAGCCAAGACGACACTCAGGCGACAGGCGAGCGACATTCTAACGACAAACGAACGACAACAATAGAAGAAAGAAATAAAGAAATAAAGAAAGAAAATAATATATATAGTGCATCCGGGGACAGGAAGCAGCAGGCATCAGTATTGTTTGAGGCCATGTGGAAGCTGTATCCGTGCAAGAAGGGGAAAGGGCAGGTATCCGATACCCAGAAGCAGAAACTCCTAAAAGTTGGGGAGGATGAGCTTATGAGGGCCATTGAACGATACAAGGATGACCTAAGGCGGGATGCATCCTGGAGGAAACCGCAGAACGGAAGTACGTTTTTTAACAGCGGATATGTGGATTATCTGGATGCAAATTACACAGGAGGTGGAAGAGTTGGACCCATTACAGGAAATGGTCAGTCGGATACAGAGGGAACGCAGAAGTACAATGACGACTACCTCGAAGGAGCAGGGGAAGGATTTACCGGATTCTGATGTCTGCCCCATATGCCACGGTACAGGGTGGGTATACTGGAAAGATTCCGACGGGATTGAATATGGCCGGAGATGTGGATGCGGATTGGTAGAGCGTCAGATTATGGAGCGTAAGCTGGAGTTTGCAAACATCCCTGAGGCATTCAAAGCGCTGGATATACGGTCCTTCCGACTGGATGTATACCGCAATGAGGACAGCAGAAAGGTGATTCTTAATACATGCGCGGCTATAAAATACTATCTGGACAACTTGGACAGTATGCAAAAGGACGGGATGGGGCTGTACCTATATTCTGGGGCTAAAGGGTCAGGCAAGACACGGATGGCCGCAAGCATAGCAAACGAGATGGTCAGTGCATACAGGATGCAGGTTAAGTTTGCCGGCTCTATGCAGATTATCAACGAGATTAAGGCCACATGGGATGATAAGGACAGAAGCGAGAGCGACCTGTTAAGAGCATTATCCACTGTTAAGGTATTGGCGATAGATGATTTCGGAACGGAGTATCCAAAGGACTGGATTGGAGAACGGTTTTACAACATCATCAATGGACGTTACCAGGACAATCTGATAACGATATACACCAGCAATCTAAGCCTGCAGGACTTGAAATATGATGACAGGATAACCAATAGAATAAAGGAGCGTACCTTCCAGCTGCCATTCCCAGAGGAATCAGTCCGAGAGATAATTGCGGAGAAAAACAGACAGACCCTGATAGCAGGGATAAAAGGAGGAAACAAAGAAGCGTGAAAACGGAATTATACAATGACCATTTCCAGAATTACAAGAGATATGGCATACCCAAAGCGCAGTTGGTGATAGCTGATATCCCATATAATTTGGGAGTAAACGCATATGCGTCCAACCCAGAATGGTATATAGGTGGCGACAACAAGAATGGAGAGAGCAAAAAAGCCGGAAAGACATTTTTTAACACGGATTTGAATTTTAACATCGCAGAGTATTTCCATTTTTGTAATCGTTTGCTAAAAAAGGAACCGAAGGAAGTAGGAAAAGCGCCGTGTATGATTATATTTTGCTCATTCCAGCAGATTCAGACCGTGATTGATTATGCTAAGCGGTATGGATTTAGCAATTACATTCCTTTGGTATTTATTAAAAACTATTCAGCCCAGGTGCTGAAGGCAAACATGAAAATTGTAGGAGCGACGGAGTATGGGTTGGTGCTGTATCGGGAAAAACTTCCAAAATTCAACAACGACGGTCACATGGTTTTCAATTGGTTTTCTGTTACGAAGGAAAGCCAGTATCCCAAAATTCATCCGACGCAGAAAAGTGTATCTCTCTTGAAACGCCTGATTGAGATTTTTACAGACGAGGGGGATGTGGTAATTGATCCATGTGCTGGAAGCGGAACAACCTTACGAGCCTGCAAGGAGCTGAAACGCAATAGCTATGGGTTTGAAATATCAAAAGAATTTTATAAACGTGCGAAGGAAGAAATGCTATCGGATTTTAACTTTGCACAGGACAAGTACACAGGACAAATAAATTTGCTGGCTTTTCCTGAGGTGATTCCGGAAGGGATGCTGATTGGTTAATCAGGAGGATTTGAACATGAAATGTGATATGTGCGATTGCCATACATCCAAGACAGTAAAAATCAAAAACAAGAAGAATGGAAACGAATTAAATATATGCCGAGGCTGCGCGGTGCAGTATGGATTTATAAAAAAGCCACCAGGAACCCACTGGGAATGCAGATATTGCGATTGCACCAGAGGGGTTCCGTATGCAGATGAACCGGATTTTCTGGTATGCGCCCGGTGCGGAGCCGAATGGGAAGATTGTAAGATATTGGTTGACGATGATGAGTATTAACTATTTTCGGATGGAGGCAGAGGGATGAGTTGGAGATATGTCCTTGATATGTACTCAACCATGGATATCGCATATGCAATAATGATGATGCGAAAAACATGGTATAGATTCTTTGTCTTAGGAGATGGAAATGTATACTTTTGTAAAAACGGAGAGGCATACGAAACAGGACTTACATTAACAGAACTATTTTAAATCGAAATTTGAGAAAGGAGACCGGAGCGGTGGCCACCGTGACGGGATATCCCGGCTCCTTTTGGAAAATGGATTTAGAGCATAAAGCAATCGAAAGAATCAAGATGGCATCAGAAATGTCCCTGCACCATTATGGGAAGCCCCTGGTATGTACATACAGCGGGGGGAAGGACAGCGATGTGATGCTGGAACTGTTTAAGCGGTCAGGAGTGCCATTTGAGGTAATCAACAGTCATACAACTGTAGATGCGCCGCCAACAGTATACCACATTCGAGAGCAGTTCAAGCGGTTGGAGGAGCAGGGAATCAAAACAACTATACATATGCCAGAACTCACGATGTGGCAACTAATTCCCAAGAAAAAGATGCCGCCATGTCGTATGCAACGTTATTGTTGTGAATACCTGAAAGAGAACACCGTAAAAAATCGTTTCGTTGCGACTGGAGTTCGCTGGGCAGAAAGCAACAATCGGAAAAATAGGCAGGAAATAGAGCCGAGAGGAAAAAAAGACGCTGAAAAGGTAATGATGTTGAGCGACAACGACAAAAAGAGGGTTTTGACAGAAAGATGTGTTCTGAAATCGGATATGATTGCGAATCCAATACTAGATTGGCCAGACCGAGATATATGGGATTATTACTGGAATGAGTGTGAACTACACAATCCATTGTATAGTATGGGGTATTATCGCGTGGGATGCGTGGGCTGTCCGATGGCAAGCAAAGGAAGGTGGAAGGAGTTTGCCGATTTCCCTACATACCAGAGAGCTTATATTAGAGCTTTTGGCTTAATGCTAGAAGCCATTCATGCATCAGGATCGCAAACCAAGTGGAAAACTGGTTATGATGTTTTCCTCTGGTGGATGGAAGATGATAACGTAGAAGGACAGATGGACCTTTTTGCTGACGGGTTTGTTCAGCAATATTAACATTTTCGAGAGAAAGAAGGTAAAATGTGGCTGGATTAGACAGAAACATGCTGATGCTGATTAGGGCGTTAGCAGAAAACAGAATACAGGATGCTAAAAAGATAGCAATTACTTGTTGCGCCAATGACAGCACAAAGAAAAATGAGGGAACAATACAGTATTACAGAAAACTACTGGAGAATGGTAATACGACGTTGTTTGAATTACCAGCAAATATTAAAGGGTTATTAAATATGCAGGATGTTTCGGGTTTTAGGGAGGACAGATACTATCTTGGAAAACAGCAGGAAAAGCTGTTTGGAGATATTAAGCGAGGGGTGAGTGTGACATCGAAAATGATGGAATATGGAATTCCATACATGAACAGCACTCTCATATACGGAGAACCTGGAACAGGGAAAACGGAGTTTGCAAAGTATGTTGCCTTCAAACTGGGACTACCATATGCATATCTCAATTTTTCTTATTTGATTGAATCCTACATGGGGAAAACATCACAGAACATACAAAAGGTGTTTGATTTCTGCAAGGGGCAACAATGCGTATTGATGCTGGACGAAGTGGATTGTATTGGAATTGCCCGTGGTGGGGATAGCGGTGTAGATGGGGAATTGGCCAGAACTGTTATTTCCTTGATGCAAGCATTAGATAACCTCGCAGATGGACAAATCATCATAGCAGCTACCAACAGAGCAGATAGGCTAGATAAAGCACTACTTAGGCGTTTTCAACGTAAAGAAGAATTTGTGCGCTATGACGAAGTGGAAGAACTGGAAATGATAAGTACTTTTATCAACAGCGTTGATAAAACACTTATGTCAGAAGAAATGCTTACATATGCGAAAAAATCTCACACACAGGCGGAAACGGTTAATTATTTGATTGAGAAAATCGTTAAGCAGATAGTTCAATAAAATTAAGATTTAACGGAGGATTGTCATGGTAAAGCCAATAGACGATTATGGGGAATTGCTATGCCCGGAGTGTAATACGATTATATGTTGTAATGAATGTGGTGATATGCCGGACAAGTGCCCACAGTGCGGTGAGGAAATTGATTACACGGATTATGTTCAGATAGATTAATATTTTGAGGAGAAATGAACAATGGTAAAAATCCAAAAATGTAAAAGACATGGAGTCTGTAATGATTGCGGCAGACAGCAGTCGAATGATACGGAAATCTGGGAAATCAAAGCATCGACAACTGGGCAAGGCTGGACAACAATAATGCTTTGTAGAGACTGTATGTTGACATTGCATACGGCAATGGTAATAGCGGCCACTCAGATAAACTGAGATTAAGGAGGTTTATTCATGAAAATAAAAGTAAAATGCCCATATTGTGGATTTGAAAATAATATCATAATCAATCCAGAGAACATAACAGAAAAACAGATTACTCTTTGTGATTGTGATAAAGGCGGATGCGATAGATACTTTGCTGCATTTGCAAAAGTAAAAGTACAATGTGAAGGCAAGGCGATTGAAGGTTGTTAGACAAACTGACATTTGTGATACAGAGGAGGTGCCTGATTGAGAAAGAAAGCAGACAGCAAGCAGGCCAAGGTCAACAAGGTCCTGCGGGAATCAGCTGTGGCAGCTTTGGCAGAATCAGCCGTCCGGGAACCGCCGCCGGATACACGGTCGGCCCGAATGCCGCCCTTTACATACACAGTGGCCTGTCCGGTCCCGGAGCTGCGCCGGCCGCCGAAGGGAGTGATACGGTATTATGAGACAGTGCTACATAGACAACGGGCGTCACGGGTGTGATGGCAAGAGGACTAACAAGGGCAGGATACGGTACGGATGCTGGGCGTGCCCGTGGCTGGATGCGGGAGGAGGTGATGCCGATGAAACAGACAGAAGCGCTGGAAGAAGTGGCAAGGCTGGCAGCCAGGGAAGTTCTGAAAGAACATGAGAGACAGACCCGGAGGGAGAAGAAGGTCAAGGTATTCCAGAACACCAAGAAGCTGATGGAGAATTATAACCGGATTTGCCAGAGCGTGGAGGAGGGTGTGGCGGAACTGTCGGATATGGAAAACAGTGATGAGCTGGAGGAGTTCACGGAGGAGGACATTTTCATCAACAGCATCCTTAAAAGCAAGCTCCGAAGTATTGTCATGATAGGCCATATAGATAAGTGCCTGAAGCTCCTGGAGGATGAGGAGTGTCGGAAGAATACGCATGAGAAGTATCTGGCCTTCAAGTATTTCTATCTGGACGGGATGACCTATGAGAGCATTGCGGAGGTGTATGGATACGGGGAGCGGACGGCCAGGCGCTGGATTACGGAGCTTACGGGCATACTGAGCATATATCTGTTTGGGGCTGATGCCATCATGCTGGATTAGGGGTTGACAAGAGCGTGTCAAAATCGTGTCCTTGTCATGTCCGGTTGGGCGATTTATAATTGTAATATGCAAAATTGGGTGATACAGAAAAGACTTGATTTTGCTTCCTCCTCACAAATAGCGACTGCCAGGCATCACACCCTGGTAGCCGATTAACCGGCTTCGTGTAATCCCTCATAAGACAGGCCCGTACTTTAACGGGACAATGCCGCAGGGTACGCAGGCGGTGAGGTATTTGGTTTTATTCCCCACGACATTATCCAGATACATAGACAGATTTTCTCCTTTTGATTAGTCCTTGCCAATGCGGCGGGGGCTTTTCTTTTGGCGGATTTTGGTGTATGATGGGGAAAAGGGGAGGGGAGGACCAATATGAACATATTAGAAAAGGCAACACAATTAGTTAAATCGAGTGAAGTAAAGGAAGCATCGTCAGATTTCATATCAGATGCTATGTCTGCCCTATCTGGAGATATTATGGCACTTGCGAGATTAATAAAATCTGGAAAGGCGGGACCAGCATTTATTGAAATGCAGTTGTTTTTGGAGCGATTTGAGGCGTTCTTAGTAGGAAATTGTATCGATGACGAGAATATTAGGTCCATGGGTGAAGTCTTAAGTAAATATGAGGATGATCCAGAGTTTGCAAAGCGGATATTGGATAAGATTATTAAGGTGGATACATTACAAAAGACAAAATATATAACAAATTTGACAATATGCTTTAGATATGGTTATTTATCAAAGAGACAATTTTTATCTTTATGCCGTATTGTTGGAGATGTATTGGAAGAAGATTTACAATATTTAAAAAAACATATTACAAAAAGTACCATTACCTTGGACGAATATACAGAAGAATTGCAAAACTATGGTTTGGTATATTTAGGGGATTCTGGATTGCTATATAGCGAGTTGGCTTTTAAATTGGATAAATATGCACTATCCTTTGGAGACAATAGGTATAAATATAATGGGGAAGAGGATTTTGTGCCCGTGGAGTTTCCACCGAAAGCGCAAATTGCATATGCTGGTAATCTGAAGCTGGATGGTGGTGATTTGTAGGATATAAGAAGATTTCGCCTCATCACTGTAGATGTTGGTACGATGTTAAGGGACTCCGTTAGTTTAACGGCAGTGGGTTAAATATCACTCCCTACTTAGATAGATATTGCAGTGCCTTGATTTTCTGGCTTGGATTAGCCCCAGCTAGAACAGGAGGGACGTTTTTATAAAAGGAAGGGTATGGTAGATGTATGTTCTAATATGGAGGATAGCAATTATGAAATTGGATATGGAAAGCAGGCGGGCTTTAGGAGCAAATGCGTTTTATAAAACTGGTGCCAAGGAATATTTAGGAATTATAAATAATCCAAACGGAGGCGCAGAAGAAGCTATGGCCGCCATCCCAGCAATAGTTAATCTATCATTTTCGATAGAGTTATTTTTAAAAAGTTTAAAACCTGATTTAAGAGGACATAAAATTAAAGAGTTATTTGATAGCCAAGATGATGATACCAAAATTGTTATAAAGCGATTGGTTGTTAGTGCATGTAATGAGGTGGATTCAAATTATGATGAAAATGATTTTGTTGATGATGTTGTAAAAATGTCAGATTCATTTGTGGAATGGAGGTATTTCTTTGAGGCATCAAGAAATGCCAGAATTTTATTTATATATAATTTTGCATCCATATTACATGGATTGTTTGAAATCCAAACAAAAGGCATAGATGCTTTAAAATGAATTTATTTAGGGCCACCCCCCCCCCGGGGCGGCTCTTTTCTGTACCCAAAGGAGGTGAGCCCATGGCATTAACGCCAAAACAGAAGAGATTTGCAGATGAATACCTGATTGACCTTAATGCCACCAGGGCGTACAAGGTTGCATATCCAAAGGTCAAGAAGGACGAATCTGCAAGAGTAAATGGAAGTAAATTACTAACAAATACTAACGTTATGGCTTATATTGATGAACGTATGAGGGAACGCGAGAAGCGTACAGAGATTACCCAAGACATGGTACTTAAGGAGCTGGCGAAATTAGGGTTCTTCGATATCAGGAAGCTGTTCGACGATAGAGGAAAACCGCTGGATATTAACGGCCTGGATAACGAGACGGCAGCGTGCATTGCCGGTCTGGAAGTAATGGATGTTTACGAGGGGACTGGAGAGGATAAAGAATTTGTTGGATATATCAAAAAATATAAACTGTCCGATAAGCTTAAGGCCCTGGAATTAATTGGACGGCATCTGGGCATGTTTAAGGATAAGGTAGAGCTGTCCGGCCAGATTGATACCACAAACCCTTACGCCGGTCTGACCACCGAGGAACTGAAGAAGCTTATTCATGGTGGTTAGAGAAACCATAATCAGGGGGGGCGAAGATAGAGCTTGCGCGGCGCGAGTTCTTTTTTTATTGCCCAAAACGGAGGGAGTTTATATGGAGGAATGGAAAGATATTGTTGGGTACGAAGGAATTTACCAGGTGTCAACAATGGGGCAGGTCAGGAGTTTGGATAGGGTAGTGAAAAACCATAGTAATACATATTATTTCAAAAAGGGAGAGATAAAGCATCAGAGACGAAAAAACAATGGATATTTGATAGTAGACTTGTACAGGGACAACCTACAGAAAACCTGCCATGTCCACAGGCTGGCTGCTGACGCATTTATTCCCAATCCAGATGGAAAAGAAACCGTGAACCATAAAGATGGCGTTGTGACGAATAATGTACTGGAAAATTTGGAGTGGGCAACACCCAAGGAACAGAACCTCCATTTCTACCATAATGGATTGAAGGCTCAAGGTAGTATTCAAAAAGCAATTCGGGCTATGAATAAAGCTCAGATGAAAAGCGTGATGTGCATAGAGACTGGGACAGTTTATGACTCCCTTGAATCTGCGGCAAGAGCACTTGGTAGAGGTGAAGGAAGTTTGATATGTGCGTGCTGCAGAGGAAAAAGAAAAAAGGCATATGGATATACCTGGAAGTACGCTTAAAGGGGGTGATGATTGGTAGTGGTTGATAGAAAGCTGATACGAACAGGAGCGATGTTAGAGCTTGCGCGGCGCGAGTTCTTTTTTTATTGCCATTTGAAAGCGCCAGATTTTTACAAAGAGAGTCGGAAGTATCTGGTGGACCTATGTAAAGGATTTCAGGAGTTTATAGAGAGCGATGATGAAGTATTGGTTGTAAATGAACCACCCCGATAGACTGCCACGGAAAGTCAAGGACAGCAGGCCTCCTGGTTGAGTGGGTGCTGGGCAACGACCAGACGCAGAAAATCATGACCGGCTCCTACAACGAGACACTTTCCACCATGTTCTCCAAGTCCGTCCGTAATGACATCCAGGAAGAGAAGGCAGATGAAAACCGCATTGTGTTCTCTGATATCTTCCCTGGGGTATCCATCAAGCGCGGTGACGGAGCCATGAATCTCTGGAGCCTGGAGGGCGGATACAACAACTACCTGGCCACGTCCCCGACCGGCACAGCCACCGGCTTCGGCGCCACGCTGCTCATCATCGATGACCTCATCAAGAATTCTGAGGAAGCCAATAACGAGCTGACCAAGGAGAAACACTGGAACTGGTTTACGGACACGATGCTGTCCCGCCTGGAGGAAGACGGAAAAATTATCATTATCATGACACGGTGGGCCAGCGATGACCTGGCAGGACGGGCGCTGGAGCATTTCAAGGAGGCAGGGGCAAAGGTGCGGCATATCTCCATGAAAGCGCTCCAGAATCCAGACACACATGAGATGCTCTGTCCGGAGGTTCTGTCTTATAAATCCTACCAGGCGAAGATACAGGCCATGGGTGCCGACATTGCATCAGCCAACTACCAGCAGGAACCGATTGACCTGAAGGGCAGGCTATACACCAGTTTCAAGACCTATTCAGGGGAACTGCCGCAGTTCAAGGAGATACGGAACTACACGGATACGGCGGATACCGGCGAGGATTACTTGTGTAGCATCAACTACGGCGTTACCTTTGCCAATGAAGCTTACGTACTGGATATCCTGTACACAAAGGAACCTATGGAAGTCACAGAACCGGCCACGGCCAGGATGTTGTTAGAAGGAGCGGTAAACCTGGCCAGGATTGAGTCTAACAATGGCGGCCGGGGCTTTGCAAGAAATGTACGCCGCATCCTGGAACAGGAACTGGGCAGCAATTATACGACGATAAAGTGGTTCACACAGACACAGAATAAACAGGCCCGCATTTATTCCAACTCTTCCTGGGTGATGCAGCATATCTATTACCCAGAGGATTGGAAGAACCGATGGCCTGAATACCATAATGCAATGATAAAATACCAGCGCGAGGGTCAGAACAAGCATGATGATGCTCCGGATGCAACGACAGGTATTGCCGAGAACTGTGCCAAGAAGGGCGGAATCTCAGTTTTAAAATAAAGGAGGTGGTGGGATGCCACAGATTATGACAATTGATATAGTAAAGGAGTTGATAAAGAGCTGTTCTGTTGGACATCGGCGTTTCATAAGGGAATCCAAGGTAGCTGAGCGGTATTATGAGAATAAGAACGACATCCTCTATGGGGCCAGAAAGAGCCGGGAGAATGACCCGCTGCGGAATGCGGATAACCGCATACCGCGGAACTTCCACGGCCTGCTTGTCAACCAGAAGGCAGCCTACATGTTTTCTGCCCCGCCGCTGTTTGATGTGGGAAATGAAAAGGCGAATAGGCAGATAGCAGACCTGCTGGGTGACAAATATGCGAAGGTATGCAAGGACCTGTGCGTCAAGGCCTCAAACTGCAAGGTAGCATGGCTGCACTACTGGGAGGATGATGACGGGAACTGGAAGTATGGGACCATAGACCCGAAGCAGATTATCCCGGTGTATTCCACAGACCTGGACCGACAGTTAGATGCCGTGTTGCGGAATTATAAGACAAGGGATGCCGTGGATGGAAAGGTAATCTATGTCTGGGAATACTGGACGGCAGAAAGGTGCTGCGTGTATAAGAAAAAGAGCAGTTCCATTTCAGAAACGGGATTAGAGGCATATAACATATTCGAAATGGCTGATTCCCCAGACGAAAGCACACAGATGGTTAATGACTTTGAGCATGGACTTGGAGAAGTGCCATTTATACCATTCTACAATAATAACATTCTCATGGATGATTTGGTCAACGTGAAGCCGCTGATTGATGCCTATGACAAGGTATTCAGCGGCTTTTTGAATGACCTGGAGGATATACAGGAAATCATCTTTATCCTGACCAACTACGGGGGAGAGGACCTAAAGACATTTGTAAGCGACCTGAAACAATATAAGGCAATCAAGGTGGAGACTGATGGTACCGGAGGAGGTGGAGGCGTGGAGGCTCTGACTATCAGTATCCCGATTGAAGCCAGAGAGAAGTTCTTGGAAATTACCAGGAAGGCAATCTTTGAACAGGGGATGGGAGTGGACCCGGACCCGCAGAAGTTCGGCAATACTTCAGGGGAAGCACTTAAATACCTGTATTCTCTTTTGGAGCTGAAGGCGGGCCTGATGGAGACGGAGTTTAAGCTTGGTTTCGGACGGCTGGTACGTGCAATCTGCCGGCATCTGGGTTTTGAGTGCAAACAGATAACACAGACCTGGACCAGGACAGCTATCCGAAGCGAATCGGAACTGGCTGACATTGCTACGAAGAGCGTGGGCATCATCTCCCATAAGACCATTCTTAAGAACCACCCATGGGTGGAAAATGCAGAAGAGGAAGAAAAGCAGCTGAAGAGGGAAGAAGAGGAAGATGTCCAGAAGGTGGATATCTACCAGCAAGCCTTTAAGCAGGGAGGGCAGCAGGAAGAGAAAGGTGGTGAGGGGGATGGATAAACAGATTAAGATAGAAATTGATACAAAGGATTTGGACGATGCTTTGGAGAAAGCGAATAAACTTTTAGAACTTTTAAAGGAGGTTCAACAGATTGTTTATTCGCTTTCTAATTCAAATATCTAAAGTCCCAACTTTTTAAGAGCATACAGCTCTGTTGCCTTACCGAGCATATCTTCCCAATTTGAAAACGTTGTTACGGTAGCAACATGACGGTCGAATGGTTCATCAGGTATAGCTTCAAACTCTTCCTGGGAATACGCTTTGAGACCGCCGGATTGTAAAAACTCGTCAAAAGACAAGCCGCGAGGGCGGAGACAAAGCAATGAAGGGAGGTGACACCCACGGATAAGAATAAGGACTATTGGGGAAAACGCATGGCTTCCTTGGAGGATGACCAGTACCAACGTAGTGCTGCTTACTACAAGGATGTCCAGAGACAATACATACGTGCGACCAACAGCATACAGATGGATATTATACGTTGGTACCAGCGCTTGGCAGACAACAACGATATTAGTTATGCGGGCGCCAAGAAGCTGCTTAAGAAGAACGAGTTGAAGGAATTCAGGTGGACGGTCGAGGATTACATAAAGGCTGGCGAGGAAAATGCCGTTGACCAGCGCTGGATGAAGGAGCTGGAGAATGCATCCGCCCGCCATCACATTTCCTATCTTGAGGCCATGAAACTCCAGATGCAGCAGCATGCGGAACTGCTATCCACGGAATTTGAAGGCGGCATGACGGATTACCTGCGCAAGTCCTATGGAGAGCAGTATTATCACACGGCCTATGAAATTGCTAAAGGGACTGGCATGGGGAGCAACCTGGTGCAACTGGATAACCGGAAGATGGATGTCATCATCAGGCACCCCTGGGCGCAGGACGGGGCGAATTTCTCAGACCGTATCTGGACTAATAAGGGTAAGCTGGTCAGGAACCTGCATACCGAGCTGACGCAGAACATCATCCGTGGAGCCTCACCCCAGAAGGCCATAGACAGCCTGTCAAAGACAATGGAGGTCAGCCGAAGCCAGGCCGGGCGCCTCATCATGACTGAGTCAGCCGCCATCTCTTCAGCGGCCCAGAAGGATTGCCTGAAGGAACTGGGAGTGGAGAAGTATGAGATTCTGGCCACGCTGGACGGCCAGACCTCTGAAATATGCAGGGATATGGACGGCAAGGTCTTTGACATGAAGGATTACAGGGTGGGCGTTACAGCACCGCCTTTTCATCCCAATTGCAGGTCCACCACGGTACCATATTTCGATGATGAGTTCACGGAAGGGGAACAGCGGGCTGCCAGGGACGGGGATGGGGAAACATATTATGTACCTGCGGATTTAAAGTATAAGGACTGGAAAAGGAAGTTTGTTGTTGAAAAGGGGATAGAACCTGATATAATGAAGTCAGGAGCCCGTATCACAGACCTGTTCAGCAAAGAGGCAGAAGACTTTGCGAAAATGTATTATGCCGAGATACGAGGTTTCTCAACGGATGCTGGGAAGATAGCCGGGAATTTAGGGAAGAGTGAGACAGACATCCGGAAAATCAAGGAATATCTGTTTGAGGCTGAATCCTTAACCGATCCGGATACGGGCGTCCGGAGACGCTTTGACCCGGATTGTGCAATTGCCCAGAGTTGGCAAAGGCTCATGATCGGGAAAGACATTAAGCCGCATGACAGGACTCTGATTGAGCATGAGCTGCTGGAAATGGAAATTAAGAGAAGAAATCCAGGAATATCGCATCAGCAAGCCCATGAGCTGGCATCACAGAAATATGATTATAACAAGGAGGTGTTGGAATACTATGGTAGTCTTGAAAAACATAAAAAAGACCCAGGATGATATATCGGCGGATTATTACCCGGAAGGCGGAGAACCAAAGGGGTTTATGAGGATGCGCCTGTCTGATGGTGAGGTTGTGGAACACGACAGGGCTGGGATGATGGCTCCGGCGCATGTCAGATATGAACTTGCAAGGCTTTCTAAGTCAGAAAATCCTCCAGAAGAAAAAACGGTTTTATGGTATTAGATAACCACCAGTCAGTAATGGCCGGTGGTATTTTATTTGTTGCGATATCGCAACGGAAAGAGAGGATAAGAATGAAGTACAGAAAGAAACCAGTGGTAATTGAGGCATTCCAGTGGACGGGAGGGCCGGAGCAGGAGGATGACCCTGAATGGATTATCGAGGCAGTCAGAAATGGGAGTGCCTGGTTTGAAAACGAGGGAACCCCAGAAGTGAAATTCATGATTCGGACACTGGAAGGGGTACATGAAGCCAGTATCGGGGATTACATTATCCGTGGTATAGCCGGGGAGATATATCCATGTAAGCCGGATATCTTTCTTGCAACTTACGAGCCGGCAGTGACGAAAGTTTCCATGAATGTTACGGCACATCTGGATGAAGATGAAATCAAACATGAAACGGACGGGTTATAATTTGCGATAAGCACGCGGGATTATCCTGGGTGCTATTTTTATGCTCTAATAATGATTAATCAGGTTTGGGTCTATGCAGACCTTGTTGATTGAAATATACCGAAAAGAAAGGAAAAGACCATGAAAAAAGAAGAATTTGTCGCCCTGGGCATCAGCGAGGAACTGGCGGCTAAGGCGGAACAGGAATCAAAGAAGGAGTTGGAGGGCTACGTTCCTAAAGCGGACTATGAGGCCCTGAACGCCACAAAAGCCCAACTGGAAAAAGACATCAAGACCAGGGACAAACAACTGGAGGAACTGAAGAAGGCCAGCGGCAGCAATGAGGACCTCCAGAAACAGATTACGGACCTCCAGACGGAGAATAAGGCCGCCAAAGAGAAATATGAGGCGGATATGAAAGAATTAAAGCTGACCACTGCCATCAAGCTTGCAATCGGTGACTCTGCCCATGACGCTGACCTTGTGTCCGGCCTTATTGATAAAAGCAAGCTGCTCCTGGGGGACGACGGGAAGGTCACTGGCCTTGAAGAGCAGGTAAAGGCGCTGAAGGAAGGCAAGGCGTTCCTGTTTAAGGATTCTGCCCCTGCGGTCTCCAGACAGGGCAGTGGAAAACCCGGATATAAACCGAAGGCCGGTGAGACATCAGGAGGCGGCTGGGCCAAGACGGTGGCGGAGAGCCTGAACAAAGAAACCTCAAAAAACCCCTATGCGGATGCATGGGCAACAAAATAGAGAAAGAGAGGAAATGACATGTATTTAGCAAAGAAGACGTACGATAATTCTCCGGAGTTCCTGAGGAACGAGCATTATGAGAACATTACCTGTACGGTACTGGACACCGGGGTGACGGCGGACTCGGACGGGAAGAAGCTTGTCCTGGCAGGCAGCCTGTTGGACAAGGATGGGAAGGTGGTAAAGGTTACACGCGGCGGGAGCCCCGAGGCCTATACTTACGAATTCTCAACGGAACCCGTTGGCATCCTTTTCGCAACCACTGAGGTCACATACGGACAGCAGGCAGGAGCCCTGATGATTGCCGGTTCCGTCAACACGGAGCGGCTGCAGGGGGAATACCTGGTTGATGCCGTGGACCAGATGGTGGAAAAGATGCCATTTATTAAATTTTTTGTGGATGGGAGCCTGCAGGTCAAGGCCGCCGTACCCACAGTATAAGGAGGATTAAGACATGCCAAGAGTAGAAGAATTATTAACACCACAGGAGCTGATTGATTATACGAAAGAAAGGCAGACCGAAGCCTATATGGGTGAGGTGCTTTTCCCGGAGCGCAAGACGGAGGCAATGGAAATCAAGATGATTAAGGGCGCGTCCGACCTCCCTGTGTCCGCCCACATCCATGCATTCGACACCGAGACGGAACTGGGTTCCAGGGAAGGTGTTGATTACAGCATGCAGGACCTGGCCCTCATCAAGAGGAAAATCCGCCTGGGCGAGAAAGAAATCATTGCCCTTGAAAGCCCCAGGAATGACCAGGAAGAGGCAGAGATGGTCCGGAAGATTTACGGTGATGTGGATAACCTGGTGGCGGGAGTGAAAACCAGGGTCGAGTGCCTGAGAATGGAAGCCCTGTCCACAGGAAAGCTTTCCGTCAATGAGAACGGCTTCAAGGCAAGCATTGATTATGGAATTCCGAGCACACATAAGGCTGACAAGACATGGGGGAGCGGTGACCCCACTATCCTGGAGGATATGGATGCCTTTGTGGACCGGATTGTCAAGGATACCGGGTTCACGCCGACACGGGCCCTGACATCCAAGACCAACCTGAACCGCATCTTACGGGACCACAGGATACGCGCCGCAATCTATGGCGTGAACAGTGACCGGGTGCTTACCAGGGCGGAACTGAATGCTTTCCTGGCCCAGCAGAGCCTTCCACAGATTGCTATATATGACAAACAGTACCGCCAGCAGGATGCAAAGGGGAAATATTCGTCGGCGCGCTTCCTTCCGGAATCAGCATTCATTATGATGCCGGATGGGAAACTGGGAGATACATTCTATGGCCTCACGGCTGAGGAGCTGGAGCTCCGTAAGAATCCGGATGTGGATGTGTCTGCTGTGGGGAATATCGTGGTGGTACAATATGACACAGTGGATCCGGTCGGCCGGTGGATTAAGGCAGTTGCCACGGCTATGCCGTCCTTCCCATATGCGGACCAGGTATTCATTGCTACCATTTCTTAAGGAGGGGCCATGGACCTGAAGAAGCTGAAGGGGCTGTTAGGGATACCGGAGAGTGACACAACACAGGATGCCGCCCTGCAGTTCCTTATGGAAGACGTGGATGAGACTATCCAGAACTATTGCAACTTAAAAGCGGTTCCGGCAGGTCTGACCAGCACATCATACCGGATGGCTATGGACCTGTACCGGTATGAGCGTCCCGGGGATGGGGATGCGCCGGCCCGGGTGTCATCCATATCAGAAGGAGACACATCCACCAGTTTCGCTAATGCGTCGGACGCTTTATCAGGCGGTATCCTGAAGGATTACCAGGGACAGCTGAACCGGTACAGGAAGCTGGGGTGGTAGAATGATAAGAGATGCAATCAAACAGGCCCAGAGGATACACAGGAAGGCCATAGAGGCTACCTATGATGGAACGTGCCGGATTTATGGCATGCAATCTGTAAAGGACCCCGTGACGAAAGTGACGAGGCAGGAGGAGGTCCTTGTACAGGATGGTATGGCCTGCCATTTGTCTTATTCCAGCACGGCGCCGGCGGCCGGCAGTGATACGGTTACGGCTGTGGTGCAGACCATCAAGCTGTTCCTGGCCCCAGAGTGGGTCATTTCCCCGGGAAGCCGGATTGAGGTCACCCAGCAGGGCCGGACCGAGAGTTATGCCCAGAGTGGTAAAGCTGCCGTATACCCTTCCCACCAGGAAATCCTGCTGGACCTGTGGAAGGGGTATGCATAATGGCGAAGGGCGGCAGTTTTGATTTTCGGGAAATAAAGAAGCTGCAAAAGCAGATAGAACGTCTGGAGCAGGAGCGGGAAACCTTCAACCGGGAATGCATCCAGGAGCTGGCATCCCGCTTGCTGAGAAAAGTTAAGCAAAGGACACCGGTAGGCAAGGCCCCTAAACTGGATGGACCGAAGACGGTAAAGGTAAAGGGTTCCGATGGGAAGTCAAGGACCTTTCTGTCAAAGAATGGCGCCATAAAGCAGAAATACTGGGCCGGGTATCAGGGAGGAACATTAAGACGCGGCTGGACGGTGGGTGATATCCAGAAGATAGGGGATAACTATCAGATTGAGATTATCAATCCGACCGAATATGCATCCTACGTGGAATATGGTCATCGGCAGACGCCTGGGCGCTATATCCCAGCCTTAGGCGTAAGTGCAAAAAAGGCCTGGGTCCCGGGAAAGTTCATGCTTACCATATCGGAAAAAGAAATCAATGACCTGGCGCCGAAACTGATAGAGAAAAAGCTGGAAGCAAAACTCCGGGAGGTATTTGATGCTTAATGAAATCATGAATGCCGTTACCAGACGTCTGGATGAACTGTTCGGTGATGGCTATACAATCTATACGGACGGAGTGGAACAGGGCTTGGAAGAGCCTTGTTTTTTTGTACAGTTTCTGGAACCATCTGAAAAGCCGATGATCGGCAGGCGGTATTTCAAGCAGACGGATATGTGCATCCAGTACATGCCTGGGGACATTCCACAGATAGCCAGGGAACTGAACCGGGTATCAGACATCCTTATGGATGGAATGGAGTACATTACCCTGTCAGATAGCAGCCTGCTGCGCGGGACCGGACGAAGCCACAGATCAGAGAGTGGGGTTCTGTCCTTCTTCGTCAGTTATAACATGTTTGTGGTGAAGGAACAGCCACAGGAAGAATCCATGAAAGAACTGTCTGCAAATACAGAGTTAAGGAGGTCTGAGGATTGAAAACAGTAAAACAGGAAGAAATCAAATTTAAGAAGCAGGAGCTGCTGCAGGCGGAGTGCTACCAGGGAAAGAAGGACCTGGTAGGAGCCTTGTTGGAGGATGGTAGGGAGTATACGCTTGCAGAGGTGGATGCGGCAATCAAGAGATTTATGGAAGGAAAGGTGAGATAGATGTTAGGAGGCGGAGGTTTTACAGCCCAGAATAAAGTACTTCCAGGGGCGTACATCAACTTTGTGAGCGCAGCCAGAATTGGGGCATTGCTTTCAGACCGTGGAACAGCGGCAATTCCGCTGGAATTTGGTTGGGGACCGGAAAAGGAAGTGTTTATAGTGACGGCGCAGGACTACCAGGAGAGATGCCAGGAGATATTCGGCTATCCGGCGGATGCGCCGCAGATGTGGATGATAAGGGAACTGTTCAGGAATTTGACCAAGGGTATCTTTTACAGACTCAACACAGGCGCGAAGGCTGCCTGTGATTACGGGCAGGCAAGATACAGCGGTGTACGTGGCAAGGACCTTACACTGGTCGTCAGTACCAATGTGGATAACAGCGATAAATTTGATGTGAGGACACTGCTTGGCAGGAAGGAAGTAGACCGTCAGACCGTGAAGGCAGCTGCGGAGCTTGTGGACAATCCGTATGTTGTGTTCAATAAGGAGGCGGTCCTTGCAAAAACGTCCGGAATGCCCTTTACGGGAGGGACTGACGGAGAGGCAGTGACCGGGGAGGATTATGCACAGTTCCTAGGCAAGATGGAGTCTCATACGTTCCAGATATTATGCTGCCCATCCAAGGATGATACGGTTAAGGCCGTATTTGCAGGGTATACGAGGCGGATGCGTGACGAAGCCGGCGTGAAGTTCCAAACAGTGATGTATCGGAAGGCCGATACAGATTATGAGGGAATCATATCTGTGGAGAATAAGGCAGCAGAGCAGGAGCAGGGGCTTGTGTATTGGACAACAGGGGTCCAGGCGGCTTGTGCGGTTAATAAGACCAACGAAAACCACGTGTATGATGGGGAGCTTACCGTAGATGTGGACTACACCCAGGGACAGCTGTCAGCGGGCGTACAGTCCGGAAAATTTATGTTCCACCGGGTGGGTGACGATGTGCGTGTTCTGATGGACATCAACACATTGACAACCTTCACGGAGGAAAAAGGTGAGGACTTTTCAAGCAATCAGACCGTGCGGGTTCTGGACCAGATTGGCAATGATATCGCGTCTATGTTCAACACGAAGTATCTGGGCATCATGCCAAATGATGACGCGGGCCGGGTGAGCCTCTGGAATGACATCGTGACCTACAACAAGGAGCTGGCAAGGCTGCGGGCGATTGAGGATGTGGAGTCCAAAGAAATTACGGTAGAGCGCGGGAATAGCAAACGGTCTGTTGTGGTGAATTGCCCGGTGACGCCGATTAACTGTATGTCGCAATTATATATGACAGTGGTGGTCAGCTGAGAAAGGGGCATGGAGCAATGATAGTTTGGTTGAATTGGCCAGTTCGATTAATCCTGAGCTGCCAGAAAAGAAGCAGAAGGAAGAATTCTGTGATTTGCTATTAGAAAAATTAAGGACCCTGAAAGGCATGGATTTGGCCCCATACCTTTCAGAATGTTTCTTTGATAAGCTGTGGCAGGTGCAAGTATTAACTTTTAGCTTCCCTATGGGAACGCATGTATTCGATTCCGGCGTCAGTAATATCAAAGGTGATGGGGATAACAGGGACAATACTGACATGTGAGGATATAACATTGTCAGAAACATTATCGATGTAGCCATCCTCATAAAGCTAAAGGCGATTGTTCCATATGGAGGGGAAGATTACCAAATAAGAAAGGAGATACATATATGCAGTCAATGAACGCAAAAGATGCGGTAAGCGCATCCCTGGCGGATTGCTTTGTCACGATTGAAGGGAACCGCTATAATTTCATGCAGGCCATCAACCTGGAGGCCAGTGTAGAAAAGACAAAGTCTGAGATACCGATACTGGGGAGGACCGGAAAAGGAAATAAGACGACTGGATGGAAAGGTAGCGGTTCCGCGACCTTCCACTACAATACCAGTATCTTCCGGGAGTTGCTGTACCGGTACAAGGAGACCGGACAGGATGTGTATTTTGATATCCAGATAACCAACGAGGACCCGACCTCCAGTGTGGGGAGGCAGACCATTGTCCTGAAGGATTGTAATGTGGATGGTGGCATTTTGGCGAAGTTTGATGCGGATGCGGAGTATTTGGACGAGGACCTTGATTTTACCTTCGAGGATTGGGAGATGCCCGAACAGTTCAGACACCTGCAGGGAATGCAGTAAGAAAGAGAGGATAAGAGGATATGGGAGATTTAAGTAGTTTTTTAGCACAGAACGCATTGAAGGCAGAAAATGAAATGTATGTGGTTTCAAAGCGTTTCCTTGGAACCGATAGGAAACCGATGAAATGGGAGATACAGGCCATTACATCAACGGAGGATGAGACAATCAGAAAAGAATGCACCAAGAGGGTTCCGGTGGTCGGAAAGAAAGGCCAGTTTACACAGGAGACGGATTACAATTTGTACCTTGGAAGGCTTGCATCCAGGTGCACAGTGTTCCCAAACCTAAATGATAAAGAGCTACAGGACTCGTATCATGTGATGGGAGCTGATGCACTTTTGAAGGCAATGCTGACTGCCGGCGAATATGCAAACTATTTAGAAAAGGTACAGGAAGTGAATGGGTTTGATGTATCAATGGACGAACTGGTGAATGAAGCAAAAAACTAATTGATGGAGGCGATATGGAAGCAAATATCGCCTACTATTGTCTCCACAAATTACATCGATGGCCCCACGAATTCTTGGCACTTGACAGATATGAGAAGGCTATTGTGATTGCAGCCGTGGAAATGAAACTGGAAAAAGATAGGAAAGAGGCCCAGAAGTTAAAAAGGGGAAAGAAACGGTAGTTTTTTTCTTAATAGTATTTAAGATTCTGTGGGCCTCACAAAATATTAGCCATGAAGAATATCGAATGTATGTTGCTGCATAGAAGTTAATAGCTTGCATTGCATCTCTTGCAATGTGGATAAGATTTCGGATTTTGAAATATGGCTGCTATCTGTTATACGCATAAAGAGATCTGCACTTTTGGAAATAGCAACTCCAAAAAATTCTCCAAGAATAACGCATGCCTTTAACTGAAGTTCATAAGGCTTTAAAACTTTAGGAATGAAGTCCGTGTCATGTTCAAGAAAATTTGTATAAAGCTGAAGCTTGAAGCTGGAAAGGCCTTTTTCATACTCTTGTTTCCAATTCATTCCAATACCTCTTGGAATAGTTTTGTTCAGTTCATTTTCACAAACTAATTTATATGCCTCATTTATATTGTTTTTGAAAATACATTCCAAACAATGATCCTCTAATTCAAGGTTCTTTGTCATTGATTTTGGTAAACCAGCTATGGCCTCTTTTCCTTTGCTGGTTAGCATATACCTCTTGTTTTTGTCGTTAAGACTGGCAGAAAGCTGATCAATCGAAATATTTGTTTTTATACGTTGAATAAGTTCAGCTTTTTTACCTGAAACGCTAAGCCCGGATTGTTTTAAAATGGATTTGAGCTCAACGACGGTTAAATAGTCCAGATCCGCGAAAGAGTCAGATATTTGTAGGTAATTATTTACTAATAGTTTGGTCATGGTGGTTTCGAAATTCAATGAATACTCGTAAACCCAGTAGGCGTATACAGTTGGATTTTCAATACTTTGTTCACTCATTTGTTTTAAAAAATACTTTTCTACAGAGGATAACGGGGAGGTATCCACGTTTTTAGTATTTAGCTCAAAGGGATTGAAATTGTGAACACGCTGCTGACGTTCATCGTATAATCGATTGGAGCGCTCTTGCGCTATACGGTCTAACTCGTCAATAGTAGCACTATTAGTCAACGCTGTTTCCTCAATGATTTGGTGTGTAATTTGTCGCTGGCTCAAGGAATTTTTACTTGTAAGGGGCGGACTTTGTGGAATTGGTTCTGGGTCTACATAGTTAGGTGGAGAATCAAGTTCCTCTTTGTTTTTCCCCTTAAATAAGTTAAATAAGTTAAACATATTTCGCACCTCCTTAAACTATTTTACAATGAGCAAACTGTAAAGGCAAGATAATCTAGTAAGAGTTTTTTTAACGCTTTAGTGACAAGGATAACGCGTTATGTTGACATATAAGCTCAGCAGATTCAAAAAATATTACCAGAACATCGTTCGTTGATAGGTGTTCTGTATATAGCAAGAAGGGAGAGTGATGAAATGGCAACGATACAGTCATCCCTTAAACTCTATGACGGAATGACAGGCCCGCTACGCGCAATATCTAATGCCATGAACATAACCATCAGTACGTTTGAATCAATGCAGACGGCGTCCGAACACGCACTGGATGTGGCCGCTTTACAGAGCGCCCGCGAAGAACTCGCAAGAGTAAACGTGTCAGTTGACCAGATGGAGCGAAGTATACAGATGGCAGGGCAGTCGCAGGATAAATTTAACAAGAAAATGCAGGACGGGAATGGCATTGCCAATGGGCTGGGGATGAAGATAAAACAATTCGTAGGGGCCTACGCAGGTATTCAAGGGATTAGGATGGCGGTCAATTTTGTATCGGATACCATCTCACTGCAAAATGTCCAGAATGAGGCGGAAACAAAACTGGAGAGTATCATGCGACAGCGTATGGGAGCCAGCCCTGCAGAGATACAGTCAGTAAAGGCGCTAACAGCAGCACAACAGGGACTGGGAGTGGTTGGGGACGAGGTACAGCTTTCAGGTGCCCAACAGTTGGCTACATTCCTTAGCTCCACGGATGCCTTAAACACACTGATACCTGCTATGAACAACCTGGCTGTGCAGCAGAATGGGGTAAACGTAAGCACCCAGGATGCAATTGGAATCGGTAACATGATGGGAAAGGTGATGCAGGGTCAGGTTAGTGCACTTACACGGGTAGGTGTTACGTTTGATGCAGCACAGGAGAAAATATTAAAGTATGGAAATGAGCAGGAACGTGCGGCCACTCTTGCAGAGGTAATTACAAATAATGTAAGTAATATGAACGCTATCATGGCAGCAACACCACAAGGTCAGATACAGCAAATGGCAAATACCTGGGGTGACATAAAAGAGACGGTTGGAGCAAAGTTATATCCTGCGGTTATGAGCTTTTTTACCGCACTCAATTCAAATATGCCGCAAGCAGAAAAGTTCCTAATGGGTATTGCAGGAGGTTTGAATGTTGTAATCACAGTTCTTAGCTGGCTGATTTCTGGTGCCGGTGCCGTGGTGGGGGTCTTTCAGGATAACTGGCCGGTAATTGAGCCAGTTATTTGGGGGATTATAGGAGCACTGATAGTATATAATGCGGTAATGGGGATAGGGTGGCTCACAACATTGAAGAATGCTGCCGCGCTCGCTTGGAAAACAATTTGTGATTGGGCGGAAACTGCGGCAATTATTGCGATGATAGTAGCCCAAGATGGATTAAATGCAGCACTACTGGCCTGCCCCATTACCTGGATAATTATAGGAATCATTGCACTTATAGCCATTATTTATTCAGCAGTGGCAGCGGTAAACAAGTGGAAGGGCACGACCATAAGCGCAACGGGCATCATTGCAGGAACTTTCGCCGTCTTAGGAGCACATATTATCAATACGTTTATCATACCAACCTGGAATATGATTGCAGCATTGGTGAATTTCTTCTATAACGCGTGGAATGACCTTGCGGCAGCGGTTAAGATACTGTTTCTTGATATGGCAAACTCTGTGATAGGTTACATGTCCAATATGGCCCACACCATTGAGGATATTATTAATAGGATTCCAGGCGTACATGTAGACATAACATCTGGTCTGGATAGTTTTAAGAGCAAGATAGAGGACACAGCAGCAAAAGTTAAATCAGAAGCAAAGTGGAAGGAAATCGTCAGCGCTAAAGACTTTATTGACTATGGAGATGCTGCAAAGGCAGGTTATAAGTTTGGACAGGGCATAGATTCCAGGGTAAGTGGCTTGTTTGATGGTTCTGGGGATTTCGGCATGGGAGGAGGTGCGCAAGGGGCATGGGAAGGTATTAATGAGAATGCTGGAAATACAGCAGGTAATACAGCAAAAATGGCTGATTCAATGGATGTGATGGATGAGGAGCTGAAATACATGCGTGACGCCGCCGAGCAGGAAATCATCAATCGGTTCACCCTGGCTGAACTCAAGGTGGATGTCAAAAACAATAACACCCTTACCAAAAAGACTGACTTTGATGATATGGGAAGGGCCTTGGCGGCGTTTACGGGAGAGTTCCTGGCATCCGCAGCGGAAGGAGGACATATCTGATGGCATACGAGGTATACATAGATGACATGCTCCTTCCCATTCCGCCGCAGAAAATCCCAATCAAGTATCCCGGTCAGAATGAGACAGCCACTCTTATTAACGGAGAGGAAATAAATATAACCCGTCCCCCGGGCCTGGCGGAAATCAGCATTGACGTGGTCCTGCCCCAGATGGACTATCCATGTGCCATGTGGGACGGGAGTGTGGAAGATGCGGAGGAGTTCATCAGCCGCTTACAGGACCTTAAGGAGAGCGGTGATACCTTTGAATTCATTGTCATCCGTGATTCTTTTGACACCAACATGGACGTGACCCTGGAGGACTACAAAGTGTCGGATGATGTGAAGGAGGGACTGGATTTGTTGGTATCCATCACCATGAAGGAGGCCAGGCATTATGGGACCAAAATCATGAATTTTGCCATAGTCCCAGAACAGCCGATACCGGCAGCGGCATCACCAGAACCGGAACGCCCGGCAGCGCGGCCACAAGTAAAAACATATACCGTAAAATCGGGTGACTGTCTGTGGAACATTGCAAAGAAGCAGCTGGGGGATGGAAGCCGGTGGAAGGAGATTCATAATTTAAACCTGGATAAGATTAGCAACCCAAACTTAATTCACGCTGACCTGGTGCTGGTGATGCCATAAGGAGTTGAGACAATGAATGTGCATGTATATATACAAAACAGACAGACCGTCTATGAGCCGGCAGTGGAAGGGAGCATAACCTGGGAGACCCAACGCAAGGGGCAGCCAGGAAAATGCTCCTTCTCCATTATATCAGATGGGAAACTGAAAATCGAAGAGGGGAACGCCGTCCGGCTGGATGTGAATGGGAAACCCACGTTCTTCGGTTTTATCTTTGAGCGGAGCTGGGGCAGTGACGGGGAGGTCAAGGTCACGGCCTATGACCAGCTCCGGTACCTTAAGAATAAGGATAGCTACAACTATGAAAGTAAGACAGCAGGTGAGGTCATCCAGATGATTGCCGGGGACTTCAATCTGCAGACAGGTACACTGGAGGATACTGGCTACCCGATACCTTCCAGGAATGAGCCGGATACGGCACTGTTCGATATTATCCTGAATGCCCTGGACCTGACCATGATGGCAACAGGGAAGATGTTCGTGCTGTATGACGATGTCGGGAAACTAACTCTCAGGAATGTAGAGGATATGAAGCTCAATGTGATGATTGATGATGAAACGGCTCAGGACTATGACTTCACGGTGAGTATTGATAAGGATACCTACAACCAAATCAAGCTTTTCCGCGATAACGATGATACAAATAAACGAGATGTTTTTATGACAAAACATACGGAAAATATTAACAAATGGGGCGTCCTGCAGATGAGCGAGTCCCTGGACAAGGGGGTGGACGGTCAGAAGGTAGCGGAGACGTATCTGGGCCTGTACAACCGTCCATCCAAAAGCTTATCTATCAAGAAAGCATTCGGGGATATCAAGGTACGGGCCGGATGCCTTATACCTGTGTTCCTGGATGTGAAGGACATGCAGCTCAGAAACTATCTGCTGGTGGAAGCGGTCACACATTCGATTGATAAGGGAGTCCATACCATGGACCTAACATTGAAAGGGGCTGGAATAAGTGGATAATGATTGGATTGAGAACTTACGGAACATTTCACGGCAGGCAGAGGAGGCGGCAAAACCGTGCAACGTACTCACAGGGACTGTGACAGGGACGTCTCCGGTGGCAGTGCAGATAGATCAGAAAATAACCGTCACAGCCAGCCAGCTGCTCATACCGCGGTATCTGACGGACCATGTGGAACAGATGTCAATTCCGGGAGTGGGTGATGTTGCGGTCACGGTGAAGAATGCCCTGAAAGGCGGTGAGGCGGTTATATTGGTACAAAAACGAGGGGCGCAGCAGTATCTTGTGGTGGACCGGTATTGATAAGGAGGTGTTTGAGATGCTGCCGAAGACGGGAGACATTTTAAGAGCGGATTTTACTATCCGAAAACAGCCGTCAAAGACATATAGATTGAAGGATGGAAGGGTGATAGGGAATGTGGACGGGATAGAGGCCGTAAAGCAGTCCATGTTCTGTATTCTGAATACAGAGCGGTTTGAACACATCGTTTACAGTTGGAACTATGGTAGGGAGTTCACAGACTTGTATGGCGGGTCAATGGGTGTGTTGGAGTCTAAGATTAAAAAGCGGATTAAGGAAGCACTGATGCAGGATGACCGGATCCGGAGCGTCGGGGCTTTTTCTTTTACACGAAATGGAAAGCAAGTTGTGGTAGCCTTTACCGTTTCCAGTGATGTGGGAGTGTTCGCAGCAGAAAAGGAGGTGGTTGTAAGTGTATGAAAACGTAACATATGAGGAAATCTTGAAGCGTATGTTGGACCGGGTTCCAAGTGATGTTGACAAACGGGAAGGGTCAATCATTTATGATGCATTGGCTCCGTCTGCGGTGGAGATGCAACTAATGTACACAGAATTACATGCAGTTTTGAATGAATTGTTCGCGGATACGGCTAGCCGTGAGTTTTTAATCAAGCGAGCATCAGAGCGTGGCCTGCATCCGAAAGAGGCCACATATGCAGTACTTAAAGGTGAATTTGACACGGATATACCTATTGGCAGCCGTTTTTCGTTGGAGACGTTGAACTATGTGACAGTTGAACGTATTGCTCAAGGGCAGTATATAATGCAGTGTGAGACTATAGGTACAGCAGGGAACACGCTGTTTGGGCCGCTCATACCAATTGAGTATATCAGAGGGCTGTCACGGGCAGAACTGACAGAATTACTGATTCCAGGAGAGGACGAGGAGGGGACGGAACAGCTCCGGCACCGTTATTTTGACAGTCTGTATTCACAAGCTTTTGGTGGGAATATTGCGGATTACCGTGAAAAGGTGAATGGCATATCTGGTGTGGGAGGTGTCAAGGTATATCCGGCCTGGGATGGAGGAGGGACCGTGAAGCTGGTAATCATCAACTCGGAATATGGAATCCCGTCAAATGAACTAATCCAGGCAGTAAAGGATGTGATTGACCCAGCTCCGGATACAGGGGCGGGATATGGCCTGGCACCCATTGGTCACACAGTTACCGTAGAGGGGGCAGCAGAAGAGAGGGTTTCCATCATATCCACCATTGTCTATCAGGCGGGCTACAACTTTGAGAGGTGCAGAGAGGATATTTTTCAGGCAATTGATACATATCTTCATGAACTGAACATGGCATGGCAGGATGATGCTCAGACAGTTGTGAGGGTGTCACGAATTGAGGGACGCCTGTTGGACATCGAAGGTATTGTGGATGTTTATGATACAAAGATTAATGGAAGTCCCGGCAATCATGTACTCTCTTCCAGTTCAATCGCAGTAAGGGGGGATATAAGTGGATGATAAGGGTGGGCAGTCAGGACGGGTACTGGATTTAGCCAGGTATGTCCCGGATTTCCTGCGGGAAGTAAAGGAATTCAGACAGCTATACGGGGCGCAGGAAGGTGAGTTGAGACGGCTGTATGGCAATGTGGATGCGCTGTGGAAGGACAGCCTGATTCCTGCTGCCACGATTCAGGGGATTAAACGCTATGAGTTGATGCTAGGACTAAAACCATATCCGGGAGACACACTGGAAGAACGTAGAGCTGCAGTTGCGCTCAAATGGAACCAACAGCTTCCTTACACACTTCCCCGTCTAAAGGAACGCCTAGAGGTAATCGTGGGGAACGATGGGTATGTCTTGTGGGTGAGAGGCAAGACATATGAGTTGGAGTTGTGGATTGTTGAGCAGCCGTGTCGTGTATTACAGGAACTTCGGGACATGACGCGTCAGATGATACCGGCCAACCTGTTGTTCATTTTTGCTGGTCTGTACCCAATAGAGATACCGGCCAATACAGCCACATCAGGTAGGTTGGAACTGATTTCCGATTTCTATGCCCGATATAACCGTGAGTTCTTGTACTTGGATGGAACCTGGGAATTGGACGGGACTTATTTACTCAATGGGTACAAGGCGGCAGGACTGGATCTGTATCCCTTTGAGATGGTAATCAGGGATAGCCTCTCGGTAAGCAATGCAGTGGACGGCAGGGCAGTCGGTATGATATCAGAGGCATTCAAGGAAATGAAGGTCCATCCTGTATTACGGCTACTGTCATCCATGTCGGCGAGGCTCAGAACGGATGTGCAGCAATGGCTTAAAGGCCACACGGCAGTCCCAATAGATGCAGGTATGCGGACTGCCTGTCAGTCTGACGCTACGGCGTATCAAAAGACGAGGGAAGTGCTGACGCTACACGGTGACGGACAGGCAAATGCCTCCATATGTTCCGTGTCCGGTATAGTACAGCAGATATCTACCGGACCTGAGATGATTTGCAAGCTGACTGTCGAGAACGACCTATGGTATCTGGATGGGACTTACCTGCTGGACGGAACCAAGCTATTAGACGCAGAAATATTTGAATATGAATTATGAAAGGATGGTAAGACAATATGGCACAAGGAATAATCACAGAGATAGGACGTAAGAAGCTGTGCAGGTCACATGCAGGGGACCAGATACTGCCAGCAATCACCCAGATGGCCTTCGGGTCTGGCGGTGTAGATGCGGATGGGAATGTTATTGAGACAACCGGAACAGAGACGGCTCTTAAGGCAGAACTGCTTAAGAAGGATATCGACAGCCACAACTATACGGATGATAAGGAGACCACTTGCCGGTACACGGTGCGACTTGGGAAAGCGGAGCTGGCCAATCAGAATATATCCGAACAGGGGTTGTTTGACTCAGACGGGGACCTGATTGCGTATAAGACATTCCTGCCAAAAGGCAAGGATGATGACATGGAGTTCATTTTTGACATGGACGAGGTATTTTAAGGAGGCTAAGTATGGCACAGTTACCAATTACAGATAATCCGGCGTTCAGCCAGACCATGGAGCAGGTGACGACCAAGGACCGGGGAGCGCCTGATACCTTTAATCCACGGTATCAGGTACTGCTGGATAATGACAATTATCTTAAGAAAAAGGTCGAGCGTGCCGCCCTGAGGAATGACAAACAAATTACCATCCCTGCATTCACGCAGTCCGCTGCGCCATATACAGCAGACATAAAAGTGCAACATCTTAAGACAACAGATGCGATTGAGCTGTATGCGGGACTGATAAAGAGCGACAGCGAACTTACGGCGGAGCAGAAAGCAGAAAAAATAAAAATACGAAGAAAATACCTGAACATGATTGATGATGCAGAGTGTAATACAGATGGCATATTGACGGTAACCTCCTACAGCAAGAAACCGGCCACGGAATTTGCTGTATGGTTAAGGGGTTGCTCAGCAGAGGAGGAATAGAGATTGAAAGCAATTATACACGGCAGTGGAGGAGCCGATACAGATGGCTTGACCGCTATTGCCACTCACGTACTGAACGGAGAAATATTTTATGGAGCTGATAGTGATGAACCTCAGAGAGGAACCATGACAGTAAATAGTATACTGTCTTTTAGTGTAGCCGCATATAGTGGACGCCGAGTACTTTTGAAATGGCAGAATCCGTATGCGGCTCCTGGAAAACCTTATTGCGGAGTAATAATAAAAGCCAGTACGGGTGGATATCCAGCTTGGAATGCGCCTACTTGGGATGCAATTTATACAGGAGCAGGAGACAATGTTACTCCTGGAGGCTGGTCACAAGCATTTATGGATTTACCAGCATTAAATACCACTTATTATTTTACATGCTTTGGGTATGCCACAACAAACTTTGGAAAGATATACAGTCCGGTATATGACCCAGCATCTATTAAGAAGGCATCAGTAACTACTGGTGTAATGCAATTGATTACCATTACGGGTACACAGAATTATACAATCCCCGAAGGATTCTCTATACTGGATATATTTTGCCTTGGTGGAGGTGGCGGTGGAGCACAATCGAGAAAAGAACCATATGACCTATCTGCAATAGGCGGCGGCGGAGGTGGCGGCGGATATACAATTACTGTATTTAACATTGCCGTTTCTGCTGGACAGGTGATAAATTGTTTTGTTGGTGCTGGTGGAAATTCTAACAATAATGGTGGAGGGACTTCTGTATGGCGAGATGGCGTTTCATTATGCAATGCTGATGGTGGATATAGCGGGCAGTCACCAAATTCAAATAACGCTAATGGCGGTGCTGGAGGTTCTGGTGGAGGTGGTGGATGTTTCGACAATACCAGTGGTTACGGTGGTTCAGATGGTAATCCTGGTGGAGGGTGGTCCAGTACTACAGGGAGTTCCAGTTCAGGAGGGGCCGGACAAGGCCGTACCACCAGAGCATTTGGAGAGCCACAGGGTACATTATATTCTGGCGGAGGTTCCGGAGGAGCCGGTCAGCGTAGGACAGGCACAACGGCTAATGTTGGTAGTCCTGGTTCTGGTGGCGGGGCCTATGGAGGCCGCGGGAATGTTGTCGGAGGTTCTGCTTCGCCTAATACGGGCGGTGGCGGAGGTGGCGGAGGTAGCCTTGGGAATACTGAAATGCCTGGAGGTACTGGTGGCTCAGGAATCATTTTATTGAGATTAAGATAGGAGGACTAATATGGTAGCACACGAAGTATTCGCAATGATATCCGACGAAACGGTACAGAATGTTGTTGTGGCATATAACTATGAAGAGGTCAACCGAATAACACGGTGCGTATATGGTGACGATGCCTTTGCGGTTGATTGTCTGCAATATCCCTGTGAGATAGGAGATAAGTACATAAACGGCGTATTTTACAAGGCCGATGGGATAACACCAATCAATAGGCTACCGACTGATAAGGAAGAGATTCAGCAGTTAAAAGCAGATAATGCACAGTTAACAGTAGCAATGGCAGACATGATAGGAGGTGCAATGTAATGTTATCCAATATACAGCGCAACATCATTATCCGGGCCCTGCAGATTCGGAAAAATCAGGGGGAGGAACCGGCAGACATCCTGGATGGTTACAAGAACCTAACAGAAGAGGAAAAGGCAGAGCTGTTGGAAGCCTTGGACGAATAGGAAAGGTGAGGTATATGATATGCAGATACCCACGGATATCATGGTGGCGCTCATCGGCCTGCTTGGGAGCGCTGCGGGGGCTTTCGTAGGTGTGGTAACTTCCGCCAAGCTGACCAATTACCGGATTGAGCAGCTAGAAAAGAAGGTGGATAAGCACAATACTGTGATTGAACGCACATACAAGCTGGAGGAGACTCAGGCGGTCATACAGGAACAGATTAAGGTTGCCAACCATAGGATTGGTGACCTGGAAAAAGAAAGAGAGGAATAGAATATGGATTTATCATTTTTTAGCAATTATGCGGTGGCGGTCATTGTAGGCATTTGCTTGATTACAGGTTACATAGCAAAAAAGTGGGTGAAAGACCTGGACAACAAATACATCCCTACCATGGTGGCCATCCTGGGAGCAGCACTTAACATCTGGATTGCGGGAAGTGTAAGCCCGGATATCATTCTGGCCGGAGCCTTTAGCGGTCTTGCAAGTACAGGCCTGCATCAGGCGTTTAAACAGATGATAGAGGGTTAAGTGGCAGTTGCGATATCGCAACTTGTGACATCACAACTTTTTATGGCCTGGGAGTAAGTCCCGGGCCTTATCTTTTGATTGGAGGTACGATATGAGTAAAACAGCAGCAGGTTTAATTGAACATTGCAAGGACAAGCTTGGCACACCCTACGTCTACGGCGCCAAGGGTGAGGTCCTTACCCAAGCCATACTGGATAGGTTGGCCCGGGAGAACCCAGGCACATACACATCTACTTACAAGGCCAAGGCCGCCAAGTACATAGGTCGGCGCTGCACGGACTGCTCCGGCCTCATCAGCTGGTATACCGGGCGCATCCGCGGCAGCTACAACTATCACGATACAGCTACGGAGCGGGTGAGCATTGACCACCTCAATGAGACCATGGTCGGCTGGGCGCTTTGGAAACCTGGACACATCGGGGTGTACATAGGCGATGGATACTGTATCGAGGCCAAGGGCATCAACTATGGCACAATCCAATCAAAGGTGTCTGCCACGCCCTGGCAGAAGGCATTGAAGCTCTGCGACATCGACTACACGCCGGTCCCGGTGACATACACCCAGGGCTTCCAGCCGGCCGCAGACGGGCAGCGCTGGTGGTACCAGTTTGCGGATGGCAGTTATGCGGCCAACGGCTGGTACTGGCTCCGGGAGGCTACGGACGGCACCTGCGGTTGGTATCTGTTTGACAGCGAGGGCTACATGCTGACCGGCTACCAGACGGATGCAGCCGGGGACGCATTTTTGTTGTGTCCGGTCAAGGGCTCTGACGAGGGGAAGTGCATGATTACAGATGCCAGGGGCGTGCTCCGTATAGCGGAGGAGTACGACATGATAAATAGACGGTATGTGTTTGCGTGGTAGATTACCGAAGGGCGCTGCAGTAGCGCCCTGACTTACTCAATCATAATAATGGCGTACAACATAATGAGCCAGCGCATCTATAAAGGCGCCGTTTCGTGGCTTTTGTGCCAATTCAAAGCCGAAAACCTGGTTTAAAAGATTCCGGTCGCCATGGAGCCAGATAGTATTGATGATGGTGCGAATATTGCGTTCTACACATCCTACAGATGTTTTATACCGAACCGCAATTTCTACGTATAGTCCTTTTGATATATAGGAAAGCAGATCCGGTTCATGAACTGAGCGGATTACACCATAGATAGTATAGCGGAATCCTATGTAGGAATTATTGACGCCAAGCCGTCGAAGCAAGTTACTGGTTTCTCTTTCGTATTTCATGCTAGCCCTCCTAAAATTTTTTACATTATAAAAGTAACTATTAGGAGGGGGACTATCAAGGGAAGGGGGACAACAAAAAGTTACAAAAGGTATCATAAAATGCGGGAAGATAAATGGGGAATGATTCTTTTGGGGTAGGCCGGCATACATAGGGTCTGGTTCAGATAGATTTCCAAAAAAACATACTGACATTGCCTTAATGCCATGCTATAATAAAACCAGAAAAGCCTCCGGAACCATGATTCCAGGGGCTTAATCTAATCATATGTTATTGACATCCGGTGGGCCGGACGGCGAAATGGGCGCCTCCATGCGTTATCTTTCCCAGCGCTACGCCATGCCATATAAAGAGTGCAAGGGAACCCTGACCGACATCGGTACAGAGGAGCTTGCCCATCTGGAAATCGTGGCTGCCATCATTCATCAGCTGACAAAGGGACTGACTGCTGACCAGCTGGTAGAGCAGGGCTTTGGACCTTACTATATCGACCACACCACCGGTATCTGGCCCCAGGCAGCAGGTGGGATTCCTTTTAATGCATGTGAGTTCCAGTCCAAGGGAGACGTGATTACGGACCTTCATGAGGATATGGCCGCAGAGCAGAAAGCCAGGAGCACCTATGACAATATTCTGCGCGTTGTCAAGGATTATGACGTCTGTGAACCCATTAAATTCCTGAGGGAAAGGGAAGTCGTTCATTATCAGAGATTCGGTGAACTGCTGCGCATCACTCAGGAGAAACTGGACAGCAGGAATTTCTATGCGTTCAATCCTGCCTTCGATGTGCCTGCACCATCCTGCCAGGACCAGATGAGACAGATGTAAGGTCATCCTGTCCACACCGACACAGGTGCTTGAATCAGTCTGTTTTATACAAATTCTATACAAATTTATATGTGAAAGGCGCTGCGGGCCATCTGGCAAAACCAGAGGCCGCAGCGCCTTTCTTTGATTTTACTGATATATCATACATATCATCTGTTTTTTCCGGCAGGGCCAAAACATCCTCCGATTCATCAGCCGTCCATACAGTTTTCCAATCTCACCAGCTCCCCGCCAATGAGTTCCACATCCTCCTCCTGGTGGGTTGATAGAATTAAAAGCCTTCCGTCCTGTTTTTCCCTGATATATGAAATGACATTGCGTTTCAATTCGTCATCCATACCGGTAAAGGGTTCGTCCATGAGAAGGATACGTGAGGGGGTGAGGAGGGCCCGAATGACGGCTACCCGGCGCTTCATGCCGCCGCTTAAGGTGGACACAGGGCGGTTCAGGCATTCCTCCGGAAGCAGGCGGGCCAGTTCCCATTTAATGCGGGACGCTTTGACCAGCCGCCCGGCACACATTGATACATTTTCAATGGGGGAAAAGGATTCGCAGAGCCGGTCTTCCTGAAAAACAGCAGAAACAGTCAGGGAATCCATGTCCTGAGGTTTTCCATCTGCGAGTATCAAGCCATGGTCCGCCTGTTCCATCCCCATGAGAATGCGCAGCAGAGTGGTTTTGCCTGAACCGGACGGACTCATCAGACAATAGCATTGTCCCTGATGAAAGGACAGGTTCAGGTTCCTTAATACGGGCAGCCCGTCAAATGATTTAGAGATATTTTTTAATTCCAGGGTCATTCCATACACGCTCCTCAATGCTTTATTTTCTTTAACAGATAAAGAAAGAAACGCTCAAACAGTGCGCTTATTACTATGATGACAAAGGTCCAGGCAAAGAGTCCGGCCGTGTCAAGATACAGCTTGGAGTAGTACAGCTGTTCTCCGATGGAACCTTCTGGTATGCCGATGACTTCCGCGGCCACGCCGGATTTCCAGCTCATCCCAAGGGCAGTCCCGCACCCATTTACAAGGTATGGCAGGAGGGCCGGCACATAGATATAGTGAATACGCTTCCATATGGGCATACGGAAGACCCGGGCCATTTCCAGCAGTTTCTTATCCGTATGTTCCAGCCCGGACAGGGTGCTTACATAGACCATGGGCACCACCACCAGAAAGGAGGTGAACACTGCCAGGTTGCGGGAGCCAATCCATATCAGTGCCAGGATGATGAAGGAGGCAACGGGTACGGACTTAATCAGCAGCATGACCGGGTCCAGCAGTTCTTTTACCAGGGGAAAGAGATAGGCCAGGCTTCCCAGGAGGATGCTTAAGAAAAAGGCCCCCAGGAAACCAAGACTTATCCTGGCAAAGGAATTCAGGATGGTGGTCCGGAAGGAAGGGTCCGCTGCCTGTTCTGCCAGGGCCTTTATCATGTCCAGAGGGCCTACGAATATTATGTTGTTGTGTATCAGCAGATTGGCTGCCTGCCATACTGCAATCCAGAACAGCCAAACCAGATATTTTCTTATTCGTGTGTTGTGATTTGTGGGTTGATTCATGAGTGATGTCTCCGCAATCAAGGGTTAGGGCATATAGTAAAAATCATCTCCGGGCATCTGTCCGCCGATGGATTTGGGGTCCTGCCCATTTAAGGTGGAGAGGTAGCCGCTTAAGGCATCCTTCATCTCCTGTCCGGTCAGGCATACAATATTGCAGTAGGGAAGGGCTTTCTGGGCAATGGGGGCCTTCTCCACAATACCCTGCTTGGCAATCAGCCTGGCGGCGTCCTCTGTATGTTCCGTGGCAAAAAGGGTGGAGGCCTCATGGTCCTTTATGAAGTCTGCAACAGGGGAACGGTTCTCTCTGAGAAAATCGCTGCGCACCAGGGTAACGCCTGTTACCAGCATACTTCCTGTGTCCTTGTTCAGCATGTTCCACTGTTCCGTAAAATCCAGCACTGTTTTTAAGTCCGGGTTCTGGATGCAGGCAGCAGTGGCAAAAGGCTGAGGCAGAACGCCGATGGCACTGGAATCCTGCTTTAACAGGGATGCCACTTCAGTGGCCTCGGATTTGAACTGCAGGTCCACATCAGATGCAGAAAGGCCATTTTCCTTTAAAAGGTAATTCATGACGTATTCAGGTGTGGTTCCCTTTCCTGTCATGTAAATGGTGCGTCCCTTTAAGTCGGACATGGAGGTGATGGAATCATCTGAGGCCACTACATAGAGGACGCCCAGGGTATTGATATCCAGGACGGTGATATTTCCCTGGGTCTTGGCGTAGAGCACACTGGCAACATTGGCAGGCAGCAGGGCAATATCCAGGACGCCGTCTGCAATTTTGCCCACCAGTTCATCAGCCTTGCCGGCCATGGTGAATTCATAGACATTGGAAGTCTCGCCCTTGGAGGCCTTGTCCATCAGGGATACAAGTCCCATGGAGGTAGGGCCTTTTAGGGAGCCTATGCGGATGGCTGCCTGGCAGTTCAGCTTGTTTTCATCGGAACCCGTGTTCAGTTCATCGCCGGAACCGGATTCAGAGTCAGGGGAGGACGCTGCACCGGAAGGGCTTTCTGAAGCCTGGTCCCGGGCGGTTTTGTCACCGGTCTGGGCTATGGTCTGCGCCACGGTCTTTGCTTCAGTCTGTGCTTTAGTCTGAGATTCTGTGCCAGGTGTGCCTGAGGTGCTCTTGCCGCATCCGCCCAGCACCAGGGAGACACCCATAAATGCCATTAAAAGTAAGGAAATATGTTTTTTCATAATACTTCAACTCCTCTCGTAAATATCATTAACTATAGCACAACAGGTCTGTCTTTTCTATAAAATATTTGAGAAATATTATTGATATAAATATCACAGTGTGAGATAATTAAGCCATGGTTTGGGGTGAGCCCATAATACACGCAGATAGTGGAGGAATAAGGGATGAAAGTAACGATATGTATTGGAAGCGCCTGTCATTTAAAGGGATCCAGGGAGATTATCAGTAAGCTCCAGAAGCTGGTAGATGAGAACGGCCTGTCTGATAAGGTGGACTTAAACGGTGCGTTCTGTTCCGGCAATTGTGACCATGGAGTGTGCGTGACGGTGGAGGGCGAGTTGTACTCCCTGAAGCCGGAAGATACAGAAGAATTTTTTGAAAATGAGATTAGGGGGAGACTTTGATTATGGGCATGGAAATCATAGATTTCAAAGCCACAAAGTGCAAACACTGCTATAAATGCGTCCGTTACTGTGGGGTAAAGGCCATCCAGGTCAAGGATGAGCGGGCGGTCATCATGCCGGACAAGTGCATCCTGTGCGGTCACTGTCTGAAAATCTGCCCCCAGTCAGCAAAAACCCTTAAAAGCGACCTGAACATGGTCCGCGGATTTTTGCGTGAAGGCATGCGTGTGGTGGTGTCCATTGCACCGTCCTATATGGGGTTATTGAAATACAAGACAATCGGTCAGGTGCGGGGGGCTCTGCTGCGTCTGGGATTCGAGGATGTGAGGGAGACTTCCGAGGGAGCCGCTTTTGTGACTGCCGAATATGCGAAGCTCCTGGCAGAGCACAAGATGGAGAACATCATAACCACATGCTGTCCAAGCGCCAATGACCTGGTGGAAATCTACTATCCGCAGCTCATACCTTACCTGGCACCGGTGGTGTCCCCCATGATTGCCCACGGAAAGCTTCTGAAGGAAGAACTGGGGCGTGATGTGAAGGTCGTGTTCCTTGGACCGTGTATTGCCAAGAAAAAAGAAGCCATGGACCTGAGACATGAGGGCTATATTGACGCTGTATTAAATTTCAATGACATAAACAAATGGCTGGAGGAAGAGGACATCGTAATCGGGGACTGTGAAGACCGGCCATTTACCGCCTTTGACCCAAAGGTGAACCGCCTGTATCCAGTGACTAACGGCGTGGTGAATTCCGTGCTGGCCACCGAGGAAAAGGGGGACGGATACAGGAAGTTTTATGTCCACGGGGAGGACAATTGTATTGATTTGTGTAAGAGTATGTCCCGGGGTGAAATCAAGGGCTGTTTCATAGAGATGAATATGTGTTCCGGCGGCTGCATCAAAGGCCCCACGGTGGATGAGGAGTTCATATCCAGATTCAAGGTAAAGCTGGACATGGAAGAGAGCATCTGCAGAGAGCCGGCTGATGAAAAGCAGATGGAGCCGGTATGGGAAAATGTGAACTTCAGGAAGCGGTTCGAGGACCATTCCCCCAGGGACCCCCAGCCTACGGAGGAACAGATACGGGAAATCCTGCGCATGACCAACAAGCTAAAGCCGGAGGACGAGCTGAACTGCGGCGCCTGCGGTTACCCTACCTGCCGGGAAAAGGCCATTGCCGTATTCCAGCATAAGGCAGAGGTGAGCATGTGCATCCCCTTTATGCATGAAAAGGCGGAATCCATGGCCAACCTGGTGATGGAGACTTCCCCGAACATCGTACTGATTGTGGGAGATGACATGCGCATCATGGAGTACTCGGATGTGGGCGAGAAATATTTTGGCAGGACCCGTTCACAGGCATTGCAGATGTATTTGTATGAACTCATCGACCCGGTGAACTTCCAGTGGGTATTTGATACACATCAGAACATCCATGGCAAGCGGGTGAATTATCCGGAATATAATCTTTCCACCCTGCAGAACATTGTGTACATAGAAAAGGAAAATGCAGTCCTGGCCACCTTCATAGACATAACCCGTGAGGAGGAGCTGGCCAAGGAAGAATATGAGAGAAAGCTGGAAACCATAGATCTGGCCCAGAAGGTCATCCACAAGCAGATGATGGTGGCTCAGGAGATAGCAGGTCTGCTGGGAGAGACAACGGCTGAGACAAAAACCACCCTGACCAAGCTGTGCCACTCCCTGCTGGAGGACGGCAGCGATGCCGGGTATACCGGGGGAGAACTGGAACGGGAAATTCCGGGCGTACAGCTGGGAAGCGGAGCCGTGCCCTTAAAGGGTGTCATGACAGCCGGGGCGCCCGGCGGAGCGGGAGCCGGGCAGATGCCGGGAGCCGGGCAGATACCAGGAGTCGGACTGACATCAGGAGACGGGAATCCGGCAGACAATGCCGGGGAACAGAAAAAGCCTACGGGCTATGTCCATATCGGCAGCGCCAAACCGGGCGGCGGAAAGTCCGGGTATGTCCATCTGAGCAATGTGGTTTTAATGAAACCAGGCGGCAGCGGAGGTAAATAATGGGAATTACAGTGGATGTTGCATATAAAAGCCTGAACAAGTACACCGAAATCCTGTGTGGGGACAAGGTAGAGCTTTTGCAGACCGAGGATTCCAATATCATGATTCTGGCGGATGGTATGGGAAGCGGGGTCAAGGCCAATATCCTGTCCACGCTGACCTCTAAGATACTGGGAACCATGTTCCTCAATGGGGCTACCCTGGAGGAGTGTGTGGATACCATCAGCGAGACCCTTCCCATCTGTCAGGTCAGGCAGGTGGCCTATTCCACCTTCAGCATACTGCAGGTATACCATAATGGTGATGCGTATCTGGTGGAATATGATAATCCCGGATGCATATTCATCCGGGACGGAAAGCTAATGGAGATACCGAAGAATGTACGGGTCATGCAGGGCAAGGAAATCAACGAATACAGATTCAAGGTCAAAAAAGGCGATGCCCTGATTCTCATGAGCGACGGTACCATCCATGCGGGAGTGGGAGAACTGCTGAATTTTGGATGGCTGTGGCAGGACATTGCGGACTACGCAGTGAGACAGTATCCTCTGACCGTATCGGCCATGCGTCTGGCTGCAAGCATCAGCAGGGCCTGTGACGAGCTGTATCAGTTCCGTCCCGGAGATGATACCACGGTGGCGTGCATGCGGATTATTGACAGCAAGCCTGTTCATCTCATGACTGGTCCTGCCAGGAATCCGGAAGACGACGTTCGTATGGTCCAGGATTTTATGGATGATCCCAATGCCAAGACCATTGTCTGCGGAGGAACCAGCGCCACCATCGTGTCCAGGGTGCTGGGGAAGAAACTGGATGTATCCCTGGATTATGTGGATCCGGAGATACCTCCCATCGCATACATGGATGGCGTGGATTTGGTTACGGAGGGAGTCCTTACCCTTAACCGGGTGCTCCAGCTGCTTCGCAGATATGTGAAGAATGAGACTGTATCCGAAGAATTTTTCCAGGAGCTGGATAAGCCCAACGGAGGTTCCATGGTGGCCAAGGTGCTCATAGAAGACTGCACGGAGGTCCACCTGTATGTGGGAAAGGCAATCAACAGTGCGTACCAGAATCCGGGACTTCCCTTTGACCTGGGTATCCGCCAGAATCTGGTGGAACAGCTGAGGCACGTGATTGAGGGGATGGGAAAAACAGTGGTGGTTACATATTACTAATGTTGTACGCCATTTAATACTTGCATTTTCAGAGTAAATATAGTAGATTTCTAGTGTTGATATAATTTTAACAAATACGAATTGTGATATAGAAGCAGACTATGGCATATGCCAATGATATGTATTGCGCGCAGGAGACCATAGGACGGTCTCCACGTGCCCGTAACGAGGAGGAGAAAAAGATGGTAACCAATGATGCTACGATCCTGCGTTTGAAACACGATGTACTTTACGAGGTGGCTAAAGCTGCATGGGAAGGGAATCTGGACGAGAAGCGGGAGCGGATTCCATATTCCATGATACCGGGACCTCAGGCGATTTACCGCTGCTGCATCTATAAGGAAAGAGAAATCATCCGGCAGAGGGTCCGCCTGGCAGAAGGAAAATGTCCGACCGGTAAGGACACATCCAATGTGGTCCAGGTCATCAATGCGGCCTGTGAGGAGTGTCCCATTGCATCCTACATAGTGACTGACAACTGCCGTAAATGTATGGGCAAGGCCTGTCAGAACTCCTGCAATTTCGGAGCCATCAGCATGGGGCGTGAGCGGGCCTATATCGAGCCCGGCAAATGTAAGGAATGCGGCAAGTGCTCACAGGCCTGTCCCTATAACGCCATTGCTCATCTGGAGCGCCCGTGTAAGAAAATTTGTCCGGTAGATGCCATCACTTATGATGAGTACGGTATCTGCGTGATTGATGAGAAGAAGTGTATCCAGTGCGGAGCCTGTATCCATAGCTGTCCGTTCGGAGCTATAGGTTCCAAGACCTTTATGGTAGATGTGATTCGCCTGATTAAAGCAGGAAAACGGGTGGTTGCCATGGTGGCTCCTGCTACGGAGGGGCAGTTTGGCCCTGACATAACCATGGCCAGCTGGAAGATTGCATTAAAGCAGCTGGGATTTGCGGATATGATAGAAGTGGGATTGGGCGGAGACATGACAGCTGCCTACGAGGCAGAGGAATGGGCCCAGGCAAATAAGGAGGGAAAGAAAATGACTACCTCCTGCTGTCCCGCATTTGTGAACATGATTAAGCAGCATTTTCCTATGCTGCTGGAGAATATGTCCACCACGGTGTCACCTATGTGTGCTGTCTCCAGAATGATAAAGAGCCAGAATCCGGATACGGTCACGGTATTCATCGGCCCCTGCATAGCCAAGAAGAGTGAGAGCATGGATTTGAATGTAAAGGGCAATGCAGACTATGCAATGACCTTCGGTGAGATAAGAGCCATGATGCGCGCCAAGGGAGTGGAGCTTCAGCCGGCAGAGAATGATTATCAGGAAAGCTCTGTGTTTGGAAAGCGTTTTGGCAACGGCGGCGGAGTGACGGCAGCCGTTCTGGAATGTCTGAAGGAGATGGACGAGAACACGGATATCAAGGTAGCCCGCTGCAACGGAGCCGCAGAGTGCAAGAAGGCCCTGCTGCTGATGAAGTTGGGAAAGCTTCCGGAAGATTTCGTGGAAGGCATGGCCTGTGTGGGCGGCTGCGTGGGCGGTCCCAGCCGGCATAAAACTGAGACAGAGGCCAAGAAGGCCAGGGATCAGCTGATTGGAGCTGCTGAGGAGAGGCATGTGCTGGAGAATCTGAAGAAGTATCCGATGGATGAGTTTTCGATGCATAGGCATTAAGCTGCGGTAGTTTAGATGCCGGTTGTGGTTTTTGAAGAGGATAAGTGGATAAAACCACAAGATGTGGTGGTTTTTGAGGGAAAATTGAGCGAATTTGCGTCCTGGAAATGGGTGTTTTTCAGGGCGTGAGAAATAGATGCCTTGGCCCTGGGAGATGAGTCTTCCAGGGTTTTTGGCTTGTAAAGATTACTTTCCTTTGATATGTTTGTCGCAAACGCATTCTACGATAAAGCACTATGTACAATATTTTTGAATATGCTGTAAAGTGATAAGTTTTTATTTGTGTAATAACCTGAGAAAATATCAGGCACTGTTAGTCATAGAAAATAGCCGCAACTTTCCCGTATTACCAGTTCGTATGGTAGATATTCTTGACTGACTGCAATAGGTTCATTCTGCATGAGGGCCAGCAGTTTCTGGAATGCAATCCTTCCCATCATCTCCTTGGGCTGACGTATTGTGGTAATCGCTGGTTCCCATACAGAAGAAAGATCAATATCATCAAAGCCGACAACAGCACAGTCTTCAGGAACACGCAGTCCCTGATCTTTTAATGCTTTCATAGCACCAATTGCCATTGTATCACCTGCGGCAAATACAGCGGTGAATTTTTTTTGTTTTGCCAGTAATGTCCACATCTGATCATAGCCGCCCTTGATGGCGGGTTCTCCGTAACTGATCAGTTCATTATCAACAGGAATTTTGTGTTCTTCAAGAGCAGAAATATAACCGTTGAGACGATCCTGATAAGGCATCTGTAAAGGTGATACAGTGAGGTGTGCAATCTCGCGGTGTCCAAGCCGGATAAGATGAGTCATAAGCGCTTTTGAAGCAGCCATATTATCAATGGAAACGCTTGGTATTTTGTAATTGGGTACGCATTGCACTACCATAACTAAAGGGTATCTTTCCGTAATCAGTGTTTCTAGCTTTTGTGTCATATTAGCGGATAGGGAAATGATTCCGTCCACCTGCCGCTGCTTAATTGCCTCAATGTAATGCTTTTCCAAGGACGGCTGGCTCTTTAAATCAGCAATCAGCATTTGATATCCTTGCCGTTCAGCTTCCGTACCGATACCTGATAATATTCCATGAAAAAAGGAGTTTTCTATATTAGGAACAATAACAATGACAGCTCTTGTTGTCTGAGTCCGAAGCTGACGTGCAAGAACGTTTGGCTGGTAATTCATTTCTTTGATTATCTGAAGTACATGTTCCTTTGTTGCCGGTTTGACAAGATCGGGGTTACTGAGCACTCTGGATATGGTTGCAACGGAAACTCCTGCGGCATTCGCTACATCTTTTATGGTTGGTGCATTCATATTTATCCTCCCAAGAAACAAAAATTGAAAAACGCATTTATATGGAGCAGAACTATTTTTTAATGATAAATACTGTAATCGATTACATTTTATAACATTAAAGTTGGCATTGCAAGAAAAACATGCAAAATAATTTAAATTGCTATTTGACATGACTGTAATCGATTACAATTTAAAAAAATCCGAACAGATATTAACAAAGCTAAATATAGTAAAAAGTAACAATAAATACAAAATAATATCAGCAAAAATAACAATTGACAACAATAGAAATATCCATTAAGCTATAGACATAAATTGTAATCGATTACAGTATTCGATAAGGAGGGCAAGATGACTTTTAAAAGGTTTGATTCTGTGGTTGCGTGGATTGAGGACATTGTTTCTGCGTTCTGCCTGGCAGGGATTGTGGTGATCGCAGCGGGAAGTGTATTTGGGCGTTATGTTTTACATACAGGTTTTCTATGGGCGGACGAAGTGAACCAGATGCTGCTTGTCGCCATGGGCATGTTTGGGAGTGCAAGAGCAGTGCGTTCCAATGGTCATGCGGAATTCACCTCTTTTATTAACAACCGGAAATCAAGAACGGCGCGAATTGCAATGCGGGCTGCAATCAATATACTTACGATTGTGTTGCTGGTGTTCATGTTCGTGATTTCAATGCAGTTTACCTTAGGCGGAACCATGAAGAGTACGGTACTTCGTATTCCGAGAATGTATTTTTACATGTCAATTCCCATGGGATTCGGGCTTTGCATTTATGAGTATCTGAAGGTGGTCAAGACAAAGATATTAACGGACGCAGCGTCCGAGAATGAATAGGAGGAAACATAGATGGGAGAAGTAATTGCGCTCCTGGTCATTTTGACCTTTATTTTTATCATTGCAGGTATCCCGATTTACATCAGCCTGATGTTTACCGGTTTGCTCAGCCTTGTGGCACTGGCATCATCCACAGCAACTCCTCTTGCCACACTGGTTATTCCACAGTCTATTTTTAACGGCATAGGAAGCCTGCCCCTTTTGGCTATACCGTTTTTCATGCTTGCAGGTGAGATTATGAACCGGGGAAAGATTACGGAGAAGCTGATTCGGTTTGCAATGCTGCTGATTGGACGCCTGCCCGCCAGTCTTGGGCTTTCCAGTATTGTGGCGAGTATGTTCTTTGGCGGCATTACCGGTTCCGCACAGGCAAGTACCTCCTGCATGGGCGGTATCCTGATTCCCGCCATGAAAGAGGAGGGATACCCCACAAAAGAGGCGGTTGGAATTATTGCTGCGGCTTCTACCTGCGGGCCAATTATCCCGCCGAGTATCATCATGGTTGTATTTGCCACCGCGGTTGGGTGTTCGGTTGGAGCAATGTTTATGGGAGGCCTGATACCGGGGATTCTGGTGGGCTTGATACTGATGATTGTATTGCTGGTCCGTAATCACATGTATCATTTTCCGAAGCACGATGAACGGCTGAGCCGCAACGAAGTTGTGAAGGTTGCTCTTGATGGTATCATCCCATTGGGCATGCCGGTTATCATTGTGGGAGGTATCATGGGAGGTGTATGTACTCCTACAGAAGCGGGCGCCATTGCGGTTGTTTACAGTCTGCTGGTCAGTCTTTTTGTCAGCCGCACCTTAAGGCTTCGGGATATCTGGTCTCTGCTGCTTGCAACGGTTAACAGTGCGGCACCATTGCTGCTGATTATTGCCTGTGCCCGGATATTCAGTTACGGTCTGACAGCGCTCCAGATGCCGGTTATTGTGAATGACCTGATTCTTTCCTTAACAAGTAACAAATATGTATTTCTGATGCTTGTGAATATCCTGCTTCTTATTATGGGAATGTTCATGGATGGAGGAGCGTCTGTTATTATCCTTGCTCCGATTCTGGCTCCAGTTGCGGCTGCTCTTGGTATCAGTACAATTCATTTTGGTGTTATCATGGCGCTTAACCTTACCATTGGTAACATTACGCCTCCGCTGGGATACTGCTTATTTATAGGAAGCAGAATTGGAGATATTACGGTGGAGGAATGCATCAAGGGCATTATTCCATATCTAATTGCAGAGATTGCCGCATTGCTGCTGATTACCTATATCCCGTCGCTGGTCACCTATGTTCCGGTGATGCTGGGATACAGTGTGGTATAACCGTATAAGGAAATTAATTGTAGGAGGAGATATATATGAAGTTTAGTGCCTGTACCGCGGCCTTTGGCATGGCGGATCTGAAAAAAATTATTGATACTTCGGCAAAGCTGGGATATGACGCCGTGGAGCTTACCGCGGCCCTTCACCTGCCGGTGGAATCCACCCCGGAGCGCCGAAAAGAGGTTTTAGGCTGGATTCATGATGCAGGAATTGTTTGCAGCGCCCTTCACTATATTTTCGACGGAACCATTCGGCTTTTGAGCACGGATTCGGAGATGATGAATCAGTCTGCCGCCTATTTGAAACAGGTAGTGGATGTTGCATATGATATGGAATGCCCTACCGTTATAGTGGGAAGCGGCGGAAAGACCAGAAGCTTTGAGCCTGACTGGGACAGGGAGGCAGGAGTGAAATGTATGGCTGAGGTAATACGCCGGGTTGGTCTGTATGCCCAGGAAAAAGGGGTTACCCTGGCGGTGGAGGCAATTAACCGGTATGAAACCAACTTCTTGAACACATTGGAAGAAGCGGTAAATTTTGTGAATATGGTGAACCTTCCAAATGTGCGTACCATGGCGGATACCTATCACCTGAATATAGAAGAAGTAAATCCGGCTGAAACCATCCGCAAATATGGACATACCCTGGCAAACCTGCATCTTGCGGACTCAAACCGCCAGGCGCCGGGAGATGGACACTTTGACTTTGCGTCTGTGGCGGAGGCGCTTCGGGAAGTGGATTTTAAGGGGTATTGTTCCTTTGAGGTATTTGGGCTTTATCCGTGGAAACTCTGGTATGACACCTTTGAAGAGTCGGTTGAACATATGGGCAACGGTATTAAATACGCCCGTTCTATTTTTGGATGAATTATGCTGTAGTCAGATACCGGGACATACGTCCGGAGGTATGGAAAGGATAGATATTATGAGAAGAGTGGCATTGGTTGATTATGGGAAATTAGTATTACAGGATAACTGCGGGGACATTAAGGCCCTTGAGCCGGGAACAGTTAAGATTGATGTAACGGCCTGCAGTATCTGCGGAAGCGATATCGCGCTTTACCGTGGAAAACGTTCCCTTGAGAATGAAAGATATTTCGGGCACGAGTTTTCCGGCGTGGTAGCAGATCCTGGCGATGGCGCAAATGGTATTAAGAAGGGCATGCGCGTGGCAAGTGAGCTTTCCAGGGCCTGCGGACACTGCTGGAATTGCCGCAACGGGATTCCCAATTATTGCAGGAGCATGAATGATGCCCTTCTGCCCGGAGGATTTTCAGAGGAAACCCTGGTGTTAAATACGCCGGAATACAGTTTTATCAGCCCTGTTCCGGATACCATTGATGATATTACCGCAACTCTGCTGGAACCAACCAACTGTGCTTACCACGTGGCGCGTCGGGCTGATGTGAAGCATGGGGAGACGGCGGTTGTCTTTGGCATGGGACCCATGGGGCTGATTGCGGCCCGCATTATAAAGAGCATGGGCGTAGATGTGGTTGTGGGAGTGGATAATAGTAAGGCGCGTCTGGAAAAAGTGCAGAGTCTTGGATTTATTGATGTGATTGACAGCAATGACGGGAATTGGCAGGACCAGATATTTGAAATGTGCGGTTCAAAGGGTGCGGATGTGATTATTGAGCTTACAGGAGCGCTCCCGGTCCTTCAGAGCGCGTTCCAGGTGGTCCGTCCGGGAGGGCGCATCGTGGTGGGCAGTGTTTACAGCGGCTTTGCAGACCAGGTAGAGCTTTTGCCCATTATGCGCAAAGAGCTGACCATTCTGGGCTCCAAGGGCCCGTATCCACATCTAAAGACAGATGGTACCAGCGCGGCAGTTGATATTCTGGTGAGGCTTCAGGATGACTTAAAGAAGCTGATTACGGTTTATGATTATAAGGATGCCCTTAAGGCGTTTGATGACATGATGTCTGGTTTTGCAATCAAGCCGGTTATCCGGTTTCGATCATAAAAAAATTGAATGATAGAATAATTTCAGGAAAAGGAGATTTTGTAATGACAAACAAAGAGCATGTATTGAAATATGGAGGAAAGTTTAGTATCAGCGGCGGTGAAGTGTGGACAATGCCAAATGGACACGATGTTCATTTCGCTTTAAATCCAAAGATGGGATGCCGCGGAGCAAATATCGCGGTTGGATTTCATAAGCCAGGTAAGGAATTTGCGCCCCATAAGCATCCCATTTCTGAGGAAATCCTCATCATCCACAGCGGTAAGGGTGAGTGTTACCTTTATGACAAGTGGATTCCGGTTGAGACAGGAGATATTGTGTTTGCGCCTCCCGGCGTCCTGCACGGCACCCGCAATCCAGCGGAAAATACAGAGGACTTTGTAACGCTTGGTATCGCGACACCGCCCCAGCTTGACCTTTACCTGCGCGCAGGCTATGACATACTGGAGGATAACTCCGGAGAATATGTGGAAGAAGTATAAAGAGGAAATTGGAGGAAAGAAAAATGTTCTTTGATACATATAGTGAAATGTTAAATGATACGATTGATGGCCTTAAGAGAGAGGATATACAGAAACTGTTTGATTTGATTGAGGAGACTAGGAATAACGGAAAACATCTCTTTGTGCTTGGCAATGGTGGAAGCGCGGCCGCCGCATCCCATTGGGTATGTGATTTTGGCAAAGGAATTAACAGAGGAGATTCCAAACGCCTGAAAATTTTTTCACCGGCAGATAACGGAGCAATTTTCAGCGCTCTTGGTAATGACTGTGGATATGAGACAACGTTTGTTGAGCAGATGAAGAATTTTCTGGAGCCGGGCGACCTGGTATTAACCTTTTCTGTTTCAGGAAGCTCATCAAATCTTGTGGAAGCTCATCGGTACGCAAAAGAGATTGGTGCAAAAACAGCCTGTGTTGTTGCGGATAAAGGTGGTAAGATAATCGGCATGTCTGATTTTGCAATGATTATCCCATCTGAGAATTATGGTGTTGTTGAGGATATTCATGTAATTCTGGGACATGCAATCTCACAGCAGATTTATGCAGACAATGTGGGGGCGTAAGGCATATTGGAGGATGAAGATATGTATATTGCGGCACTAGACATTGGCGGAACAAAAACCATTGTTGCTATACTGGATGAGAATGGCGGAATTTTGATACAGGAAAGTTTTCCGTCCATTGTCGCAAGATATGAGACGCATCTGGAATTGTGCGTACAGGCAATGAAACGTCTGATGCATCGGACTGAGTTACAGGCAGAGGACTTTACCGGACTGGGGGTGTCGCTTCCGGGAATTGTGGACAACGAAAAGGGAATTCTGCTTTACGCACCTTATGCAAACTGGGAAAATGTGGAATTCGCGGGCTATTTGAGTAAAAACCTTGGGATTTCAAGGGTGCGGTGCGAGAATGATGTCAACGCCTGCGCCATTGGCGAAAAGCGGTTTGGACTGGGAAATAACTATACGGATTTCATATGGATGACAGTGAGTACAGGCGTGGGCGGCGCCGTGGTGGAAGGTTCAAAGCTGGTGCGGGGAGGCCTTGGTTTTGCCGGTGAGCTGGGACACTTAAAAGTTGAATATAAGTCGCCGGCTCATTGTCCCTGTGGTCAGTATGGATGCCTGGAAGCACATGGTTCCGGGACAGCGCTGATACGGGAGACAAGGAAGCGCAGGCTTACATCTCCCGCATTTGCAAAAGCGCTGGATGAGATGGGGTTAAAGCCGGATGGGGCAGGATGCGCAGCTCTTGCCAGGGCAGGAAACACGGATGCCCTGGATATTTTGAATCAGATTGGTACATACCTGGGACGTGGTATTTCCTATTGCATTAATATTTTAAATACCCAGGCAGTTGTGATTGGCGGTGGGGTTGCCGCGTCCCTTGATCTTCTGCTTCCATCTATCCGCGTTTCCGTTCAGCAGAATGCATTTAAACAGATGCAGGATATTGATATTGTAAAGACTCCGCTAGGTTATGAAGCGGCCCTTCTCGGGGCGGCAGCCCTGGTTCTTGAGCAGTAAGGGCATAAGCATAATATGAGACAGGAGGAGAGAACGGACATGAAACGTTTAAAAGCAGCGGTTATTGGGTCAGGATTTATCGGAGCGGCGCACGTGGAAGCGCTTAAGCGTGTGCCAGGTGTGGATGTTGTGGCATTGGTGGATATTGTAGACCCGGTACAAAAGGCAGAGGAGCTGGATGTTCCAAATGGATTCTCAGACTATCGTGAGATGATTGAAGCAGTAGAACCGGACTGTATCCATATTTGTACACCGAACCATACGCATAAAGAAATTGCCCTCTACGCATTCAAACATGGAATTCATGTAATCTGTGAGAAACCCATGGCAAGGAATGCTGGGGAAGCAAAAGAAATGCTGGAAGCGGCAAAGAAAAGTAATCTTGTCCATGCAATTAATTTACATAACCGATTCTATCCCGCCAACCATCAGCTGCGCAATATGATTCTGGATGGGGCTCTGGGTAAAATATACGGCGTACATGGAGCATATTTACAGGATTGCTTTTCCCAGGAATCGGATTTTAACTGGCGTATGTTGTCCGCCAAAGGCGGAAGTACCCGCGTCACATCAGATATTGGTTCCCATTGGATTGACCTGGCGGAGTATGTAATTGGAAGTAAAGTAAAAGAGGTATTTGCGGAGTTCCAGACCAATCTGCCGGTGAGAAAGATGAATCTGGCAGGGAATTTAAAGGACGTAGCAGTGGATACAGAGGATACTTCTTATGTTACGGTCCGCTTTGAGAATGGAGCTGTTGGCAGTGCTGTATTTTCCCAGGTGTATCAGGGCAGGAAAAACCAGACCACGATTCGGGTATCCGGTTCGGAAATTTCTGCTGAATGGGACAGCGAAGCCATTGGTGATTTGAAGCTTGGATACCGAAATGAACCTAATCGCCTGCTGACAAAAGACCGTGGGCTGGCTCATCCGGATACTGCGCCAATCATAACCTATCCGGGCGGTCACGCAGAGGGGTTTCCGGATGCTTTTAAACAGAATTTTATTGCTGTTTATGGAGCAATCCGTGGAGTAAAGCCGATTAATCCATACGCAGACTTTGAAGATGGGCTGCATCAGATGCAGGTTCTGGATAAGATATTTGAAAGCGCGAAAACAGGCTGTTGGACCAGTGTTAATTAAAAACGAGAGGTAACAATCAGAATGAAGGTTGGCATTGTAGCGAATATTATGCAGGACAAACCCCTGGCAAAGGCCCTGGACTATTTTCGGAACATAGGAATCCAGACAATAGAGCTGGGATGCGGCGGATATGCTGGCAAGTCCCATGTTAATCCCGCTGTTTTGCTTGGGGACAAAGAAAAGATGGATGGATTTAAGCGGACCATAGCGGATTCCGGTTTGACTATCAGCGCTCTTTCCTGCCATGGCAATCCCATTCACCCGGATCAAGGAATTGCAGCTGCCCATGACGGGGATATGCGGGACGCGGTACGCCTTTGTAAAGAACTGGGACTGGACACGATTACCTGCTTTTCCGGATGTGCCGGAGACTGTCCGGATTCAAAATCCCCCAATTGGGTGACCTGTCCCTGGCCGGATGATTATCTTAAGATTCTGGATTATCAGTGGAATGAGGTATTGATTCCATACTGGAAGGAGTTTGCCGCTTTTGCAAAGGAGAATGGCGTGACGAAGATTGCATTGGAACTGCATCCGGGATTTATGGTTTATAATTCTGAAACCTTGAAACGGCTACGCGGGGCGGTTGGAAGGGAGATTGGGGTGAATTTTGACCCAAGCCATCTTCTTTGGCAGGGAATGGACCCTGTTTCGGTCATCCGGGAACTTAAGGACGCAATCTATCATGTACATGCCAAGGATGTAAAGGTGGATTCAATCAATACCGCGGTTAACGGCGTCCTGGATACCAAACATTACAGCAATGAAATTAATCGCTCCTGGATATTCAGGACCATTGGTTATGGCAATGATACGGCTTACTGGAAAAATATTTTTTCCACACTGCGTATCATTGGATACGATGGGGCGGTCAGTATTGAACATGAGGATAGCCTGATCAACCGGTTCGAAGGCCTGGAAAAAGCGGTCAGGATTGTCAAAGAATCTTTGATAATGGAAGACAAAACAGAGATGTGGTGGGCGTAATTAACTAATAAAGAATGATAAAGGAGATTAACCATATGAAAAAGAATCTTATATCCATGTTACTTATAACAGCCACAGCAATCAGCCTCGCCGCCTGCGGCGGCTCTAAGGCCCCTGCTTCTGCAGGCAGCAGCGGCACATCTGCCCCGAAAGACACCGCGGCATCCGTCAATGCTTCACAAGTGGTTGTTAAGTATTCGGTAACGTATCCCTCCACCGGTACGCAGGCAGAGGGGGCGCTGAAATTAGGAGAGCTGATTGAAGAGTGCTCAGATGGGCGTATGAAGATGGAATTCTATCCGTCCTCCCAGCTGGGGGATAAGACCGCAACCTTTGAGGGCCTGGGAAACGGAACCATTGAGATGACGGAGTGCGCTGCCACGGATCTTTCTGCGTTTAATGACATGTGGTCTGTATTCTCCCTGCCGTATCTGTGGGAAAACGGACAGCAGGCCTGTGCAACTGTAATGGACCCGGCGGTCCGCGAGATGCTGGAAGCGGACGCGCAGGCCAATGGATTTATCATCATTGCGTGGACTGACATTGGAAGCCGCAGCATAATGAACCAGAAGAAAACGGTCAATACCCCGGCAGACCTTACCGGACTTAAGATTCGCTGCATGCAGGATCCGATTCTGGCGGATTCAACCAATGCCATGGGCGCAATCGCCACGCCTCTGGGTGCAAGCGAGATTTATACCGGTCTGCAGCAGGGGACCATTGACGGCCTTGACCATACCCCCTCTGTAGTGGTTGCCAATGGATGGCAGGAACTGGCCAAGCATTTCTCCCTGACGGAGCATTTCACTATCCCGGACCCGGTATTCGTAAGTAAGGTATGGTTTGACGGCTTGTCTGCTGAAAATCAGGAAGCTGTTCTGGAAGCCGGCAAGAAGTTCTCTGATGTATGGAATAATGAGATCTGGCCAGAGGCAACCGAGGATGGTATGAAGGCAATGAAGGAACAGGGCGTTGAAATTGTGGAGGTTGATAAAGCGCTATTTGAAGAGGCTGTAAAACCGGTTGTTGATAAATTTCTGGCGGATGCCAGCGAGGATCAGAAGGCGCTGTATGATTTGCTGACAAAGACACGGGAAAACTATTAGTGGGAGGAAATACGTTATGTATGAGAAAAGGCTGTGTGGGGTTGTTATTCCCACCATTACACCGATGAATGAGGATGGATCTATTGATGACGCGTCGCTTGCGGATTTCACACGGTATCTGTTAGAAGCAGGTGTAAATGCCCTGTATCCCAACGGGACAAATGGCGAGAGCCTGCTCCTAACAAAGGAGGAAAGGGACCATGTGGCAGAGGTTATGGCGAACGTGAACGCTCACCGCCTTTCGTTGTTTATCCAGTGTGGCAGTATGACAACAGGAGAAACCGCATCCCACGCAGCACATGCGGTTGATATTGGGGCAGATGGGATTGGCATTATGAGTCCTGCATTTTTCCAAATGGATGAAGAAGCGCTTTTCCAGTATTACCGTGACGTTATAAAAGGCCTTCCGGAGAATTTTCCAGTGTATATATATAATATTCCCGGTTGCACGACTAATGATGTAAAGCCTGGATTGCTGCAAAAGTTGATGGAGGAGTTTCCTAATATCGTGGGAATCAAATACAGCAGCCCGGACCTTATGCGGGTAGAAGATTATCTTGAAACAGATGGAAGAAAGCCAGAGCTTTTAATTGGCTGTGACAGCTTGTTTTTGCAGTGCCTGATGACCGGAGGCGTAGGAACGGTAACCGGGCCGGGGAGCATTTTTCACGAAAGGTTTACAAGGCTTTACCGTCAGTATCAGGAGGGGGATTATGCAGGCGCGGCCATGACCCAGAAAAAGATTGTGGAAACGGACCGTAAGCTGGTTGGGATTCCCGGTATCCCGGCGCTTAAAACACTGCTTAAGCTGCGCGGCGTTATCCGTACTGATGTATGCCGTGGTCCACTGCGCCCGCTTAAGGAAGATGAGAAGCGCATTTTAGAAGAAATCTATGCTGCATACTGTGAGGAGGAAGGTATTCATGAGTAGGAATAAACTGCGTGTCGGTGTGATAGGAGTGGGCTATGTTGCCAGTAATAATTTCCTACCGGTTTTTCCAAGATTTGATGATGTGGAGCTGGCTGGGATCATGGCAAATCATCTTGAGAGTGCAAAAAAGGCGCAACGTCTGTGCGGCGCCCAACAGGTAGTGCAGTCTCTGGAAGAACTTGTAAAGCTTGATTTGGATTGTGCCTTTGTGCTTACCCCAAAGGCATGCCATGCTGAGCAGATATCCTTTCTCCTAAAAGCAGGTGTAGATGTCTATAGTGAAAAACCTATGGCAACAACATTAAAAGATGCTGACCATATGGCTGAATTGTCAGAACAGACTGGACGTAAACTGATGATTGGATTTAACCGTCGGTATGCTCCGGTATGTCGGAAAGCCAAAGAAGTCTATACAGATATCCTTCCGGATGTTATCATAGGACAGAAAAACCGTCCGGCTACGGAATATCACGCAACACTGGAAAATGCAATCCATATTGTTGACTTGATGCGTTTTTATGGCGGTGAAGTGAAGGAGGTACATGCAATTTCTAAATTCACAGATCCAGATTACGAAAGCTTTACTACAGCACAGTTATTGTTTGAAAGCGGTGCGTCCGGTATGCTGATAGCGGACCGCAGTTCCGGCCAGTGGGAAGAAAATATTGAGATTCATGGAGGCAACCGGTCTGTTTTTATCAAAATGCCTGATAGTATCATCATAACGGATGCAGAGGAGCAGCATACTACAGAGATGACTCCCCTTGCTATGGGATGGGCGCGGTCAGAGGATAAGCTTGGTTTCAGTTATGCAATCCGGCATTTCCTGGACTGTGTAAAAGAAGACAGGGTACCGCTTACAAATGCTTTGGATGCATATAAGACACATGAATTACTGGATAGGATACTGCGAAGCGCAGGCCTTCCAGGGATGGAATAGAGGTGAAGAGACACATGAAAATTGCCGGACATACAATGGGTACGCCGGAATATACGGTGAACGAAGCCATTGAGCTGTTTCATAGGATTGGAGCAGATGGAGCGGAAATTGTTGTTCAGGATGGATACTGTTCAGGGATTCCTTGTGATTGCGATGAAAAAAGCCTTTCTATTGTGAAGCATTGTGCAGAGAAAAATGAAATTGAGATTTCCTGCCTGACTCCATATAACTCCTACTTTAATTCATTGGATAAAGAAGTACGACAGGCGGAAATCGAAAGCATTCGTAAAGTGATTGATTATTGCCGGTATCTGGATGCGCATTACATCCGTATTTATGGTGGGAATCTTTTGGCAGGGGATACACAAAATCTGGAAGAACGAAGAGAGAAACTGATAGAATCACTGCGGTATCTGGGTAATCTGGCTGCGCAGAAGGATGTTATGTTAATTGTGGAAAATCATTTTAATACAATGGCGGTATCTGCAAAGGATAGTGCCGCATTAATCCGGGATATTGACCATCCGGCAGTCCGCATCCTGTATGACCAGGCCAATCTGACCTTTACGGGAAATGAAGGATATGAAGAGGCCATTTCCCTGCAGCAGCAATATGTCAGTTATATGCATGTAAAAGACCTGGTATTTTTGGAAGGAAAGGATTTTGTATCTTCTGACGTATCCCATCCGGATGAATCAGAGAGAAATGTCCGCACTCGTATTGTGGGAGAAGGCATTTTAGAGTGGCCTGCAATACTGAAATCAGTGAAGGCTCACGGATATGATGGATGGCTTTCTTTGGAATATGAGAGAAGGTGGCATCCGGATGACATTCCGAATGCATCCATTGGAATGAAAAAATCCATTGACTATTTAAAAAGTATACTTTCTTGATTCCGAAAGGGGAAAAAATGAGTGAAAATATGAAGATTGCCTTGTTGGGAGTCAGTCATTGGCATTTACCGCTGTATCTTCCGGGACTTCCGGAGAAATCGGTAGTCGGTATCAGTGATGACGACATTGGTATCGCTGCACGCTATGCCGGGAAATACAGCTGCCCCGCATATCAGGATTACCGCCGGATGGTAATGGAAACAAAGCCGGATTTCGTATTTGCATTTGCGCCTCACTACCGGATGAAAGAGACTGCGGAATATCTTCTACAGCTGGGCATCCCATTCTCAATGGAAAAACCAGTCGGCATGAATGCTGGTGAGGTGGAATCCTTATATGAATTTTGCGAGAAAAAGAACGGTTTTTGTTCCATTCCTTTTGTCTGGCGCTATAGTGATACTGTTAATGATCTGAAAAACAAATATCTTACCAAACCAATTACTCATATGTCCTATCGTTTTATTGCAGGTCCTCCATCCCGCTATCTGGAGACTTCTTCCTGGATGCTTTCACAACGCACAGCAGGAGGAGGATGCATGACCAATCTGGGTGTTCATTTTATAGATATGGCTTTGTTTTTGACAGACAGTTGCAGCGCCAAAACATTAGCGTCCGCTTATCAATATAGTTCTCCATATGATATTGAGACTTATGCGACTTCATTGCTGAAACTGCCAAGTGGAACTTCCCTGCTTTTGGAAAGCGGCTATGCTTATCCCATGTCGGAGGAATCGAAACGGGAGAACCGCTGGACAATTGTCACGGAGAATGGGTATTATATACTTGCGGAGAACCGTTTGGAAATCAGGGAATATGATAGAGAGCCAGTGGATATTCCGTTAAACACGGACAGTGACATATACTACACTGTTTATACAAAGACAACATTGAACGATTGGTTGACTGGGGCTAAACCCCGCGCATCGTTAAAAGAGATGTTGGATGTTAACAGGATTCTTGATGATATGAACGCAAAGGCAGGATTATAACAAGAAGAGGAAAGGGAAAATATTTATGAGATTAGGCGGCTTTGGACGAATCGCAGACTATGATAATATCCGGCAGGCTGGATTTGATTATGCGGAACTGGATGTACCGGAGATTGAAGCATTGACAGAAAATGAGTTTCGTATTTTTTGTGATAAGGTGCATGAGATTGGTTTTCCGGTGCTGACAGGAGCAAGGGCACTTCCGGTTGCCAAGCCATGGTTTTTTACGGATTCTTTTAACGCATTGGAATATAGGGCTTATCTTGAGCATGCTTGTCAAAGGGCGAAGTTGCTTGGGATGGACAGGATTATTATTGGAAATGGTAAGGCTCGGCTGCTCATAGATGAAACCAGCATTGAAAAAGAAAATCGGTTTATTGACTTTATGCGCATGTTTGCAGAAATTGCAGGTAATTATGATGTAGAGGTTATCTTGGAACCCCTTGGTCCTATGTATTCTAACTATATTAACACACTGCCGGAGGCGGTACGGATTATCCGGGAGGTAGATATGCCAAATCTGTTCACAATGGCTGATTTACGACATTTGGTTTGGGCAAAAGAGCCGCTAACGGATATCGTGTCCTATTCAGATTATGTACACCATATACACTTGGACTATCCAATTTCATATCCGGCACGCCCCTTCCCGAACGCCAACGATGATTTTGATTATACGGAATTTTTGGATGTCTTAAAAGAATCAGGATATCAAGGAACTTTAACGATTGAAGCTGATATTCCAGAGGATTGGAAATGTGCGTACAGAGATACGGCGGCTATTTTGCAGACTTTTCTGTGATTGATAGTTTTACATGGTGCAGGTGGGGAAAACTGGTTTTTAAATCATGATAACGTTACAGTTCACAGGTCAATGTCATTTAGTTAACGCTTTGCAATATTATGGTTAGATTCTTAATGAAGGGTGTCTAACCATATTTTTCCCTTTTTTCATAAAAACAGTTGACATACACCACAAAATGTGCGGCCGCTCTCGCTACTGATTGACTTTAATAGGTAGCGAGAGCGGCCCTTGGATTAGAATCATAAATTCATTCTAATTCAAGGAGGTACACACAATGTTCCATCAAAAAATTAAACAATGCTTTTCCCATTCCGTCCATCTTGTTTCATCCGTAATCTCCGAATTTACCTATTCGG
>NZ_AUJR01000004.1 GCF_000424325.1 [Clostridium] clostridioforme AGR2157
GGATGTCACTGTATGTCCATGCTGCGGCGGGGCCATGTCCTATGAAGTATGTACTGAATGGACCCCAAAAAGAAGCAGCGCCTGATCCCAAAGCAACCGGATATGGGACATAAGATTTGGGGGTAAGGGGGAAGTATGCCTTAAACCAGTGATATCCTCTTGAGTTCCTGTCGAAAAGCATCCAGCAGAGCTGTCAGACAGGTGAAAGCCGGAGCATTGAATCCCCATACCGGACGCGACTTTGTTCAATTCGGAAAAACCGAAAGTGTGCTGAATAAGGGGGCAGAAAAGATTGCCCTCTTATTCAACCCACCTCCGGTTCTTTCCTTAGAAATTATGACAAGCTTGTCATAAAAGATATGTGCACCTCGCCTCTAACGGCACAGTTCATGCCGTCAGCCCCCTTGACCGGATGGGAGGTGGCACCCTTGGGTGATCTCAATGTCCAGAAAATCTGGCAGTTTTCATATGGCAGTTACTGTGATTCCGGACAGCCCCAGTCGGATGTCCAGCGCAAGGCTTCCCTTGCCATCCTGAACTGCAAATCCGGAAGGCTCGGCGTCAATGTCTCCATCTGCCCTGACTGCGGGCATATGGAGTTCCACAACTGTTCCTGCCGCAACCGTAACTGCCCCAACTGCCAGGCTGTGCAAAAAGAGCTCTGGGTGGACAAACGCCGGGCCGAGGTGATCGATGCTCCCTACTTCCATGTGGTATTCACACTGCCGCATGAACTCAATCCCCTCATTTACTGCAACCAGGAGCGCCTTTATGGGCTCCTCCACAAATGCTGTGCGCAGACGCTCTTGGAATTGTCCGCTGATAAAAAGTACCTTGGCGCAACACCCGGGATCATCCAGATCCTTCATACCTGGAACCAGGAGATCGTTTACCATGTGCATATGCACTGTATTATCTCCGGCGGCGGCCTTACCCCTGACCATAAGATACGGAAGGCAAAAGACCGTTTTTTCATACCGGTAAAGGTACTCCGTGACAAGTTCAAAGGGAAATATCTTGCCTGCCTGGATTCGCTTTATAAAAACGGCAGACTGAACGTTTCCTCTTCCTGTGAAAAACTCCGCAATTCTTATGAATGGTCTGCGTTCCGCGATGCCCTTTATGAGAAGGACTGGTGTCCATACATAAAAGAAACCTTCAACGGGTTCGGCGCGATTAAAAACATCGTAAAGCTTGCGGATGCCACCAGCTTGCCAGCGTCGTTGGTGACAGTTACCTGATTGACCACGGTTTTCCGGCCCTTGTGTATGGCGTTGGATTCTATATAGATGGTTCCGGTATTAACCCCTCTTAAGAAATTGATGCTGCTGCATTCCGTGACATTGGCGGTCTCGTAGGCGTAAGTAGACATTCCTGCCGCCGTGTCGCAGAGGGAGAATAAAAAACCGCCGTGAACATTTCCGTAAAGATTTAAGGCTTCCTGAGTAATTTCCACGGAGAGCTTCGCGTGGCCCGGAGAGACCTCAAGGAGCTTAGCGTTTTCTATGCCTCCGATCGGATGAATATGTCTTAGAATGCCGTCCATTATCTCTGATCTCATGTATGCATACCTCCTTCAGGCTATACTATATCATTACAATAATCCATTTACAACGGGATAAAGGAATTATAGGTTTTAACTATCAATTAACGGAGTTATCGCGGACAGAGCCGATTGGATGTTTCCTTCGCAACAGGCTATAATAGATTTATCAAGATTGTTAAAAAAATATTTAACAAGAATAAATAAGGAGGATATAACAAATGAGCAAGTTATCAAATGAGGAATTCCAGGCGTATTTAAAGCAGATCCGTGAGCTGGCAGAGGGTCCCCTTGAGGAAATCCAGAAGGAAGTGGAAGTAACCAATAAGTTTCCTCAGGAGTTCTACGACCTGGCAATCGAGAACGATTTATACCGTTGTTCCCTTCCAGAGGAGTACGGCGGATACGGATTGAATGAGCTGGAGATTTTACAGGTTCAGGAAGAGTTCTCCAGAGGACCGGGCGGAATGAGAATGCATCTTCACTATGCGATGGATTTAAACTGGAGAATTCTGGAGGATTACGGCAGTGAAGAAGTAAAGGCAGAATATATGCCTAAGTTCCAGAACAAGGAAGTATTTACCTGTTTTGCTCTGACAGAGGCGACCGGCGGTACCGGCGCTGACTTACATACTATGGCAGTGAAAGACGGCGATTCTTACGTATTAAACGGCGAGAAGACACTGATTTCCCATACCGACTGCTGCGAATTCGCTTACGTAATTGCAGTAACCAATCCGGAATCTGATAAGAATGACAGACTGTCTGCATTCTTCGTACCGTTAGACACTCCCGGATTTGAAGTTATCAACATGCCTCATATGATGGGATGCCGGGGAGCCGGCCATGGCGAGCTGAAATTCACAGACTGCCGCATCGACAAGAAATACCTTCTGGGCAAAGAGGGACAGGGACTGGAAATTGCAATGCACTCCTTATCCGTATCCCGTGCCCATATTGCTGCCAGCAACCTGGGAATGGCACAGAGAATGCTGGAACTGTCCTTACAGTATGCCGCTGACCGCGTAACCTTCGGAAAGCCAATCGGAACCCGTCAGGCGATCCGCTGCAAGATTGCCGATATGTCCATGATGGTACACGCTCTCCGCTGCATGGTTTACGATTTTGCAAAATCTTATATGGAGAATCCAACCGGCGAATATATCGAAGAAAAAGCTGCTATGTGTAAGCTGTACAGCATCGATACAACCAGAAGAGTCAGCGATGAAATGCTGGAGATCTTCGGCGGTGTCGGATACTTTGAAGACTGCAAGTACGGCCCGGTTGAGCGTCTCTACCGTGACTGCCGCGCCATGTGGTTAGAGGAAGGCGCTCCGACCGTACAGAGAATCACAATTTCCAGAAATACCATTAAACACGGCGCTCATATCGAATACGTTGTCTAAACCGTATTAATAGGTGTTCCGGGCAACCCGCTTTGAAAACGAAGATATCTGACACAAAAGGGTCATCAGGTTCACACTCCGGACCTGTCGGCCCTTTTCCATATATGGAGGGAAAATGATGAAACCATTAGAAGGCGTAAAAGTAGTGGATTTAACCACGTATCTGGCGGCTCCTACCACGGTTCGCGTACTTGGCGAATGGGGAGCCGACTGTATCAAGATCGAATCTCATAAAGGAGATCCTGCCAGGACTCAGGGCGCCGTGTTCAACATGCCGTTTACCGACGACGAGAACCTGGCTTTTGATGTGGCAAACTTAAATAAGAAATTTATCACTCTGAACCTGAAGACGGAAAAAGGTCTGGAGATTTGTTATAAGCTTCTGGAGGAAGCGGACGTATTTGTGACCAACACGAGAACGAAATCCTTAGTGAAGCTGGGACTGGACTACGATACCTTAAAGGAGAAGTTCCCGAAACTGATTTTCGCCCAGGTCCTGGGATACGGTGAAAAGGGACCGGAAAAGGATACAGCGGGCTTCGACGTGACCTGTTACATGGCGAGAGGCGGCGTGTTCGGAACCACGGTAAACCGCGGCGACGCCCCCATGATTCCTACCAACGGTTTTGGAGATTTCCAGGTTGCCATGTCTCTGGCATCCGGCATCTGCGCGGCCCTGTACCGCAGGGAGAAAACCGGCGAGGGAGACAAGGTTACCATCGGACTGCATCACGCGGCTGTCTATGCGCTGAGCACAGGCCTGATCTCCGCACAGTATGGAAATCAGTACCCTAAGAGCAGAAAAGAAGTTTCCAATCCATTTAACAATGTATTCCGCACCAGAGACAACAAATGGGTCTGCATCTGCTGTCCGGAATATGACCGCGACTATGAGAAGATGTTCACACTCCTTGGCTGTCCGGAAATGCTGGAAAAAGAGCAGTACCGTCACTGCGCGGATGTCAACAACAACCATCTGAATAAAGACGTGACCGATGTGCTGGATGGCGCCATTGCGAAGATCGACAGAGATGACTTGATGAAGATGTTAAAGGAAAATGATATGCCGTGTGAAGCCGCGTATGAGCCGCTCGATATCTATGAGGATGAGCAGGCGTGGGCCAACGATGTGCTGACAAAGATTCCTTATCCGTCAGGCGGAAAGATCATGCCGACCAACCCGGTAGGCTTCGCATCTCTGGGAAAGCCGGACTATGTGATCGGAGGAATGCAGGGCGCGCATACGGTGGAGATTATGAAGCATCTGGGATACAGTGATGAGCAGATTGAAGAGATCATTGCCTCCAAAGCCGCAGAAGGCGCAACAGGACTGAAACCTCTGTAATGAAAAACGAACAACCAGAAAGGGGAACGTGAAAATATCATGAGCTTACTTTACACCGAAGAACAGAAAGCGCTGCTTGCTCTGGTAAGGGAGATGGCAGAAAATGAAATAAAACCTCATGTAAAGGACGCGGACGAGAAAGGGGAGTGTCCGAGAGAGCTGTTTAAATGGGGATTTGATATGGGACTTCACATGCTGGAGATCCCGGAGGAATACGGCGGAACCGGTTTGAGCTATGAGACCACCGCCATGATTTTTGAGGAGCTGGCGAAGGTGGACGCGGGTTACGCCATCACCTTCGTAACCACGTTTGTGGCGCTTAGAAATGTAATCCTTGCAGGAACGAAGGAGCAGGGACAGTATTTTGCAGATAAGATTGCCCCCGGCCGGTTTGCCGGATTTGCCCTGACGGAGCCCAATGCCGGTTCCGACCCCGCGGCTATGCGCGCCACGGCGGTGAAGGACGGGGATGAATATATTTTAAATGGAACCAAGACCTTTATCACCAACGGCGCCCTGGCGGATGTCTTCGTGGGATTCTTTAAGACGGATCCGGCGGGGGGACACAGAGGCATATCTGCTTTCATCATTGATGCGGATGCGAAGGGCGTTACTGTGGGAGCCCATGAGAACAAGATGGGTCTCAGGCTTTCCAACACCACGGATTTGATTTTCGATAATGTCCGTGTGAAGGCTTCTTCTATGGTAGGACCTGAGGGCTCCGGGTTCAAGCTGGCTTTAAACGCTCTGAACTTATCCAGAGCCTTTGTGGCCACGTTGGCTGTGGGGATCATGCAGCGGGCGCTGGATGAATCTGTTAAGTATGCGAAGGAAAGAAAACAGTTTAATACTCCTATTATTAAATACCAGATGGTACAGCAGATGCTGGCCGATATGGCAATTAAGATTGAAGCATCCCGATGCCTCGTCAATAACACCATGCGGATGATGGATCAGGGAATCATGGTGCAGAAGGAAGGCTCTATCTGTAAGACGTTTGTGTCCGACTGCGCGCAGGAGGTCACCTCCAATGCAGTCCAGATATTTGGCGGATACGGCTACAGCAAAGAGTATCCGGTGGAAAAACTTATGAGAGACTGTAAAGTGTTCCAGATATTTGAGGGAGCCAACCAGATCCAGAGAATGACGATTGCTAACGTATTAAATAAGGAATATAAGTAAAACGCGTTCGTGACGAGGAGGAATGAAGATGAATATAGTTGTTTGTATAAAACAGGTTCCGGATACCACTGAGATCAAGATCGATCCGGTGAAAAATACGCTGATTCGTACCGGCGTGCCGAGTATCATGAACCCTTTTGATAAAAATGCGCTGGAAACCGGTCTTCAGTTGAAGGACCGTTACGGCGGAAAAGTGACCGTGATTTCCATGGGACCGCCTCAGGCGAAGGCGGTGCTCCGGGAAGCGCTGGCTATGGGAGCGGATGAGGCGTATCTGGTTACCGACCGCGCTTTTGGCGGTTCCGATACGTATGCTACCAGTTATATTCTGTCTCAGGCGATTAAGAAGCTGGGCGGGTTCGATGTAATCCTGGGCGGCAAACAGGCCATCGACGGAGATACGGGACAGACGGCTCCCAGCATTGCAGAGCATCTGGGGGCAGTCAGGCTGACGTATATTCTCAATATGGAAATCGAGGGCGGCAAGGTGGTCGCCAGACGCCAGGTGGAAGAGGGCGTGGAGGTCATTGAGGCCAGCCTTCCGGTGCTGTGTACCGCGACTAAGGAGAGCAACAAACCCCGATACGCTACCATTAAAGGAGTGCTTAATTCCTTAAAAGCAGAGATCGGAGAGATCACTCTGGCGAGCCTGCCGGATTCCGATACCACCAAGATGGGCTTAAAGGGCTCCCCGACAAAGGTAAAAGCAACCTTTACGCCAAAGAGAAATGCAAACTGCATGAACATTGAAGGCAATAGCCCGGCGGAGACCGCAGGGACCCTGATTGACAGGCTGACAGAGGCAAAAGTACTTTAAGGACGGCAAAAGGAGGTCGCGAGAGATGAGTTTTGATACATGTAAGGACGTATGGGTATTTATCGAATGCTTCCAGGGTCAGCCCAAAAGCGTGGGCCTTGAGCTGCTTGGCCAGGGACGAAAGCTGGCGGACGGCTTAAAGCAGAAGTTATGCGCCGTGGTCATCGCAAAGGATGTGGATGAGGCGGTGAAAGAGGCCGGAGAGTACGGCGCGGATAAGATATATGTGGTAAAGGGAGACGAATACGAGAATTACTCCGCTGACGCTTATGGAAATGTATTCTTGAAGCTCTGCGAAAAGTATGATCCCAATACGATTCTGGTGGGAGCAACCGTAAACGGCAGGGATTTGGGCTCTAAGATTGCAGTCAGCCTGCGTACGGGGCTGACCGCGGACTGTACGGCGCTGAGCGTCGATGAGGAGAGCGGAAATGTGGTCTGGGAACGGCCTGCATTTGGCGGAAATCTTTACGCACAGATCCTGTGCAGCGAGACAAGGCCGCAGATGGGAACCTGCAGACCTGGCGCGTTTAAGAAGCCGGAAAGGATTCCGGATAACAAGCCGGAGATCATCATGGAATCAATCCACACGCCGGAAAGCGAGATCAGGACTAAGGTAATTGATTTCATTAAAGCGTGTGAGGACAACGATATTCCGCTTCAGGACGCGGAGGTGATCGTATCCGGTGGCCGCGGCATGAAGAACGGAGAGAATTTCAAAGTCTTAAAGGAACTGGCAGACGTACTTGGCGGAACGGTCGGCTGCTCCAGAGCGGCGGTTGACTCCGGCTGGATGCCGCAGTCCAAACAGGTTGGGCAGACGGGAACCACGGTAACTCCGAAGATCTACTTCGCCTGCGCCATCTCCGGCGCTGTCCAGCATGTGGCGGGCATGAGCGGCTCCGGGACCATTGTGGCAATTAATAAGGACGATACGGCGCCGATCTTTGAGGTGGCGGATTACGGCATCGTAGGCGACGTGTTTGAGATTGTTCCGGCTCTTGTGAAGGAGTTAAAGGCAAGGCAGCAGGGATGATGAAAGTTTTTACAGGGCATAACCGCAGTACATGCGCTGAAGGCAGGCGTGGTCCGGCAGGATGCGCGCAAAAAGGTATAGGAGACGGGGCATGATTGATGAGATGAAGATCAATGCCATCCAGCGGGAAAAGTATCTTTCCAAAGGTTACTGGAAGGATATCACGCTGCTGGACTGTTGGAAAGAATCCGTGAAGAAGTATTCCGAACGGGAATATGTGGTGGATGACAGGGGGAATCGGTATACCTACCGGCAGATGGATGAGGCCGCGTCGAAAGTGGCGGCCTTTCTCCGGAAGCAGGGTGTTTTGCCGGGAGACGCGGTATCGTTCCAGCTCCCCATCTGGAGCGAGTTCGTGGTGGTGACTATCGCCTGCTTTATGACCGGGGCCGTAGCCCATCCCATCGCCATGTCCTATGAGGAAAAGGAACTGATACGGAGCATGAATTTAACGGAGTCAAAGGTTTACTTCGGACCCTCCTTTTTTCATAAGACGGATTATGCGAGCCGGATTCTGGCTGTGAGAGAACGCATTCCGTCGCTGTCCTGCGTCGTCATCGTGGGCGGTGAAAAGCCGGAGGCCGGCGGGGTATTGGCGTTTGAGGAAATTCTGGACCGATGGGATGCGGAGACTGGGCGGACGGATACGGAACATGCGGAGACGGACCAGAGGGAAACAGACCAGACAGAAACAGACCAGAGGGAAACAGATCAGACGGAAACAGACCGGACGGAGACAGAGAGCGGGCGGACAGGAGAGGATCTGGCGCTGATTCTCTGCACCTCAGGGACGACCAGCGGGACGAAGGGAGTACTGCTTACCCACAATAATATCCGTTACAGCGAGGAGGTATTTACCAGGGAACTGGGACTGACCTGTGAGGACATCATGTTTATGCCCGCGCCGTTAAACCACGCAACGGGCTTCCATCACGGGCTGATAACCCCCATGCTGATCGGGGCGAAGGTGGTGCTTCAGCAGAAGTACCGCTGCCGGGAGGCCATTGATCTGATGAACCGGGAGCGGTGCACCTTCTCCATGGGCGCTACGCCATTTATCTATGACATTCTCCGGGAACTGGAGAACGGCGGCGGGGAACTGCCGTTTCTGAAGCTTTACCTCTGTGGCGGCGCTCCGGTGCCGGGATATATGGTACAGAAGGCGTGGAGCTTCGGAATCCTGCTCTGTGAGGTCTACGGCTCGACGGAAAGCGTCCCCCACGTGTTTGTACGGCCCGATGAGGCGCTGGAATTAAACGGGACCACTTCCGGACGTCCGATGGAAGGCGTTGAAATCCGCGTCGTGGACGACGAGGGAAACGACGTGCCGCCGGGAGTACCGGGAGAAGAGCTTTCCAGAGGTCCCAATGTGTTTGTGGGATATTTAAAGGATAAGAAGATTACGGATGGCGCGCTGGATGACGACGGGTGGTTTCACAGCGGGGATCTGTGCGTAAGGGATGAAGCGGGCAATATTCACATTATTGGACGAAAGAAAGATATGATCGTCCGCGGCGGAGAGAATTTGAATTCCAACGAGATTAATGACTGGCTGGAAGGCTGCCCGGGAATGGGCGACCATACGGTGATCGGAATGCCGGATGACCGGCTGGGCGAGAGAATCTGCGCCTTTGCCGTGCCGCTGCTGGGATTTGAACATCTGAAGCTGGAGGACGCGACCGGCTGGCTCTGCCAGAACGGAGTCCCGAAACGGTTTTGGCCGGAGAGGCTGGAGCTGATCGACCGTATTCCCCACACGGGCAGCGGAAAGGTGAAAAAGTATCTGTTAAAAGAGGAACTGGAAAAAAGAATGAAGGGTTGATATCGCAATGATTGAGCAGAAATTTGGACCGAGAAGGTGCCGGGATACCCGAGAACCACGCGCGGATCAGTGTCCGGATGTTGTATTTTATCGCTGCAGAAGCTGTAACAGCTTATTTCCAGTTACCGGAGGCCAGGCGCTTTTAGAGAAGAAAATTCTCTGCTGCAATGAGGAAGCAGAGCGCCTGGCGCCAACGGACGCCGAAGGGGCAAAGGAGCTTTTGGAACTGAGCTACCAGATTACGGGCGGCTATAACGACAACGCCGTAAAGGTATCCTGGAAGACGAAAAAGCAGGAATGCGTTCCGCAGTGGATTTATCTGAAGACCTTCACCGGCGGTTATTTAAAATACGTGATGAAGGAAAAACGTTCCCCCATGGTATTTGCACTGGCAGATACGGATGCGTTCTGCTACTGTGATGAAGACCCCTGCCTGGAATGTGTGTTTCGCTGTAAAAGGGGTTTTGCGGTTTACGCATATTCTGAGGGAACGGGGCTTTTGGAAATGCCGTTGGACCGAATGACGGCCCACTGGCAGACACGAGAAAAGGAAACGGAAAAGTAGGGGGGGATACGTGAATCATGCCCAGCTTTTTAACAATAAGAAAACGCTGCGGCGATCAACTATGCGCAGGGCTTTAACGACCGTGTTCTGAACTGGTATCAGAAAAGGACCGGGGAAGATCCGGAGGTTTCCAAAGCTAAACGCAACCGGCGGGGAGCTGTCCTTACCTTTGTCTATATCTGTCTTACCTGGGTGATATCCCAGACAGGGCTTACGGCACTGGTATCCAAGGGACTGACCGCGGCATCCTATATCAATTTATTCACTCTCATCCTTCCCACGGTGATGAATGTGATAATCGGATGGCCGGACGGAGCGTATGACAGCGGCAGGAAGGTGCAGGCCGGAACAGAAAAATAAATGATGGAGGTATTTTTATGTTAGCAACAGTGGGTCTTATTTTTGCCATTGCTCTCCTGGTGGTTATGATCATCAAGGGGATTGACATGATAACTGCTACCGTAATTACGGCGGTAATTATCTTATTAAGCAGTCAGCTCAGCCTGTCCGACGGTCTTCTTACCACATTCTCCGGCGGCGCCGGTGGTTTCGTAACTTCCTGGTTCCTGATTCTGGGTATGGGAGGCATCTTCGGACAACTGGTGCTGGAAACCGGACTGGCAACGAAAATAGCCAAATGGCTGACACAGAAGCTGGGAGCTAAGATGGTTGGTCTGGTTATATTGATCTGTACTTTTTTTATCACACTTTTAGGCATCAATGGATATATCATGGTGTTTGTACTGTATCCGATCGCAGATAATCTGCTCCGTGAAAATAAGATGGACCGCAGGCTGCTTCCGTTCATGCTTCTGGGGGGTGGAGCTTCCGCCAATGGATTTATGTACACCCTGGATATCTGTAACGTACTGCCCAGCGGTTATCTGGGAACGTCTCTGGGATCGGCGCCTTTCTTATCGCTTGTGTTTACCGTAATCGTGGCTGTGTGCTACTTCGTATATTTCAACTATGCCCAGGCCCAGAGCCACAAAAAACATACGAATGAAGAGCTGCTGGCCATGTATGCCGACTCCAATAAGATTATGAGCGATGAAGAACTTCCTGGTATCGGGATGTCGGTGCTTCCGTTCGTTGTAGTGTTTGGCATTGTAGTGGCTACCTCCAGCTGGGGAACCTCCACGAGTATCCTGTTTTCTTTGACCGTGGGCATTCTGCTGATTATAGCGACACAGTTTAAGCATATTGAAAATATTAAATCCTCCGCGAAAACGGGCGCAGGATCAGGACTGAATTCTATGCTGACGGTTGCGGCGGTTATGGGACTTTCCAAGGTGCTCAGTCTGTCACCTGCGTTTAAAGAGCTGCAGCAGGCCGTTTTGGCCATGAATATGCCGGTGTATTTAAAGGCTTATTTCGGAACCGCGGTACTGACTGGTCTGACCGGATCCGCAATCTCCGGCGAAACCATATTCCTGGAGAGCTTCGGCCAGGCGTTTGTGGATATGGGAGTCAATGTCCAGGCTCTTCACAGAATCGTGGCAGAGTCGGCCCTGATTTTAAATAAGCTGCCTAACTCCTCCGTGGCGATTCTTACAATGTCCATCTGCGGGTGTAGCTTAAAGGAGAGCTATAAGCACGTGATTCTGGGAACCATGATTCCAGCGGCTGTAGCGGGTCTGGTTATCGCTTTGATGGCTACCTTTGGTATTACATTTTAGAGAATTGTGAGTATGGAAAAAGGAACCGTTCCTCTGGTTCAGAGAGCAGAGGACGGTTCCTTTTTTGCGTTTTGTGTGACAGCTATGCGGCAGGTGTGAAGGAATCTTACTCCGGCATATTTAAGCAATGGGCGACCATGAAGTTCGCAAAGGCTTCCACGGCTGAAGTGATGAAGTTTTTACTGCTGTATACCATATAAATTATGCGGGTATCTTTTGGAACATCGAGAAGCCGGACCTTGGAAAGATTACTGAACTGCCTCAAAAAGGGGGTATCGGCCACAATGGCCACTTTTGAGGAGTTGGAAATCCTGCCGGCAATGGAGATTTCGTCGTCATAGGAATAGACGGCCTCCACTCCCTTTTTTTTCAGCAGCTTGTGGACGACCTTGCCGATGGGGATTGTATCCCGGTAGGTGGTCAATCTGTAACCATTTAAGTCAGACAGATACATGGCGCCGCGGTCTGCCAGCGGATGGTTGTTTTGGACAATGGCGATCAGTTCCTGATAGGTGATGGGGACGAAGACCAGTCCGGGCATGTCGTCCACCATGGAACAGAAGCCGATGTCATATTTACCGCTGGAAACGCCCTGAGCCACCTCAATGGACATTCCATGATAGATATTAATCGTGGCCAGCGGATTCTTCTCGTGATAAAGCTCCAGCGCTTCCGGTAAAAAGTCACCTAACAGGGTGGGGATGCATCCGATATCGATAGAGCCGCTGATATGACCTGATTTCTCCTTGATCAGAGAGATGCCGTGCTCCAGGATACCTAAGGATTCGCTGACGTACTGGTAAAATTCTTTCCCGTATTTGGTAAGCTGGATATTACGCCCCTTTTTCTGGAAAAGGGATACCCCGAGTTCTTTTTCCAGGGATGCGATGGAATCGCTTAAGCTGGGCTGCGTAATATAAAGTGCCTTGGCTGCCTCCGTATAATGCTGGACTTCAGCCAGTTTTCGAAAATAGTATAGTTGTGGTAAGTTCATAATACACTCCAATAAATTGATATACTTATTATACAGGATGAACAAAGAAAATGCCAGTAAACAGCGAAAAAATTCCGGCTGTATTCTAATTACAGTCAGGAATTCTAATTTACATTTGTCCGACTATCTGATCCGGCAGCCGGGACGCAGTCTGATGGTGGATACCTCTTTTCGGTTTGAACAGGATTAGGAGATACTGCGCGGTATGGTGGAGGCGCTTGGAGTGTCCTATAAGGATCTGGACGTGTTTATTACCCACGACCATCCGGACCATATGGGGCTGAACGTCTTCAACGGTCAATCCAAATGCCTCCAGGATCAGCCCTATGAAACTATCCGATTTCTGACAGGGCCCTATCTTTATGTACGCCTCTCCAGAATATGGAAGTAACATCATCTATGCGTTGATTGCCGCCGGGGTATCCGTTGTGGTCACATTTGTCATGACATTGATTTTTGGCTGGGATGATCCGAAAGAGGCAGAAGAGGCATTAGCTGGAAAAGACAGGGCAGACAGAGGGGCATTCACTGGAAGAGACAAGACAAGTAGCGGGGCATTAAAGGAATTTGCAATTACAAGCCCTGTTACAGGCGGGATGATACCGCTTTCAGAGGTAAAAGACGAGACATTTGCCAGCGGAATGCTCGGCCTTGAGAACGGGAACTGTATCACGAAGAATGATTACGAACCGACAGAAGGCAAAGACACATATTGCCTATGACAGGAATGGTAATGTGACCGAATTTACCTATGCAGATGGAGGAAAGGTTACTTATACATATGACCGGGCCGGACGTCTGCGCACAAGCACCGCACAGAACGGACTTGTGACAGAACTGACCTATGACGGCAATGAAAATATCATCCGGATCAAGGATGATGACAGTCGCATTTACAAATATGATTATGACCACAATAACCTCTGGTCGCGCGGAGGACCCATTAGGCGGAATCACTGCCTATACCTATGACGGGGCCGGGAACCGGGTATCAGAGACCAATGCAGAGGGACATACAACCACATATGCTTACGATGCAGTGGGACGCCTTAAGGAGATGACCGATGCCCTGGGCGGAGTGGTATCCCAGGAATATGACCTGAACGGAAATATTCTTAAGGGAACAGATGCCAACGGACACATCACGGATTACCATTATGATGTGCTGGGGCAGCTCCTGGCACAGTCGGATGCAGCCGGATATGTGACAGCATTTGAACATGATTCCCTGGGAGATGTTATCAAAATGACAGATGCTCTTAAGGGGGAAACTACGTATGAAAGGGATGCCCTTAGGAGAACTAACAAGGTAACAGATGCTAGGGGAGGTGAATACCTCTATGATATGGACGAGGTAGGCAATGTTACTAAGATTACCATGCCTGATGGGGATACCATTGTTATGGGCTATGATACTGGAGGGTGCCTTCGGAAGTTGCGCGATGAAGCCGGGCTGCTGACCATCTACCAGTATGATGCCATGGACCATGTCACATCTGCATCAGATAATGCCGGGAATAAGATGACCTATGAGTACGACACAAGCGGCAACCTGATTAAGCAGACGGATACCATTGGCCAGCAGCTACACATATGATTCGCTGGGGCGTCTCAAGACGGCTGTTAATGGCTCCGGAAAGACCGTGGAATATGTATATGATGGAGCCGACAACCTGAAGGGAATCCTGTACCCCGATGGGAAGGATGTACAGTACGAGTATGATAAGAATGATAATATAACCCGGATTAAGGACAGGGATGGAAGGGAAATCCAATTCAGCTATGATCCGCTAATACGTCTGGTCCGTGTGGACCGTCCGGAAGGGACCGTGACCACCATAACCTATAATGCATACAACCAGGTGACAGAGCTTCAGAACAACTGTGTATGCGGATTCCTTATCTCAAACTACAAGTATACCTACAACAAGGCGGGACTCGTGTCTTCGGAAACGGCGAAAGAATGCCTGTTCGCATCCGAAAAGGACTATGGCCATAAGGGAGGGGACAAGGATAACACGGACATTTACCTACGATGCAGACGGCGAGCTGGTGGAGAGTAAGGAGAGCAAGGGCCAGTTTGATAAAGTGACGTATACCTACAAATACGATCAGGCCGGGAACATAACCCTGGCAAAGAAAGCGAAGCTCAACAGTTATCTGGAATCCTGGCAGAACACCTACACCTATAATGCGGATAACCAGATGACAGAGGCAACCGTATGTGAGGGGAACCTGACGAAAAAGTATACATTCACTTATGATGCCAACGGAAACATGACAGCCGAGTGCTTCCATAAGCAGGCGTAGGTGCGTTACCAGTACGATACCGAGAACCGGCTGACGGCAGTGTACGACCCGCAGAAGCTTCTGGTTGCTAACGGAACAGCACGATATTCTGGAACTTCTGCATCGGAGACGGAAAAGATCCTCCACGATTTTCTGCTCTCAGTATGACTCAAGCGGCTGGTATGACCAGCTTGGAGGAGACGACAGCCCGCTCGCAGAAGCAATCCTTGACCGCATCAAGCATGACGCATACAAGATCAATATCGTACCGACAGATCCGTCCAACTACCGATCGATGAGGGAGGTATATGGTCTAGATCCGGCAATGAGCGAGTAAACTCGCACATGTAACCTGCTAACCCAATGATTTCCCAGTCCGGACTACTGATTTCCGGTCCTCCGGACTGGCGCTTTCAGCGCACCGGTATATCCAATTTATTTGTTAATCCTACTAAAATACTAGAAGAAATGCTAGGAAATACAATGGGTTTTGGAATATGAGTGAAATATTGTGAGAAAAAATCTCAGTTTGGAATTGGTTTGAATATCAAAGTATTTATGCAAACCAATTCAATAACCCTATAATCCTCCTCAATCTATCATCCCCTAAGTTTATCATTCACATTGTAATCTCTAATACACAGTGATAGAATAAACCTATAACATATCGAGGGGGGAGTTATTATGTCTGAATCAAAGCGCTTAAAGCAATGTCCTATATGTAAAGAGTTTTCGGATGTATCAGAAATGTATTGTAGTTGTGGCTATGAATTTGGGGGAAATCGCTGTACCAATCCAAAGTGTAAACGAGCCTGTGATGATTTTACACGCCTTTGCCCGGATTGTGACAGTGCGACACAAAACTACCTTGATGGTTATTTACAAGGTATATCCACCAATGTTAAGTAAAAATGGCCGACTATTAAAATACATTACAGCCAAGGGAAATAAAATATGACAGTAAGACCTAAAAAGGAATAAACGTAACTGGAATGGCTCACCAATAACATACTTGAGGTAAACACATATATTGACAGCAATCATGAGAATGTCCCATGATGATTCAGATGAACAACCATGGGGAAAGTTACCTGAATCAACATCCATATGATATATGGCAGGGAAGTAACGGTAATTGGTATACGTATCTGCCGGATAAAGAGAGAGGGAGGGTGCTTAAGAAAAGAAGTTCAGAAACAAAGATTAGACAACTGATAATTGACTATTATAAGAGTAAGACACCAACATTGGGAGAAGTATTCACAGAATGGGCAACTGATAAGTTGGAGTTGGAAGAAATAAAAAAGGGTACATACGACCGATATATTAGAGACTTTAAGCGATTTTTTGGTGATGAGAAAATAAAGAATCTAAGATTTGAGTCTATTGACGAAGAATGGCTTGAGAAGTTTATTAAGAAGGCTATTGTCAAAGAAAAACTTACAAGAAAGTCATATTGTACTATTTATGCGGCATGGTGAAAGGATAAAAACATTTACATACAGGAAACGCATTGTCAGTGCGTGTAATGCACTTTGCATAATGATATTAACTGCACAAGGCAATACTATTTCTACAGTAACAAGAATAATAATACCAAGATACAGCAGATAAATCGGGCTGCAATTCCAATGAAAACAGCCTAAAAAGTAATCAAAAAAGGTAATCAAAATCCTAAAAAGGTAATCAAGCATTTCTAAAAAGAAAATGCCGGAATTCCTTATAAAATAAGGAAAAACCGACATCATTCAGCATGGAGCTGAGGGGAATCGAACCCCTGTCCGAAAATCAATTCCCTGTTCTTCTACTATCATAGTCCTTTATTTGACATTCCCTCTGCCATCAGAGAAAGGACACCCGGATGGTTTCAGTAGCTTCATCATACGCCCATATGCTCAAAGCTTTGCATACGTCGTTTCCCACATAGTCGATGCCAGGGTCTTAAAGTGCGGGTGCTCTAAGTCTGACAGCTGCCATTAGGCAGCGATTGCTAATTCGTCGTTAGCGTTTATATTTATTTTTGCCATTTAACCCATTGCATGGGGATAGCTTCACCAGCTGCATGACCCCCGTCGAAACCAGTACAACCCCTGAATATTCAGTACTGCGCTTACCTGGTATGCTAACGAAATCCTGCGCTCACTCTATATTAGCAGTTTCCGGTGTCGCTGTCAAGGGTAATGATGAAATATAGACAGGCAAGATATAGCAAGAGCCGCAGGCATTGCCAGAAATAAATTCGTAGAAACTTTGTAATGAAACATACCTCTATAATTAAGAGAAAAGAAATACCAGAATTCCCTCTTTCTGGTAGTATAAGGATAGGGCATATTAGTACGCCCGGTATCATATGAATAGATTCCGATGAAAACAGAAAAGAGGGAGGCAAGTGTGAAAAATAACTGAATGGTTTAGAAAGACTTTACCAAACACAAAAAGGGAGTCTTTCGGCTCCCCAAAAAAATTATTTTAGGAATAGCAACATTGACTGTCATCCTGTGACTGAATAAATATGGTTTATTACCAATGATAAGAGTCCGGGCTCAATGTCCCACTTGTTTGTGTTTGAAAGAATGACGGCACATATAATTATGCGGGGTCGAAATAAATTCGCCACTCCTCCTTCCGTGCTCTGTAGTATATTGCTATTCCATATAAGAATTATAAAACAAAGAGTGGAGGGGCACAACATTTTTCATAACTTGTTTGTGCCTTGAGCGAAGCGAAAGGAATGATAAAAATTATGAAATATATTATGAAGAAGACAGTATATACAGCAGGTATTAGCGCGGCTGTGGCCGCAGCAGCCTTAGGGCTGGGCGGGTGTGCGGCAGGGACGCAGATTCCGGACACTTTGAAGGTACAGAATGTAGGCGCGGCAGAGAACGTGATTACGGTGACCGGGCGTGAGGAGGTAAAGGTGGTGCCGGATATGGCCCAGATTGAATATGTCGTCTATACCAGGGAGGATACAGCCGCTGCCTGCCAGGAGAAGAACGCCAGTGACCTTAACGCAGCCATTGAGACATTAAAGGGCCTGGGAGTGGAAGAAACTTCCATACAGACATCTTCCTATGGTCTGAGTCCTATCCGCAATTGGAATTCAGATAAACAGGAGATAATCGGATATGAGATGACTACCAATTTGACAGTCTCTGACATACCTATTGACAATGCAGGAACCATCATTACAAAGTCAGTGGCCGCAGGAGTCAACGGTATTAATTCCGTCAGCTATTTTTCCAGCAGCTATGATGCCAGCTATCAGGAGGCGCTGAAGGGAGCCATGGCCGTGGCCCAGGCCAAAGCGCAGGCTCTGGCGGAGGCCAGCGGAAAGACATTGGCCGGTGTGGTCCATGTGGAGGAATTCGGCTATCAGCCGGAGACCAGATATGCCTCCTATAATTCAGGGGGTTCTGCCAAGATAGCTGCGGCCGTGGAAGACGCAGGTGTTCCCGTAATGCCGGGCCAGGTCAGTGTGGAAGCCCAGGTGACGGTTGCGTATGAGCTGAATGAATAGGTTATATTAAACTTACTGAATGGAAAACAAGTGAAATAACGCCGTGTGTATACCCCGGAAACAGTATCATATAGCAGTATGTGGTACTGTTTCCGGGGATATATGTCATATACCATTACAATAATAGGATTAATTCTTTTTATCCTTTCCGGCATCCTTGGGAAGGGTGACATTCAACAGGATAGCCACCAGGGTAGCGATGACAACCGGAGATTTTCCGAAGATTGTGGTAACCCATGCTGGGAATGCGGACAGGGAGGCGGAGGCCTGTGACACGCCCATTCCCAGGGCAGCCGCAAGACCTACGATAGAGGTATTGCGGTAGTTCATATCCTCCGTCATGACCAGTTTCATGCCGGTCATGGCAATGGAAGCGAATACAGATACAGTCGCTCCGCCTAAGACCGCATACGGAATGGTGGTCAGCAGGGCGGAGAACTTGGGGAACAGTCCGGCAACCAGTATAATCAGTGCGGAAAGTCCTAAGGTCACGCGGTTAACAACCTTGGTGGTAGCCACGATACCTACGTTCTGGCTGTAGGTGGCAGTGGGCAGACATCCCAGGAACGCGCCTATGATGTTTGAAAAGCCGTAGCCCAGAATAGCGCCGTGAAGCTCGTTTGTGGTGGGCTCGCGGTCCAGGCCTCCTGCCGTGGTGGCAGAGAAGTCGCCGATTGCCTGCACGGAGTTGATGACGAACAGCAGTCCCAGGGCTATGCAGGCAGATGCCTCAAAGCTGATGCCGAAATGCATGATCTGAGGAAGCTGGAACATGCCGGATTCAGCCACATTGCCAAAGCTTACCATGCCAAAGAACATGGAGAAGATATAGCCTGCAATCATGCCTATGAGAATGGATGCCAGTTTCAGGAATCCCTTGGCAAAATGGTTCAGCACAGTGACGACCACCAGAGTGAAGATGGCTACTACCCAGTTCTGCCATGCACCATAGGCGGGCTGGCCCGCGCCGCCTGCCATGTAGTTGATGGCAGTTGGGTAGAGAGACAGGCCAATGGTAAATACAACGGTGCCTGCAATCAGAGGCGGGAAGAACTTTCGTATCTTCTTGATGCTAAGGCCTACGATAATGGAGCAGATACCGCCTGCAATCTGGGCTCCCAGTATGGCCGGAATGCCGGACTGCTCCGCAATGGCCTGCATGCTGGGAACGTAGGCAAAGCTTACGCCCAGGATGACAGGAAGGCCGGCGCCCAGGTGGAAACTGTTCTTATTGCCTATGGGGAAGAGCTGCAGCAGTGTGGCCAGGGCAGATACCACCAGGGAAGCCTGAATCAGCAAAACCCGGTCTGCCGTGTCAATGCCTGCTGCGCCGGAAATGATAATGGCCGGCGTCACACAGCCCACAATCATGGCTACTACATGCTGCAGGGCCAGGGGAATTGCCTGGCTCATTTTTGGCACACCATCCAAATCAAACAGGGATGCGCACTGTTTCACTGTATTGTCTGTATTCATATTTCATTGCCTCCTTTACGCTAAATGGATATGAGTTCCGGTTTTTCCCTGGATACCGTCTTTTGCTTTTTCCAACAGCGTAATGAGAGCCGTGCGTCCTGGTTTTGATTCAGCAAATTTAACAGCAGCCTGAACTTTGGGAAGCATGGAACCGGGGGCAAAATGTCCCTCTTTGATATACTGTCTTGCTTCTTCTGTGTCCAGGTCATCCAGCCATTTTTCTTCCGGCTTTCCGAAGTTAATAGCAACCTTTTCAACTGCAGTGAGAATAATCAGGAAATCAGCGTTCAGATTCTCAGCTAACAGTTCACTGGCGAAGTCCTTGTCGATTACGGCGCTTGCGCCCTTTAAGTGGTTCCCCTGACGGGTGACCGGGATACCGCCGCCGCCGCAGGCGATTACCATCTGGCCTGAGTCTACCAGAGAGCGGATGGCGCCGATTTCAACGATTTCAGCAGGTCTTGGAGATGCCACCATGCGGCGGTAGCCACGTCCGGAATCCTCTTTCATAATGTAACCATACTTTTCCTCTGCAATCCTGGCCTGTTCTTCTGTCATGAAGTGGCCGATTGGCTTGGAAGGAGCATCAAATGCAGGGTCGTCTGCATCCACACGGACCTGTGTAATCATGGTTGCAACCGGAATATCATACATTTCACGGTTATAGAGTTCCTCTCTTAAGGCGTTCTGCAGGTCGTAGCCGATATAAGCCTGGCTCATGGCCACACAGACAGAGAGAGGGGTGTTGGGCTGGTTTGCGTCCTCGCGGCTCAGCGCGGCCATTGCATTGTTGATCATGCCCACCTGAGGGCCGTTGCCATGGGCTACGATAACCTCGCAGCCTTCCTCGATGAGGTCTACGATGGCCTTGGCTGTGATCTTGACAGCTTTCATCTGCTCAGGAAGGGTATTGCCAAGTGCATTGCCGCCAAGGGCGATGACAATACGTTTTTTCTTGTTTTCCATAGTGATTTTCCCCTTTATAGGGCAGGATATGAGGGTATCCCGCCAAGTTTTTGCATAATTTGAGATAAAAAGGGCTGCAGGACTCAGTCCGGCAGCCCTTACATTGTATTACATGGTAAGATGGATGATTTATTTGAATACTCTGGGTGTTCTTTTTTCTTCCAGCTTCTTTAAGATGTCAGCCGGGTCAGCGAACTTAGCCAGCATAATCATGGCAGCGATTACGTATGGCTTGTAGCTTGCCTCTTTGTACAGAGGGTCACGGTAGCGGTCAAATACAGTTGCCTCAACCTCTCCGTCCTTGCAGCTTACATCGTTGATGTCAGCCGGTAAGCAGTGCAGGTACAGAGCCTTGCCGTCCTTGGTGGTCTTCATCAGTTCCTCAGTACAGCACCAGTCTTTGTGCTCTGCGTTCTGAGCCAGCAGCTCTTTCTCCAGAGCCTTGATGCCCTCGCAGTCGCCTTCTGCGTACAGGTTGGTTCTCTTTTCCATAGCTGCAAATGGAGCCCAGCTCTTTGGATATACGATGTCAGCATCCTTGAATGCGTCAGCCATGTCATGGGATACACGGAAGGAACCGCCGGTCTTTTCAGCGTTCTTTCTGGCAACTTCCTCAACCTCTGGCATGATTTCGTAGCCTTCCGGATGAGCCAGGACAACTTCCATGCCCATACGTGTCATCAGGCCCACAACGCCCTGAGGAACGGAGAGAGGCTTGCCGTAGGAAGGAGAGTAAGCCCATGTCATGGCTAACTTCTTGCCCTTTAAGTTCTCTACGCCGCCGAACTCATGGATGATGTGCAGCATATCAGCCATACACTGTGTTGGGTGGTCGATGTCACATTGTAGGTTAACCAGGGTTGGCTTCTGCTCCAGGATGCCGTCCTTGTGGCCCTGTGTAACAGCGTCAACAACTTCGTGCATGTAAGCATTGCCCTTGCCGATGTACATGTCATCGCGGATACCGATAACGTCAGCCATGAAGGAAATCATGTTAGCTGTCTCACGAACAGTCTCGCCGTGAGCAACCTGGCTCTTACCCTCGTCCAAATCCTGAACTTCCAGGCCTAACAGGTTGCAGGCGGAAGCAAAGGAGAAACGTGTACGGGTGGAGTTGTCGCGGAATAAGGAGATGCCAAGGCCGCTCTCAAATACCTTTGTGGAGATGTTGTTCTCTCTCATGAAGCGGAGAGCGTCAGCAACGGTCCATACAGCTTCCAGTTCCTCGTCTGTCTTTTCCCAGGTCAGGAAGAAATCGTTCTCGTACATATCCTTGAAGTTGAGGCTGTTTAACTTATCAATGTAATCCTGTAATGTTTTCATTTGATTGACTCCTTTAATATGTTTAATTATTTAATTTAGTATCGTTGTTATAAGTTCTTACTTACAGTAAACACTAGGCAGAGCAGCATAAACAGCCGCGCAAGTAACTAAATCCTGCTTCCAGGTAATCTCGTTAGGAGCATGAGCCTGAGCCTCAGCGCCAGGACCAAAACCGATACAGGGAATGCCGTTGCGTCCCATGATGGAAACGCCGTTGGTGGAGAAGGTCCACTTATCGGTAAGAGGACGTGCCTTTCTCATCTCTACCGTAGCTTGGTCGCCGATGCGCTCGTCGCCGAACAGGTTCTTATAAGCTTCTTCCAGGGACTTGGTAACTTTGTGGTCCTCCGGGATAACCCAGGTTGGGAAGTAGCACTCGATTGGATATGTAAGGCCCTTATAGGAAGGACGGGAATACTCATACATGGATACGGTAACATCATCGCCATACTTCTTAACTGCAGGTAGAGCGCGAATCTCGTCTAAGCAGCTCTCCCAGGTCTCGCCCGCTGTCATGCGGCGGTCAAGGGATACGGAGCAGGAGTCAGCAACTGCGCAGCGGCTTGGAGATGTGAAGAAAATCTCGGAAACAGTAACAGTGCCGCGGCCTAAGAAGTTAGCTTCCTTATACTCCGGGTTGTACTTTTCATCTAACATCTTCACAAGGCCCTTAACTTCCTTGTCGTCAGCTGCATCATTCTCGTTCAGCGCACGTACATCCTGAAGGATGTCAGCCATCTTATAGATAGCGTTGTCGCCGCGCTCAGGAGCGGAACCATGGCAGGAAACGCCCTTAACGTCAACACGGATTTCCATACGGCCTCTCTGTCCGCGGTAGATGCCGCCGTCCGTAGGCTCTGTGGATACTACGAAGTCAGGACGAACCTTATCCTCGTTGATGATGTACTGCCAGCACAGACCGTCGCAGTCCTCTTCCTGAACCGTACCGGTTACCAGAACCGTATACCTGTCGCTTAACATTCCTAAATCCTTCATGATTTTAGCGCCGTAAACAGCGGATACGATACCGCCGCACTGGTCAGACACGCCGCGTCCGCCAATCTCGGTGTCATTCTCATAGCCCTCGTAAGGATCGAAGTTCCAGTTGTTCTTGTTGCCGATGCCGACTGTGTCGATGTGGGCGTCAAAGCCAATGAGGGTCCCGCCGGTTCCCATATATCCCAGAACATTGCCCATGGGGTCAATCTCAACCTTGTCAAATCCCAGCTTTGTCATCTCCTCGGCAATGCGGTCGATGTGAGCCTTCTCGTCACAGCTCTCGCCCGGGAACTTAACGATATCGCGTAAGAACTTGGTCATGTCTTTTTCGTAGTTCTGTGCTGCTTCTTTGATTTTTGCGTAATCCAGATTCATTTCTTCATTTCCTCCATTATACATTGATATTTGTTTAGGGTGTGATATAGGTGATTGTTATTTATCCAGACCTTTCCATACAATGTTCTTGTAACGGTCAGGGTCCGTATCACCTTCAGTGGAGAAGAGCAGTACTCTGGAATTCTCATTCAGGCCAATGTCCTTCCTCAGGTCAGCATATTCATCCATGGACATGATGGCTGCCAGTGCGCCGAATGGAGCTGCGCCGGATTCTCCGGAGGTAACAGGCGCGTCGCCCTTGATAGGAGCGCCCAGCATACGCATACCGGTTGCGGCTACCCAGTCAGGAGCAGCGATGAATACTTTGACATGGTTCTTTAAGATATCCCATGAAATGGTGTTGGGCTCACCGCAGGCAAGGCCGGCCATAATGGTTTCCATGTCGCCGTCCACGATGCGGATTTGTCCGTCGCCCGCAGCAGCGCCCTTGTACAGGCAGGCAGCTGCCTCGGCTTCCACAACTACGAAAGCAGGAGGATTATCAGCATAGAGATTGGAGAAGTAGCCTACCACAGCGCCTGCCAGTGAACCAACGCCTGCCTGGATAAAGATGTGGGTCGGACGTTCGCAGCCGTATTCCTTTAACTGCTCGCCGGCCTCCATGGCCATGGTTCCGTAACCCTGCATAATCCAGGATGGAATCTCCTCGTATCCGTCCCAGGCCGTATCCTGTACCATGACGCCTCTTGGCGTTTCGTCGGCTTCCCTGGCTGCCAGACGTACGCAGTCATCGTAGTTCATCTCCTGGATGTCTACCTGAGCGCCTTCCCTGGCGATGTTCTCCAGACGTGTCTGGGTGGAACCCTTAGGCATATGTACCACTGCCTTCTGTCCCAGACGGTTGGCTGCCCATGCAACGCCGCGTCCGTGGTTGCCGTCTGTGGCGGTGAAGAAGGTAGCCTGACCGAATTCTTCTCTTAACCGGTCAGAAGTGAGGACTGAGTAGGGAAGTTCGGATACGTCCCTGCCGGTTTCCTTGGCAATGTAGCGGGCCATGGAGAAGGAACCGCCCAGAACCTTGAACGCATTGAGGCCAAAACGGTAGGACTCATCTTTTAAATAGATTTCCTTTACTCCCAGGTAAGCTGCCATGTGGTCCAGCTTGGTGAGTGGTGTTTTGGTGTACTGGGGGAAGCTTTCGTGGAATGTCCTCGCCTTTGCAATCTCCTCCAGTCCCATAATCGGCAGGTTCTTGTCATCTGTCTTGGGCATATGATTGACCGCCCATAGAATCTTCTGATCCATGTTACATAGTCCTCCTTATTATCATCACGCTTTTTTATCTTCCGACTTGCGGCTGTTTACGTCAATGTAGCTGTACAAAGTAAATTTGGAGATTCCGAAGTACTTGGAAACCTTGTCCCCTGATTTTGTTATAAGGAAGGCGCCTGCATCGTTTAAGAACTGGATGGCAGTGACTTTTTCCTCCTTGTTCATCAGGGCGGCCGGCTTGCCGATCAGGGCCACCGACTGTTCAATCAGGGTATCTAACAGGTCGTTGACGTTGTGGACAATCTGTTCGGGCTGCTGCTTCACGTCCCCTTGGGGTTCGGTGTCGATGAGAGCTTTAATGGAACGATCCACGGTCATCAGACCTGTTATGTCGTAATTGATGGAGAGAAGATAGTCAATGGAATCCCCTTCCTCATTACGAATGTAGATGGTGCTGGACTTCAGTATCTTGCCGTTGGATGTACGGGTCAGGTATCCAAGATGGTCTTTTAAAGAAGCCGGATCCTTGTGAAGGGTTTCCAGGACTACTTTCGAAGGTCCGTCCCCCTCCTGGCGGTTTGTCACATGACCGTTGTTGATGTGCACAATGGAATGTTCCAGGTCGTGTTTCTCAAGGTCGTGTATGACAATCTCACAGTCAGGTCCGAACTGTCTTGCAAGGCCATCAGCAAGCTGTTTCAGTAAATCTAGTGTGTATGACATGGCTTTAACCTCCTTTTCCTCGGACTCTTCAAATCTGTTGACTTTGTACAATAAACATTTCTCAAAGTTGTGATGCGTTGTTTACGATTCCATCATAGCACAAAAAAAAGGAATTGCAAGAGGTTTTTACAAAAAAATTTTGAATATCTAAAAATTTTTGCATTTTCTGCTTGCAAATGGATTTGTATGGTGTTAGTATAGGGGTACAGGAAGTCCTGTTCTATCTTATTAAATAAAGAAAAGGAGAGAGGTTATGTTAGTGATTGGGAACGGTCGTCTGGTTACCAGAGACCCAGAACAGCCGTTTTTTGAAAATGGGGCAGTGGCAATGGACGGTACCACTATAAAGAAGGCGGGCACACTGGAAGAGATTAAGAAAGAGTTCCCTGATGCCGAATATGTGGACGCAAAGGGGGGCGTCATCATGCCGGCCTTCATCAACACCCATGAGCACATCTACAGTGCCATGGCAAGAGGTCTTTCCATTAAAGGATATGACCCAAAGGGTTTTCTGGATATTCTGGACGGCATGTGGTGGACCATTGACCGCCATCTGACGGGTGAGCAGACCCGCCAGAGCGCCAGGGCCACTTACCTGGACTCCATTAAGAACGGAGTTACCACTGTATTTGACCATCATGCCAGCTTCGGCGAGATAAAGGATTCCTTATTTGCCATTGAGGACGCTGCAAAGGAAATGGGCGTCAGGACCTGTCTATGCTATGAGGTTTCCGACAGGGACGGCATGGATAAGGCAAGGGCGGCTGTTATGGAGAATGCATCCTGGATTAAACATGCGCTGGCAGACGGCACAGATATGATTGCGGGCATGATGGGTATGCATGCGCAGTTCACCATCTCAGATGAGACCATGGAGCTGGCGGCAGCCAACAAGCCGGCTGAGGTGGGATACCACATCCACGTTGCAGAGGGCATTGAGGACCTTCACGACTGCCTTAAGAAGTACGGCAAGAGAATCGTGGACCGTCTTATGGACTGCGGCATTCTTGGGGAAAAGACTCTGCTGGCCCACTGCATTTACGTAAATCCTCATGAGATGCAGCTGATCAAGGATACGGATACAATGGTGGTTCATAACCCTGAGTCCAACATGGGCAATGCATGCGGATGCCCGCCAACCATGGAAATCGTCCACAAAGGCATTCTCACCGGTCTGGGAACAGACGGCTATACCCACGACATGACAGAGTCCTTCAAGGTGGCCAATGTCCTTCACAAACATCACCTCTGCGATGCCAATGCAGCCTGGGGCGAGGTTCCCCAGATGCTCTTTGAGGGCAATGCGAAGATTGCGAACCGCTATTTTAAGAAGCAGTTAGGTGTACTGAAGGAAGGCGCTGCGGCTGATGTGATTGTCACGGATTACATCCCGCTGACACCCATGGACGCGTCCAATGTTAACGGCCATATCCTGTTCGGCATGACCGGAAGAAGCGTGGTGACCACGGTATGTAACGGCAAGGTTCTGATGAAGGACAGGGAGCTTGCGGGACTGGATGAGGAGAAGATTCTTTACGAGGTAAGGGAAGAGGCAAAGAAGCTGGCCCATTCCATCAACGGTTAATTGCCGGGGCAGCAGCCGGCAGCCACAGGAGATGCCTTCCAGGGATGGTTGGCCTTCCCTATATATAAGTAATACAGGCACAATGTATAATTTATAAGTGATATCCGATTGCAGGGCGGCGGGAAAGCAGCACCCCGGGACAGACAGTATCTTCCGGGTGGCTGAGCCGGATGGAGGACCTGCGGACATGGTCCGCAGTATCCGGTGCTGGGACCTGGTCTGGTTATAAAGGAGGATAAGAATAATATGAGCGACATTATGACCCCGATTCCATTTGGAAAACTGATGAACTGGATTCTCGAAGAGAACAAGAAGGGTGCTTTATTCGGAATCAAGAGGCCATTCATTGCAGACCCGGACAAAACCTATGAGATTTTTGGCCGTAAGCTGGAGACTCCCTTTGGACCCGCAGCTGGACCCCATACCCAGCTGACCCAGAATATCGTGGCTTCCTACGTTGCAGGCAGCCGTTTCTTCGAACTTAAGACCGTACAGAAGCTGGACGGCGAGGACCTTCCCGTATCCAAGCCATGTATCAAGGCTGACGACGAGTGCTACAACTGCGAGTGGTCCACAGAGCTCTATGTGCCCCAGGCATTTGACGAGTATGTGAAGGCATGGTTTGCCTGTAAGGTGCTGGCTAAGGAATACGGCCTGGGCAGTCCTGATGGCTTCCAGTTCAACATGTCCGTTGGATACGACCTGGACGGCATCAAGACAGAAAAGATTGACCGTTTCATCGAGGGTATGAAGGATGCCTCTGAGACAGCCATTTTCAAAGAGTGCAGGCAGTGGCTCCTTGACAATCTGGACCGGTTTGAGAAGGTGTCCAGGGAGGATGTGGAAGCCATTTCTCCAAAGGTATGCAATTGCGCAACCCTTTCCACCCTTCACGGATGTCCTCCGCAGGAGATTGAGCGTATTGCCAGATACCTGATTGAGGAAAAGAAGGTACATACATTCATCAAATGCAATCCGACCCTGCTTGGATATGAGTATGCAAGGAAGATCATGGACGATATGGGATATGATTACGTTGCATTTGGCGATTTCCACTTTAAGGATGATTTACAGTACTCAGATGCAGTTCCCATGCTCCAGAGGCTCCAGGCCCTGGCGGACGAGAAGGGCCTGGAATTCGGCGTGAAGATCACCAACACCTTCCCGGTAGACGTAAAGCAGAACGAGCTTCCCAGCGAGGAGATGTATATGTCCGGCAAGTCCCTTTATCCGCTGTCCATGTCCGTTGCGGGGAAGCTGGCTGAGGACTTTGGCGGGAAGCTGCGCATTTCCTATTCCGGCGGCGCTGACTTCTTTAACATCGCGGATATCGTGGATGCAGGCATCTGGCCGGTGACAATGGCCACTACCATGTTAAAGCCGGGCGGTTATGAGAGACTGGAGCAGATTGGACAGTTATTTGCAGCCAAAGAACCTGCTGCCTTTGAGGGAGTGGATGCTGCCAAGGCAGCCGGCCTGGTGGAGGCTGTAAAGTCCGACAAGCATCATGTAAAAGCAGTAAAGCCCCTTCCTTCCAGGAAAATCAATAAGCCGGTTCCGCTGACCGACTGTTTCATCGCCCCCTGCCAGGAAGGATGCCCCATCCATCAGGATATTACCAGATACCTGCAGCTGGCAGGAGCAGGTGAGTTTGAGCAGGCCCTGGAGGTCATTCTCAATAAGAATCCTCTTCCCTTCATCACAGGCACCATCTGCGCCCATAACTGCATGAGCAAGTGTACCAGAAACTTCTACGAGTCCCCGGTGGATATCCGCAGGACCAAGCTGGAGGCGGCAGAGGGCGGCTCCCGGGCAGTTATGGCGAAGCTCAAAGCGCCGGAGGTTACCTCTGACAAGAAGGCAGCCGTAGTGGGCGGCGGCCCGGCAGGACTGGCGGCAGCTTATTTCCTGGCCAGGGGAGGCGTGAAGGTGACCCTGTTTGAGAAGGAAGATAAAATGGGCGGCGTTGTCCGCAACGTGATTCCTGGTTTCCGTATCAGCCACAGCGCTATTGACAACGACGTGAAGCTGGTGGCAGCCATGGGCGTGGAGATGGTAAACGGCAGGGAAATCACGGACATAGAGGCGCTTAAGAAGGATTACGATTATGTTGTCCTGGCAGTGGGCGCGTCCGAGCAGGGAAGGCTTAAACTGGAGGCAGGGGATACCATGAACGCCCTGGATTTCCTGGCCCGGTTCAAGGCAACGGACGGACAGGTGGAATTAGGAAAGAACGTGGTTGTCATTGGCGGCGGCAACACAGCCATGGATACAGCCAGGGCTGCCAAGAGAAACGCCGGCGTGGAAAAGGTTTCCCTGGTATACAGAAGGACCAGGCGCTACATGCCTGCCGACGAGGAAGAACTGGTCATGGCTGTGGAGGACGGCGTGGAATTCGCTGAACTGCTGGCTCCTGTGAAGCTGGAAAATGGAGTCCTGTACTGTAAGAGGATGGTGCTGGGCGACTTTGACGAGAGCGGACGCCGTGGCGTGGTGGAGACAGACGAGGTAGTGGAAGTGCCTGCCGACACTGTGATTGCTGCTGTGGGAGAAAAGGTGCCGGGCGCGTTCTACGAGAACTGCGGCATTGCCCTGGACAGCAGAAGGCGTCCCCAGGTGAACCGGGGGACACTGGAGACCTCTGTGAAGGGCGTTTATATTGCGGGCGACGGACTGTACGGTCCTGCCACGGTAGTGGAAGGAATCAGGGACGGCAAGATGGCGGCAGAGGCCATTGTTGGGAAGGCTCTGGCAGAGGACCTGTTCAAGCTCTCTGACGCTGACGCCATCTACGGACGCAAGGGCAGGCTGGCTGAGGAGAACGACCAGGTTATTGACAGCACACGCTGCTTATCCTGCAACAGCTACTGCGAGAACTGTGTGGAGGTATGCCCAAACAGGGCGAATATATCCCTGACGGTTCCGGGCATGGAGAAGCATCAGATCATCCACGTGGACTATATGTGTAATGAGTGCGGCAACTGTAAGAGCTTCTGTCCCTGGGACAGCGCTCCGTATCTTGACAAGTTCACCCTGTTTGCCGGCGAGGCCGACATGGAAAACAGCAAAAACCAGGGCTTTACGGTACTGGACGCAGCTGCGGGCGCCTGCAAGGTAAGGCTTCAGGGCAGGGTCATGGATTACACGGTTGGTTCCGCAAATCAGGATGTGCCGGACGGCATCCGGAAAATCATCCAGACAGTCATTAACGACTATTCATATATGCTGTAAGTCAAATACCCCGCCGCATGCAAGGGGGAATCAAGCTTGCAGCGCCGCAAGCGGCAGGGTGTTTGACCCTCGCGGCAGTCGCCAGATGGACATACCAGCGTGTCCGCCCGGCTCGTTGCCCGCGGAAATAAATGTGCGAATTGCCGTACAAAGGAGTCCTCAATGAAAATGTGGGAGTAACGTTATTCTTTGATGAGAATAAAAGGAGAAGAACAAAATGGCACAAAAGCGCAATAAAAAAGTAGCTGTGGTGCAATGCTTTGGGGGCTGTCATGCAGTGGCAGCCACTTTGCGGGAGGGCCTGACAGGGGATTGCAGGCAGGTTATGGCAGAGCATCCGGACGGCATACTGAAATGTAAATGGGGATGTCTGGGCATGGGCAGCTGCGTGGCTGCCTGTAAGATGGATGCCGTCCATATAAACGGCCTTGGGATTGCAGAGGTGGATCGGGGCAAATGTGTGGGCTGCGGGCTGTGCGTAAAAGCCTGTCCCCAGGGTCTGATACGCATTACCACGCCGGAATATCCGGTTTACCCGGCATGTGTGAATCAGGATGCAGGAGCGCAGACAAGGAAGAATTGCTTGGTGGGCTGTATTGCCTGCGGTATCTGCGTGAAGAACTGTCCGGCGGATGCAATCAGGATAGAGAATAACCACGCGGTCATCGATGAAGCAAAGTGTATCGCCTGCGGTATGTGTGCGGTCAAATGTCCAAGGGGAATCATACTGGATGCCGACGGCATTTTCACAGTAAAGGCGTAGAGGCAGGAGGCATAAAATGGGAGAGAGCTATTGTTTTACGGTAAATGGAGTAAAACGCTGTACCAGCGAGGATAAACCGCTGCTGCGCTATCTGAGGGACGACCTTCGCCTTCATTCTGTCAAGGACGGATGCAGCGAGGGCGCCTGCGGAACATGTACCATTGTGGTGGATGGAAAGGCGGTCAAGTCCTGTGTCCTGACCACCAGGAGGGCGGCCGGCAAGAACATTATTACAACAGAGGGATTAAGCGACGCTGAGAAGGAAGCCTTTGTGTACGCCTTTGGGGCAATGGGCTCCGTGCAGTGCGGATTCTGTACGCCGGGCATGGTGATGGCCGGAAAGGCATTGATTGACCGTGTGCCGGACCCCACTGAGGAGGAAATCAAGGTTGCGTTAAAGGGGAATATCTGCCGCTGTACCGGCTATAAGAAAATCATTGAAGGCATCCAGCTTACGGCAGCCATCCTGCGGGGGGATGCCCGGATTGAGGAGTCCCTTGAAAAGGGAGATGAGTACGGCGTAGGAAAGCGGGCATTCCGCCTGGATGTGCGGGAGAAGGTGCTGGGCTACGGCGAGTACCCGGATGACGTGGAGATGGAGGGTATGGTATATGCATCGGCTGTCCGCTCCCTATATCCCAGGGCGCGGGTGCTGGATATCAACTATGAGAAGGCCGCGGCCCTTCCTGGCGTGCTGGCCGTGCTCACGGCCGAGGATGTTCCCAACAACAAGGTGGGGCATCTCCAGCAGGACTGGGATGTAATGATTGCGAAAGGGGATATTACCCGCTGTGTGGGCGATGCCATCTGTCTGGTGGTTGCCGAGTCCAGGGACATCCTGGAAAAGGCAAAGAGGATGGTGAAGATAGACTATGAGGAGCTGACACCTGTGTGCTCCATCCGGGAGGCCATGGCAGAGGATGCGCCCAAGGTGCATGAGAAGGGCAATCTGTGCCAGAGCCGCCACGTTACCCGGGGGGATGCGAAGAAGGCCCTGGAGAATTCCAGGTATGTGGTGACCCAGTCTTACCGCACGCCCTTTACCGAGCACGCTTTCCTGGAACCGGAATGCGCAGTCGCTTTTCCTTACAAGGATGGAGTGAAGGTATATTCCACGGACCAGGGCGTCTACGATACCAGGAAGGAAATTTCCATTATGCTGGGCTGGGACCCGGACCGTGTGGTGGTGGAGAACAAGCTGGTAGGCGGCGGCTTCGGCGGCAAGGAGGATGTTTCCACGCAGCACATAGCAGCCCTTGCAGCCCTTAAGGTGCAGAGGCCGGTAAAGGTGGTATTCTCCAGACAGGAATCCTTAAGCTTCCATCCCAAGCGCCATGCCATGGAGGGCACATTTACCCTTGGATGCGATGAGAACGGTATCTTTACAGGATTGGATTGTGAGATTTATTTTGATACAGGCGCCTATGCGTCCCTGTGCGGACCTGTGCTTGAGAGGGCGTGCACCCACTCCGTAGGACCTTACTGCTATCAGAATACGGATATCAGGGGATTTGGTTACTATACCAATAATCCGCCGGCAGGCGCGTTCCGTGGCTTTGGTGTGTGCCAGAGCGAGTTTGCGCTGGAATCCAACATCAACCTTTTGGCGGAGAAGGTGGGCATTTCCCCATGGGAAATCCGCTACCGCAATGCCATTGAACCGGGCAAAGTGCTTCCCAACGGACAGGTTGCAGACTGCTCCACAGCCCTTAAGGAAACCCTTCTGGCTGTAAAGGACGCCTATGAGAGCAATCCCGGCAGGGCAGGAATCGCCTGTGCCATGAAGAATGCAGGAGTGGGCGTGGGCCTTCCTGATAAGGGCCGGGCAAAGCTGGCGGTGCATGACGGAAGGATTGAATTGTACAGCGCTGCATCTGATATCGGACAGGGATGCGCCACTGTATTCGTACAGATGGTTGCCGAGGCAACCGGCCTTGGGAAGGAACTGGTCAGGAATATGGGGGCCAATTCCGAGGTGGCTCCTGATTCGGGAACCACGTCCGGTTCCCGTCAGACCCTGATTACGGGCGAGGCAATCAGGATGGCAGCAGCTGACCTGAATGAAGCGCTGCAGGAAGCAGGAGGGGACTTAAGCCAGCTGGAAGGCCGTGAATTCTTTGCGGAATTCTTCGACCCAACCGATAAGCTGGGGGCGGATGTACCCAATCCAAAGAGCCATGTGGCTTACGGATTCGCAACCCATGTGGTGGTGCTGGACGACGACGGCAGGGTAAAGGAAGTGTATGCTGCCCATGACTCCGGAAAGGTAGTGAACCCCATTTCAATACAGGGACAGATTGAAGGCGGCGTGCTCATGGGACTGGGCTATGCCCTGACCGAGGACTTCCCGCTAAAGAACGGTGTTCCCCAGGCAAAATACGGCACCCTGGGGCTGATGCGCTCCACCCAGATTCCTGATATCCATGCGATTTACGTGGAGAAGGAAGAGCTGCTGCCCTTTGCATACGGCGCAAAGGGAATCGGGGAGATTGCCACCATACCCACTGCCCCGGCGGCACAGGGAGCTTATTACGCAAAGGACCATATCCTGAGGACAGCGCTTCCCATGGATGACACTTATTATTCAAAGAAGAAGTAAAAATAACATTGGAAATGAACAGCGAAAGGCAGTCTGCCTGCTTTTCGCTTGTTTCACATAAGGAGATGACATCATGGACAACACCCTTGATGAGACAGAGCATGGAATGGAGCATAGAATGGAGCATAGAATGGGACATAGAATGACGGATAAGGCCATTGAATTCCGGTTTGCAGAACCTCAGGACGTACCCCTGATTCTCAGGTTCATAAAAGAGCTGGCTGATTACGAGGGAATGCTGGACCAGGTGGTGGCTACAGAGGAGCTGCTGAATCAGTGGCTGTTTGAAAAGGAAAAGGCAGAGGTGATTCTGGGGATGAAGGATGGGGAGGAAGTTGGATTTGCGCTGTTCTTCCATAATTTCTCCACATTCTTGGGCAGGTCCGGCATTTATCTGGAGGACTTGTATGTGCGTCCGGAGTACCGGGGCCAGGGCTTCGGAACCGCCTTTTTGAACCGGCTGGCAGCCATTGCAGTGGAGCGGGGCTGCGGACGTCTGGAGTGGTGGTGTCTGGACTGGAATAAGCCAAGCATTGACTTTTATCTGGGGATGGGCGCCCAGGCCATGAGTGACTGGACCGTGTACCGGATTGACGGGGAACGGCTGAAGGCCATGGCAGTTACTGCTCAAGGGTAACACGTCTGAAGGCCATGGCAGAAGGAAAGCAAGCTGGGAAATATATTTATATTGACAGACGGAACAGGAGAGTGATGGATATGAAGCAGGTATTAAAAGGCGGAATTGTTGTTGGCGGAAGCGGCAGTTTCAAGGCAGATGTGCTCATTGACGGGGAAAAGGTGGCGGCAGTGGGAACCGGGGAGGAAATCGGGCATCTGGCAGACAAGGATACCCGGGTTGTGGATGTGGAAGGCTGCCTTCTCTTTCCGGGATTTATTGATGCGCACACCCATTTTGACCTCCATGTGGCGGGAACTGTCACGGCAGATGATTTTGCCACGGGAACCAAGGCGGCTGTCAGGGGCGGCACCACCACCATCGTGGACTTCGGAACACAGTACACAGGGGAGAGCCTGGCCGACGGCCTCAGGAACTGGCATGAAAAAGCGGACGGCAGGTGCTCCTGCGATTACGGATTCCACATGTCCATATCGGACTGGAACCCATCGGTCAGCAGGGAACTGGACGACATGATGGAAGAGGGAATCACCTCATTTAAGCTGTACATGACATACGATACCCAGGTGGACGACAAAACCATCTTCGAAATCCTGCGCAGGCTTAAGGAGGTGGGAGGAATCACCGGTGTTCACTGTGAGAACAGCGGCATGATAGCTGCCCTGCAGGCAGAGGCAAAGGCTGCCGGAAGGATGGGCGTGGAAAGCCACCCGGCCACCCGGCCCGCTGCCGCCGAGGCAGAGGCCATTTACAGGCTGCTCAGGCTGGCAGAGGTGGCGGATATCCCTGTGATTGTGGTGCACCTTACCTGCCGGGAGGGCTGCGACGTCATTATGGAGGCCAGGAAAAGGGGCCAGAAGGTATATGCCGAGACCTGCCCCCAGTATCTGCTTATGGATGACAGCCTGTACGGGCTTACGGGCATGGAAGGGGCAAAATATGTGTGCGCGCCTCCTTTGAGGAAACCGGAGGATTCCCAGTGCCTGTGGAGGGCTCTGGCGGACGGGACCATCCAGACCGTGTCCACGGACCACTGCAGCTTTACCACAGCGCAGAAAGCACTTGGCAGGGATGACTTTACCAAGATTCCGGGAGGTATGCCCGGGGTCGAGACAAGGGGCACGCTGCTCTATACCTATGGCGTGGACACGGGAAAGATTACCAGGGAAAAGATGTGCCAGCTGCTGTCGGAAAATCCTGCCAAGCTCTATGGAATGTACCCCGAAAAGGGAGTCATTGCCCCTGGAAGCGACGCGGATATCGTTGTCATGCGTACCGGTGTAGAGGATACGGTCACGGCAGCGGACCAGGTGCAGAATGTGGACTATGCCCCCTTTGAGGGAAGGAAACTGACTGCCCGCGTAGAGAGCGTGTTCCTGCGGGGAACCCAGGTGGTGAAGGACCATCAGGTGGTGGTAGAAAAGGCCGGGAGGTTTGTGAAGCGCGGGAAGTATGCGCTGTAGGCAGCGTATATTTCAAAAAATCATTGCATCGTTTGGTTAGTGGGGTTAGAGCGTGTTTCATGGAGGGGCTTCATGCGGCGGTTCAGGTTTCGGTCAAGAGTTGTGCCCCGGAAACTGTTGATTTTTTTACCGGTTTTGAACTGTATATACTCAAGACAGATCCCCTCATTCACCTCACAAATGGAGCTATCCTCTAAATACTGTAACGATTTTGTACATATTATTGGAGGAATGAAGCAGATTGCCGGACGACGGCAATAGAAAAAAGCCGTCGTCAAGCAAACAAATTTTCATGTCCTTTATACCTCAAATGGCGGCTTAGAACAGCCGCCATTTTTTATGAGGTATTCCGAACAATTCATGAAGCATATTGAGTACACCTTTGCTGCTTTCTGTAAAGTTGTTCTCCGTAATGCGGCAATTAACGCATACCGCGATTTTGGACGAAAACAGAAGCGGGAAGTGTTGTGAACGGGCAAGAGGTTATTGCTGCGGACGGAGCAGAAGCACAGCAAACTACTGGAAATTTGCGGCGTTGAAGCAGTTAAGAAAGAAATTGGAGAAAACAAAGCATGAGGAATAAGAAGCTGATACCTTTTAAAGTTATTGAGAAAGCTATCGCCGGAGAGCCGGAAGCAATAGACACAGTATTGCGACACTACACAGGGCGCATTAGGTATCTGGCTAGTGATACATTGGCATCAGATGCCAATGTAAGGCATCGCCCATTGCTGTTAAAAGAGATTGAAAAAATATGTAACGGTTCACATAAACTGTAAGGGGCTGGAAGTCACAGCCGACGGTTTTTTTGTGAGCATAAAAATGGAGAGAAACAATTAGTGCCAGGTTCTTCAGTTATCTGTGCACTTGGACAGCGTTTCAGGACGGAAACCGTAGAAGAACTTAGGGATGCAGCCCCTTATACTGCAGTAATCGGGGATGCAGCGAAAGTTTCTACGATTACAAATGCGGTTTATTGGGGATATCATGCTGTACTGGATATTTAGTTACACAGCTATTAAAAATTCACCAAAAAATACTGGATAAATTGTTTTACCGCAAAGGAAGTATAATTCCGGTTTGGCAAAAGTAGGTAAAATAATCGTTTTGCCAGATCGGAATTTATTTTATAAAACAACAGAGGAACTTCCGTATTCCGGATCATGAGATCGCTGATGAATGTAGCCGCGAAATCATTCGCTGCCAAATGATATGCGGTAGCTAGTTGGGATTGCTTTAATTTTATCTTTGGTTCAAAACCAGCTTCCTGGAAGAACTTTAGCGCCCGGTCATAAAGGTTATTTCCAGGTGTTAACAAAATATATTCCAAGTCGTGGAATTTTTTAAGGGGAACTGCAGGGCATGATGGTTCCAGGTGTTTTTTTTGAATAATATCAGAGGGGCTTAAGGCCGCTTGGTACACTTCCTGGTTTATGGGATGGTTTTTAGGGACAGCCAGCAAAATATGATCGTAAAAAATTTCATAACGTTCAAAATCTTCCATGAATGTGGGGTCACAGCTAAAGGTCAGATCTATTTTTCGTTCCGATAACATATCCGATAACACATCGGAGCTTTCTTCAATAATCTCAAATTGGATGCCAGGATATTCCCTGGAAAACCCGGATAATATCGGGGGAAGAATATAAGCATTTAAGTAATGGGAACCGCCTAAACGGATGTTCCCGGAATTTAATGTCTGGATATCATGGATCTGCTGTTCCAGATCATATTCCAGATCTTGCATTTTTTTAATAGCCTGAATATAGATCTCACCTGCCTGGGTCAGTTTCAGCGGGCGCTTGCTCCGGTCAAAGAGAGGCATTCCGATAGAGGCTTCTATTTTCTGGACAGCAATGCTTAATGCCGGTTGGGTGAGATATAAATTTTCAGAGGCTTTTGAAAAACTTCCGTCTTGATATAACTGATAGAGATACTTAAAATCCTGCTGCATATTATTAATTCCATTTATATTAATATAAAATCTATAAAATTGATTATATACTATTTTCATGATAAAGTAAAGACAGAAAGAAAATAAATTTGATTTAAAAGAAGGGAGAATGTCCTATGGACATTTTAAGAATTAATGCATTGCTTATGGACCCGAAAGACAATGTTGTTACTTGTGTAACTGAAGTGACAGCAGGAAATCAGGTGATTTATCGGCGCGGAGATGAAATGTGCAGCGTCATGGCAGAAGAAACGATTCCATTTTGCCATAAAATTGCTTTAGTGGATTTAGAAGAAGGTGCCGAAGTGCTTAAATATGGGGAATTGATCGGAAAAACTTCGCAGCCTGTGGCAAAAGGAACCTGGGTTTCACACAAAAACATTTATAGTATCCCACGTGACTATGAAAATGAATTCATTAAATAGCAAGGAGGAGATAATGTGCAATTTTGGGGATATAAGAGAAAAGAAGGACGGGCTGGAATCCGAAACCATGTCCTGATACTTCCAACGTGTGCTTGCGGAAGCGAAAGCGCAAGAATTGTTGCAAGCCAAGTACGGGGAGCTGTGAACATCGTGTTTAATACCGGGTGTTCAGATGTGGCCGCCAATACTGCTATGTCACAGAAGGTATTAACTGGTTTTGCCTGCAACCCTAATGTATATGGCGTTGTAATCATTGGCTTGGGATGTGAAACAGTACCTCATAACAAACTCAGGGAAAAAATCCAGGCCATGACCAGCAAGCCGGTTGTTTCCTTTGGCATCCAGGAAGAAGGGGGAACGTTAAAAACCATTGAAAAAGCAGTGCGTGCAGCCAGGGAGATAGCATCAGAAGCAGCTATGCAGCAAAAAGAACTTTGTGATATTTCAGAACTGCTTCTTGGCATTGAATGCGGCGGTTCGGACGCAACTTCCGGGATAGCCAGCAATCCGGCTGTAGGGGAACTCAGTGACCGGCTGGTTGATTTAGGTGCGTCTACTATTATGAGTGAATCTATTGAATGGATCGGTGGTGAGCATATTGTTGCAAAGCGGGCGGCAACACCGGAAATTCACAATCAAATCATCCAGATCTGCAAAGATTATGAAGAGCATTTAAAGGCAGCCGGACAGGATTGCCGGGCTGGTCAGCCTACTCCTGGCAATAAAGCGGGAGGACTGTCTACGTTAGATGAGAAAAGCCTTGGATGTATCCGTAAGGGCGGAACACGTCCCATCGTCCAGGTTTTGGCCCAGGCAGACCCCCCGACGGAACAGGGGGCAATCGTTATGGATACTGCTGGTTATGATATTTCTTCGGTGACTTCTATGGCAGCTGGAGGATGCAATGCTGTCATTTTTACAACTGGCAGGGGAACTCCTACAGGTAATGCTATCGTTCCGGTACTTAAAGTAACGGCCAATGCTGTTACTTATCAGAAAATGGAAGATAATATGGATGTGGATTTAAGTGCGATTATCAAAGGCACAAAAACCTTTCAGGAATGTGGTGAAGAATTGCTCCATGTGATCCAGGATATTTGCAATGGCAAAATGACAAAGGCAGAAGCCTATGGATTTTCAGATATTGCTGTAGATCATGTTTGCAGATACGTATAGGGTATTACCAATGTCCGTGTAACAAGCAAAAGAAAATTTGGGAAGGAGCTAAGAATGTCAAGTTTAACGATTTGTCTGATCATTTGTTTGATTACCTTGCTCAGTTATATCATAGGTAAAATTCCCATGGGCCTGACGGCATTGCTGAGTATGCTGGCTTTTGTCCTGACCGGATGTTTAGATCCGAATACTGCCCTTGAGTACTTTGGTAATGCTAATGGTATCATGATGGTTTCTATGTTCGTTGTTGCAGCAGGGTTTAACCGCACGCAGTTTGTCAAAAAATGTGCTTCCAGCGTAAATAAAATTTCTCATGGTTCACTGACTATGATGATGTTCGGATATGTGTTAATTACGGTAATATTATCCCAGTTTATCCAAAGTTCTGTCGTTGTTTTTGGGATTATGGCTCCGATGATGATCGCAAGCTGTGAAGAGTTAAAAATCAGCCCGTCGAAAACACTGTTTCCCTTAGCGATGATTGGGATTGCGACCATTTCCGTCCTGCCTTGTGGAAGCGGAGCTACCCAGTTTGCAGAATTGAACGGTTATTTGGAAGCAAATGAATATACGGCCTTTACGGTAGCGCTCACTGACCCGATGAAGGCACGTTTTCCTATGCTGATTGCCATTTCCCTGTATTGTATTTTCCTTGCTCCCCAATTTGCGCCAAATGAGCCGGTTGTACATACAGGAAGCATTGAGGCAAGAAAAGATAATAAAGCGGCTCTCCCGGCATTTCAGGAACGGGCTGGCTACATAATCTTTATTTTGACCACATTGGCATTGATTCTCCAATCCCAATTAGGGCTTGCCACATGGGTTATCTGCTTTGCCGGAGCCCTTAGCATGGTTTTATTTGGCGTCTTATCTGAAAAAGAGGCGATTGCAGCAGTTAATCTGCCCATGGTACTTTTATTTGTAGGTTCCCTGGCTATGGGAGGCGCATTATCCCAGTCCGGTGCGGGAGAAGTCGTAGGAGGCCGTCTTGCAGATGTGGCAAACCGCATCAATAATCCGTATATTATAGGATTTATGTTCTTTGTTGTACCGTTCCTGCTTACACAAATTATGATGAACAGGACAGTTATGATTATATTTATTCCTATTGCCATTCTCGCCTGCAAAGCGATGGAGGCAAATCCAATAGGAATCATTATCCTAGTGCAATCGGCCTGCCTTAGTTCTTTTATGACCCCGATGGCAACACCGGCGGTTCCCATGTGCATGTCTGCCGGAGGTTACAACCTGAAATCTTTAGTTAAACAGTCCTTTGTTCCGGCGTTAATATTGTGTATCGTATCGGTAGGTTGGATTATGACCGTATTCCCTATGTTTTAGTATGCTGAAGGGAGAAAAAAGTTATGCTGAACATCAAAGAATTTCCTAAAGATATGAGCAGTTTTCCCATTGATTCCTCTAATATGAAAAAATGCCTGGTATCCGGGCTGTTTCGTGAAACCGTGGAAGTTCATGGAAAAGAAAGGGCTTTTTATACCTATATTACTCCCGGCTTAACCTATAATCAGCCTTGTTTAATCATCGCCCCTTCGGATGGCGTACAGATCCTGGAATTTATGGAAAATGGTTTCTGGGAAAAATTTGCAGAAAAAGAAAACGTGTTCCTTTATATTCTTGAACCAAATGGCTTATGGAATCTGGATGGTACAGATGCAGATTATATGAATCAGGTTTATATCCAGGTCCAGTCCAGGAAATATTATGTTACGATACAGGATAATATTTATGCGTTTGGAATTGGAAAAGGAGCATCCATTGCACAGCAGGCGGCAATGAAAATGACCAGTGAGTGGTCTGGGTTGGCTACCTTTGGCGATTTGGAAAAAGAAGCGCTTTTAAATGCATCCCTAACACAGAAAGCAAATAGCAATATGGGGAAAGTTGAACTTTCCATAAGTGCTGAAAAAGCACAGCTTCCCGTGTGGATGGCATGGTCTGCGAATACGGGGTATAACGCAGAAGTTTGCGGTTACTGGAAAAAACAAAACGATACCACAAATGAAGCCTTTTCTAACGCTGATGCAAGTGAGATTTATTTCCCGTCTGCAATCTGCAAAAAAAGTACAGTCAATGAAGAGAAGGTTTCCCAGGTTCGTGTTACTAACCAATATTCAGGCATCCTGACAGAAGAGTTCTTTGAAACCGTCTGGGCTTATATTGGAAAAGCAAGGCGTCACCGCTGCTTTGGCAGCAAGGTCCTGCGTAATTTTAAAAAGCCAGAGGATTACGGAGCCGAACTGCATACAATAGAAATTGACGGTTTTACCCGGTTATGGTATGAATACGTGCCAGATCATGTGAAGACGGCGAAGAAACCAGTGCCATTAATTGTTAATATGCATGGACGGGGAGGGAACGCAGAAAGCTTTATGGATATGTCAGGAATGAACTGCGTTGCTGAAGAACGTGATTTTATTGTGTTGTTCCCGGAGGCCAGTGTACATCAGCAGCGTCCTGAGGGGATACGGAATGTGCTTCTTTGGAATGGTTCCTATATGAATGAACGGATTGATGATGTAGCATTTATCCTTGAGATGATCCGTGACGTAAAAAAACGGTATGTTATTGATGTAGAGCGGATTTATGCCTGTGGGCAATCCAGTGGGGGAATGATGACTTCTGAATTGGCACTTCGCGCCCCAGATGTATTTGCAGCAGTTTCACCATGGTCGGCAATTAAAGATCCCGATCATGATTTCCCACTTCCAAAAAGTATCAATCCACAAGTGCCTTACTTGTTCCTGTTTGGAGAGAATGACTGGCTTTGCGTAGATAAGGAAAATGGAAAGTTGGAATATAAAGTTACGGAAGATATTGCTGCTTTTCTGGAAAATTTAATGGCTATTTATGGATTAGATAACTGTCCAAGATGTTATCAATGTGGTGAGATTCATTATTATGTATACTTAAATAAAAAAGGTACGCCTATGTTGACAGTAGGAACTGTCAGGAATATGTCCCATGCCAATTATCCAAGGGAAAGCTGGATTGCTTATGATGAATTTTTTGCCAAATTCTCGAAAAAAGCAGACGGGACTTTGTTGTATATGGGAAGAGAGGCTGTTTAAAACTAATATAACGGTGATAAATGTCATCTTTATTACATAGGTTTATTATCAAAAAATACAGTCCGTCAAGCCGTGTCAGGTATATGTCTGACACGGCTTTTTTGGTCGCTGTTTATAAGAGAGTTTTATATTTCCGAGATGCCACCCTACCGCAAGCCTCTGATATTAAAAGGCGTGCGTCAGGTGGGCAAGACCTGGATTCTTAAAGAATTTGGCAGACGCTATTATGAAAATACCGCCTATTTTAACTTTGATGAAAATGAGGAATATAAGCAGTTCTTTGAAACCACCAAGGATGTAGATCGGATTTTGCAGAATCTGATGCTGGCCAGCGGTCAGAAGATAATACCGGAAAAGACACTCATCATCTTCGATGAGGTACAGGACTGCCTCAAGGTCATCAACTCCATGAAGTATTTCTGCGAGAATGCGCCGCAGTATCACATTGCCTGTGCCGGTTCTCTGTTGGGAATTGCCCAGATGAAACCTTCGTCTTTCCCTGTGGGCAAGGTCAACTTCATGCAGATCCATCCTATGACCTTTATTGAATTCCTGCTCGCCAACGGTGATGAGAATTTGGCGAAGTATTTGGAGACTGTTGACACCATTGAGCCGATCCCCGATGCTTTCTTTAATCCTCTTTATGAAAAACTCAAGATGTACTATGTGACCGGCGGTATGCCCGAATCCGTTCTGATGTGGACGGAGGCACGGGATGTAGCTGCCATGCAGGAAGCCCTGTCCGGGATCATTGGTGCCTACGAGCGGGATTTTGCCAAGCATCCCAATATCAGTGAGTTCCCGAAGATCTCTATGATTTGGAAATCCATACCGTCTCAGCTGGCAAGAGAAAACAAGAAGTTTATCTACAAAGTTGTCAAAGAGGGTGCAAGAGCCCGTGAATACGAAGATGCCCTGCAGTGGCTGGTAGATGCCCGTCTGGTGCACAAAATCTACCGCAGCTCCGCTCCCGGCCTGCCTGTGGCTGCCTACGATGACCTTTCCGCCTTTAAGATTTATCTGGTGGATGTGGGTCTGCTTCGCCGTCTGGCGCAGCTGGCTCCTACAGCCTTTGGTGAAGGCAACCGCCTGTTCACGGAATTCAAAGGCGCTCTTACCGAGGACTTTGTGCTTCAGACCTTAATCACGCAGTTTGAAGTGATTCCCCGATACTGGAGCCAGAACAATCCTCCTTACGAGGTAGATTTCCTCATTCAGAGAGAAAATGACATTTTCCCTGTAGAGGTCAAATCCGAGACCAACACCACCAGCAAGAGTCTCAAGAAATTCAAGGAGCTGTTCCCAGATCAAGTGAAGCTCCGTGTACGGTTCTCTCTGGATAATCTGAAGCTGGACGATGATGTACTGAATATTCCACTGTTCATGGCAGACCATGCAGATCGGTTGATTGGGCTGGCATTGGAGCAGAAAAACAAGTAAAAAACAATCCGGATATTACGATATGATTATTGGAGAAATGAAAAGCAAGGTGTTCCAGGATTTGTGTGATCAGCGAGAGCCCACGTGTGGAAACAGAGTACAAAAACCTTCGCTGGAATGTGTTTCACAACTTTGAACCTGGCCAGATGCTGACCAATATCCAAACCTATGTGTTTCCGTTCATCAATACCATCGGTGAAGGTAAGGATACTGCTTTCAGCCTCTATATGAAAGACACTGTGTTTCTGATCCCTACGGCAAAGGTGCTTGCCAAGGTTGTTGATGGTATTGATGCCATGGATATGAACAACAAGGATATTATGGGCGATGTTTACGAGTACCTTCTCGGTAAAATTGCCGCTGCCGGTGAAAACGGCCAGTTCCGTACACACCGGCACATCATCAATATGATGGTGGCGCTGATGAAGCCCGACAATATGCATTACTTCAAGTCCGGTCTGTTCTCCGGCTTCCATTATGTTCGTATCCTTGGTATGAACACCAAACACGGCAGAAGTGTCCTTATACTGGATGCTTTGCTGAAAATGGTGGACGAAGGATAAATCAACGAGGTAGAAAACGCAGTGTTTGAAATTACGGAGGATTTGGATTATAAAGATCCGGATTTATTCTTATCTGAATAAAACCCGATGAATTTTTAGAGGAAAATGATTTCGGTCGGGATGAAGTCAAAGAGGGATTACAAGAAATTGCTTCCAGATATGGCATTAGCGGTATAGCCGATATGTTTTTGAAGTGATTTATGAATATTTAAGGACAAGCAGCAGTCATTTAGTTGGCTGGTGCTTTTTTGATGGAAAGAAGGTGGTTTCTTGTATCTGGTGAGCAAGGAATTCCTGCAGGCGGTGCAGGAGAACACCCGAAACTTTTACTGGACGGGGAAGGTCACGACGAAGGCGGGAGTGGAGTATCCGTTCACCTATGACGATATCGTGAAGGGGAGCGGGTATGTCACGGCGCAGTGCTGCGGCAGTTCGGAGATCGAGCCGGGGACGGTGTATGCCGCCGAGATGGGTATTTATTTGTACTCTAAGATCAACCGGTACACGCTGAAGCGGACAGTGAACTGCCTTACGAGCAGCTTTCACGGGTGGTCGCCTGCCTTGAGGCGGGCAGTGGGAAAGGATCTGATTTTATACCCTGCTGTTCATGGTAGCCGGGCATTCGATACACCTCTGTATTCTACATTTCATAGGTTGACATCAGGAAGCTGATAATTATAGATCTGCCATGACATTGCTGCGGCAGCAGCCTGCATGTCGTGGATCAGATCTGTACTATGTAATTTGTCCAGAATTCTGCCGGTTGCTCCGGATATACTGATGGCAAAGCCAGGATCTTCAAAACCTTTAAAAACAGGGAAACCCACACATGTGAGACCAATTTCAATTTCTTCGTTATCCATAGAATATCCGCGCTCCCGGCTTAGCTTCAGCTCGTTTAATAGCGCTTCTCTCCGGGTGATTGTATTGTATGTCTTTGCCTTGAGGGGGAAGGAAAGGATTTGGTCAATTTGTGCTTCTGTTTTGTAAGACAAAAGGCATTTACCTACGCCGGTACAATACATGTAGTTTTTAACACCCATTTGAGTGTTGATAAAAATAGATGAGTCCGATTCTACTTTATCCAGGTAAATGACGCTGTTATCGGACTGTACTGCACTGTGTACCGTTTCATGATATTTGTGAGAGAGCTGTTCAAGAAAAGGATGTGCAATCCGTATCAGGACATTATTCATTTTAAGCGCATTGGTGAGGCACAATATCTTAGGCCCAAGGCAGTACCTTTGATTATCTTCGTTCTGTAAAAGATAGCCCAGTGCCGCAAGACTGTTCACAAGGCCAAAGGTGGTACTTTTATTTAATTCCAACTTCTCGGAAATGTCCTTTAAGCTTAATTCTACCACATTGTTCTGAAAAAGTTCCAAAATGGACATGGCGCGCTCTAAAGATTGGATGATTTTTGTTGTTGCCATAATATACCTCCTGTTATCTAAATAGTAATTTATCATCTTAAGCAGAATAATTCAACCGTTTTATTTTTTAACTTATACAACATGTACAAAAATGATTTGTAATTTTGTGTTTAATTGTCATTGACGTAATTATAAAAATAATATACTATTACAATATAGAATGAAGTTCTATAATATAGAACACAAAATCATCTTTATAAGGAGGATATGCATGGAATTTAGAAGCAATGAAATTATGCATGGTGAGGATAGTCCCTTTTACCGCTCTCTCTTTAAGTCTATGGGGTATTCTGATTATGAACTGGATCACAAGCCGCTTATAGGTATTTCCAATACATGGAATACCTGCGTTCCCGGACATTTTAATCTGAATCAGGTGAATGAGTTTGTAAAAAAGGGAATTTACAGTGCGGGGGGAACTGCGGTAGAGTTCGGAACAATTGGCTGCTGTGATGGAGTGGCACAGGGACATATAGGCATGAATTATATTCTTCCATCAAGGGAAATTATCTGTAATTCCATTGAGGTTATGGTGCAGGCCCACCGGCTTGATGGCATTGTTCTTCTGGCTTCCTGCGATAAAATAGTTCCCGGTATGCTTATGGCTGCGGCGCGTCTGGATATTCCGGCAATTGTATGCGTTGGCGGTCCCATGCTGGGGGGAATCGAATTTGATGGCAGGAAATCAGACCTGACATCCATTGATGAGGCAAAGGGCATGACCCGTTCCGGGAAGATTACAGAGGAAGAATACCGCGCACTTGAGAATACGGCATGTCCGGGGTGTGGGTCCTGCTCATTCCTGGGCACTGCAAATTCCATGTGCTGTGTGTCGGAAGCAATGGGTATGAGCCTGCCTGGAAGCGCCCTGATACCGGCTCCTTATGGGGAACGCCTGAAGTCTTCTTTTGAATCCGGACGCGCTATTGTGAAACTGGTAATGAACAACATTACGGCAAGAAAGGTTATCACAGAGGAGTCTATTCGCAATGCTATTAAAGTAACTATGGCGATCTGCGGCTCTACCAATGCTGTACTTCATATTGCAGCCATTGCTAATGAGGCGGAACTGGATATGAACGTGGTGGAGGAGTTCAGAAAGCTGAATCTGACAACACCTCAGATTGCGAAAGTGAATCCGGCAGCGAAGTGGGATATGGAAGCATTTTACCGCGCAGGCGGAATCCCGCGGGTAATGGATCATCTGGCTGATATTATTGACCGCAGCGCCGTCACATGTACCGGGGAGTCTGTGGATGAAAACCTTAAAAAGCAGGTATACTGGTATCCGGAGAACCGTGAAATCATTAAGACAGTGGATGATCCATTCTCCGTAACAGGCGGTGTTGCCGTATTATCAGGAAATCTGGCGCCTGATACAGCAATCTCTAAACCGGGTGCTATTGCTCCTCCTCTCCACCGTTTTACGGGAAAGGCCAGATGCTTTAATTCAGAGGAAGAAGCGGAAACAGCGATTCTGGGTGGTGTGATCCGGAAGGGGGAGGTTGTGGTTATTCGATACGAGGGACCCAAAGGAGGCCCCGGAATGAGAGAGATGTTTAAGGCCATGAAGTATATTTATGGCATGGGACTGGCAATGGATACGGCCCTTATTACGGACGGACGTTTTTCCGGGACAAATAACGGATGCTTTGTAGGGCATATCTCGCCGGAAGCAGCAGAAGGCGGTCCGCTGGCCCTTGTAGAGGACGGAGATGAGATCCTGATTGATGTTATAGATGGAAAGCTTGAACTCCATGTCCCGGATGAGGTCATCAGTGAGCGCAGAAAACATTGGGTAAAACCGGAAAAAGAGATTCCGAATGGTTATTTAAGGCTTTATTCCAAAGTGGCTTCTTCCGCAGACAAAGGTGCGGTAATTCAGTGTTGATCAGATAGACAATATGTCGGGGGTATATTATGGCAACAATAAGTACATTAGGCGCTGCCGCCGGACTTGTAATAGCAATTATATTGATTATTTTGAAGGTCCCGCCGGTATATGGCATGATGCTGGGCGCATTGGCAGGCGGACTGATTGGAGGGGCAGGACTGTCAGAAACAGTCGGCCTGATGGTGTCCGGCGGCAGCGGCATGGCGTCCGGTATCCTGCGTATCATTGCAGCCGGGATGCTGGCCGGATTCCTGATTGAATCTGGTTCGGCGGAAACCATTGCTCATACGATTGTTGGAAAGATGGGCAGTCGTTTTGCTCTTCTGGCAATCATTCTTTCTGCATGGGTCCTTCAGGCGGTAGGAACCTTTGGAGATGTGGTAGTGGTAATTGTGGCGCCCATTGCCCTGGATATCGCTGCTTCTACCAGATACTCTAGGGCGGCTGCAACCATTGCCCTGATTGGAGGTATCCATGCCGGTAATATTATTTCTCCTAATCCGAATACCATTGCCTTATCAGAGAATCTGGGTATTCCCATGACTTCTGTTGTGCTGGGGGGAATGATTCCTGCATTAGCTGGAATTGTATTTACATATATATTTATGACAGTACTTAAGAATAAGGGTGAAATGGTGGGTTCCAAGCCTGTCAATAGTGCGGCCATTGAGACGAAGCAGCTTCCTTCCATTGGCCGTGCGCTGGCCGGACCCTTTTGCACAATTATTCTGCTGATGCTCCGTCCAATCTGCAATATTACCATCGATCCTATTGTAGCTCTGCCCATAGGAGGAGTGATTGGCGCCATCGCTATCAGAAAGCCCAAGGAGATGTTGAAGTATGCCAATACGGGTATTCAGAGAATGAGCGGCATTGTATTGCTTCTTTTGGGAACAGGAACCATATCAGGTATTATCTCTAATTCCGGACTGAAAGATACACTGATTAACCTTGTGGAGGTATCCGGAGTCCCCGGATATATCCTGGCGCCGTTGTCTGGTATTGTTATGGGTGGGGCTACCGCATCCTGTGTAGCAGGAGCTACCGTGGCATCCCAGGTATTCGGCCCAACCATCCTTTCTTTAGGAGTGACGGCGGTCCAGGCCGCGGTAATGATTCATGCAGGCTGTTGTGTATTTGACTGTCTTCCCCATGGCAGCTTCTTCCATATCAGTGCAGGAACGCTGCAGCTGTCAATCAAAGAAAGGCTTAAGATTATTCCGTATGAGTCGCTGATTGGATTGGGTATGACGGTTGTGGCAACATTTGTCTACGGTGTATTAGGATTTACATTTTAATTTTAGGAGGCATTTTCTGTGAAAAAAATAAAAGCAGGTATCATCGGTCCAGGTAATATAGGAACCGATCTGATGTATAAGATAATGAAGAGCAGCAACCTGGAAATGAAGCTGATGGCCGGTATTGTGGAGTCTGAGGGGATAAAGCGGGCTGCGGGACTGGGGTTTGAAACTTCGATTAGAGGCGTGGATGCAGTGGCTGCTGATGATGAAATCCGAATTGTTTTTGATGCAACCAGTGCAAAAGCACATTTACATAACGCGCCTATTTTGAAGCAGGCGGGAAAAATTGTTATGGATATGACACCGGCTGCAGTTGGTCCCTATGTGGTGCCATGTGTTAATCTGGACAGCCTGCCATCTGATACAGATAACTTTAACATGGTGACCTGTGGTGGACAGGCCGCGGTTCCTATCGCTTATGCGATTAATCGTGCAGCTGATTCAGAGTATACCGAGATTGTGTCAGCACTTTCATCTAAAAGTGCCGGGCCAGGCACCAGGGCCAATATAGATGAATTCACGGAGACTACGTCCAGGGCGCTGGAGATAGTGGCGGGGTCGGATAAAGGAAAGGCTATTATTGTATTAAATCCAGCTAATCCTCCGTTAATGATGACCAACACAATATATGCACTGGTTAAGACTCCGGATGTAGCAAGAATAAGGGAATCAGTAGAAGCAATTGTAAAAGAAGTAAAAAGTTATGTTCCGGGCTACCGTCTGCGCGTGCCTCCGGTTATTGACGGAAATAAGGTTACGGTTATTGTAGAAGTGGAAGGTGCGGGAGATTTTCTTCCGGCCTATTCCGGTAATCTGGATATTATTAACCAGGCGGCTGTGGCAACGGCTGAAAAGGTGGCGGCCAGACTGCTGAATGGAAAGGAAGAGATGGCATGAGTGGAAGAAAGATTAATTTAATAGATACAACCCTGCGGGATGGCAGCCATGCCGTAAGCCATAGTTTTACAGTTGAACAGGTGAAGGCGATAGCTGGCGGGTTAGACAGGGCCGGAGTGGATTTTATAGAGCTGAGCCATGGGGATGGAATTGGCGGTTCATCCATTAATTACGGGTTTTCTGCCGTCGATGAACTGACATTGCTGCGTGCGGCCAGTGAGGTGATTAAAAATGCCAAGCTTACCGTGCTGCTTCTGCCGGGCGTGGGCACGATAGAGGATTTGAAACGGGCGGAGGAAACAGGAATCAGGGCAGTGAGAGTGGCAACCCATGTTACAGAGGCGGATGTATCGATTCAGCATATACGGTATGCCAAAGGCAAGGGCCTGTTTGTTGCAGGATTCCTGATGATGTCCCATATGGCGGAACCGGACAAGATTGTGGAGCAGGCAAGAATTTTTGAGGCGGAAGGGGTTGATTATATTAATTTGGCAGATTCCGCCGGGTATATGGTTCCGGATGATGTACGCAGGCGTATCTCAGCATTAAAGGAGTCAGTAAGTGTCCCCATCGGATTTCACGCTCATAACAACATGGGGCTGGCTATGGGCAACAGTCTGGCTGCCCTTGAGGCGGGCGCAGAATATATTGATGGCACATGCAGGGGACTGGGAGCCGGCGCGGGGAACACCCAGATTGAGGTGTTGTGTGCGGTTCTTAACCGTATGGGTTATGATATTAATGCGGATATCTATCAGATGATGGATGTGGCTTCGACAGCAGTGGAGCCGCTGATGCACCGTCCGCAGGTAATCCGCACAGATTCCCTTATGCTGGGGTATGCAGGGGTCTATTCAAGCTTCCTTCTTCACGCGCGCCGGGCCGCTGACCGGTTTGGTATAGATATCAAAGATATCCTTATAGAACTGGGACGCCGCGGCATGGTTGGGGGACAGGAAGATATGATTGTTGATGTTGCTTACGAATTATCAAAAAATAAGCTATAGTTATAGTATTGTATTGACAATGCGCGGCCATGTAAAGGTTCATGCAGGAACGAAAAATCAAAGACGGGTATATCGTTGTAAAAAATCTAGTATACTGATGTCCTCATGGACATGCCTGGGCTCCGGTAAACGGCAGATACGTGATGAATGACCGGCCCGGAATCGGCCAGGAGATGAGTGAGGAGGCGATGGCTGCCTAGGCCAAGGTGGTTATTGACTGATTTTTGAAAGCAGGCGGTGATTCTGTTTTTCAGATGGTGCTTTTCCGCCCAGAATGTGATAAAATAACTAGAATATCGAATGAATATACAAAATTCCGGAGGTAACAGCATGAATAAGATGGAACATATAACCGTTGTGTATTTCAGCCCCACAGGCGGAACCAGAAAAGCCTGTCTCAGCCTGGCCATGGAGATGGGGAAGAAGGTAAAGGATGTGGACCTTTGCAGCCTGGAGGGAGAGTATTCCTTTGGACCGGAGGATACCGTAATTGTGGGTGTGCCTGTGTTCGGCGGCAGGATACCCGGATATGCGGCGGAGAAGCTTACATATCTGAGAGGCGGCGGGGCAGCGGCAGTGACGGCGGCTGTCTACGGCAACAGGGCCTTTGAGGACGCCCTGCTGGAACTGGACGACTGCTTAAAGGCGCAGGGATTCAGGATTGGGGCAGGGACAGCGCTGCTGGCAGAACACTCCATGGTCCGGGACGTTGCGGCAGGCCGGCCGGACGGCAGGGACCAGAAGGAAATGGCTGACTTTGCGGCCAAAATTCTGGAAAAGCTGGAAGGGGACGGCTGGCAGGAGCCCCAGGTGCCCGGAAACCGTCCTTACCGTGACTGGAAGCAGATGCCGGTGATTCCGCTTACCAACGCATCCTGCATATCCTGCGGACTGTGCGCTGCCAGATGTCCTGTACAGGCCATTCCTGCGAGCAATCCTTCCTCCACGGACCAGTCGCGCTGCATCCTCTGTATGCGCTGCATTTCCGTCTGTCCGGTGAAGGCCAGAAGCCTGCCTGAGCAGGCCTGCGCCATGCTGGAGCAGAAGCTTTCCCCTGTCAGGGATATCAGACGGGAAAATGAGCTGTTTTTATAATCCGCCTATTGAATCCCGGTGCATTTCGGATTATAATCTTAAGTTGTACTTGTAAAAGGAGTACTTTTCCGTCAGGCCAGCGGTAAAGGCGGCTACGCCAGGTCGGCAGGCATCCTGTATGCGCTGAACCGCCAAAGACTGGGACTGCCCGGCCTTATCACGCCCAACCCGGCGCCGGACAGGCAGCAGATGGACAAGCTGGCCTGGCTGGAAAAGGGTTGGTATGAAGGTGTCCTGGCATTTGCCTGTGAGGCGGGAGAACGCCCAGGTTGCCCAGAGCGAGGCAGGAGCTGAGGGCGCAGAGGCGGCGGACGGTGAAAAGACCGTATATCCCGCAGGAACCCTGGTGGTGTACGCCATGGGAAATCCACAGTACAGGCAGCAGTGGTTATCCAATGTTTTTTGCCTATGATTATGGCATAAGCAAAGACAGGAAAAGCAACAGCATTTTCAGGAATATTGCATAGGCAGTAAGCCAACACAGACAGTGAGGATCGGATTCATACTTAAGCAGTATGATTCCGATCCCCTTTATTTTTATTACCGTGAAAGGGCCTTACACCCCCTGTATAACCGGCTGTATCTGCCTGCCCTCCAGGGCCTCCTTCAGAGTGTCCTCTATGAGCCCGGTACGGGCAATCATGGAGGTGGGCTTTTTCACCGGGTCATCCTGGCCAAAGGGAACAAAGTAGATGTTCTTCATGTTGAACAGCAGGCCGATGTTCTTAAGGTTGATGCCAAGGGCATCGTTGGTGGATACGGAAATCACCAGGGGCCTGCCGTTCCGCAGATGTGCTTTTGCAGCCATGAGGACCGGGGTGTCCGTGATTCCGTTGGCCAGTTTTGCCAGGGTGTTGCCGGTGCAGGGGGCGATGAGGAGGACATCCAGGTACCCCTTCGGACCAATGGGTTCGGCCTCCTCGATTTTCAGTATGGGCTTCATTTCTGTGATGGATGTTATCCGGTCCATAAACTCGCCGGTATCCCCAAAACGGGAGTCCGTGGACTGGACGCTTCCTGAGAAGATGGGGTGCAGGACGGCCCCTGTCTCCTTCAGATGTCTGATTTCCTGTTCTATCTTTGCAAAGGTGCAAAAAGACCCGGTGACGGCCAGACCTATATTTTTTCCTTTTAATTCCATATTGTTCTCCTTATTCCTTACTGAGTCTGTGAATCCCGGATATGCTCCATGACGGCCTCATAAAGAATTATGGCAGAGGAAAGGGGGGAGTAACGGCCGGGAAGTCCGGGGCATAATCTGGCCCGTATATTCAGGCGTTCCAGGGCCTGGAAGTCCACCCCTCCCGGCGCGGAGGCAATGTCTATGACAGCCGCATTTTCCTGAAGCTGTTTTGCCAGGGCTGCATCCAGTACCAGGGACGGTATGGTGTTGAATATAAAATCAAATTCTCCTATGACGGTTTCCAGTTCCTTTAACAGGCAGGTATCGTATCCCAGACAATGGGCCCGGACCAGCTGGGAGGCATCACGGCCTGCCACGGTCACGCTGGCTCCCATGCCCTTCAGCCGGTCAGCCAGAATGGAGGCGCATCTGCCATATCCGAATACCAGGCAGCGGCTCCTGTAAAGGTTTCTCGGACTTAAGGCTATGGCCTCTGCCACGGCGCCCTCTGCGGTAGCAACGGCATTCTTCCATGCCACATCCTCCATCTGCATGAAATCATGGCAGGGAATGGAAAGGGAATCACAGCGTTCCCTGACAGAGGAGGGGATATTCCCTCCAAAGAGTATATGGGTGTTTTTCAGGCAGGCCGTGAAGGTGTGTATTTCCAGGCCGGGCAGGCTGTTTTCTGAGTAGACGGTTTTACCGTCCTTGGTAAAAGGAACGGGACAGAGGATGATATGGGAATTTTCCATGGCTTCCCTGAGAGAGAAGGGGGAAGAAGGTCTGTCATAGTAAAAGCGGGTCCTGGCTCCGGCCTGAATTAGAAGCCGGTTCAGGCAAATCTGCCTGGAATCTCCGCCCAGTATGAGGAATTGATGCATGGATACGCTCCTTATGAGATTGGATTCATATTGTCACTATATGACAAAAAGAAATAATTGGTACCATAAAGATGAGTTTGTCATATTTTCATAGTATAATGATTGAATCGGGGGACTGATGTTTATGAGACACAGTATTTTTGAGGGCAGCGCTGCTGCAGTGGTGACGCCCATGAATGGATATGGAAATCTTGATTTTGACGCCTTTGGAAGGCTTTTAGAATGGATTATAAGGGAAGGGACGGACGCTGTGGTGGTGAACGGTACCACTGGGGAGTCGGCCACCCTGGACGACAAGGAAAAAGTGGCTGTCATCCGCTATGCCGTAAAACAGGTGGACGGCAGGATTCCTGTCATTGCAGGTACGGGGAGCAACTGTACGGAGCATGCGGTGGAGCTGTCCAGAAAGGCCCAGGAGCTGGGGGCGGATGCCCTGCTGCAGGTGACGCCCTATTACAACAAGGCATCCCAGGAGGGGCTGGTGCGTCATTTTACCAAAGTGGCGGACCATGTGAGCATTCCCATCCTTTTATACAATGTGCCCAGCCGTACCGGGGTGACCATTCAGCCGGAAACTTACAAGATTCTATCGGAGCATCCCAATATACGGGGGACAAAGGAGGCCGGCGGCAGCCTGTCCCTGATTGCCAGGACAGCGGCTTTGTGCGGGGAGGGATTTGATATCTATTCCGGCAATGATGACCAGACCGTCCCCATCATGTCCCTGGGCGGCAAGGGTGTGGTGTCGGTGCTGGCAAATATCATGCCAAAGGAGACACATCAGATGTGCCGCCTGTACCTGGACGGGGATGTGAAGGAGAGCAGGCGGATGCAGCTTAAGCTTCTGGAAATCATGGAAGCCCTGTTCTGGGATGTGAACCCCATACCGGTGAAGGCAGCTCTTGGCATGATGGGAGTCTGCGGGGACAACCTGCGCCTTCCGCTGACGCCCATGGAGCCGGAGCAGAGGGAGAGACTGGCCGCGGTCATGAAACGGCAGGGAATCAGTCTGAAAAAAGAATTGCATAATCAGACAAATCTGCTATAATAAAGGGAGTGAAAAAATAGCAGTTTGGAGCTTTATGCACAGAGAAACAAAAGCCGGCAGCAACCATTGCTTCAGGGGGTTTCTGAAAATGTCAGAGGCCTTTCAATGATGGTTTGCCCGGCTTTTATCTTTGAGGACGTTATTCTTAAAAAAATATAACCAATCAGAAAAAAGGGGGCATATCATTGGACCAGATTCAGCTTCACTATGGGATATCACTGAAATTATATTTTGAAAATAAGGCATTCGGACCCGGCATGTCAGCACTGCTGAGGGGAGTGGAATCAACGGGTTCCCTTCAGGGGGCGGCTCAGGCCATGAACATGGCTTACAGCAAGGCATGGAAGATGTTAAAGGAGTCAGAAAAGGCATGGGGGTTCATGCTGACGGAGCGGGAGACAGGAGGAAGGAACGGAGGCGGTTCCACCCTTACGCCTCAGGCTGTCCGGTTGTTGGAGGCATACGACGCCTTCATGACAGAGACAAGGCAGGAACTGGACCGGTTATTCGAAAAATATTTTTCGCAGGAATGGGTGGAAGAGCTGAAGCAATCCGTTGAACAGGCAAAAGAATAATTAAAGATGGAAGGAAATGGATGTGTAATGACGGAACGTACAAAACAACTGGTAATTGTAAGAGGCGGCGGTGATATTGCTACCGGTACCATCCACAAGCTTTACCGCTGCGGATACCCTGTGCTGGTGCTGGAGTCGGGATATCCCTCGGCAATCCGCAGATGTGTGGCCTTTTCCGAAGCAGTATATGACGGTACGTCTGAGGTGGAGGGAATCACCTGCATCAAGGCTTCCGGCTACGGGGAAGCCTGCACCATCATGGAACAGGGAGCAGTACCCATCATGATTGACGAGAACTGCGGGGTGCTGGAAAAAGTGCGTCCCTGGGCTCTGGTGGATGCCATCCTGGCAAAGAAAAACCTGGGGACCAAAAGAGATATGGCGGATAAGACCATCGGCCTTGGGCCGGGCTTTACAGCCGGACAGGATGTGGACCTTGTGATAGAGACCATGAGAGGCCACAATCTGGGGCGCATCATTGGAAACGGAAGCGCAGCCCCCAATACCGGAATTCCCGGAGTCATCGGCGGCTATGGGGCGGAGCGGGTCATCCATTCCCCGGCCAAGGGGATTTTCTTTGGCAAGGCCCTGATTGGTGACATGGTGGAGCAGGGAGAGGCTATTGGCATTATTGTGACCGGACAGGGCGAGGTTACGGTGGAAGCTTCCCTTACAGGGCTTTTGAGGGGAATCATAAAAGACGGGTATCCGGTAGTGAAGGGATTTAAGATTGCTGACATAGACCCCAGAAAAAGTGAATATGAAAACTGCTTCACCATATCGGACAAGGCCAGATGCATCGCAGGCTCCGTGGTGGAGGGCCTACAGATGCTGGAGGTGAAGCAGGGATACTGATTGGAAAGCCTATACGGCACAGACCGCGCATTTTTCTTCCAGGATTTCTGTGAGGGCTGTGCCGCTGCTGGTATGGCAGCGGACAATCTCCGTGCCGCTTCCCACCTCGTCCAGGGCGCAGCGTATCATCTTATGGGATACAGTGTTGGTAAACAGGACCAGGAGGTCAGGACTGCCAATCTGTTTATCCAGGCTGGCGCTCATTTGGGTAAATACTTTTGCCTTACACTTGTAATTCCTGCAAATCTTCTTATATTGGCTTACCATACGGTCATGGCCTCCGATAATGACAACGCTCATGTAAAATCCTCCTTTTGCGGTGCTTGCGCGGTTAGCCAAAACTAACTTCGTAATTACATAATACAATAATTTTGTAAAATTGTCCAGCTCTTTACATGAGAAAGTTTATCATGTTCGGATTGGTGAATGGTGGTGAATCTGTGAAACATTTAACTATTTTAATTTAGTCTGAGTTGTGGTAAAATCTTGAGTTGGAAGAATCAGATTCTTAACTTGGGAAAGGCGGCAGTAGAGATGGAAAAGAGTATGCGTACCCGTGGACAGATGTCGGAGGCTGTGTCAACGGGTATTTTTTTGACTTTGTCAGGAGGTTTTCAGGATGCTTATACGTATTACTGCAGGGGAAATGTGTTTGCCAATGCACAGACAGGCAACATCGTGCTCATGGGAAGCCATTTGGCTGCCAGGGAGTGGAACATGGCCGTGCGGTATCTGGCTCCTGTCCTGGCCTTTGCAGGCGGAGTGTACATGGCGGAGCATGTGAAACGGCTTCACCAGCAGGACAGGAGGTTTCATTGGAGGCAGCTGATTGTGGTCATTGAAATCATCCTGCTTTTTGTGGTGGGATTCCTGCCGCAGGATATGAATATGGCAGCCAATATCATTGTCTCTTTTGTATGCGCTCTTCAGGTCAATGCCTTCAGGAAAATCAAGGGAAGCCCCTATGCCACCACCATGTGTATCGGAAATCTGCGCAGCGCCACGGAAAACCTGTACTGGTACCGCCACACGGGCAAAAAGGACCATCGGGATAAATGTATCCGCTACTATGGGGTCATCGGCATATTTGCGATAGGAGCTGTCATGGGCAGTGTACTCACGGCCTATCTCAGGGAGCGCACCATATGGGTCAGCTGCGGGCTTTTGCTGGTCAGCTTCCTGATTATGTCTGTGAAAGATGAGCATAGGGGGGTGGATGCTCGGTTCAAGTGCCGGTAGACTGATGGTCTGCCGCTTCCAGTGTATATGACAACATCATGGACAACATGGCCTTAAAATGATACACCTCCACACATAAGTTCCCATTTGCAGTGTATGTGTCTTTACAAAACCGAACGCTGGTGCTATTCTATATGTAAAGCGTTATTTGAAAATAAAAATAACGGGTGGAGGTTAAATAGAATGAAACTCATTCAGACAGTGGATGCGCAAGGCACCGTACTGTGCCATGATATCACGCAGATTATTAAGGGAGTGACAAAGGATGCGGTTTTTTGCAAGGGCCATGTGGTCACGAAGGAAGACATCCCGGTCCTCTTAAGTGTGGGAAAGGACCAGCTCTATGTATGGGAGAAGGAAGATGGAATGCTTCATGAGAATGATGCGGCGGAGGTTCTCTGTGACATGTGCAAAGGGCAGCATATGGAGCGTTCCCAGGCAAAGGAAGGCAAGATTGAGCTGACAGCTGCATGTGACGGCCTGCTGAAGGTGGATAACCGTGGGCTTAAGGCGGTAAACGGATTCGGTCAGATGATGATAGCCACCCGTCATGGCAATTTTGCAGTGAAGAAGGGGGACAAGCTGGCAGGGACCAGAATCATCCCTCTTGTGATTGAGGAAAAAAAGATGGAGGCAGCAAAAAGGGCGGCCGCAGAGGCCACAGGGGGATGTCCCATCCTGGAGCTGAAACCATTTTTACATAAAAAGGTTGGTATCGTTACAACGGGCAACGAGGTGTTTTACGGCCGTATCAAGGATACCTTCACACCTGTGATACGGGGGAAGCTTTCAGAGTTTGACACAGAGGTCATTGGCCATGTGACATGGAACGATGACGATACCAAGGTGACGGCCAGCATCCTGGACATGATACAAAAGGGTGCGGACGTGGTTGTCTGTACGGGAGGCATGAGTGTGGATCCGGACGACAAGACGCCGCTTGCCATTCGCAACACCGGAGCAGACATCGTATCCTACGGCGCGCCGGTGCTCCCGGGAGCCATGTTCCTGCTGGCCTATTACCAGGTCAGGGATGGGGAAAATCCCCGTACTGTTGCCATAATGGGACTTCCGGGCTGCGTCATGTATGCTAAGCGCACCATATTTGACCTGGTCCTGCCCAGAATCATGGCGGACGACCGGGTGACGGCAGATGACCTGGCTGCATTGGGCCAGGGCGGGCTTTGCCTTAACTGTCCGGAATGCACCTTCCCCAACTGCGGGTTTGGCAAGGGGCTCTAACAAACCGTTAGAAAGGAAACAGACATGGAATTTACACATTTTGACGACCAGGGCAACGCCCTGATGGTAGATGTGGGGGATAAGGCTGAGACAAAGCGGGAGGCAGTGGCCAGAGGCAGTATCTTCATGAGCCCCGAGTGCCTGGAGAAGGTGGCGCAGGGAACCATGGCAAAGGGGGATGTGCTGGGTGTTGCCAGAGTGGCAGGCATCATGGGGGCCAAAAGGACCTCTGAGCTGATTCCTCTGTGCCATATTCTGAACCTTACGAAGCTCACCGTGGATTTCACCATAAAGAAAGAGAGCAATGAGATTGAGGCTGTCTGCACGGCCAGGACCACGGGAAAAACCGGCGTGGAGATGGAGGCGCTGACAGGGGTGTCCGTGGCGCTGCTGACGGTCTACGACATGTGCAAGGCCGTGGATAAAGCCATGGAGATCGGCGACATCTACCTGGAACGTAAAAGCGGAGGCAAGAGCGGGGAATTCCATAACCCCAGATGTGCCCGGAACAGGGGATGAGCAATATGAAGGATGCATTGGGAAGAACCATTGACTATATGAGGATATCTATTACGGACAGGTGCAACCTGCGCTGTAAGTACTGCATGCCCTATGGGGTGGAGTGCGTGCCCAGGTGGGATATTCTGTCTCTGGAGGAGATCCAGGCCGTGGGAATCTGTGCCGCCAGCCTTGGCATACGCCATATCAGGGTGACGGGAGGCGAACCGCTGGTGCGCAGGGACTGCTGCCAGCTGGTGAAGCAGCTTAAGAGCACACCGGGCATTGAGAAGGTAACCATAACCACCAACGGCGTGCTGCTGGAGCGGTATCTGGACGATTTGGCGGAGGCCGGGATAGACGGCATCAATATAAGCCTTGACACACTGGACAGGGACCTGTATCAGAAGATAACAGGAACCGACGCCCTGGGCGCTGTGATGGAGGCCGTCAGGCGGGCCTGTGCCATGCCGGTATCCGTTAAAATCAATGCAGTGTCCATTGATTTTAACCAGATGGATGCGGTCCCGCAGGAAATCAGCCGGGAATCCGGACAGGATGGCTGGCGGCAGATGGCGGAGCTGGCAAGGGAGTATCCGGTGGATGTGCGGTTCATTGAGATGATGCCCATTGGTTACGGCAGGAATTTTAAGACCATCAACCACCAGGAGCTGCTGGAGGAGATGATGAAGGCATATCCCTGTATGGAGGAGGATGACCGGGTCCATGGCTTCGGACCGGCTGTCTACTACCGGATACCGGGATTTAAGGGCAGTATCGGACTGATTAGCGCTATCCACGGAAAATTCTGCAGCGGCTGCAACCGGGTGCGCCTTACCTCCCAGGGCTATCTGAAACCCTGTCTGTGCTATGAGGACGGGGTGGATTTGAGGCGGATACTGAGAAAAGGACAGGAACGGCCCAAGGAGGAGGGGCATTACCGCTGGCCCTATACCGGCTGCCCGTCTGATGAGGGGCTTCAGAGGGAACTGAGGAAGGCCATGGAACAAGCCGTATTATGCAAACCCGCGGCCCACTGCTTCGAGCGTCCGGGTCAGATAACAGAAGCACATAACATGATTGCTATTGGAGGATAAAGTATATGTCAGAGCAGACAAAACAGAATGTCTGTCCCACCGGAGTGGTGAAGGCCATCTGTATCAGTGATAAACGGGGAATTGAGAAGAGGGCCATAGAAGAGGGGCATTTCCTGGTGGATTTCGGTATTGAGGGAGATGCCCACGCAGGCCGCTGGCACCGCCAGGTAAGCCTTCTCTCCTATGATAAGGTGAGGGCGTTCAACGAGCGCGGGGCCAATGTCATAGACGGGGCTTTTGGCGAGAACCTGGTGGTGGAGGGGATTGATTTCAGAAGCCTTCCCGTGGGTACAAGGCTGTATGCGGGGACCGTGCAGATGGAGATGACCCAGATAGGAAAGGAATGTCACAGCCACTGCGCTATCTACAAGCGCATGGGTGAGTGCATCATGCCCAAGGAGGGCGTGTTTGCCAGAGTCATCCGGGAGGGAATCATCCGTCCTGGCGATGTGATGCGGGTGGAGCCGCCGGCGGAGGAACGTCCCTTTACGGCTGCCGTCATCACCCTCAGCGACAAGGGTGCCAGGGGAGAGCGAAAGGACGAGAGCGGTCCTGCGGCAAAGGAGATACTGGAGGCAGCCGGATATGAGGTGGCAGAGCTTCTGCTTTTGCCGGATGAGCCGGTTCAGCTGAAGACACAGCTTATACGTCTGGCGGACAGCCGCCAGGTGGACCTGGTTCTGACCAGCGGAGGAACGGGATTTTCCCTCAGGGACCAGACACCGGAGGCCACCATGGCAGTGGCTGAGCGCAATGCGCCTGGAATCGCCGAATTCATCCGCATGAAGTCCATGGAGGTGACGGACCGGGCCATGCTCAGCAGGGGCGTGTCCGTTATCCGGGGAAAGACCCTGATTGTGAACCTGCCGGGAAGCCCCAAGGCGGTTAAGGAGAGCCTTGGCTTCATCATGGGCAGTCTTGACCATGGCCTTAAGATACTCAGGGGAAGCGCCTCGGAATGCGCCAGAAGCTAGAGCGCGTCTGAAAGCAGTCTCAGACACGCTTCTGAGAGACAGATAACAGTGATATGGGAATACAGGCACTTGTCCGGTATAAATGCTCATCCGTTGCAGATGGGCATTTATGCGGGGGACGATATGGTCGTTTGAGTATAACGAGTACCTGTGTTTGTATATAAATAATATTCTAAATCCAGGAGGATTAAATTATGAAAAAACAGATTTGCATGATGATGGCGGCAATGATGGCGGCAGCAGCCCTGACCGGCTGCTCAGGCGGGGCAAAGGAAACAACGGCGGCCCCCACCGCGGCAAAGACAGCGGCAGAGACAACCCAGGCACCTGCCGCCGGTGAAGAGACAGAAGCAGAGTCTTCGGCCGGGGAGACTATGGCAGCCCAGGCAGGCGAATCCGCGGAGATTCTGGTTGCGGCTGCCGCCAGCCTTAAGAATGCCTATGAGGATGAACTGATTCCCATGTTCCAGGAGCAGTATCCGGGCGTGGTTGTCAAGGGTACGTATGACAGCTCAGGCAAGCTCCAGACGCAGATTGAGGAAGGACTGGAGGCGGATGTGTTCATGTCAGCCGCGACCAAGCAGATGACAGCCCTGGACGAGGAAGGCATGATTGAATCCGACACCGTCACCAACCTGCTGGAGAATAAGATTGTGCTCATCGTTCCCGCAGGCAGCAGCGCGGGGTTTGAGAAGTTTGAGGACATTGAGAAGGCAGAGAGCATTGCTCTCGGAGACCCAGCCAGCGTGCCTGCCGGACAGTACGCGCAGGAAGCTCTTACCAGCCTGGGCATCTGGGATAAGATTCAGGACAAGGTAAGCTTTGGAACCAACGTGACAGAAGTGCTTAACCAGGTGGCCGCGTCCAGCGCTGACGCGGGTATCGTATACGCCACCGACGCAGCCGGCATGGCGGATCAGGTGCAAGTGGTAGCTGAGGCTCCGGAGGGCAGCCTTGCGGGGAAGGTCATCTATCCTGTGGCGGTAGTGAAGAACACGGCTCACGCAGAAGAAGCAAAGAACTTTGTGGAATTCCTTAAGACGGACGAGGCCATGAAGGTATTTGAGGAGTACGGATTCACGAAAGGCGAGTAAGGAAAAAGGGAGGAACCATCCATGGACTGGTCACCGATACTGATATCTATGAAGACAGCCAGCCTGTCGATTTTCATTACGTTTTTTCTGGGAATCTTTGCGGCATGGGCTGTGGTGAGCATGAAAAATGAAACATGGAAGCTGATTTGGGACGGCGTGCTTACGCTGCCCCTTGTCCTTCCCCCTACGGTGGCCGGTTTTTTTCTTCTCTATATTTTCGGGGTCAAACGGCCGGCAGGACAGTTTTTTATTGAATATTTCAGCGTTAAGATTGCATTTTCATGGACAGCTACGGTGATTGCGGCCGTGGTTATGTCCTTTCCTTTGATGTACCGCTCTGCCAGGGGCGCGTTTGAGCAGGTGGACCAGAACCTGGCGGCGGCAGCCAGGACCCTGGGTATGAGCGAGTGGAGCATCTTCTGGAAGGTGCTCATGACAGGAGGCATGCCGGGGGTTGTCAGCGGAGGCGTACTGGCCTTTGCAAGGGGACTGGGAGAGTTTGGGGCCACTGCCATGATTGCGGGAAATATAGCAGGCAAAACAAGGACCCTTCCCATGGCGGTCTATTCCGAGGTGGCCGCAGGCAATATGGATACGGCGTACCGGTATGTGGCAGTGATTGTGGTCATCGCATTCCTGTCCATTATATTGATGAACTGGGCGGCATTAAGGCCCGTGAACCGGAAGGGATGAAAGGGGAACAGCCGTGAACTCAGAATACAATCTTCATTTGGAAGTTGATATAAGAAAGAAATTAAAGGGTTTCAGCCTGGACATCAGCTTTGAGGCCGGGCGGGGATGCCTGGGCATCCTGGGGCCGTCGGGCTGCGGCAAAAGCATGACACTGAAATCCATAGCCGGCATCATCCGCCCGGACAAGGGCAGGATTGCCCTGCGCTATGCCCAGGGGGAGGCGGCCGGGGGCCGTGTTCTCTATGACTCTGCCCTCAAGATCAATGAGAAGCCCCAGGTAAGGCGGGTGGGCTACCTGTTCCAGAACTATGCCCTGTTTCCGGGCATGACCGTGGAGCAGAACATCATGGTGGGATTAAAAGGGGGACGGGGAAATGTGGGGCTTAGAAGGCGCCGGCCCATGTCCCGGGAAGCCGGGGAACAAAAGGTGTCCGAGATGGTGGAACGGTTCCGGCTTCATGGTTTGGAAAAACGCTATCCGGGCCAACTGTCAGGGGGACAGCAGCAGAGGGTGGCCCTGGCCAGGAGTCTGGCCTATGAGCCGGAGGCGCTGCTGTTAGACGAGCCGTTTTCAGCCATGGACACATACCTGAGGGAAGGGCTGCGGCTGGAGCTGGCGGATGCCCTTAAGGATTATGACGGGGTGACCATTATGGTGACCCATGACAGGGATGAGGCCTATCAGCTCTGTGACAATCTGCTGCTTATGGACAGAGGATGCGTGCTGGCAGCCGGAAGGACACGGGACATCTTCCAGAACCCGGTCACATGCCAGGCAGCCAGGCTTACGGGATGTAAGAACATATCCAGGATTGAACGTCTGGGGGAACGCAGGATACGGGCCGTGGACTGGGATGGGCTGGAGCTGGCTGCGGACCGTCCCGTGGGTGACGCCATAACATACGTGGGCATCAGGGCACATGATTTTGAACCCCTGTCAGAGAGCGGCGCCAGGGCTTATATGGGGCGGGAAGACGCAAATCTTATAAAAGTATGCTCCCCATGTATTTCCGAAATGCCTTTTGAGTGGTATATTACTTTACAGAACGGTCTGTGGTGGAAGAAGGAGAAGGATATCCACACCCACGATACGGCGGGGGTGGTTCCACAGTGGCTCAGGGTGGCGCCGTCCGCCCTTTTGCTCCTGACAGGAGAACTTTAGAGGCATATATCAGGCCGTTATAATACTTATCAGAAAGGCGGAACAGACTTATGAGGACAGGGGCTGTCATTATCGCAGCAGGCCATAAGAGCACAATCAGCCGTTTTCAGCCCATGCTTCCCGTGGGGGACAGCACGGTCATACGCAGAATCATCATCACACTGAAACGGGCGGGAATCGAGCCGGTGGTTGTGGTCACGGGACAGAAGGCGGACGAGGTGGAAAAACATATTGCCGGACTGCGGGTCATCTGCCTGCGCAATCAGGATTATGAGCAGACTCAGATGTATTACAGCATCTGCATGGGGTTAAATTATATAGAGGATTTATGCGACAGGGTATTCATCCTGCCTGCCAAATTCCCCATGTTCCTTCCGGATACCATACAGCGGATGATGGGTTCCCGGGCAATGGCCGCCTGTCCTGTATATGACGGGAAACGGGGCCATCCGGTCCTGGTATCCAAGGCAGCCATCGGGCCTCTTTTGGCATATCACGGTGAAAGAGGACTGAGAGGGGCTCTGCGCCAGCCTGAAATCAATGCGCAGCTGGAAGAAATTCCGGTGGAGGATGAAGGGATTATCATGGCCGTGGAATCGGACGAGGACTGCGCCCTGGGCAGTCTGGGCAGGGAAAAGCTGGCCGTATATCCCCAGGTACAGCTGACACTGGAGCGCAATGAAGGATTTTTCGGCCCCCAGGCAGCCCAGTTCCTGTCTCTGATCGGCCATACAGGCTCCATGCAGACAGCCTGCAGGCAGATGCATATGTCCTATACCAAAGGATGGAAGATTTTAAAGGAGGCTGAGCGGCAGTTAGGCTACCCTCTTCTGATTACACAGTCAGGTGGGGCGGAGGGAGGTTTTTCGCAGCTCACGCCCAAGTCTAAGGATTTTCTGGACCGCTACCTGCGGATGGAAAAGGAACTGCGCATGGAGGGGGAACGGCTTTACAAAAAATATTTTTCCGGGGAGGAAGAGACGGAGTCATGAAAACATTATTTACAGAGTTAAGACAATTACTGGAACAGGGGGAGGAAGCTGTCCTGGTGACCATTATTGCCAGTTCCGGCTCCACTCCCAGGGGAACCGGCTCCAGGATGCTGGTAAGGAAGGACGGGTCCATAGAAGGAACCGTAGGCGGAGGCGCCGTGGAGTACCAGGCTATGCAGACAGCCCTTAAGGCCATGGAGGACAAGGCTTCCTTTGCCAAAGGATTCACTCTTACCAGAAACCAGGTGGCGGATATCGGAATGGTGTGCGGCGGAAATGTGGTGGTATATTTCCAGTACATCCGCCCCGGCGACCAGGCGCTGTCCGGTCTCTGCGGCCAGGTCCTGGATGCCCTGGCAAAGGATGAGGACAGCTGGCTTATACTGGATATCACCGACGAGACATGCTGGCAGATGGGTCTGTACAGCCGAAGCCTGGGCCTGGCCGGGATTAAGGGGCTGGGACAGCTGCCGGAGGAGGAGCTTTTCGGAAGTAATGCCCTCCAGAAGGAAGTGGATGGACGTAAGTTTTATATCGAGCCCCTGGTACAGGCGGGGACTGTCTATATATTCGGAGGCGGTCATGTGGCCCGGGAGCTGGTTCCGGTGCTGGCCCATGTGGGATTTAGATGCGTGGTCATGGATGACAGGGAGGCATTTGCCAATCCCCGGGTGTTTCCCCAGGCAGAGAGGACCGTGGTGGGGGATATGGAACATATCAGCGATTATGTGGATATCCGTCCCAGAGACTATGTGTGCGTCATGACCAGAGGGCACCAGTTTGATTATTACGTGCAGAAGCAGGCCATGGCTCTGCATCCTTATTACATCGGCATCATGGGAAGCAGGAACAAGATACGGGTGGTGACGGATAAGCTGCTGGCGGACGGCTTCTCCCTGGAGGAAATCCAAAGGTGCCATATGCCTATCGGCACAGACATAGGAGCCGAGACACCGGCGGAAATTGCCATCAGCATAACAGGGGAACTGATTGCTCAGAGAGCTGCCAGGATGGGCAAAAAGAGATAGATGCAAAAATTTTTAGGCAATCTAAAATATTTTGCATTCATGCACAAAAAACAGATGGGCGTTCACCAAAAGATTAGATATAATGCGGATTGCTAAGCAGGTCTGCCTGACATATAATGAATCTATCACAGTGATGGAAAACATATTGGAAGGAAGGAATCAGTTATGGCAGTCATCGGAGTTATATTAGTGTTTGGTATCCTGAGTTTTGATTTGTATGGTGTAATCAGGAATAATATCCAGAAATAAGGACGGAACAAGGACGGAGTAAGGCCGGAGTAAAGCCGGAGTAAGGCCGGACAGGATAAAATCCAGCAGGAATAGAACAGCAGCCGGAAGCGGGGGGTATCAAAATAAGTTTTTGTATCGACTGTAAAAGTGGAGAAAACGCCATGAGGGCTTATTTTTACGAATATGGCATATGGACCGGAACAGACAGCCTGTGGCATGGCCTGGGGCTGGAGGGACGGATGGAGCAGGCGCGGTCCGTGAAAGGACCGGGCCCTTTTGTGATATCCATGGCAGGGGCGGGGGGAAAGACATCCACCATCCGCAGACTGGCCTGGGAGGCCGTGAGACGCGGACTTAAGGTGCTGGTGGTTACAACGACCCATATGGCCCGCCCCGGTGCTTTTGGAGCCTTTGAGGGCAATGCGGAAGAAATCAGGACCGTTCTGGGATGCCACGGCCTGGCTGTGGCCGGAAGGCTGGCGGAGAAGGGAAAGATTGCATTTACAGGCTGGGAATTATATAGGGAGGCCTGTTCCCTGGCGGATTTGGTGCTGGTGGAGGCTGACGGCTCCAGGCGCCTGCCTTTGAAGGTGCCAAGGGACGGGGAGCCGGTGATACCGGACAATACAGACATGATTTTATGTCTCAACGGCCTGTCATCCCTTGGAAAGCGGGCTGAGGACTGTTGCCTGAGGCTTGAGGAGGCCAGGGCTCTGATGAACCGCCACGGCCGCAGACACTATGAGGATAACCGCAAGCCGTGGGGCAGTGCGGCGGATGGACTTGGCCGGAATCCGGAAAACAGGGCGGACTGGGTCATACAAAAGGAAGATATGATGACACTGATAAACCATGGATATCTGCTGCCCCTGCGGGCAGACTATCCTGGAGCGGATGTCCTGCCGGTATTCAACCAGGCCGACACCCCGGAGGAAGCAGCGCTGGCCGGGGAAATGCTGGAGGGCATGGGAGAGACAGCGGGGATTGCAAGCGGACAGCTGGACCAGGACGGGTCTGCCCGGTTATTTTAAAGGATGGTTATGAGGGATGAAGATATCGTTTATCTATATGGCTTCCGGATTTGGAAGCCGTTTTGGCTCTAATAAGCTGCTGATACCCTTTAAGGGGAAGGAGCTTTACCGCCATGGGCTTGACTGTATCTGCCGGGCGGCGGAGGAGCTGGAAAAAGAGGGGCACCGGACAGAGGTTCTGGTGGTCAGCCAGTATGAGGAGATTCTAAAGCAGGCCGAAAGCCAGGGACTGCTGGCGGTTCTTAACAGATTCAGCGGCGAGGGAATCACCGCCTCCCTCAGGCTGGGGACTGATTCGGCCTCTCCTGAATCAGAGGCGCTTCTGTTTTCAGTGGCTGACCAGCCATATATGAGTCCGTTCACCCTGAAGAAATTCATACATGGTTTCCGGCTGTCCGGGAAGGGGATTGGCTGTGTGTGCCATCAGGGAAAGCGGGGGAATCCCGCCATATTCAGCCGCGCCTACAGGCAGGAGCTTATGGGGCTTCGCGGGGACAGGGGAGGAAGCGTAATCATGAAGGCGCACCCTGAGGATGTGTGGACCATGGAGGTGCCGGAGGAAGAACTTAAGGACATTGACCGGACAGAGGATTTGGGCGCGGTATAGACATTGTCGGCAGCATTTTTCCAAAGTTATTCGGTGCGGCCGGGACAAAACAGACAGAACGAACGGAAATGTGGTGGGAGTATGAAACAGTCGGATAATCAATTGGACAAAAAATCGGACAATCAGAAGAAAAACGATTTTTCCAAGGGCAGCGTGGTGGGAAATATCATGAAGCTGGCGGTTCCCATGACCCTGGCGCAGCTCATCAATGTGCTGTATAACATTGTGGACCGCATTTACATAGGAATGATACCGGAGAATGCCACCCTGTCTCTGACAGGGCTGGGGCTCTGCCTGCCCATCATATCTATTGTGATTGCCTTTGCCAACCTCTTTGGTATGGGCGGCGCTCCCCTGTGTTCCATTGAGAGAGGCAGGGGAAACGAGAAAGAGGCGGAGGCCATCATGGGCAATTCCTTTGTGATGATGGTGGCAGTGGGAATTCTGCTGACGGTCCTGGGCCTGATGTTTAAGCGGCCCATGCTGTATCTCTTTGGCGCCAGCGATGCCACCATACCCTACGCAGACGCCTATGTGACTATCTATCTCATGGGCAATATCTTTGTCATGACAGGTCTGGGCATGAACAGCTTCATCAACTCCCAGGGCTTTGGGACCGTGGGCATGATGACTGTGCTTTTGGGGGCAGTCACCAATATTGTACTGGACCCCGTCTTTATCTTTGTTTTCCATATGGGGGTAAGGGGCGCTGCCCTGGCCACCATCCTTTCTCAGATGCTGTCAGCCCTGTGGATTCTGGCCTTCCTCACCGGCAGGCGTACCATACTGAAGCTGCGGCCTTCGGCCATGAGGCTGGACGCCGGCAGGCTGCTTCGCATCGTGGGCCTGGGGATGTCCGGATTTACCATGTCCATCACCAACAGTCTTGTACAAATCATGTATAATTCCATGCTCCAGAAATTCGGCGGCGACCTCTATGTGGGAATCATGACCGTAATCAACTCGGTCAGGGAGGTCATTTCCATGCCCGTAAACGGCCTGACCAACAGCGCCCAGCCCGTGATGGGGTTTAACTACGGAGCCGGGGAGTATAAAAGGGTACAGAAGGCCATTATATTCATGTCCGTGGTCTGTATCCTGTATACAGTGGTGGCCTGGGGATTTGTGGACTGGTTTCCGGCGTTCTTCATCCGCATCTTCAACCGGGAGGGTGACATGGTGGAGGCGGGAATCCCGGCCATACGCATGTATTTCTTTGGATTTTTCATGATGTCCCTTCAGTTTGCGGGCCAGTCCGTGTTTGTGGGTCTGGGGAAATCCAGAAACGCGGTATTTTTTTCCATTTTCCGCAAGGTCATCATCGTCATACCCCTTATCATCATACTGCCCACTGTATTCGGAATGGGAACCCAGGGCATACTGATGGCAGAGCCCATATCCAACTTCATCGGAGGAGCCGCCTGCTTCGGGACCATGCTGCTCACTGTGTGGCCTGAGTTAAAACGAGGCGGAGAAAAGAACCACAGCTAAAGGAGAAAGAACCAATGAAAAGACCATATATGAAGGCCGCGGCCATACTGGGGGCGGCAGCGTTCCTGTTCACATCCGGGTTTGCCAGGGCAGAGGACCATGCCGCGGGGACAGCAGGTTACCTCAAATCAGCCACCTACTATTCCGATGACTGGGTCATCAATTTCTGGAACAGCGAGAGCCGCCATATGGACCAGGAGCTGGCCCGCATTGCGCAGGACGGCTTTAACAATATTATCCTGGTGGTGCCCTGGAGGGAATTCCAGCCCGGCATGTCCCCCTGTACATACAACCAATATGCCTGGGACAAGCTGGACCGTGTCATGGACGCCGCTGCCGCCCAGGGACTGAGCGTGATGCTGAGGGTGGGATATACCTGGGATTACTGCGGGGCCGGCAATGTGATGGAACGGTACCAGGGGCTGATGCAGGAGGGGACGGAGCGGTCGGCCTGGCTGGAATATTTGGGCCGTCTCTATCAGGCGGCATCCTCTCATGAGAATTTCTGCGGAGGGTTCCTGACCTGGGAGGACTTCTGGAACTTCACGGATTCCAGCGCGTCCCTGGGAAACGGGGTAAAGGGACGCAGCATGGCCAAGGCCTGCGGATATGTGGATTACGCCAGGGAAAATTATGAACTGGAAGAACTGGAGGAGATGTACGGGCACAAGCTGTCCGGCTATGACGACTTGTATTTTCCGGCCAGGGATTCCCAGGCCAGAAGCGTATTTTACGGGTTTTACGACCAGTTTTTAAATGAACTTCTGGCTGACAGCCAGACCGTGTTTCCGGGCCTGTCCATGGAAGTGCGCCTGGATGTGGACCCGGTGGAGCACAAGGACGGAAGCCAGGAGGGCTTCATGCATTCCTCCACCTTCACCAGCGGCAGTGCGGCCTATACCAGCGCAATGTACGGCATTCCCATGGGCTTCATGAATGAGCATGAACGCGTGACGGCAGCGGAAGCACTGGAAAAGGTTCCCGTGTTCCTGAACCGCCTTCATGTGTACAGCGGAGGCAAGCCGGTGTATCTGGACCAGTTCCTGTTTACGGACAATACAGTAGGATACGAGTACAATGCCCAGCTGCGGGACGATGAAAAATCGTTGTATCTGGAAGGCGTTGCTCCCATTCTTAAAAATTCCACCATGGGATACGGCATCTGGACCTATCGGGATTACGGGGACAATAAGCTGTTCAACGCCCAGTTTGCCCTCGGCATGGACGGATGGCGTTTTTCCGGAGGAAGCTGCATTGTGGAGGATGAGAACGGAAAATCCGCAATGATTCCTTCCGGCGGGAATATTTACCAGAACCTGGGCGGCCGGATGACGGGCAATACAGGAAAGGATACTTATGTGAAGCTGAGGACAGGGGCAGCGGAAAAGTGCAGGCTGACCATACGCATGGGATCCCAGTCAAGGACCGTGGACGTGAAGGAGGAGCGGAAGGTAGAGCTTAAATTCAGCAACTGCCGGCCCTCGGATTTCACCATCAGCGTAAGCGGCGGCAAAGGCGCCTATGTGGACGACGTTCAGGTATATACCTTTGTGACCCAGGGAGAGCTTTACAATATGGACGGCAGCGAAGGAAAATGCATTGAAGCCCTGCGGCTCATGAATCAAAAATTATAATCCGTACATACTATCCTTGTCATTGGTAAGAATGAAGACCAGGAGAAGGAGGTAAGGACGATGACCAAGCTGGAATGTAGTGTAAAGAACTGCCTGCACAACGCTGACAACTGCTGCTGTAAGGCAGCCATTGCAGTGGATGGGAACAAGGCTATGACGGCAGAGCAGACCTGCTGTGCAAGCTTTGACGAGAACAAGGGAGGCAAGTTCACCAACCTGTTCAAGACCCCTGAGACAAGGCTGGAGATTGCCTGCGACGCAGTAAAATGTGTCTACAATGAGGAACACCGCTGCAGCGCTGAGCGTATTGACATAAACGGTGACGGAGCCTGCGAATGTACGGAAACCAGGTGCAGTACCTTTAAGGCCAGATAGATTTAGAACCAGGACAGGATGTGGGGGACGTCTTCCGGGGAACCGGAAGGCGTCTCCGGCCTTTAGCGGAAGGCTGGAAGGAGGCTGGGAGACAGGTGGAGGCGGGAGTGGAAGAATTGTTTGGCTGAAGAAGAGTTTGGAGACAAGTCTGGAGAAAAGTTTATAAGAAAAGTGTGAAATTAGAGTTGACAAATACGTTCAAATGTAGTAGATTAATATAAGTTGTGAGAACGACTGACAGGAAAGCAGGTATCCGCCTCACCCTGGCACGAGCAAGTGACCCGGGTTCATAGATGAAACGATGTGCTGTATTATTTCCGGAGATTTTCAGGTGAGATAGGGCAGCAGATGGTTTTATGTGAGGAAGTGGATAGTCAGGCTGTCCGCTTTATTTTTTGCCCTAGAGGGAAAGAGGGGCATGCTGATTCCAGAACAACATGACTTATTTGGAGGTGTACGACTATTAGCGAATTAATGATTAACGAGCAAATCAGAGACAAGGAAGTACGGCTGATTGGCGAGGACGGGGAGCAGTTAGGCATCGTGCCGGGAAAAGAGGCGCTGAGGATGGCTCAGGAAGCAGAGCTTGACCTGGTGAAGATTGCACCTACGGCAAAGCCGCCGGTATGTAAGATTATCGACTATGGCAAGTACCGTTATGAACTGGCACGCAAGGAAAAAGAAGCCAAGAAGAAACAGAAGGTAATCGAGATAAAGGAAGTTCGTTTGTCACCCAACATTGACACCAACGACCTGAACACCAAGGTGGGAGCTGCCAGAAAGTTTTTGGAGAAGGGCGACAAAGTGAAGGTAACACTTCGATTCCGCGGTCGTGAGATGGCCCATATGTTCAAGTCCAAATACATCCTGGATGATTTCGCTGAGAGTTTAAAGGATATCGCAGTTATCGATAAACCCTCCAAAGTTGAAGGAAGAAGCATGGTTATGTTTTTAACTGCAAAACGTTAAAATAGAAAGTTTTAAGGAGGAAATTTACAATGCCAAAGTTAAAAACCAGCAGAGCAGCAGCAAAGCGCTTTAAAAAGACAGGAACCGGTAAGTTAGTCCGCAATAAAGCTTACAAGTCTCACATCTTAACTAAGAAGTCCACTAAGAGGAAAAGAAATCTTAGAAAAGATATCGTTACCGATGCTACCAACTCAAAGGTAATGAAGAAGATTTTACCATATCTGTAAGTTTGAATTGTAGAAGGAGGAATTACCGATGGCAAGAGTAAAAGGCGGTTTAAATGCAAAGAAGAAACACAATAGAGTCTTAAAGATGGCTAAGGGCTACAGAGGCGCCCGTTCCAAGCAGTACAGGATTGCAAAGCAGTCCGTAATGCGTGCCCTGACCAGCTCCTATGCAGGCAGAAAAGAGAGAAAGAGACAGTTCAGACAGCTGTGGATAGCACGTATCAACGCTGCAGCACATATCAACGGCCTGTCCTACAGCAAGTTCATGTACGGCTTAAAGTTAGCTGAGGTTGACTTAAACCGTAAGGTTCTGTCTGAAATGGCTATCAATGACGCAGAAGGATTTGCAAAGTTGGCTGAGCTGGCTAAGTCCAAAATTGCTTAATTGAGTTTGTATAAGATTACAAGTGGGTATTGCAGGACAAGCTGCAGTGCCCTCTTTTTTTGAAACAGCCTTTTCGCAGCTGCTTCAAAAAAGAGGGAGGATACTTGTGAGGACTGTGCTCTTTACGCTGGATGTGAAAGATTGTTATGATACAGGCGGGCGCCGGATGACCAGGCCCGCCCTTTCCCCGTCTTTAGTGCTCTCCTGTTTTATAATCGTCCCTTGCCCAGTTGGGAGCATTGATAGGGCCAGCTTTTGCGTTGCCGTTTTTGGCAGCCCCCTGGATTTCGGGAACCTGGGCCTGCTCATTTTTGGGGTGGTTCATTTTGTGGTGGTTCTCGGTTCCGTGATTATCAGCGTCGTAAGGGCTGGGTCTTCTCATTCCTGCTTTTGCCATGATGATACCTCCTGTCCATAGTAGTTTTTGTATGATTGGCGGAAATTATTCGGGAGAACGTCCCCTTCTGATTTTGCATTGTGTTTTTTCCTGCCATACACATATTCGATACAGGAAAGAGGCCTACTAGGTTATTGGGAGTTGCAGGTAGAGTCAAGAAAAACAAAAAAGACTGTTATGGAGCCGCCGAAGCAGCTCCATACATATTATCTCCAGGGCCAAAAGACATTGCGGTCACGTCGGTCCCTGTAGTCATCACGCCTATCGTGGTCACGTCGGCATGGAGGACAGGGGGGACAAGGTGGACAACTGGGTCTACGGCGCTGGCATTGAATGAATTGTTCAAAATTATCACGCATAGGGTTACCTCCTTTAGCATCTATCAATAGGATTGTTAATCAAAGAGGACACTCTGAATTCGTGGGTATGTCCATCCTGAAAAGTCGTGCGGGCCTTCACAAAGTGAATGTGTCTGCCATCACCCACGGGTATAGCAGGAGAAGATGTCCCGCTAAATTCGTGAACATGCCCGTCGTAAGAATCAGTAAGAAATGTTACCCTGTGAACATGGCTTCCCATAAAAGGTATAGCCTCACCGGATACAGTTGCAAAACGGTGATTATGAGGGTCTTCACAGCGTTCGGCGATGAGAGTGCTCCCCAAGATTTCGTGTACATGTTGCATGTTGCAAGTATTCATTTCATTCATTTTCGTTTGCTCCTTTCTTTTAGTGTAATATAGCATATGAAAAAAGAGATGAATGCGTGACAAGCCGTAATATAGAAGGTGACTATTCGTGTAAAATCTGCGGAAAGTACGATGGAAAGCACCATCTCGCTCAGATAGTGAAAAGAGGCAGCCCATGTTGATACAGGTTAAGATTGAGGGGAATGGGAACAGTCTTATATTTGACTGCGACCTGATTTCATGCTATTTTCAACCAGGTTATACCGGCCTATTAAGGAATCGTTAATAATTATTATTTTGCATTCCCTCCCAATGTATGGTACACTGAGTCCTGTATCATATATTGCTTTTTATGGGAGTGGTTGCAGCGATGCTGGAGATATCAGGAATTTATAAGTCCTATCACAGACAGAATATTTTAGCGGGAGTGGACCTGATGGTGGCTCCGGGAGAATGTGTGGGTATCGTGGGCTATAACGGCTGCGGCAAGACCACTCTTTTGTCCATTCTGGCAGGCGCCCAGAAAGCGGACCGGGGCAGCATCCTCTATAACGGCAGGGAGGCATCGGGCCATCCGCGGGTATTTGCAGAGGAGGCGGCTTATGTGCCCCAGGAGAATCCCCTTATGGAGGAACTGACTGTAAGGGACAACCTGCTTTTGTGGTACAGGGGAAGCAGGAAGCAGATGGAATCGGATTTAAAGGGCGGAGCGGCTTCCATGCTGGGTGTGGACCGCATGCTGGACCGTACGGCGGGAAAGCTTTCCGGCGGGATGAAGAAGCGGCTCAGCATAGCATGTGCCCTGTCAAACCATGCTCCGGTCCTTATTATGGATGAGCCGGGGGCTGCCCTGGATTTGGAGTGTAAGGAAATCATCAGGAACTATCTCAGGGAATATATGGCTTCAGGCGGGGCTGTCATACTGACATCCCATGAGCTGGCAGAGCTGGCCCTGTGTACGAAGATGTATATACTAAAAGGCGGGGTGTTAAGTGGAATCGATTGTGGCCTGTCGGCAAAAGAGCTGATTAGCCAATTTCGATAGAACATAACGAAAGGGCAGCCGTTGCGGCAGCATACAGGGCAGCGGGAAGGTCCTTTTGCAAGGGAGGAGAGAGAAATATGAAATGTACCAAGTGTGGAGCAGAGCAGGAAGCAGATGTGAAATTCTGCACCCAGTGCGGGGCTTCGATGGAACATGACAATCAGACACCGGAAGACAAAGGCCCAGATACGGTAAAAGAAGAACCGGCGGCCGAAGAGAAGACTGTAAAAGAGGAAGAACCGGCGGCCGAAGCAGAAACCGTAAAAGCGGAAGAACCGGCGCCAACCACCGTGACCGTGCCGCAAGAACCCCAGCCAAATAAGAAATTTATCAAGGTATTGGCTGCTGTCATCGCCATTGCCGCTGTCATTGCCATTGCGGCGCTGGCCTATGTGAAGATGACCACAAAGGACCCCAAGCAGGTGGTCATTGACGCTTTTGAGAATGTATTCCCGGAAGGCCAGGTTTACCCTTCTGAGGAGCTGTTTGGACTGAAGGACTTTGCTGAGACAGTGAAGACAGCCGACAGCCAGGGCGGACTGACACTTAAGATGGACAGCTGCTCGGATGAGACGGTCAATGCCTATGCCGGAAGCGGTCTGCGCTTCGAGGCAAAGGACGACAAGACCAATGGCAAGAGCTTCTTCAACATGGGAGTAATCTACAGCGGCATGGACCTTGCCAATCTGAACGCATATTATGGGGATGATACCCTGATGCTTGCGATTCCGGAGCTGTCCGGCAAGGTGTTTACCGTAGACCTGGGAGAGGGACTGGCAGACCGTATTAAGAATTCGCCTACCGTGGGACCGCTGCTGGAGCAGAACGGCGTGGATGTGGAAGGCATGGCCGCTTATTTCGCGGAGCTGATGGACGAGGCTGAAAAAGCACAGACAGAAGGCAAACAGCCCTTTGACATGGAGGCGCTGATTAACCGTTATAAGGAAGGATGCAAGGCCCAGGAGAATTTCAAGGCTGCCCTGACGGTTGAAAAGGCCGCTAGGGGAACCTACACCATGGATGGTGCACAGGTGAGCTGCAAGGGATACAATGTGACTGTAAGCAAGGATTCCATGATTGAATTCCTTCGTCAGTCCTCTGATTTCTTCCTTCAGGATGAGACCCTGAAAGCGGACTTCATGCGTCAGCTGGAGACAACCGTGAAGATGAGCGAGCTTATGGGCGGAACTATGTCAGGAGCCGGAACCATGTCCGCGCAGGAGATGCAGCAGCAGTCCTACGAGGAGGCAAAGAAAATGGCGGACCAGATGATTGAATATCTGGACAAGGCGCTGACCGATGTAAATATGACGGTTTATGTGGATAAGAAGGGACGCCTGGCAGCAGTGGAAGGCTCCACCAATCTCCATGTAGATGATTCAGGTGTTTTCGAAGAGGGCTCCGTTGCAGTGACCTTTAGCTGCCGGCTTCAGGGCGGCGCCTATCTGACTCAGAATGCCCTGGCCAGCATCACGCTGGAGGGTGCCACGGATACGGTGAGCATTGATATGGTGAAGCAGGGAACCTATGACAAAAGCGTGCTGACCAGCGACCTTTCACTGGACCTGTCTGTGCCCGGTGATGAGGCTTATAATTTTACATATACCAGTACTTATGATTCCAAGGATGGAAGCTACCACCTGTCAGGCGAGGTAGGTGGAAATGGATCGCAGCTTGTGAAGATTTCCGCAACAGGCGCAGTGGACCAGCTGGAAAAGGGCAAATCCGTTCATGTGAACATCGATTCCCTGGAGACATCCATTCTGGATGATTCCGTGAATGTGGTCCTCAGCGGTGAATACTACTATCAGCCGCTGGAAGGCGAAATCAGTCCTTTAGAGGGCGAGGCCATGGATGTGCTGTCTGCCACTGAAGAGGATTGGACCAATGTAGGGATGGAAATGCTGTTTGGCGTCATGGGATTAGGCAGCCAGCTGGGAATATCCATGTACTAATAATATAAAAGGAATGGGAAGATATGTCTGCACGTCTGGTTTATCTCAGACTTGAGTTGAAACGAGCATGTAAAAAGCTTCCCCACATCTTTGCAGGGGCAATCGTGCTGTTACTTTTAGCGGGTACGATTGCCCTTTTGTCAGCCAGGATGCTGTATGGGGAGACATCGGCAGGGAGGATTACCGTAGGGGTAGTGCTTCCTGAAGGTGATGCTGTGGCGAAGAAGGCGCTGGCCATGGTCAGTTCGCTGGAAAGCGTCAAGAGCATCTGCGATTTTGAATATATGAATAAAGAAGATTGCCTGGATAAGCTGAAAGCAGGGAAATTGTACGCGGTGATGGAGGTGCCGGAGGGTTTTGTGCAGGACATTATGAACGGAACCAATACTCCGGTGAAAATTTTGCTGCCCAGGGGAGCTGGTCTGGAAAGCCGCATCTTCAAAGAACTGACCGATGCAGGCGCCTCTACTCTGGGAGCCGGCCAGGCGGGAATCTATGCGGGGGACGAACTGCTGTCCATTTATGGCATGGCGGATTCGGTGAGCGGACTGGAGGCGGACCTGAACCGGATTTACATGGGTTACAGTTTGCCGCGTATGGATTACTTTAAGAATGTAAGGGTCAGCGCCACCGGTGATGTGGATACGATTCACTTTTACGGCATCAGCACGGCTGTGCTGTTCCTGCTGCTCTGCGCCATTCCGGTGTCAGCCTATCTTGCCTCAGGCTCTGTGTCCATGAAGCGGAAGCTGGCCCTTATAGGAGTGGGGAAAGGGACTCTGATTGCGGCCAGGATTTTAGGAGTGGGGATGCTGTTTCTGGCGGTGGCCCTGTGTACGGCCCTGGGAGCGTCTTTCACGGGACTGATAGAATTAAACCTGCCTGGGCTGGCAGCCCTGGTGATGGTCTGCCTGGGGGCGGCGTCCATGGTGGTATTCCTCTATCAGGCGGCCGGAAGCCTTATGGGCGGCGTCATGCTGCTGTTTCTGGCGGTGACTGCCATGCACTTTGTGTCGGGAGGATTTCTTCCTCTGGTATTCCTGCCTACCGCATTCCGGGCTGCGGCGCCGTTTCTGCCCGCCTATGTGCTGATGGAGGGAATGAAGCTGGTGGTCACGTCGTCCTTTAGCCTGGCAGTATTCATGAAGCTGGCAGTCCTGTCCATGACCGGGTTTCTGCTCAGCGTGGGAGTGGAGGTGGTCAGGGAATGAAGCGGGTCGCTATGTGGTTTTTTCTGTCATGCAAACGTTATATGAGAAAAGGATCCTTTCTGTTCATCCTCCTGCTCCTTCCCATCGGGGTGCTGGCAGCCGGCCAGGCCCAGAAAAAGGGAAGCCAGGGCATGAACATAGCCATCAGTGTGGAGGAGAGCGGGGAGAACACGCTGGGCGATGCCCTGGCGGACAGCCTTGTGAACCGGCCGAGAGGAGAGGATGCGGGAATGTTCCGCTTCTATCTGTGCCGTGACGAGGAAGAGGTAAAGGCAGAGGTGGCAAGCCGGCGGGCGGAATGCGGATATGTGGTATATGCCGGACTGGAGGAGAAGCTGGATGCCAAATCCTATAAGCGTTCCATCGGCGTATATTCGGCGCCGTCCACCGTGGCCGCGGCCCTTTCCACGGAGACCGTGTTTGCCGCCCTTATGAAGATATACGATGGGGAATTGCTGGCGGATTATGTGAATGAAAATGAATTGTTCGACCCGGTGGGAACAGCAGGCAGCGAAGCCAGGGAGGAAGCAGCCGCACAGGCGGAGGAGCTTTACGCAAAATGGCTGGAGGGCGGTTCCACCTTCCGGTTCCGGTACCAGTTCCAGGGCCGGGAGGGAGAGGACAGGGACTTTGCCGGCAGCCAGACAGATGTCTTTCCGGTCAGGGGCCTGGTGGCTGTTTACGTGTTCATCACCGGGCTGTATGGGGCTGTGGTCATGTGCGGCGACGAGGAGGGGGGATTGTTCCTTCCTCTTTCATACGGATACAGAATACCCTGCCGTGTGGCCTCCATGGCGGCTCCTGCCGTCATGGTCAGCGTATCAGGTCTGCTGGCCTTGTGGGCGGGAGGCGTGATGACATCCCTGCCAAGAGAGGCCGTGGTCATGGCCGGTTACTGCTGTGTTGTCATAGCGTCGGCCTGGATTCTGCGCCTGGTGTGCCGCAGGCCCCAGGTCCTCTGCTGCATTATACCCTTCCTGGTCATCGGAAGCCTTGTATTCTGTCCTGTTTTTGTGGATGCAGGGAGGTTCTTTCCGGGATTGGACCAGGTGGGCAGGCTGTTTCCGCCGTGGTATTATCTGCAGGTGTTCAGGTGATTTGGTAATTGAACCGGCTTCAGCAGCCGGCATGGTGCGCCCCGGAATAAGTGACATAACGTAAAAAAACAGGAATCTCCATAATGGAAATTCCTGTTTTCTGCCTGCAGAAGATGGGAGTCGAACCCACAAGGTATTACTACCACACGGACCTGAACCGTGCGCGTCTGCCAATTCCGCCACTTCTGCATTTTGTTTTGTGCTGTTGCTTTGTTCAAGCAACGAAGGTTATTATAAATGAGTAACAGCGATTTGTCAATATTTTTTTAAAAGAAAAATAAATTAAAAAAATTTGTTAAAAATGGTTGCCAAGTTGGAAAATCTATGCTATACTACCATTCGTGTTGCGGGAGTGCTGGAATTGGCAGACAGGCAAGACTAAGGATCTTGTGGGTGTATGCTCGTGTGGGTTCAAGTCCCATCTCCCGCACTGAATCATGATAATCCGAACCCGGTTCCAATAGGGGACGGCTTCGGATTTCTAATTTATTTTTAGTGTAAAGCAAAAGCGGCGGTATCGTGAGTGATACCGCCGCTTTTGTTATACATTTCTTTCTATGTCTGTTTCTCCTGTCCTTCGCGCTTTCCATTCCTCAAACTCTTTTTTACCCTCCGAACTTTCAAAGAATTTTTGGATTTCAGGAAGTAAACACCGGGCGAGGGCTTCTATTTCGCGTTGTGGGATATTTGTGTCCGGCTGCTTTTTTTCCATAAATCGCCTTTCTCAATATTTAGTTTTCAATGTACAATGCCGCCATACAGCGGTGTGAAATTTAAAACATATCATTACCTGTCCTTTGTAGAATGGCGTTGTTCCGACCGTACCTGTTCCAATATTTCCGGGGGAATCCGCTCTAAAAGCCGTTGCATATTGTATAAATCACTTTCCAGCTTTGCCTTTTCCATCGTATTTTTTATCTTTCCGGCTTCGCTGGCTTTGGCTCTTGTTTCTAATTTTTTATTTTCTTCCAGCAGGTCATTGATAGTAACCCTGTACTTTTTAAGCTGGCCGCTGAAATTCTCCATCTGCGGAAACCATTTTTTCAGCATAGAGAGGGCTTCTTCCTTTTTCTTTCCAGCGTTCATCACATTGATTCCGTCCAACGTCTTTTCAATGGCCGCCGCCTGTTTGGATAATGACACAGCCTGTTTAAACAGCCGGGTAGGGATATGTTTTCGGCCTGTCTGCCGGGAGCTTTCCCCTCGTTCCAAGTCAGGAAACGCTTTAACCATACAGGCGTGAAAATCGTCCTGCCATCTTGACAGGCTGGCTCTGTTTCCTAAAATTTCTTTCGCACATAAGCGGTTATTTTTCGTCAGCGGCACAAAAGTCAAGTGCATATGGGGTGTCCGCTCGTCCATGTGAACAACCGCCGATACGACATTTTCCCGGCCAACGCGCTGGATAAGGAAGTCAGCCGCCCGCTGAAAAAAGGCTTCTGTCTGCTCCCGTGTCTTTCCCTTGAAAAATTCCGGGCTGGCCGTTATCAGCGTATCGACAAACCGGGTACTGTCCTTGCGTGTTCTGCACCCGGCCCGCTCTATCCGGCTCTGGATAAAATGATAATACCGCCCCTCCGGCTTGACAATATGGAAATTGTACTTGCTTTTAGACATATCAATGTCGGGATTGCTGGCGTACTTCTCTTTCTGTCTTTCGTGGTGGGCTTCCAGTGGGCGCGCCGGATTGCCCTTGTGCTTTTCAAACCGTAAAATGGCATATTGCGGCAATCTGTCAATCCTCCTTCCTGCGGACGGTTAGAGGCATATTTTCCGGGGAAAAGGTACTAACATACCACTTCCCCCGGAACGCCGCCCGCAACTCCTTAAAGAATAAGGCTTTACAAGGCCCTATTTGTCCGCCCGGCCCCTCCGTTTCCTGTCGCTGGCATTCTTCTGTTCCCGATGTACCTTTGCGGCACAGAGGCCGCAGTATTTAGCCCGGTTGGAGTGGGGAACAAAAGCCGCACCGCATTTTGCGCACCGCTTTACATTATCACGGCTAAAAATTTCTGCCTCTAATGCTTTATCCTGCGGCAAGACTGCCCGCCGGAACCATGTACAGCATACGGAATAGGAAATTGTCTGCGGGCATGTACAAGCATCTCCATCGTCCAACAAAAGACAATGGCCGCTTTCATAGTTACAGCAGGTATTACGTATCAGCGCATTGGCCCGTTTTCTCTGCGCCGCCGTCATACGCGGCAGAGAGCCGCCCGGCCCGCGCTCGATTGGTTGTAATTTCATATAATCAATCCTCCGCTTTGGCAATTTTTATCATGTTTCGCTTCTTTTCCGTTCTTCCCGAAAGCTGTTCCTGCCCCCTTTCCGTAAATATGGTAGAATTAAAAAATCATAAGAATGGGGGTGGGGGAAATGGCGTTGACTATACAGGAACGGCTAAAGGATTTGCGGGTGGAACATGGGCTGACGCTGGAACAGCTTGCAGAGGAGGTGAACCTGTCTAAATCTGCTTTAGGCAGCTATGAGGCTGACGATTTTAAGGATATAAGCCACTATGCCCTGATTAAATTGGCAAAGTTTTATGGCGTTACCGCTGACTACCTGCTAGGTCTGACCGAAACAAGAAGCCACTCAAACGCTGATTTTGCAGAACTTCGTTTGAGCGACAATATGATTGATTTGCTGAAAAGCGGGCGGATTGATACAGCCCTACTCTGTGAATTAGCGACGCATAAGGATTTTGTAAAGCTGTTGGCTGATATTGAAATATACGTGAATGGTATCGCCGCTTCCCAAATCCAGAATTTGAATACATGGGTAGACGTAGTGCGGGCTGAAATCATGGAGAAGTACCAACCGGGAGAACATGATAAGACGGCCCACCTGTTGAACGCAATCCATATACAGGAGGGCGAATATTTCAGCCAGCGCGTGCATAATGATATTGATTGTATCATGGAGGATATAAAGGAAGCCCATCGGGGACGAAATGAAAGCGTTTCGGAAATTTCTGCCGCCGCTGAACTCAAGAAAAGTCTGGACGAGATAGCAGACTTCAAGGGGAGCCGCCTGGAACAATTAATCATGTTATTTTGTAAGCAGACGAAATTAAAATACAGCCGCTTGACAGAGGAAGAAAAGCAATGGCTGACCAGAATTGCGCAGAAATCTGAACTTCTGAAAACCGCTATCCCACAAAGAGGGAAAAAGAAATTATCAGATTAGCAACAAAGGCAAAAGCTGATGTCTGCCGTAGATATTACCATACAGAAAGAAGAAGGCCACTCAAACGGAAATGCTTTGAGTGGCCTTCTTCTTACTGTATTATTGATTACTTTTGTTCTGGATATCAATTAGAACATCAGAACTGACTTTGAGAACTTCACAGATTCCTTTCAGCTCTATATCAGTCACAAACCGCTGATAATTCTCGATTCGTGTAATGACATTCTTATCAAGATTATATCCGGCTAATTGTAATTTATGAGCCAAGTCTCTTTGAGATAGCGAAAAGTGCTTGCGTAACTCAACAAGTTGTGAACCTATAAGATTTTTTTGTCCATCTTTAGAAAGTATCTTTGCCATCTAATTCCCTCCCTCTGTCAATAAAAAGTTTGTATCACTTTTTGCACCAACCCTATTGATTTTATATCAGGATTGGAATATAATCGGTTGTAAAAGTGAGACAAGGGAGGAATAACATGATTAAAGGTAGTGAAGAATTTAAAGAAATGATTTACAATTTAATGATTGGGGCGTTTGATTTAGAGCATTATCCAATCGAAGAAAGCCAATATGTTGCAAATGAATATGAGGAAGGAGAATTTTGTAGCAAAGCATATGAAGAAGTTTATAATGCCAACTGCCGCATTTGTGAACGCCTGGGCGTTGATATTGATGAGGACAAAGACGTGGAACTTATCATCAATAACTTATTAGATATTGGTAAATATTTATCAATGAAGATGTATGACTATGGTGTTTTCTTTTCTTCTCCGTCAATCAAATAAGCATAGCTGACATGAAATAATTCTGATAATGCTTTCAGTTCTAAATCTGTGACATATCTTTTATTGGTTTCGATACGGGTAATAACATTTTTATCCATATCAGTACCAGATAACTGTAATGCACGGGCTAAATCTCGTTGTGACAGCCCATTCAATTCTCTAAGTTCTTTCAAGCGTGAACTGATTAGATTTTTTTCGCCTGTTTTGGTTCGTGGCTTTGGCATATGATATCCCCACCTTCTGTATCATAATATGCACTTTAGTTTATCCCAAAACTGACGGCTTATCGGTTGTAAAAGTGAGACAACAATAAAAGAGAAATACAAATGTAGCGCATTTAACTATCTATTGACAAGGAGGGGTACTACTGTATAAAAAGCTAAAAGTTTATGAAGGCCGCCAGAGGAATTATAAATCTGTTCCTAAAATCATTTTATCCGGCCAATGGTTGGAGGCTATCGGTTTTTCAATCGGTAATCAGATTGAGGTAGAATATTCCGATGATAAGATAATTGTTACCAAAGTCACAGAGGTAGAAGAAAACACAAATGGGAAGTGCAAGGGATAAAAAACTGTAAATGCTGTGTGACTTGCTTTAAGTAAATAGCAAAAGCAGGTGAGTCAGTCAACGGTCAAGATAAACGGCACTAACGCGCCGCCGTTGACAGTCTCACCTGCCTTTGCTAGTGGGTAATCAAGGGGAAAAGCCTTAAAGTGGCTTTCCCCCACCTTTATTCTGAAAAAAGTGTTTTCAAATAGATTGATTGGCGGACAATCACAGTCTGGGATTGTCTGTCTTGTCAACCGTTTTGCAGAACAGCCAGGATCGGTCAAGGCCGGGCGAAAGCCCGTTCATTTTAGCCTTGACGTTTCCTGGCTGTTCTGCTATGTTTTAGGTGTGATTACATCGGGCCAAGTTGACCCGAGGTAAAATAAAGTCAATGAACAAATTAGATTTTATTATTATTTGAGATTAGATATAAAGAATTTTACGATAAATTGATTTAAATGCTACAAATTGATAAAATCTGTTCATAATCAAGATGGTTTTTTTACAATGTTTAGAATATAATCAGAATTCATAAACTAACAATAGAAATAGAATTGATTGTGATATAGATAAAAATATGATACAATACAAATACCAAAATATGTAAAGGAGGTTGAAAAATGGGGACAATACGTGATGATGTTTTTTTAGGAACAGCAGAGAAATACAATCAAAAACTTGAAATGCTCGCTAAGATGGCACAGCCAGAAAAATGGACTTATAAAAAAATTCAGGATATCGATCCTTATCGAATTTTAAGAAATTACATACAGTTTACATATAATAGGTTAGATGAAGAAAATAAATTTATTAGTTCGGCAGACGGAAAATTTCGTTGCATGAATACAGGATTATTAACTGTCTATAATCAGGAAATTGTTGCAATCTTTGCACAAAATGAGAGGGGAGGAAAGTTACCATGGTTCTTTAATGGCTTTTTTAAGGAAACAGATAAATTTTTTACAACAAACTTTTCATCACTACCTCCTCTGGCTGATTATTGTGATAATGTCAAAGATTTGATTTATGATAACTGCCTTGAATTAAATTTGAGAAAAGAGCATATAATAGATGATAACTTTGAAAGGTTTGTTGAGGCTGGTTATTCTAGCAAAGAACTTATAAGTGTCTTGCTTGATGCGGCAAAAGTGACTCTTGAGAAGAAGCTAAAGAGGAATTTCAAGTTGGCATTACCTTTTTATTACCGTAATACAGAAACCGGGGAGTGTAAGATACAGCTATTAGCCCCTATATATTTTCCAGGAGCTCCAGTCCGATTGGCCTTAGTATTAAACAAAATACAAAGCGATGCAAAAGAGTATTATGAAGGTGTTACTGTCTTACCTGTAGAGTGGGCATATATGAATTCAAGACTTATTGTAAAGCCAGACGAAGAATGGGCAAAGATAATGGACGAAATAGATTCTACAAGCGAAAATGATTCTATTCAAAATGCTATTGACAAAATTGATTAGAAGTGATAAGATAATTCTGTTGATAAATAAAGATTACAAATACAATTAATTATTAATTACAATTTATAATTACAAAAATTTTAGGGAGACAATTTTGTCTCCCATTTTATTTGTATTATTATCATTTAATTAACTTAGCCCTGTTCCTATTTCAAAATCACTTTTGTTAGATATCGCATAATTGGTTTCACTAATATATTTTTTGCACAGATAAGTTTCGCTATTTATTTCATTTTATCGTAGTCGCTTCGGGACAAGTTGGCCCGAAGCCGGAAGAATTACATAAGCCAGAGGTTTCCATATACGCTCTGTCGGCTGATGAAAGCGGGCAACGATTTTCTCCTTATAAGTCGTAAATCCCGCCCGCTTTCCTGCCGCTACAAAATGCCATTGCCCGTCCCGGCGGCAATGGCATTTTCGCGGCAACGCCGACAGAGCGTATAACACACTACACTTTGCTCCGCAAAGTCGTGTGCCAAAGGGTGTCCCTTTGGAAACCCCATTTTGCCAGAGTGTGGACACACTCCGACAAAATGGCAAAATAAGCGGTATCAATCTGCTGTTACAAATATAGCAGAATTGACCGCTTATTTTGTTGCAAGCCGTTCTGTCTTTATGATTACTTTATGTGTTTTTGTGATTTCGAGTATGCTCATACAGAGCTGAAAAATATGCATAATTATGATATAATAATTACAAAGAACAGGAGGCAAAAATCATGAAAGAATTAGGAGAACGCCTGCGGACATTGCGCGAAAGCGTTAAACTCTCACAGGTAAAAATGGCGGAGTTATTGGGAGTAAAACAATCCAGCATTAACCGATATGAACAGGGGCTTTCGGCCCCCTCTTTAGAAACACTTTTGCAGTATGCGGATTATTTTGATGTATCTATGGATTATCTCTTTGCACGTACAGATAAGCCACAGGGCAAGCTATACGAATATCGTCCCAAGATTACAGCCGGAAGTGAGGAAATGAAGCAGTTTATTGAAATGTGTTTTGACCCACAATCACCTATGAGTGAGAAGCTAAAGCAAACGCTTCTTCAATTGATGGAGGAGGATACAAAATGAATGGTGTCATTTATGCCCGTTATTCATCTGATAACCAAAGGGAAGAAAGTATTGAGGGACAGTTAAGGGAATGTAAGGAATACGCCGAGCGTAACGGTATTACAATTTTGGGAACCTATATCGACCGGGCGTTGTCCGCAAAAACGGACAACCGACCAGAATTTCAGCACATGATTAAGGACAGCGCAAAGGGATTGTTTGACATTGCACTTGTATGGAAATTAGACCGTTTTGCACGGAACCGTTATGACAGCGCACGCTACAAGAATATTTTGAAAAAGAATGGCGTAAAAGTAATTTCTGCAAGAGAGAATATTTCAGAGGGCAGTGAGGGAATTATTCTGGAAGCTATGCTTGAGGGATATGCGGAATACTATTCTGCGGAACTATCAGAAAAAGTTATTCGGGGACTTACTGATAATGCGCTGAAATGTAAATATAATGGCGGTACTGTTCCTTTAGGTTATTATATTGATGAACAACAATATTATCAGATTGACCCCAAGACCATACACTGAAAGTACATCACTATTACCGCTGTGTGAATACCAAGAAAAAGAAGCTCTGCACTAAGAAAGCGGTCAAGAAAGATTGGATTGAAGATTTAGTTATTAACTGCACAATGAAAGCTATCATGAATGATGAAGTCATGGAACGTCTGATTGATACGCTTATGGAGTTACAGAAAAAGGAAAGTACAAATTTGCCCCTTTTGAAGAAACAGCTTGCAGAAACGGAGAAAGGTATCAACAATATGCTGAACGCTATCCAGGCCGGAATTTTTACCCCGTCTACCAAACAGCGATTGGACGAATTGGAAGAAGCCAAGAGCCAGCTTGAAGTTAGTATTTTGCAGGAAGAAATGCAGAAGCCCATGCTGACAAGGGAACAGATAGCATTTTTTATTTACCGGTTCCGAAAGTTTGACACAACAAAACGGGAACAACGGCAAAGACTGATTGACAGTTTTGTGAATGCGGTATATCTTTATGAGGACAAGGTTGTTATGACTTTTAATTATAAAGATGGTTCCAAGACCGTAACACTTGCCGAGGTGGAGGGTTCGGATTTATCCTGCTTCGGTGCATTTTAGAGAAAGGAATCCTTCCGAATGGGATTCCTTTTTTGTTTTTCATAAACTCCATGGCGGACCGTATCAGGGCGGACCGCTTTGATGAAGCTGCCGGCTCATATCCGGAGCCGGAAAAGGCTTACGGGGAGATAGAATTCGGAGGATGGGACCCGCTACAGCAATACCTTTGAGTGGTGCGCCCGGGAAAATGGCGGAAATAAATAAAACAGGTGAGCAGAACGTGGGAACTGGAATATTCTGACAGTAGAGACTTTTGTGAAGAAGGAGTTCCATATGAAACGTTGTGTACCGTTAGAGCCAGCGGCAGAGGAGGTCTGTCAGGCAAATTCCAAACCGCCCCTTATATTTGAACTGCCCCCTGCCGAGGGAAGGCTGGTTCTGGAAAAGGCCCAGGATGCGCCTGTGTACAAATATCCGGCCCGTGTCAGCAAGGTGCGGGTCAATACCGGAAGATGGAGGACCATTCCGGTATGGCTGGTGGATCCGGGAGTTTCCTGCCAGCCGGCCAATGTCATCTTTTATATCCACGGCGCAGGCTGGGTGTTCGGAAGCTTCCACACCCATGAAAAGCTGGTAAGGGAGCTGGCTGCCAGGACCGGGTGCCTTTTGATATTCCCGGAGTACTCACGTTCGCCTGAGGTGCGCTGCCCCACAGCCATTGAGCAGTGCTACAGCGTCATGTGTACGGCTCCCGAACTTGTGAAATCCATGGGATATGCCATGAATCCCGGAACCTTCACCGTGGCGGGGGACAGTGTGGGAGGCAATATGGCCACGGTCATGACCCTCATGTCAAAGTACAGGAAGGGACCCTTCATCCAGAAACAGCTGCTGTATTACCCGGTCACCAATGCCTGCTTCGATACCTGTTCCTACAATGAATTTGCAGCGGGATACTATCTGTACCGGGCAGGCATGCAGTGGTTCTGGAACCAGTATGCCCCCTGCCGGAGAGACAGGGGACAGATTACGGTCTCGCCTCTTCGGGCGTCCGTGGAACAGCTCAGGGGGCTGCCGGATGCCATGATACTGAACGGCGAGGCGGATGTCCTCAGGGACGAGGGTGAGGCCTATGCCAGGAAGCTGCGTGAGGCGGGGGCGGATGTGACGGCCCTGCGGTTCCAGGCCATAATCCACGATTTTGTCATGCTCAATTCCCTGGACCAGACAAGGGCCTGCCGGGCGGCCATGGATGTGTCCACGGAATGGATTAACCGGAAGAACCGGGAAAAACAGTAAGCCGGTAAAACAAAACAAAGGCGGAGACAGCGCACAGGTCTCTGCTTTTTCTTTTTTAAAGGGAAGAATCTTGAAAATGGACGTGTAATATTTTATACTGAAAGACAGCAATTGGATGGTATGGAAAAAAATACATAAGAGGGGGGATGGATTATGATAAAGGTATTTCTTGTGGAAGATGAGATCGTCATGCGGGACGGCATCAAGAACAACATCCCATGGGAGAAGGAGGGGCTGGAATTCGCGGGGGAAGCCAGCGACGGAGAACTGGCCTATCCGCTTATCAGGAAGGCGCAGCCGGACATCCTCATAACGGATATCCGCATGCCCTTCATGGATGGACTGGAACTCTCTGAACTGGTGAAGAAGGAATTTCCCAAAATCAAAATCATTATCCTCAGCGGGTACAATGAATTTGACTATGCCAAGCAGGCCATCCACATCGGGGTGACGGACTACCTTCTGAAGCCCATTACGGCAGCCAAGCTTCTGGAAGCAGTAAAGAAGGTGGCGGATGTGATTGAGAAGGAGCGGGAGGATGCCCGGCTCATGGATAAGTACCGCCTGGAGATGGCGGAGAACACGGTGCTGGAACGCCAGCGCCTGCTGCGTGACCTGGTGACGGGGCGGGTCAATTTTAAGGAAGCCCTGGAACGGGGGGAGCAGGTGGGGATGGATTTGTCCGCTTCCTTTTACCAGCTCATGCTGTTTAAGCTCATACCCATGGGCTCTGCCGTCGCATATTCCGGCCGGGTGGTATCCTGCCAGGAGGCCATTGAGGAACGGATGGAGGGCCGGCAGCATATCCTGGTTTTTGACCGCGGAGACGAGGGATGGGCCTTCATCCTCACAGGGGAGTCTGAGCAGGAGGTGGAGCGCAGGATGAGCGAGTGTGCCGCCAGCCTGGGAAAGATGGCCGGGGCCTATAAGGACATACAGTATTTCGGCGGAATCGGAAGCTGCGTGAACCGTCTGGGTGATTTGAAGACCTCCTATATGCAGGCGGGGCGGGCTTTTGCGGCCAGATTTTTCACGGAGATGAACCGGATTATAAGCTACAGCCAGATGGACGGCATGGTCCACGGAACCGGGGATACCATTGATATCCACTCTGTGGATGCGTCTAAGGTGAAAGGACCCTGGAAAATTTCCTGAAACAGGGGACCGTGGGAGAGGCATCCGGGTTTGTGGAGGAGTATTTCCAGAATGTGGGAGAAAAGAACTGCCAGTCCTTTATGTTCCGCCAGTACATTGTCATGGACTGCTATCTCTGCGTCAGCACGTTTCTGGAACAGCTGGGACTGGACATGGGACGCCTTCCCCGGGAACTGTCGGATATGGAAAAGGTCCTTAAGGACGGTTATACCCTGGACATGCTGAAGGAGAAGCTGGTGAGGCTCTTTGAGGAGGTCATGACCTTAAGGGACAGCCAGACAGCCGGCAAGTACAGCCAGGTTCTGGACGAGGCCAAGGCGTTTATCCATGATAATTACGCCAAGGAGGAGATTTCCCTGAACACAGTGGCTGCCAGGGTCAATATCAGCCCCAGCTATTTCAGCTCCATCTTCAGCCAGGAGATGGGAGTGACCTTTGTGGAGTTTCTGACAGGGGTGCGCATGGAAAAGGCAAAGGAGCTGCTGATGTGCTCTAATCTTAAGACCTCTGAAATCGGGTACGAGGTGGGATATAAGGATTCCCATTACTTCGGCTATCTGTTCAAGAAAACCGTTGGATGTACGCCCAAGGAGTACAGGGCGGGAAGCAGGGAGGGTTCATGACAGAAAAATGGAGGACCAGGTCCGGCGGGAAGGAGCAGGACGGCGGGAAGGAGTGGGACGGAAACCGCATTCTGGAGCGCCTGTCTCTGGAAAAGCGTCTGAACCTGATGACATTTATCATCATCATCCCTCTGGCGGTGCTGGTTATTTATCTCATGGCCACGGTGGTCAAGTTCTGCAATGCCTACACCCAGAGCGTCGCCAACATCACCCAGGCCAACAGCGTCACGGCCAACCTGCGGGAGGATGTGGACTACAGCATGTACCGCATTGTCATAGGAATGCGGACCTACCAGTCCATCCACGAGCTGATGGAGGAGGACCGGCCCTACGGATGGGAGCAGATTAAGGACCCCCATCAAACCATAAGCGATGCCAGAAAGACCTACCGTCAGCTGTTAAAGCGGACGCCGAAGGGGGCCAACCGGTCCAGGATTAACTGGCTTCTTCACTGTCTGGACCAGCTGGAACAGAGGGTGAACGAGATAGAGGACAACCTTCCCCACGGCATGTACGATAAGAACATGGAAATCCTGGATTACGGCGTCCGGGTGCTGACCGCTGACATTGAGAAGCAGGGCAGGGAGTATGTGTACTACGAGACGCTGCATGTCCAGGAAATACAGAAAGAGCTGGAGAGCCAGGAGCACACGGCCATTGTGGTCAGCCTGACCCTGCTGGTATCCATCCTTCTCATCAGCCTGATTCTCAGCCGCAGGATAACCAAGAGCGTCACCGTGCCCATTCAGAAGCTCTGCAACGAGACAGAGAGGGTTGCAAAGGGAGATTTCACCTCCGGCCCCAAGATCGAGGCAGGGGATGAGCTGGCAATCCTTGCGGGAAGCTTTGACCATATGAAGAAGGAAATCGGGCGGCTGATTGAGGATATACGGCAGGAACAGAACCAGCGGCGCGTCATGGAGCTGCAGCTTCTCCAGGAGCAGATTAATCCTCATTTTCTCTACAACACCCTGGATACCATCGTGTGGCTGGCGGAGGGAGGTCAGAACCGGGCCGTGGTGGACATGGTCACCTCCCTGTCAGAATTTTTCCGCACAACCCTCAGCGGCGGAAAGGATTTCATCACCATGCGCGAGGAAATCGGCCATATTAAAAGCTATCTCCAAATCCAGAAGATCCGCTACCAGGATATCATGGACTATGAAGTCACACTTGAAAAATCCCTGGAGGAATGCAGAATCCTGAAGCTTACCCTCCAGCCCCTGGTGGAGAATGCCCTCTACCACGGCATCAAGAACAAAAGGGGGAAGGGACACATCTGGGTCCGGGGATACGCAAAGGAGGACATGGCTGTGCTGGAGGTGGAGGATGACGGCGCCGGCATGACGGAGGAGGAGACGGAGGCCGTAAGGCGTAAGCTCAGAGGGGAAAAGGACCGGCTTTTCCGGGAAGGACCGGCTCCCAAGGGCGGTTTCGGACTGTTCAATGTGGCGGAACGCCTGCGGCTGAACTACGGTTCCCGGTGCAGCCTGGAATTCCACAGCGTTCTGGGCAGGGGCACAAGGGCTGTGGTGGCCATTCCCCTGGAAGCCAGGGATGATGGGAGAGGGGAGAGTTGAAAAATATCCCACCATAATCGTAAAAAAACACCCAAATGTATGAACAAACTATGAAAATTCTAAAAATCGTGTACAAAACAACGGAGAAATTCCGTTGTTTTTGTTATTAACAACTGATATTATTATACAAACAAGGGGAAACAAAATACAAATCAAGGAGGTTTACGTATTATGAGGAAAAAAGGATTAAGCGTTATGTTATGTGCGGCAATGGCAGCATCCCTGCTGGCAGGGTGCGGCGGCGGAAGCAAGCCTGCAGAGACAACGGCAGCTCCGGCAGCAGAGACAACCGCGGCAGCAGCCGACACAACGGCAGCTCCTGAGAAGTCAGAGTCAGAGGCAAAGGATGATGCGGCATCCGGCGATTTGATTGTGGTTGGATATGCGCAGGTTGGCGCTGAGTCTGACTGGAGAACAGCTAATACAGAGTCCTTCAAGTCCACCTTTACAGAGGAAAACGGCTACAAGCTGATTTTTGACGATGCACAGCAGAAACAGGAGAACCAGATTAAGGCCATCAGAAGCTTCATCCAGCAGGATGTTGACTACATCGTAGTAGCTCCTGTAGTTGAAACAGGATGGGAGGCAGTTCTCCAGGAAGCACAGGAAGCAGGAATTCCGGTTATCCTGTCCGACCGCCAAATGGACGTGGATGAAAGCCTGTATGAGTGCTGGGTAGGCGGCAACTTTTCAAGGGAAGGCGAGACAGCAGGAAACTGGCTGGCTGATTACTTAAAGGCACAGGGAAGAGACGGCGAGGACATCAACATCGTTACCCTTCAGGGAACCATCGGGGCATCCGCCCAGGTTGGCCGTACAGAAGGTTTCGGAAACATCTTAAAGCAGCATGACAACTGGAAAATGTTAGATATGCAGACAGGTGAATTCACACAGGCTAAGGGCCAGGAGGTTATGGAATCCTTCCTTAAATCCTATGACGATATCGATGTGGTAGTGGCTGAGAACGACAACATGGCATTTGGCGCTATCGACGCAATCAAGGCAGCCGGCAAGACCTGCGGACCTGACGGCGACATCATCATCTTCTCTTTCGACGCGGTTAAGGCAGCATTTGACGCCATGATAGCCGGCGATTTAAACGCAGCATTTGAGTGCAACCCATTACACGGACCGCGTGTAGATGAAATCATCAAGAAGCTGGAGAAGGGCGAGACCGTTGAGAAGATTCAGTATGTAGACGAAGCTTACTTCGATACATCCATGGATTTGGAATCCATCAAGGCTGAGCGTGCTTATTAATCAACATTTTCGTAACAGTTCAGGAAAGGCGGTGGGGAGAGTCGTTGCACGGCTCTCCCTCTTTTCAAGCCTGAGACTGGGTGTGTTCTAGTAGCTGAGCCCTGGAAATGGGGCGTATAACGGTAGAAAGGCGGAAATCGCATGGAGCAGAACGTTGTTTTGGAAATGCGGGGAATCAATAAGAATTTCCCCGGTGTAAAGGCGCTGCAGGATGTGGATTTTACTTTGAGAAAAGGCGAAATCCATGCCCTTATGGGCGAGAACGGTGCCGGGAAGTCTACACTGATCAAGGTGCTGACCGGCGTGGAGGAGTTTGAGACCGGTACAATCCGAATGGAAGGTTCATCCAATACCATCATCAACAGGTCGCCCCAGGAAGCACAGGAGAACGGCATCAGCACGGTTTACCAGGAGGTGAACCTGTGTCCCAATCTGTCAGTGGCTGAGAACCTTTACATTGGCAGAGAACCGAAAAAAGGTCCCATGATTGACTGGAGGACTATGAAGGAGGGTGCCAGGAAGCTGTTAGAGGGACTGGATGTCCACATTGATGTGACCATGGCTGTGGAGAACTATTCCATTGCCATCCAGCAGATGATTGCTATTGCCAGGGCAGTGGATATGTCGGCCAAGGTGCTGATTCTGGATGAGCCCACATCCTCCCTGGACGACGGTGAGGTGGAGAAGCTGTTTGTGCTGATGAGACAGCTTAAGGCCAAGGGAATCGGAATCATCTTTGTCACCCATTTCCTGGAACAGGTATATGCTGTCTGCGACAGGATTACGGTCCTTCGAAACGGAACTCTGGCGGGCGAATTCAAGGTGGAGGAGCTGCCAAGGGTACAGCTGGTGGCCAAGATGATGGGCAAGGATTTCGATGATTTGGCAGCTATCAAGAAGGAAGGCGTGTCCACAGTCAAGGAAGATGTAATCATAAGCGCCAGGGGGCTGGGCCACAAGGGAACCATCAAACCCTTCAGCCTGGATATACATAAAGGCGAGGTCGTCGGCCTTACAGGGCTTTTGGGATCCGGCCGTTCCGAGCTGGTCCGCGCTCTATACGGCGCCGATAAGCCGGACAGCGGTGAGCTGGCTATAAAGGGAAAGAAGCTAAAGGTCAACGCGCCCATTGACGCCATGATGGAAGGCATGGCCTACCTGCCTGAAAACCGCAAGGAGGAGGGAATCATCGCGGATCTGTCTGTGCGCGAGAACATCATCATTGCCCTCCAGGCCAAAAAAGGCATGTTCAAGCTCATGAGCAGGAAGGAACAGGAGGAATTCACGGACAAATACATCGATATTCTTCAAATCAAGACAGCCGACAGGGAGACTCCTATCAAACAGCTCTCCGGCGGCAACCAGCAGAAGGTGATTCTGGGACGCTGGCTCCTGACCAATCCTGATTTCCTGATTCTGGATGAGCCCACAAGGGGAATCGATATCGGTACCAAGACAGAGATTCAGAAGCTGGTGCTGAGGCTTGCGGAGGACGGCATGTCCGTGGTGTTCATTTCCTCCGAAATCGAGGAGATGCTCCGCACCTGCAGCCGCATGGCGGTCATGCGCGACGGTGAGAAGGTGGGAGAGCTTAAGGAAGACGAGCTGAGCCAGGATTCCATCATGAAAGCAATTGCAGGAGGAGGGGAAGAATGATGGGGAAACTTAAAAAGTTGACAGGTTACAGGCTTTTTCTTTCGTTATCCTGTCTTATCATAGTACTGTTAATCAATCTGATTACCACGCCCACGTTTTTTAAGATTACCATTAATAACGGCGTCCTCTACGGATATATCATCGACGTCATCAACCGTGCCAGCGAGCTGGTGGTGCTGGCCGTGGGCATGACCCTGGTGGTATCTGCCTCGGCGGGAACCGATATTTCCGTGGGCGCTGTCATGGCAGTGGCTGCGGCTGTGTGTACCAGGGTCCTGGCGGGCGGCGAGGTGTCGGTCAATGAGTATGCCAATCCCTACGTCCTGGCCGTGCTGGCAGCCCTGGCAGTGGCAGTGGTGTGCGGCGGCTTTAACGGCTTTCTGGTTGCAAAGCTTAAGATACAGCCCATGGTGGCGACCCTGATTCTGTTTACCGCGGGCAGGGGTATCTCCCAGCTGGTGACAAACGGACAGATCACATACATCCGTGTGGACGGATATAAGCTGCTGGGCAACAACATACCGGGAATTCCCATTCCCACCCCTATCTTTGTAGCTGTAATCGTGGTGGCGCTCACCTATATTCTGCTGAAGAAAACAGCCATGGGCATGTACATCCAGTCCGTGGGCATCAATGAGAGGGCATCCCGCCTGGTGGGCCTTAAATCCGTGAAAATCATCTGGATGGCCTACGCGTTCTGCGGACTGTGCGCAGGAATAGCAGGCCTGGTGGCATCCTCCCGTATCTACTCAGCAGACGCCAACAACATCGGTCTCAACATGGAGTTAGATGCCATTGCGGCAGTGGCCTTAGGCGGCAATTCCCTGGGCGGCGGCCGGTTCTCCCTGCTGGGCTCCGTAATCGGCGCATATACCATCCAGGCCCTGACCACCACCCTCTATGCCATGAGCGTGCCCGCGGACCAGATTCCGGTATATAAGGCCATCGTGGTTATACTGATTGTGGCCGTGCAGTCAGAGGAGCTTAATAAGTTCAGGAAACGTCTGGCATCCAGGCATTCATCCAAGAACGTGGAAGGAGGAGTGGCATAATGAAAAACAGAAGCGAAAAGAAAAGGCTGGACGGCAACTCCTTCCTGCTGGCTGTGACCATTATATTATTCTTAGTGATGTACATAGTAGGCATCATCATGTTTGGCGGAAGGGGATTTGCAAAGGTACAGAATTTCCTCAACCTGTTTATATCCAACGCGGGCCTGATTGTGGTGGCAACTGGCATGACCATTGTCATGATCACAGGCGGCATCGACATTTCCGTTGGTTCCGTGGTGGCCATGGTATGCATGATGCTGGCCTGGATGATGGAGAGGGGGAATATCGGTGCTTTTCCGGCCATCCTTATTGTGCTGGTGACCGGATGTATATTCGGCCTGGTACAGGGCTTTTTGGTGGCCTACCTTAAGATACAGCCCTTTATCGTAACCCTGGCGGGCATGTTCTTCGCGAGAGGCATGACCTCCATTATCAGCCAGGAGATGATCAGCATCACCAACAAGACATTTACCGGCATTGCCACGTTCAAGATATACCTGCCCTTTGGCGGTTACCTGAATAAAAAGGGAGTCATGATCTATCCTTACGTATACCCCAGCGTTATCATCGCCCTCGTGGTTCTGGCTATTGTGTTCGTGGTGCTTAAGTATACCAAGTTCGGCCGTTCTATTTACGCCATTGGCGGAAATGAGCAGTCTGCCCTGCTGCTGGGTCTGAATGTGAGAAGAATCAAGCTTCAGGCCTATGTGCTGGACGGATTCCTGGCAGGACTGGGCGGCCTCCTGTTCTGCATGAACACATGCTCCGGTTTCGTGGAGCAGGCCAAGGGATTTGAGATGGACGCCATCGCATCCTCGGTTATCGGCGGAACCCTTCTGACAGGCGGCGTGGGAAATGTAATCGGAAGCCTCTTCGGAGTTTTGATTAAGGGTACCATCGAGTCCTTCATCACCTTCCAGGGCACCCTTTCCTCCTGGTGGGTGAGAATTACCATTGCGGCCCTTCTGTGCTTCTTCATCGTGCTTCAGAGTCTGATTGCGGCCCTGAAGAGAAAGAACAAGTAGCGGCAGCATTAAAGCAGGAATTCCCGGGGGCTGCGGCAGCAGACAAAAAGTGAACAAAAAACAGATAGAAATTTAACAAATCATTGTGCCAGCAAGCAGGCCGTCGGCTTGCTGGCCTTTTTTGCGTTTGGAGTTGGGATGGAGATATTTACATGGGAAAAAAGAAACTTTTGGTGGAAAACAGGTAAAATGACGCAAAAGTTGTACGTACAAGAACAAAAATATAAAAAAGTTATAAATACCCATTGACAAATATAGAACAAAAATATATAGTGTATTTAAAGAAAAACGTAAGAAAAATTGACGAAACGCACAACATGAATTGGGAGAAACCTATAAAAATACTAATTAATCCAAAAAAGCCGGATGGAAAAGGACAAGGGTTAGCTGAATTAACGAAAGTACAAGCTTGTGAATATGTACACAAGTTGTATGTATAAATTATACCATGGGAGGTAACATATGAAACGAAAAATTTTAAGCATGATTCTGGGGACGGCAATCGCAGCTTCGCTGTTAACAGGATGCGGCGGCTCACAGCAGGCAGCGGCAACCACAGCGGCAGCAGCAGGGGACGCCACGGCAGCGGCGGCAGATTCCGCCACATCAGCTGACGCAGCTGCAGAGGCAGCCAAGGCAGCAACCGGGGAAGGCAAGAAGGTAGGCGTGGCCATGCCCACACAGTCATCCGAGCGCTGGATCAACGACGGCGCCAACATGAAGAAGCAGCTGGAAGCACTTGGATATGAAGTGGACCTTCAGTATGCAGAGGATGATGTGCAGATGCAGGTTTCCCAGATTGAGAACATGATTGCATCCGGCGTTAACTGTCTGGTAATCGCATCCATCGACTCCTCCGCGCTTGTAAACGCAGAGGAGCAGGCTAAGAACGCAGGCATCCCCATCATCGCTTATGACCGTCTTCTGATGGATACCGACGCAGTTTCCTACTATGCAACCTTTGACAATAAGGGAGTTGGTACTGCAATCGGCAACTACATAAAGGAAGCAAAGGACTTAGACGCAGCCAAGGCAGCAGGCGAGTCCTACACCATCGAGTTCTTCATGGGCTCACCTGATGACAACAACGCGCTGTTCCTGTACAACGGACTGATGGAAGTCCTTCAGCCATACCTGGATGACGGAACACTGGTCTGCAAGTCCGGACGTACCTCCTTTGAGGATACATGTATCCTGAGATGGTCCCAGGAAACAGCACAGCAGAACTGCGAGAACTATCTGACCGGCTTCTATGCCGACGAGAAGTTAGACATCTGCGCAAGCGCGTTTGACGGTTTCGCATACGGCTGTAAGGCAGCTCTGGAAGGCGCCGGCTACAGGGTTGGCGAGGACTGGCCTCTGATTACAGGACAGGATGCAGAGCTGATGGCAGTTAAGAACATCATCTCCGGTTACCAGACATCAACCATTTACAAGGATACACGTCTCCTGGCTGAGAAGTGCGTAACCATGGTACAGGCTGTTCTGGAAGGCGCAGAGCCGGAAATCAACGATACCGAACAGTACAACAACGGCAAGATCGTGGTTCCTGCTTACCTGTGCACACCGATAGCAGTAGACAAGGACAATTATAAGGAAATTATCGTAGACGGCGGCTACTACACAGAGGAGCAGCTGGCACAGTAAAGATGATTCGGGCGGCGGCATAGGTGCCGCCGCCCGATTGCGCTTTTTACAGAGTATCTTTCAAGAAAAGGAGTTGAAAAGATGTCCGAATATATTTTGGAGATGAACCACATCACGAAGGAATTCTCAGGCGTGAAGGCCTTGGACGATGTCAATATCAAGGTGAAACGCGGAGAGATCCATGCGCTGTGCGGTGAGAACGGGGCTGGAAAGTCTACCCTGATGAATGTGCTGTCCGGCGTTTACCCCTTTGGTTCATACAGCGGGGATATCGTGTATAACGGCAATGTGTGTCAGTTCCACAGCATCAAGCAGTCTGAGGCCAAGGGCATTGTTATCATCCACCAGGAGCTGGCCTTAAGCCCGTACATGTCGGTGGCTGAGAACGTGTTTCTGGGAAACGAGCAGAAGGCAGCCAAGGGTATCATTGACTGGACCCTTACCCATAAGAAGGCCCAGGAGATGCTTGAAAAGGTTGGCCTGGGAGGCGAGAACCTGAACGCGCCCATCAGCAGCCTGGGCGTGGGAAAACAGCAGCTGATAGAGATTGCCAAGGCCATGGCCAAGAAGGTGGAGCTGCTGATTCTGGATGAGCCCACAGCCGCGCTCAACGACGAGGAGAGCCGCCGGCTTCTGGACATCATGCTGGACCTTAAGTCCCATGGAATCACCAGCATCATTATCTCCCATAAGTTGAACGAAATCAGTTACGTGGCGGATTCCATTACGGTTATCCGGGATGGAAAGACCATTGAGACACTGGAGAAGGGCAGAGATGAATTTACGGAAGACCGCATCATCAAAGGCATGGTGGGCCGCGAGCTGACCAACCGTTACCCGGAACGGCACTGTGAAATTGGTGATACGATTTTCGAGATAAAGGACTGGAATGTGTACCATCCCGACGACGCCCAGAGACAAATCATCAAGGACGTTTCTCTTCATGTGCGCAAAGGCGAGGTAGTGGGTCTGGCAGGACTTATGGGCGCGGGGCGGACCGAGCTGGCCATGAGCATATTCGGCAGGTCCTACGGACAGAAAATCAGCGGCGCCATTAAGATAAACGGCAGGGAAGTACATATAAAGGACGTTAAGGACGCCATCAACAACAAGCTGGCATACGTGTCCGAGGACAGGAAGAACTACGGACTTGTGCTTATTAAGGATATCAAGTGGAACATGACCCTGTCCGCCATGAGGAATTTTTTTTCCAAGAACGGCGTTCTCAATGAAAATGATGAGATTCTGGCTGCGGAGGATTACAAGAAGAAAATTAACATCAAGTCTAATTCCATTAACCAGACCGTGGGCTCCTTATCGGGCGGCAACCAGCAGAAGGTGGTTCTTGCCAAGTGGATGCTGACACAGCCGGATGTGCTGATTCTGGATGAGCCTACCAGGGGTATCGACGTAGGCGCCAAGTATGAGATTTACTGCGTCATCAATGAACTGGCAAAGTCAGGCAAGGCGGTAATCGTCATCTCCTCTGAGATGCAGGAGGTAATCGGTACCTGTGACCGTGTATACGTGATCAACGAAGGACGGATTGCAGGAGAACTGACCAAGGAAGAGGTAACCCAGGAACGAATCATGAAATGTATTATGGCGGATAATGGAAAGGAAGCGTAGAGATGGATAAGAAGAAAACAGTTAATATTGATATGAAGCAGTATGGCATGGTACTTGCTTTAATCGCGGTGTTCTTGATTTTCGCAGTCATGACCGGCGGAAAGAATATGTCGCCGGCCAACATCAACAACCTGATCATGCAGAACGGATATGTGGTTATCCTGGCAGTCGGTATGCTGTTATGCTGTCTGACCGGCAACATCGACCTGGGCGTCGGCTCTATCGTGGCCCTGTGCGGTGCAACCGCAGGTATCCTGATGATTGACTACCACACCAATATGTGGGTTGCCATCCTGGCTGCCCTGGCAGTAGGCGCCCTGGCCGGCATGTTCGTAGGTTTGTTCGTATCCAAGCTGAGCATCCCGCCCTTCATCGTGACCCTGGCAACCATGCTTATGGGACGCGGACTTACATACACCCTGTTAAAGGCGCAGACAAAGGGCCCCCTTCCCGCCAATTATACTTACATCGGCGCAGGCTTCCTGCCAACCATGAAGATTCCCTTTGGAAACGGCACCCTGGACGTGGTTTCCGTTATTGTGGCAGGCATTGCCACTGTGCTGGTGGTCATGGCAGAGCTTAAGAGCATCAACATCAAGAAGAAATATGGTTTCCCAACCAACCCATTGTGGCAGGTCATTGTAAAGGAAGCCGTCATACTGATGATTGTATGGTTCTTCTTCTACAAACTGTCACGCTACAACGGCATCCCCTTTGTATTGGTTATCATGGGCGCCCTGGTGGGCCTGTATCATTTCATCACCAGCAAAACCGTTGCCGGACGTCAGATATACGCCCTGGGCGGCAATGCCAAGGCAGCAAAGCTTTCAGGTATCAATACTGAGAAAGTGTTTTTCTGGGTATACACCAACATGGGTATCTTAAGTGCCATTGCAGGTATCGTGCTTTCCGCCCGTAATGCATCCGCAACCCCCAAGGCCGGAGACGGTTTTGAGATGGATGCAATCGCCTCCTGCTACATCGGCGGCGCGGCTACCAGCGGCGGTATCGGAACCATCATCGGAGCCGTAGTAGGTGCTTTCATCATGGGTATCCTGAACAATGGCATGTCCCTCTACGGATGGTCCACCGATATCCAGAAAATCGTAAAAGGCGCTGTACTTTTAGGCGCAGTTACGGTAGACTTATTATCAAAGAGGAAAAAAGGATAGGTTTTGATTATGAGTACACAGGAGCTGAAATATAAAGCAGTCTATAACTGGGTGTTGGACAACATTAACAGCGGGGCTTTGAAGGTGGGCGAAAAGCTGCCTTCGGAGAATGAACTCAGCGAGCGTTTCGGGCTGAGCCGCCAGACGGTGCGCCATGCCGTGGATATCCTGGAGCAGCAGAAGCTGGTCCTGAGGGTGCGGGGAAGCGGTACTTATGTGGGCGGCAACGGCAAGACGGAGCGCCAGGAACGGTACATGAACATTGCTGTAATCAGTACCTATGTGGACAGCTATATTTTCCCTCCTGTGGTGAGAGGAATCGAGAGGGTTCTCTCGAGAAAAGGCTACACCACCCAGATTGCCTTTACCGGCAACCGGGTGAGCAGGGAACAGGACATATTGAATAATCTTATCGACAAAGACATCATAGACGGACTGATTGTGGAGCCGGCCAAAAGCGCCCTCCCCAATCCCAACCTGCATTACTACCAGGAGCTTAAGGAACGGGGAATCCCGATTCTGTTTTTCAACAGCCGGTATCCGGATCTGGAGCTGCCCTGCGTGTCCATGAACGACGAGCAGGTGGGCAAGAAGGCAGTGGAATATCTGATTAAGAACGGCCACAGGAACATCGGAGGCGTGTTCAAAAGCGACGACGGACAGGGGCATTTGAGGTACAAGGGGTTCCTGTCAGGCATGCTGGAGGCGGGAATCAAGGTAAAGGATGCCAATGTGGTATGGCTGGACACGGAAGACTTCCTGGACCTGGACCAGTGGTCGGATTATCTGTTCCACAGGCTGGAAAGCTGTACGGGAGTGGTGTGCTACAACGATGAGGTGGCATATGTGCTGTCAGGTCTCTGCGAGAAGCGGGGCATTGCCATCCCGGACCAGCTGTCTATAGTCAGCATTGACAACTCAGACCTGGCAACCCTGGCCGGCGTAAAGCTTACCTCCTTCCCCCACCCCATGGAGGCGCTGGGCAGGAAAGCGGCAGAGAACATGATAAGTATGATTGAGAATCCCTATTTTGACGGTAATTATCTGTTTGATTCGGATATCATTGAGCGGGATTCGGTAAAGGTCCTGAAACAGCCGCGTAAGGAGGAAATGTAATGGGTGCAAAAATGGGTGCAAAGAAAGAAGAAAGTGCCGCGAAACCAACTCAGATAACCGTGATGCTGCGTTTGGCGGCAGGAGGCTATCTTGTATACCTGGCCTTTGGCCTGCTGCAGGAGTATTTAAAACCTGCCGGCGGAGGCAAGATGGTACAGCTTGGCTGTGCAGTTCTTTTTGGCGCCATAGGTGCATTTCTGGCCGGCTGGTCCCTTAAGAAATTTATAAAAGGCGAATATGTTAAGTATGGCGAGATTCCGGATGATGAGGAAGATGATCAGACGGAGGATATTTAACCGGCAATTGCTTTAACTGACATTCAAGGAGGATGAGAGATATGATAGCAGTAAAGAATTATAAGTTCTGGTTCTGTACAGGTTCACAGGATCTCTATGGAGATGAGTGCCTGGCGCATGTGGCGGAGCATTCGGGAATCATTGTGGACAGTCTTAATAAATCAGGCATCCTGCCCTATGAGGTGGTGTTAAAGCCCACACTGATTACCAATGAGCTGATCCGCAGGACGTTCAACGAAGCAAATGCGGATGAGGAGTGCGCGGGCGTCATCACCTGGATGCATACATTTTCACCGGCCAAGTCCTGGATTCTGGGACTGCAGGAATACAGAAAGCCCCTGATGCATTTTCATACACAGTTCAACCAGGAAATTCCCTATGATACCATTGACATGGATTTCATGAATGAGAACCAGTCCGCTCACGGAGACAGGGAATACGGCCACATGGTAACCCGCATGGGCATTGAGAGAAAGGTTATTGTGGGCCACTGGAGCGATGAGAAGGTGGTGGGCCGCGTAGCAGCCTGGATGCGCACCGCGGTAGGCATTATGGAGAGCAGCCATGTAAGGGTGGCAAGATTTGCGGACAACATGAGGAATGTGGCTGTCACCGAAGGCGACAAGGTGGAGGCCCAGATGAAGTTTGGCTGGGAAGTGGACGCTTACCCGGTCAATAAGCTGGCCGAGTATGTGAAGGCTGTGCCAAAGGGAGATATCACGGCCCTGGTGGACGAGTATTACAGCAAGTACACCATCCTGCCGGAGGGCAGGGATCCGGAGGAATTTAAGCGCCATGTGGCGGTACAGGCCCAGATTGAGGCTGGCCTTGAGAAGTTCCTGCTGGAGAAGGATTACCACGCCATCGTAACCCACTTTGGGGATTTGGGAGAGCTGCAGCAGCTTCCGGGCCTGGCTATCCAGCGTCTCATGGAAAAGGGATACGGATTCGGCGCAGAGGGCGACTGGAAGACGGCTGCCATGGTCAGACTGATGAAGATTATGACCCAGGGCATGAAGGACGCCAAGGGAACCTCTTTCATGGAAGATTATACATACAACCTAGTGCCCGGCAAGGAAGGAATCCTGGAAGCCCATATGCTGGAGGTGTGCCCCACCATTGCAGACGGAGAAATCAGCATCAAGGCCTGCCCGCTGTCCATGGGTGACAGGGAGGACCCGGCCAGACTTGTATTTACATCCAAGACAGGCCACGGAATCGCCACATCCTTAGTGGATCTTGGCACAAGGTTCCGCCTGATTATCAACGATGTGGAGTGCAAAAAAACAGAAAAGCCAATGCCCAAGCTTCCGGTGGCAACCGCATTCTGGACGCCGGAGCCCAACCTGGCAACCGGGGCCGAAAGCTGGATTCTGGCAGGAGGCGCCCACCATACCGCATTCTCCTATGACCTGACGGCAGAGCAGATGGGAGACTGGGCAGATGCCATGGGCATTGAAACGGTCTATATTGACAAGGATACCACCATCCGCGGGCTTAAGAATGAGCTCCGCTGGAATGCGGCAGCTTACAGGTAGCCTTAATAAGCAAGTGGAGGGGCAATTCATGAGTTTAGATATAAATAAGATAAAAGAACAGATTGAGCATGGAAATACTTCCCTGGGCATAGAGCTGGGCTCCACCAGGATTAAGGCAGTCCTTATCGGTGAGGACCACACACCCATTGCCTCCGGCAGTCATGATTGGGAAAACAGGTTTGTGGATCACATCTGGACCTATACCCTGGAGGACATCTGGACCGGCATCCGGGACTGCTACGGCAAAATGGCTGAGGATGTGAAGGAAACCTACGGCATCACCCTGACCACCATTGGTTCCATTGGTTTTTCAGCCATGATGCACGGTTATATGGCGTTTAATAAAGAAGGAGATCTTCTGGTGCCCTTCCGCACCTGGAGGAACACCATCACAGGCCCTGCATCCGGGAAGCTGACAGAGGTATTCCGGTACAATATCCCTCAGAGATGGAGCATTGCCCATCTGTACCAGGCCATTCTCAATAAGGAAGAGCATGTGAAGGATATCGACTACCTCATTACGCTGGAGGGATATGTGCACTGGAAGCTGACAGGCAGACGTGTTCTGGGCATCGGTGATGTGGCAGGCATGTTCCCGGTGGACATCCATGCCAGGGATTTTGACCAGAAGCGCGTGGAGCAGTTTGACCAACTGGTGGCAGGGGAGAATTTCCCGTGGAAGCTGCGGGACATCCTGCCAAAGGCTCTGGTGGCGGGAGAGGACGCAGGCGTCCTGACGGAAGAAGGCGCAAAGCTTCTTGATGCATCCGGAAACCTGAAAGCAGGCATTCCCATGTGTCCGCCTGAGGGCGACGCAGGCACCGGCATGGCGGCTACCAACAGCGTGGCTGTCCGCACCGGCAATGTGTCTGCCGGTACCAGCGTGTTTGCCATGGTGGTGCTGGAGAAGGAGCTGGAGCACGTATATCCTGAGATTGACCTGGTGACCACGCCGGCAGGCGATATGGTAGCCATGGTGCACTGCAACAACTGCACATCGGACCTGAACGCATGGGTGAACCTGTTTAAGGAGTTCTCAGAGGCCATGGGCATGAAGGCGGACATGAACCAGCTCTTTGGAACCCTTTACAACAAGGCCCTGGAGGGAGATTCCGACTGCGGCGGCCTGCTGGCGTACAACTATTTCTCAGGAGAGCACATCACCCACTTTGAGGAAGGCCGTCCCCTGTTTGTGCGCACGCCGGACAGCCGGTTTAACCTGGCGAATTTCATGAGAGTACACCTGTACACCTCACTGGGCGCCCTTAAGACAGGCATGGATATCCTGCTTAAGAAGGAGCATGTGAAGGTGGACAGCATTCTGGGCCACGGCGGACTTTTTAAGACAAAGGGCGTGGGCCAGAGAATCCTGGCAGGAGCCATGAACGCGCCGGTGTCTGTCATGGAGACAGCCGGGGAAGGCGGTGCCTGGGGCATTGCGCTGCTGGCCTCCTACATGCGGTGCAGGGAAGAGGGCGAGACCCTGGACGCTTACCTGGCCAACAAGGTTTTTGCCGGGGACAAGGGAACCAGAATGGAGCCTGTGAAAGAGGATGTGGAAGGATTCGAGGCATTCATGAAGCGGTATGCAGAAGGTCTTGCCATTGAGAAGGCTGCTGTGGAGCATATGAAGGATTGAGCTGTGGAGCATAGAAGGATTAACAGGAACAGGAGCGGATACAGACTATGTTAGAAGAACTGAAGCAAAAGGTATATGAAGCCAATATGGAGCTGCCCCGCAGGGGCCTTATCACCTACACCTGGGGAAATGTCAGCGGAATTGACCGGGAAAAGGGACTGTTTGTCATAAAGCCCAGCGGGGTGGATTACGATGTGTTAAAGCCATCTGATATGGTGGTCATGGACCTGGAGGGCAATAAGGCGGAGGGTGAGATGAACCCTTCCTCCGACACAGCCACCCATGTGGAGCTGTACAATGCGTTTAAGGAGATTGGCGGTATTGTCCATACCCATTCCCCTCATGCAACGGCCTGGGCACAGGCGGGCAGGGCCCTTCCCTGCTATGGCACCACCCATGCGGACTATTTTTACGGTGAGATTCCCTGCGCCAGGAACCTGACGGCAGAGGAAATCGAGGAAGGCTACGAGAAAAATACGGGAAAGGTCATCATTGAAACCTTTCAGGGGAAGAACCCGGTTTACATTCCGGCTGTGCTGTGTAAAAACCATGGCCCCTTTACATGGGGGAAGGACGCGGCCGAGGCTGTCCACAATGCCGTTGTGCTGGAGGAGATTGCCAGGATGAATTTCATGACAGAACTCATCAATCCCCAGGCAGGACCAGCTCCCCAGTGTATGCAGGATAAGCATTTCATGCGCAAGCATGGGCCAAATGCTTATTATGGACAGGGGAAGTAAAAGGTACCGGCTGACGCCTGGCTGTCCCGAAGGTGCTTTAGCCTGTTGAGCATGCCGGAGTTTCTCAAAAGAATCAATACAAAGAAGACCTGCGAGATATTATAAAGCAGCTGTGTGGTTATAAAGGGGTGGAACAAAGCGAAAGCCAGCGCCTTGAGACGCGGCAACAGCCAGGGATATCTGACCGGGGAAGCGTCCTTCGAACACCCGGATCTGCAGAGAATGCTTCTGGAAGAGGAAGAGGTCCTGGTATCGGCGGAAGGACGTGTGGACATGAAACGGGATGGCTGGAAGAATACGCTGGAGGACGCCCTAAGGCTGAAGGAGATGTTTGAGCGGGAGGGGATATGAATTCCGGCGGCCGGATGATGTGTGGCGGAGATAAGGTGCATGACGGAGAAAAGATATGTGACAGTGAAAAGATATATGACAGCGAAAAGATGACAGCTGAAAAGTGACAATGAAAGGGGAATTATACCCAGGGGAAATTTAGCCAAGGGAAATGTACCCCAGGGGAAATGTACCCCAAGGGAAATTTACTGGCTGGAAGGAGCCGGGACAATGGGAAGGTTCACCGTAAAGGTGGTGCCGATACCAGTCTCGCTGATGACCCGGATTTTACCTTTATGGAGGTGGATGATTTTTTCCACCACAGTCAGGCCGATGCCGTTTCCTTCTGTGGTATGGGAGCTGTCCCCCTGGTAGAACCGGTCAAATATATGGTCTTTTGTCTCTTCATCCATGCCGCATCCATTATCCAGAATCTGGAAAACAACATGGTCTTCCTTCCTGTGCAGTTTCAGCTTTATTTTTCCGTTTTGAGGAGAAAATTTAATGGCGTTGTCAATCAGGTTAATCCATACCTGGTTCAGAAGCGCCTTGTTTCCGTGGTATTCCAGTTCATCCATATCAATAATCAGTTCCAGTTCCTTTTTCTGCCATTTTGATTCCAGCAGCAGGATGGACTGGCGTACTTCTTCCGACAGGTCAAAGGATTCCATATCGGACAGGATGCTCATTTTTTCTATCTTGGACAGGTTCAGCACATTGGTGGAGAGCTGGGCCAGGCGGTTGGATTCACTTATGATGATATCCAGATATTCGTCCCGCTCCTCCTTTGTGAGGCCGTCATTTTTCAGTATCTTGGCAAAGCCCCTCAGGGATACGATGGGAGTCTTGAATTCGTGGGAGAAATTATTGATGAAGTCAGAGCGCAGCAGCTCCGTGTTCTCCAGTTCCTGGGCCATGCGGTTAAAGCTTTCGGAGAGACGTTCAAATTCCCGGTTCAGATCCAGATGAATGCGCACCTTGAAGTTGCCGTCCGCCAGCTGGTTGATGGCCTCAATCAGGTCGCGGATAGGTTTAAGGGGGATGCGGCTCAGGAGCAGGGTGAGCCCGGCGCCCACCACGGCGCTGAGCACTGCCAGCAGGGGGATGGGGCGCCAGAACTGGGGAATGGGGATATTGGCCTGGTAGAAAATCCTCCAGTACAGGTACATCAAAAATCCCTGCAGGGTCATGACCGTGAGCATGATTAAGAAAATGCCTGCGGTCAGGATGAGGGTCATGGTTCCCAGTGGTTTATGGTTTGCCCTGTGTCTCATAGATTTTTCACCGCCTTGTAGCCCAGGCCGCGTATGGTTTCGATGGTAAACTCAGGGTAGTCCTCAAAACGCTTCCGCAGCCGGTTAATGTGTACATTGATGGTATTGTCGTCCGACTGGGATTCCATGCCCCATATCTCGTCCATGAGCTGGATGCGGGTGAATATCTTGCCGGGATAGGACAGGAGCTTGTAGAGAAGATAGAATTCCTTGCGGGGCAGCGCCTGGCTCTCATCCCCGCGGCTTACAGTCAGGGAATCGTAGTCCAGGCACACATCTCCGATGGTAATGCGCCGTTCATTCACAATCTGAGCCCTGCGCAGCAATGCCCGGATGCGCAAAATCATTTCCTCCTCATCCACGGGCTTTGTCATATAATCATCTGTTCCCACGATGAATCCCTTCCGTTTGTCCTCAGGCAGCTGCTTGGCAGTGACCATGAGGATGGGCAGAGTGTAATCCGTTGCCCTCAGCTGCCTGGTGAGCTCGTAGCCGTCCATGCCGGGCATCATGATGTCCAGGATTACTAGGTCCACATGGTGGGTATCTAATAATTTCAAGGCCTCCAGGCCGTCGCATGCCAGGATGGGATGGTAGCCGTGTTCCTTCAGCACAGCTTCCATCAGCCTTCTGGTATTCATGTCATCTTCCGCAATCAGTATCTGAAACATGTTCCTTTACCTCCCTCTACTACATTTCATTATAATATATAACACCTTTTTATAAAGTAAACATAAACGAATCATCAGGAAACCACAGAATATTTATTTTTCAATTAAGGGCTTTGTTATTGGATACAAATATTATACACCATCAATATAAAAGAAGGCACAGCCAACCATGACAGGATTCTTATGGTTTATGCCATATTTATACCGTAAATGCCTGTTTATAGTATAGTTTTAGTATCAAAAATGAGAGGAGGTGAATGACATGCCAGCTTTATCTGCGGCAGATTTAGCTATACTTAATGGCTATCAATATCCGGGAGGTGTGAATGCGGCTGCTGTTATCAACAATATTCAGGCCGGCAGCGGTACAACCACCAGCTATAGACATAACGGGTTTATGGTCTATCACCGTACATTTGCAGGCCGGGTGACATTTTTTTATTCTTATGACAATGCTGTTCCAGGCGCAGCAGTCAATGCCTTTTTACTGGGTATAGGCTATCATCATAGCGGAAACAATGTATACCGGTTAGAACGCGGGTATGTGTATGGGGGAAGAACTAGTCTCTCAGTAAACATCGGTGGTACGGTAACCGAGTGGAGCAGCAATCATTAAATCAGTGAATCAATTTAATCAGAACTAAAAGACAGGCGGGTACCGGATGTGATCGGGCCCGCCTGATTCCGTGCTGTTTTCGGTCATTTTATGTAATTGTATCCGACACACAGTAAAGACACAAAAAATTCACAGAATAACGCGAAATAAATGACTTTCAGGCCGGTTTTGTTAATATTGAATTAATCTTCAACCTTTAATATTAGGAATCAGTTGAGTAAACCAGCAAAGGAGATTGGATATGAGCAAGAGCGGGAAAATAAAGATTGGCATTGCAGCTGGAATTATCGTCATACTGGCCGTGGCTATGATTATAACGAAGGGCGGAAAAAAATCAAAGGGCGGCATGCCTGTGGGACAGGAGGCTTCTGTCACGGTGGTGAAGGCAGAACAGCCGTCAATCGGCGATATCATCCTTACCACAGGGCTTACCGGTACAGTGGAGCCTTCCGATGTGGTTCATATCTATGCAAAGGCAGCAGGCGACGTCACGGCGGTATATGTGAAGGCAGGGGACATGGTGACACAGGGACAGGTCCTGTTTGAGATTGATACAGAGCAGGTGGAGACGGCAAAGAACTCCATGGATTCTGCATCCGTATCCCTTTCAGAGGCCCAGAGCAACCTTAGAAGAATGCAGATTCTCTACAGCGGCGGCGATTTGTCCGAGCAGGAATACGAGCAGTATGTCAATGCGGTGAAATCCGCGCAGCTCCAGTATGAGTCCGCTAAAATGGCTTACGAAAGACAGGTGCAGTACAGCTCCATCACCGCCCCTATTAATGGAAAGATTGAAAGCTTTGACGTGGAGGTGTATGACAGAGTGACCCAGTCCCAGGATTTGTGCGTGATTGCCGGCGAGGGTGAGAACATAGTCTCCTTCTATGTGACCCAGCGCATGATGCGGAATGCCAATGTGGGCGATGAGCTGGAAATCCAGAAGAACGGAACCACATACAAGGCATATATCAGCGAAATCAACTCCATGGTTGACACGGATACAGGACTGTTCAAGGTAAAGGCCCAGATAGAAAACACACAGGAGATTGCCACCGGAAGCACGGTGAAATTAAACCTTGTGACGGAACGGGCATTGGATACAATGGTGGTTCCCATTGATGCAATCTATTACAGCGGCGGCAATGCCTATGTTTATTTGTACCAGGACGGCACCGCGGCCATGGCCCAGGTGGAAGTAGGACTGGAGGATGAGGAACATGCCCAGATTCTTTCCGGCCTGTCAGCCGATGACATGGTGGTGAGCACATGGAGCTCCAATCTGTATGAGGGGGCGAAAATCCGGTTAAGGGATGAGGTACAGTTCGGAGAAGAAACCCAGTCCAAAGAAACAGCAGCATCCGGCGGGGAAGACAGCAAAAATGCAAAATCACAGGCGGAACAGGAGGCATAACCCATGGGATTGACAAGGTTTGTATTAAAACGTCCGGTGGCGACGGTTATGGCATTGCTTTGCCTTTTGGTATTCGGTATTTCTTCCGTATTCAATGCCACGCTGGAACAGATGCCGGACACGGATCAGCCAATGCTGATTATCATAGCGTCTTATTCCGGGGCTGGTCCTGAGGACATAGATGAACTTGTGACCCAGCCCATAGAAGACCAGGTGGGAACCATAGAGGGCGTGAAAAGCATGAGCTCCACTTCCAGCGAAAACAGGGCCATGATTATGCTGGAATATGATTACGGCACCGATATGGACGACGCATATAATGATTTATCCCAGAGTCTGGATGCACTGAGCCGCCAGCTCCCTGACGATGCGGAAACCTCTGTCATGGAGATGAATAACAATGCGGGAACCACCATGATGCTTTCCATATCAAACCCCTCCCAGGAGGATTTGTATGATTATGTGGACCAGACCGTGGTGCCCCTGCTGGAACAGATTTCTTCCGTGGCAGAGGTGGAGGCCATGGGCGGAAAGTCGGAATACTATAAAATCGAGCTTCAATCCGACGAGATGGCCCAGTATCAGGTGACCATGAGCGACGTGTCCGCGGCTATGAGCACGGCCAATCTTTCCTACCCATCCGGCGATGCTGTATCCGGAAAACTGGAGCTATCTGTGTCAACGTCCCTGGAGCATGAGACCATAGAAGCTCTGAAGGAAGTCCCCATCACCACCTCCAGCGGAAAGATTGTATATCTGGAGGACATCGCCAGGGTATATGAGGCAGAAGAGAGCCGGGGAGGTATTTCGCGCTACAACGGCGAGGATACTATATCCATTTCCATCACCAAGCAGCAGAGCAGCACTGCCATGGATGTGTCATCCGAGGTTCAGGACGTCATTGAGAGCCTGGAGGCTGACGATGAGAACCTGAATATCAGGATTGTCAGGGACAGCGCGGACAGTATTATCAGCTCCCTTAAGGACGTGGCCCTTACCCTGGTGCTGGCAGCCGTGATTTCCATGATTATCATATTCATTTTTTTTGGAGACTATAAGGCGTCCCTGATTGTAGGAAGCTCCATACCTACCTCTATCCTGGTGTCCCTGATTCTGATGACCAGCGCCGGTTTCTCCCTGAACATCATTACCATGAGCGGTCTGGTGCTGGGCGTAGGCATGATGGTGGATAACTCCATCGTGGTGCTGGAGAGCTGTTTCAGGGCCATAGAGACAGAGGAGGACAAGGGCCTTCTGGGATATGCCAGGGCTTCCCTGTCAGGTACCAACATTGTGCTCCAGTCCATCCTGGGATCTACTGTGACCACCTGTGTGGTATTCCTGCCGCTGGTATTCCTGCAGGGTATGTCGGGACAGATGTTCGGCTCCATGGGATACGTTATCGTATTCTGTATGTGCGCCTCCTTCCTGTCAGCCATTACCATTGTTCCCCTTACCTATATGGCGTATAAGCCGCAGGAGAGGATGCAGGCGCCCATGTCGCGGCCCATGGAGCGGATACAGAACGGATACCGCCGCATCATGCCCGGACTTTTAAACCACAAGGCCATCATCATGATTGCATCTGTGATCATCGTGATTGCAACCTATTTTCTGGCCAGCGGGATGGAGACCGAGCTTATGACCGCAGACGATACGGGAACGGTCAGAGTTTCCATAGAAACAAGGCCGGGACTGCTGTCTGAAAATGCCGACGCCATGCTGCTCCAGGCAGAGGAGATTGTCAAAGGACATCCGGATGTGGAATCTTACATGCTGCGCTATAACAATGACAGCGGTACCATAACAGCCTATCTGAGGGATGACAGGAATATGAGCACCGATGAGATAGTGGAGCAGTGGGAGACAGAGATGGCGGACCTGGATAACTGTACGGTGTCAGTGGAGGCGTCCTCGTCCATGAGCTTCATGAGCAGGAACAGGGGATATGAAGTCATCCTCAACGGTACGGATTACGACGAGCTTCAGGAAGTCACCAACAAGATTGTTGCTGAGATGACGGCCAGGGACGATGTGATGAACGTTCATTCCAGCATAGAAAATACAGCTCCCGTGGTGACTGTGAAGGTGGATCCGGTGCTGGCGGCAGCGGAGGGGCTTACGGCATCCCGGATTGGTTCCCAGGTAAAACAGATGATGGACGGCGAAGAGGTGACTACCCTGGACGTGGATGGCAGGGAGGTCAGCGTGATGGCTGAATACCCGGAGGATGAGTACCGTACCGTCAGCCAGATGAAGGATATTATACTCTCCAAGCCTTCCGGAGGCTATGTGGCCCTGACGGATGTGGCGGAAATCTATTATAAGGACAGCCCGGCTTCCATTTCCAAGACGGATAAGGCGTATGAGATAACCATTACGGCAGATTACACCGGGGGAAATGTCCGGTCCGCCATAGACAGCGAGGTCATAAGCCCCAACTTAAGCGGCACCATCAAGAAAGGCGTCAACTCCATGAACCGTATGATGCAGGAGGAATTTGCGGCCTTGTACCAGGCGATTGCCGTCGCTGTATTCCTGGTATTCGTGGTACTGTCAGCGCAGTTTGAGTCACCGAAGTTTTCCTTCATGGTAATGACTACCATACCATTCAGCCTCATAGGCTCCTTCGGGCTTTTGCAGATTACGGGAGTCAGCATCAGCATGACGTCCATACTGGGATTCCTGATTCTGGTCGGTACTGTTGTTAACAATGGTATCCTCTATGTGGATACAGTGAACCAATACCGCATGACCATGGATTTAAAGACAGCCCTGATTGAGGCCGGCGCCACACGTTTAAGGCCCATTATGATGACCAGCCTTACCACCATCCTTTCCATGATTCCCATGGCCCTGGCCATAGGGGACAGCGGTTCCACCACCCAGGGTCTGGCCATTGTGAACATCGGCGGACTCAGCGTGGGCGTGGCGGTGGCCCTGTTCATACTGCCAATCTACTATGCGCTTATGAACGGCGATAAGAAACGGGTTGTACTGGATATTTAAGAAAGAGGTGTCAATCATATGAGATATGGAAAGATAGGGGCCGGATGCCTGGCCGCGGTACTGTGCCTTGGCGCCATGCCGGTGCCGGCATTGGCAGGCACCCCGGAGTTTGCCTATACCGCTAAGCAGTGGGCTTCCCTCAGGGATAATCAGCTGGATTTTACGGAGATAGCGGACCTGATTCATGTATACAATAACACAGTGATTCAGAACCAGCTGGAGTATGAGGATTTCCGGGGGAAGGACGCGGACGATATTGCGGATGATTACTATGATGCTGCCGATGATATATACGGAAGCCTGGAATATCCTGATTCGTCGGATTCAGATTATGCCAGCCGCCTGTCCTCCTATTTGACCAGCCAGATTCAGGCGGATAACCTGCGGAAGCAGGGGGACGACAATGTGGAGGACGGGGACATTAAGAAGCTGGAATATGACAAGACAGAGGCAGGTCTGGTGAAGGAGGCCCAGGAACTGATGATAAGCTACTGGAGCCAGACATACAGCCTGGAGAGTCTGGAGCAGAATAAGATAAAGGCCCGGTTGTCCTATGATCAGACGCTTACCCGACTGAGCGCCGGTATGTCTACCCAGGCACAGGTGCTGGCGGCTCAGGAGGCCGTCACATCGGCGGATGCATCCCTGCTGTCGGCCCGGAGCAGTCTGGGGCGGGCAAAAGAAAATCTCTGCCTTATGCTGGGATGGACCTATGGGGCGCAGGTGGATATAGGTGATGTGCCGGAGCCGGACCTGGAGGGAATGGCAGCCATTAATCTGGATGAGGATGTATCCAGGGGAGTGGAAAATAATTACAGCCTTAAAATACTTGAAAAGAAAATAGCCAATGCAAAAAGCGGCACCAATAAGTCAAGTCTGGAACAGAGCTTAAAGAGCCAGAAGGAGACAGCTGCCTCCAGCATAAAGAATGCCTACGAGAGCATGATGATATCTAAATCCGACTACGAGCAGGCCCTTAATACGTATGAAATTGAGGCGGCAGCCATGGAGACGGCAGAGCGGAAAATGGCAGCCGGAACCATGACAAGGAACGATTATGTAACGCAGCAGACCTCCTTCGCAGCAGCCCAGGTCAATGTGCGTACACAGAAGCTGGCCCTTCTCAAGGCACAGCTGGAATACCGGTGGTCGGTGGACGGACTGGCGTCCGTGTCATAGGATGGGAGAAATTTGGAGATAGAGCAGAAATATTTAAAGTGCAGGAAAAAGGCAGGATGGAACAGAGGTGAGACAGAAATGAGAAACCGCAGTAATATAAAGGAGAGAGGCAGGAAGAAGGGAAACACAAAAAAGGCTAAAATGGTCCTTCTGGCAATGGTACTGTGCCTGTCAGGAGCCGGCGGCCGGACTACCTATGCATCCCAGGACACATCCCAGGCTGCAGCTCTGGACACATCCCAGGCCGCAGCCACCAACACATCCCGGGAAACCGCAGGGAACACAGCGGGTACCATAATCATTGAATACGGCAATCTGAGGGAACTGCTGAAACAGGGAAACCTGTCTTTAAAAGAGAGCATAGAGGACTACGAGGACAATGTAAATGCCTACCAGGAAATATGGGATACCCTTAAGCGGGAGCAGGACAACATGGAGGATAAGGCGCAGGACATGGAAGATGAGGACAGCCAGACAGCCGGAATCTATTCCTCCAATGCAGCCATGTTAAAAACCTCGGCCAGCCGTATATACAGCCAGCTGGATACCATGACCAGTGAAAAGAGCACCCGCAGCCTGGAAAAGTCCGTGGACACCTTTACCATGACAGCCCAGACTCTGATGAATTCCTACAACCAGATGGTGAAGAACGTGGAATACCAGGAAAAGCGGGTTGAATCCCTGCAGGCAGCCCTTGAGGCCATGGCGAGAAAGCAGGCAGCCGGTTCCGCCACCCAGGCCCGGCTGAAGGAAGCACAAAGAGGCCTGGACGCTGCCGAAATTTCGCTGGAGTCCCTAAAGCTCCAGGCCAGGCAGCTGCGCCGTCAGCTCCTTACCATGCTGGGGATTGAGGACAGCAGCCGGGTGGTGATAGGAACCGTACCGGAGCCGGATATGGCTGCCATTGAAGCCGTGGATTATGAGAGCGATAAGAACAAGGCCATGGGAAATGACAAGAGTGTGCAGAATGCCCGCCACACCTCAGCCGGCAGTACCACTGAAATCAATATCAGATTCAGGCTGGTGGATGAGGCGGAGGGGACAAAGGAGGCAGCGTTTTTGGCTTCCTACCAGAACCTCCAGGCCAGGAAAACAGCTTATGAGGCGGCCCTCACTGCCTTTCAGAGCGCCCAGCTGACCTACGAAGGACTCCAGAGAAAGCAGCAGGCCGGACTGCTGACAGGCACGGAATACCTGGAGGGCCAGGCATCCTATCTGGAGAAAAAGGCAGAAAAAGAGACCGCCTCCATGAACCTGACGGCGGCCTATGAATCGTATTGCTGGGATGTGAAAGGAATCAGTCATACGTGATATGTCTGGCAGGGATCCGAACAGTAACTTCCGTGCCCTTGCCCAGGGTGCTGGTGAAGGAGAGGCCGTAGGATTCACCGTACAGGCTCTTCAGCCTTAAGTTGGTATTGTAGATGCCGATATGGCCGGAAAAGGCAGTGTGCCTGGGGCTGGAGGAGTCGGTACCGGCATTCACATCATCCTTTAAAGTATCAAGTGTTTCAGGCGGTATGCCTGCCCCATCGTCAGAGATGATGAATATAATATCATCCCCCTCTGGCCAGCCGGTGAGCAGGATGCTGCCTTTTTTTTCTTCCTTCATCATGATTCCGTGAAGGAAGGCATTTTCCACAATGGGCTGGAAGGTTAGCTTGGGGATAGTGTACTCACAGAGTTCTTCCGGCACATCCACCACAAAGACCACGCAATTGTCATAACGCATGTTCTGGAGACGCACATAGAGGCTTACATGCTCCAGCTCCTTCTCAATGGAGTTCATCAGCTCCCTGCGGCTCAGAGTCAGCTTATAAAAACGGGACAGGCTCTGGACCGCCTCCGTTACTTTTTCGCTCTGGCCGGTCTGGGACAGCCAGTTAATCATATCCAGTGTATTATAGAGAAAATGCGGATTAATCTGGGCCTGGAGGGCGCGGAATTCCGCCATCCGAAGCTCATCCGAAGCCTTTTTCTGGCTGTCCATCAGGGTGATGATTTCTTCTGTCATGTAGTTGTAGGTATCGGACAGTACGCCAATCTCGTCGCACCCCGTGTCAGCCACATCCATGGGCTGGGGCAGGCCTGTGCGCACAGTTTCCATCTGCAGGGCCACGCCTATGATGCGGTCCGCAATGGAGCCCGACAGGCGGAAGGCCGTGTACAGGGCCAGGGCAGTGAACAGCAGGTAAATCAGGGCAAAATGCATCATCAGCGCCCTGCCTGCATCTCCGATATGGAGGGAAGGGATAATGGACATCATGTACCAGTCCGTGTCCGCGATGGGAAAATAGGCAACATAGGCAGAGCCGCCCGGATAGGAAACAAGGGAAAACGTCTTTTCCTTTCCCACCCGCCGCTCCAGATCCGAGCGGGGGATGAAGTATTTCCCGGCCAGGTCCATATCTGAGGCGGAAACGATCACATCCCGCTCATTTACCAGGAAGGCAGCCTCGTCCGTGACAGTGGCGTCATTGCGCAGCACCATGTCAAAGGCCGGCCTGGACAGATACAGGGCCACATAGGCGGAGGCGTTTTCAATGTCGGACACAGTGCTGCCGTCGTGGGTATAAGGGATTCGGGTAATGTAGGCCAGCTTTCCGTTCTTCTCTGTCTCGTCCGGTGTCAGGTACAGTTCCGGGCACAGCAGGCGTGCCTGCTCCGAAGTGCTGTAGATGCCGTACCAGCTGCTGCTGCTAATTGAGGATACCGGGTTAAACAGGGCATTCCCGATCTTGTTGTACTGCATCAGATCTCCATATACGCTGTCATCATAATAAATCTTCACATCCGTAATCATGGAATGGTCCGTAATGCTCTGCACCAGGTGGAACAGGCTGTTCATCCGGGAGGTGGAGATATCCTGGGTATTGGCCTCTGATCTGGGGACCTGGAACAGATCCTGTATCATCATGGCGCCGGTGATGGTGTCAGAGGCGTGTCCAACATGGGAAATGAGGTTCTCAATGGAGGTCACGGTCTGGGCGGACAGAGCCTGCTCCGAGCGGATGCTGTCATCCATGACAATGCCGTAAATGCGCAGGTAAAGAAAGCCTGACAGTACGGCGGTGGGCAGCAGTACCAGGATGATGTGGGATATGACAAGCTTTGTCTTCAGACGCATGTCATATGTATAATGGTGAATCAGCTTTGAGAACGGGTTTTTCATGCAAGCATTTTCTCCCTGTATTCAGAAGGGGACAGGCCCACGATTTTCTTAAAGGTCTTGCTGTAGTAATTGCCGTCGCTGTATCCTACCTTGGAGGAAATATCGGCAATCTTGTATCTGGGGTCGCTTAAGAACTGCTTGGACATCTTGATGCGGTAATCCGTCAGATACTGGTTTAAGGTCTGGCCTGTTTCATTTTTAAAAATTGTACATGCGTAGCTGGACGAAAGGCGGACGTACTCACTGACATCCGGCACGGAAAGGGATGGGTCCGCATAGTTCTTATGGATGTATTCCTTAATCTGGAATACCACCGGATTTCCCACGCTGTTTCCCCGCAGTCGCTCAAAGAACAGGCGCACCTTGGCCGCCAGCAGATCATTGAGCTCCCTCAGTATGGTGCAGTTCATGACCCCTTCCCAGATGGATTCAGACTCCAGTCCTTCCTTCTGCCACAGGGAGATATAGCTTCCCAGGCCGTGTTCGTCCAGCTTGCTGAAATACTTATAATAGATATCCTTTACCTGGCTGGGGCCAATCAAGTCGTTTGGCACAAAGGATTCATACAGCCGCCTGACGATGTCCATGGCTTCCTCCTCCTGCTTTTCGGACAAGGCCATGGAAAATTCCAGAAGGAGGTCTGCCGGCGGCCGGAATACGGCCGTTTCCATGTTGTGGGCCAGTATGAATCCATAGTCATGGAAAAATGCCTCCTTCAGATGTTCACTGGCTTCCTGGTAAGATATATGTGCGCGGTCCATACCGCTTACAACCGGGCCAAGGGAAATGAAAAAAGGGCATACCTGTATAAGCTTTTGGGCCAGGAGCCCGGCGCAGTCGTACAGGGTCCTGTCCGAGGGACGCTCCGGGGAGTGGAGGAAAACAATGATGCGGTGGTCACCTCTTAGGACATAGGCCTGGGATATGCCCATAGATGTGAGATGGTCCACAAAATAATCCCTGATTCCGTCCATCTGTTCCTCCGGCAGTGCGGATAAGGGAGTGACACAGTCAATGATAATGCAGCAGAAGCAGGTGGTATGGGTGATGGAAAGGCCCAGGTCGGCTGCGAGCTGTCCTGCCCTGACAAGGCTCTCCTCCCCTGGCTGGGACAGCAGGAGGCTCAGATGGCCCAGCTGTTCCTTTTCCTGAAGCCTTGCTGCTGCCTGGCTCATTTTCTCGTTCCTGCTGCTATCCACTGCCTCCTTTATGGCTGAGGCCAGTTCCTCCATGTCAAGGGGTTTTTCCACATATCCCAGCGCCTTCAGCTTGATGGCGGCTTTTAAGTATTCCTTGTCAGAATAAGCGCTCATAAAGATGATGGAGGTTGTGGGCAGCTCCTTTAAAATCCGTTCCGCCATCTGGACACCGTTCATCCTGGGCATCCGCACGTCCGTGAGCACAATATCCGGGTGTTCCTCAAGGGCGGTCTTAAGGCCGTGTATGCCGTCGTCCTCCAGCAGCACACGGCTGATGCCAAGGCTCTTCAGGCTCAGGCTGTCCCGGATTCCCTCCCGGGTCAGTTTCTCATCATCAACAATCAGAAGTTTCATCTATTATCATCCATCCTTTTCTTAAAGGCAGTAATTTGTATACAATAATCAATACCAATACAACTATTGTATCAAGAAATCATAAATTTGCAACGTAAATGGACAAAATACGACATTAGGTATATACTGGAAAAAAAGGTGCTGAGAAGGCAGCGGCTGATGTGGTGAAGGAGCGGGGCAGGCATCGGAGGTAAGGTCATCGGCCTGGGACTTCCGGACCAGATTTAAAAGATATAAGGATAATATATGAAAATATTCCATGAGATAGAAAAATATTACCATGGAAATCCATCACCTGAATGTGGTATTATAAATATGTCGGAAGACAAACAAAAGATAACGTTAGCGGGCATTGTCAGATGCGGACTTATCGGCAAGTACCATCCCCAAGTATCTGGCATTGATACTAAATAAAATACCATACGGAGGTGAACAACATGAAACGTATCCTTCTTAAGTTTGACCAGGCAGACCAGATTATTAATTTTGTAAGAATCATGAACCGTTTTGAGTACGATGCAGATGTGAAATGCGGCAGCCGTATGGTTGATGCAAAGTCTATTGTAGGTGTATTATCACTGGCAAAGTACAAGACTGTAGAGCTGATTCTTCACACAGATGACTGTGACCAGCTGATGGAGGAAATCGCTCCGTTTGCAGCATAGTCAGACAGCAGATACACTTTCCTTGATTTCTACATGCATCATGAACCGGGCCTGCAGCAGGTGTGCTGTGTCCCGGTTCTTTTGTGTTTTCTTTTTTCTTACCTGTTTCCTTTAAGGAGAAGCTGTCAATGATGTTGTTCATGCTCCAGGTTATTGGCTATGTCTGTAAGGGACAATTCAGCAAGGGTGATTGTGATGCCCTACGGCGGTTCCGCTTTTCCGGTTTTTGCTGGGAACGGGAATGCAGAAACCGGCGAGGGGAAGGATAGCTGACATGGTTGAAGAGCAGACTCTTTCTTTGTGGGTTCTCCCCTTTTAAAATAGGCTTTCCGATGCTATACTTAAATCAGAGCATGTTAAAAGCGTATCGTGCCGGTGGATCGTACCGGACGGAAAGGAGCGGTATTATACCTGTGGTTGCAGGAATCATGGTGCCACATCCGCCTTTGATTGTGCCGGATGTGGGCGGAGGAAGGTCTGCAGGAAGAAATGCTTCAAACAAGGGCGGGAGTTTTTGTATCTATCCACAAGGGCGGCGCTTTGCGGGGATGCATCGGGACTATATCGCCGGTTTGCAGGAATGTTGCGGAGGAAATCATACAGAACGCAGTGAGTGCAGGCATCCATGACCCCAGGTTCCCGTCAGTCCGCAAGGAGGAGCTGTCTTTACTTGAATACAGCGTGGATGTGCTGGGGGAGACAGAGAAGATTCGGGGTGAGGACCAGCTGGACCCACTGCGTTACGGCGTCATTGTCACCAAGGGCAGGAAGCGGGGACTGCTGCTTCCCAATCTGGAGGGAGTGGACACGGTGGGGGAACAATTGTCCATCGCCAGGCAAAAGGCGGGGATACGCGAGGATGAGACGGATGTGCAGCTGGAACGTTTTGAGGTCATCCGTCATGGTGCAAAGTCATGAGGGCTGTGTGCGGGGGATGCATGAACCGGTGCAGCCTGGAAGAAGGGCAGACCGGCATGTGCCGGGCCAGGAAGAATACAGGCGGCGCGGTGATTCCTGTTAACTACGGGAAAATCACGTCCATGGCCCTGGACCCTATAGAGAAAAAGCCGTTAAGACGGTTCCTGCCCGGCTCTGTCATATTGTCGGTGGGAAGCTTTGGGTGCAATCTGAGATGTCCCTTCTGCCAGAATCATGAGATATCCATGGCAGGGGAGGGAGATTCCCACGCAGTGTCCGTAAGTCCTGAGGAGCTGGCCCAAAAGGCCGCAGAGCTTAGAAAAAAGGGGAATATTGGCGTTGCCTATACCTATAATGAGCCCCTGGTGGGCTGGGAGTATATCAGGGATACAGGGCGCCTTGTGAGACAAGCAGGGATGAAAAATGTAATCGTCACCAACGGAAGCGTATCTGACCAGGTGCTGGATGAAATCCTGCCTGTGGCAGACGCCATGAACATTGATTTAAAAGGATTTACAGAGAATTATTACAGGAAGCTGGGCGGTGACCTTGAGACTGTAAAGCATTTTATCACACGGTCCAGCCGCGAATGCCATGTGGAGCTGACCACTCTTATCGTACCAGGGGAAAATGACTCGGATGAGGAGATGAGGGAGATGGCAGGCTGGAAATGGAGGTGCAGGATGGATTTCAGATACGAGACAGTGATTCCCAATGATGATCTGCCCTTTCGGATGTTCATATTCGAGGGAAGGGATGGAAATTACCGGGTCAGCAAGCATTGGCACCAGTCTGTGGAACTGTTCCTTGTGTTGGAGGGAACGTTGGATTTCTTCATCAATTCCAGGCAGTACACATTGAAGCCCAATGATTTTGTCATTGTGAATCCCAATGAAATCCATTCCATTGAATGCCCTGCCCCCAATATTACCATTGTCCTCCAGATTCCAATGAAATCCTTTGAGGGATATATGAGTGATGAGTCCTGCATCACCTTTGCGGATAAGGGAGAGAATCAAAAGGCCAGGCTGGTGTCCCTGGTCACTGCCATGTACCGGACTTATGAGCAAAGGGAATTCGGCTATCTCCTGAAGGTAAAGAGCCAGTTCATGGAGTTCCTCTATCTGATTGTTACAGAATTCAGGATTGAGCAGATCGATAAGGTCCAGGTGCGGCAAAAACGTCATTTGGATAAGCTGTCTCAGGTAACCCAATATATGAAGGAGAATTATGACAAGGAACTGAGTCTGGAAATGGTTGCGTCCAGGTTTGGATTTACACCCTCCTATCTCTCCCATATGTTCAGGGAATATGCTCAGATCGGATACCGCACATACCTGATGGATTTGAGGGTAAAGTATGCCATGCGGGAATTACTGAATTCGGACCGTTATGTGGGGGACATTGCTCTGGACCATGGGTTTGCCGATGCAAGGGCATTTGCCAAGGCCTTTAAAAAGCGGTACGGCTGTCTGCCCAGCCAGTACCGGAAGCAGATGAATCAGAAGCAGGTGAATCAAAAACAGATAAACCGCAAGTCATTGCCAGATGAATAAAGATCGCAAAAAAGTGCTGTTAGTTCGTAAAATAACAGCACGTTTTTTTTGCCTGTTTATATTATAATGGATACCAGAGAAAACAGGCCGGTGCGGATGGAAAAACGCACGGCCCGATATAAGGAGGTATGAACATGGGGATGACAGTCAGGAAGGTGACGGATCCGGCGTTTAAAGCCTATGGAAGGGTCATCACAGGTTATGACTTCAGCGGTCTTTTAAAGGCAATGGAGCATACGCCCCTGCCGGAGGATGTTATTTATATTCCCTCGCTGCCTGAGATGGAGGCCCTGCCTGGGGCAAAGGAGCTGGAACGTGGGATCTACGGCCAGATGCCAATTCAGATAGGATGCTGCAACGGACACAACAAGAAACTGAATGCAGTGGAATATCACCGGGATTCAGAGGTGGACATTGCTGTGGACGACCTGATACTGATATTGGGAAAAGAGCAGGATATTGAGGAAGACCATACATACGATACATCCAGGATGGAGGCATTTCTGGTTCCGGCCGGAACAGCAGTGGAGGTATATGCGACTACCCTGCACTATGCGCCCTGCCATGTGAAGGATGAGGGATTCAGATGTGTCATCGTTCTTCCAAAGGGCACCAATCTGGACATGGATCCAGTGGCTGTGAAGGACCCTGAGGACAGGCTTTTGTTTGCCAGAAACAAGTGGCTCATAGGCCATGCCGAGGGCGGACTTCCGGAGGGGGCGTTTATCGGCCTTAAAGGAGAGAATCTGAGCGTCTGATTCAGAACATGAAAACTCAGATGCAGACAAATAAATTTAATCATGTATGAGGAGGAAATTACAATGAACAATACACCAGAGGTAAAAGTCGGAATCGTGGCAGTGAGCAGGGACTGTTTCCCGGAGTCTCTTTCTGTCAACAGAAGAAAAGCATTGGTGGAAGCCTACAAGGCCAAATATGACGCGGCGGAAATTTATGAATGTCCTGTGTGCATCGTGGAGAGCGAGATACATATGGTTCAGGCATTGGAGGACATAAAGAAGGCAGGCTGCAACGCCCTGTGCGTATACCTGGGCAACTTTGGCCCTGAGATATCAGAGACACTTCTGGCAAAGCATTTTGACGGACCTAAGATGTTCGTGGCAGCAGCCGAGGAGTCAGGGGATAACCTGTGCCAGGGCCGCGGCGACGCATACTGCGGTATGCTCAATGCCAGCTACAACCTGGCGCTTCGTAACATCAAGGCATATATCCCGGAGTATCCGGTAGGGGATGCTGAGGATTGTGCGGACATGATTCACGAGTTTGTACCCATTGCCCGCGCAGTGGCGGCGTTAAGCCAGTTGAAAATCATCAGCTTCGGACCAAGACCTCTCAACTTCCTGGCCTGCAACGCGCCTATCAAGCAGCTTTACAACCTGGGCGTGGAGATTGAGGAAAATTCCGAGCTGGATTTGTTCGAGGCATTCAACAAGCATGCAGGGGATGAGAGGATTCCAGGCATTGTGAAGGAGATGGAGGAAGAACTGGGAGCAGGCAATAAGAAGCCGGAGATTCTCTCCAAGCTGGCTCAGTATGAGCTGACCTTAAAGGATTGGGTACAGGAGCACAAGGGCTACCGCAAATATGTGGCCATTGCCGGAAAATGCTGGCCCGCATTCCAGACACAGTTCGGTTTCGTGCCATGCTATGTGAACAGCCGCCTGACATCCCAGGGGATTCCGGTGTCCTGTGAGGTTGATATCTACGGAGCCCTCAGCGAGTACATCGGTACGGTCATCAGCCAGGATACGGTTACTCTTCTGGACATCAACAACACCGTGCCAAAGGATATGTATGAAGCTGATATCAAGGGGAAATTTGATTACACCCTTAAGGATACATTTATGGGCTTCCACTGCGGCAACACCGCATCCGGCAAGCTGTCCTTCTGCGAGATGAAGTATCAGATGATTATGGCCAGGGCCCTTCCAATCGAAGTGACCCAGGGAACATTGGAAGGCGACATTAAACCAGGCAGCATTACCTTCTACCGTCTCCAGAGCACGGCAGACAACAAGCTGAGGGCTTATATTGCGCAGGGAGAGGTACTTCCGGTTGCCACACGTTCCTTCGGATCCATCGGCGTGTTCGCCATCCCGGAGATGGGACGGTTCTACCGCCACGTACTCATTGAGAAGAACTTCCCTCATCACGGCGCCGTGGCCTTCGGAAATTACGGCAAGGCATTGTTTGAGGTATTCAAGTACATTGGCGTGGATGTGGAGGAAATCGGCTACAACCAGCCAAAGAGCGTAAGATACAGGACAGAGAATCCATTTGCATAAAAATGCAGGGAGGGAAAGATATGCTTTATATAGGAGTGGACCTGGGAACCTCAGCGGTAAAATTGTTATTAATGGATGGAAGCGGACGAATCCACAAGGTGGTTTCACGGGAGTATCCCCTGTATTTCCCACATCCTGCATGGTCGGAGCAGAACCCGGAGGACTGGTTTACAGCCTCCATGGACGGCATGAAGGAGCTGACCTCGGAGTGTGACAAATCACAGGTGGCAGGCATCAGCTTCGGAGGCCAGATGCACGGCCTGGTGACGCTGGATCAGGCGGATGAGGTCATCCGCCCGGCCATCCTCTGGAATGACGGACGGTCCGAGAAGGAGACGGATTACCTGAACCAGACCATTGGAAAGGAAAAGCTGTCCGCTTACACGGCCAACATTGCCTTCACCGGCTTCACGGCCCCTAAGATTCTCTGGATGAAGAGAAATGAACCGGAGAACTTCGCGCGCATATGCAGGATAATGCTTCCAAAGGATTATCTGGCTTACAGGCTGTCAGGCAGCTTCTGTACGGATTATTCCGATGCCTCCGGCATGCTGCTTCTGGACGTGGCCCATAAGTGCTGGTCTGAGGAAATGATGGAGCTGTGCGGCATTACCAGAAAACAGCTCCCGGATTTGTATGAGAGCTATGAGGTAGTGGGAAATCTGAAGGAGGAGCTGGCAAAGGAGCTGGGATTCACACAGGATGTAAAAATCATTGCCGGCGCAGGGGACAATGCGGCTGCCGCCGTTGGCACCGGAACCGTAGGCGAGGGATGCTGCAATATTTCCCTGGGGACCAGCGGAACCATCTTTATTTCCAGCGAAAGCTTTAAGGCGGACTGCAACAATGCCCTTCATTCCTTTGACCATGCAGACGGACATTTCCATCTCATGGGATGTATGCTCAGCGCTGCCTCCTGCAATAAGTGGTGGATGGAGGAAATCCTTAAGACCAAGGAGTTTTCCAGGGAGCAGGAGGGAATCGTTAAGCTGGGAGAGAACCATGTGTTCTATCTGCCCTATCTCATGGGAGAGCGTTCTCCTCACAACGACCCAAGGGCCAGGGCATGTTTCATCGGCATGACCATGGATACCAGCAGGGAGGAGATGACCCAGGCCGTGCTGGAAGGCGTGGTTTACGGACTCAGGGATTCGCTGGAGGTGGCCAGAAGCTTAGGCATCCGCATTGACCGCACTAAAATCTGCGGCGGAGGCGCAAAGAGTCCCCTGTGGAAGAAGATGGTGGCCAACATCATGAATGTAAAGGTGGATGTGGTTGAAAACGAGGAAGGCCCTGCCCTGGGAGGCGCCATACTGGCGGCTGTGGGCTGCGGGGAATACCCGGATGTGAAGACCGCTGCGGACCGCATTGTAAAGGTTATAGAAACCATTGAGCCGGATGCGGACCTGACGGAGAAGTATGAAAAACAGTACACCAAGTTCAGGCAGATGTATCCTGCGCTTAAGGCTGTATTCCAGAATTTGGGAGAATAGTATGAACGGGGAGCCGGATGGTTCAGGTCCCGGTGTATCATGATTGGATACACCGGGACACTGGAAATCAGGCTCCCTTTTTTCGTGGCGCGGGCGGAGCCTCTTATCCGTCCTTCTTCATTTTCTTTCTGATGCCGGAAGGCGTATCTTTGAAATGCTCTCCAAACATTTTGCGGAATAATTTATAATTGGTGAAGCCATGGCGTTCCAGAATATCATGGACAGGGTCCTGGGTGGTAATCAGGTCACGGTAAATGTAGGACAGGCGCAGTTCGTTCTGGTATTCCAGGAAGGTAACTCCCATGCATTTTTTGAAAAAACGGCAAAAATATCCGGGCTGCAGGAATGCCACCCGGGCAATTTCACTGGTGGTGATAGGGCGGCTGTAATTTCTGGCTGTGTAGGCCAGCACCGGATCCAGACGGCTTAAATCCTTATTTTTCTGATTTACATTCGGCTTGAGTACCTGTACGCTGAAATTGTGGTACAGCTGAAACAATAATTCAAAGAGCAGGCTGTTAAAACGCAGTAAAAAGCCTTCAGGCCGTATATCGTTGGCAATCTGCATCTGGGTCAGGGTGTCCTTCATCCTGTCAAGCTTTGTTCTCTTGATCGGGTCCTGGGTATCGGTATTCCACAGGAAAAGGAGCTGGCTTACCTCAGGTATGTAGGTTTCCATGAATTCCAGGGGAATCTGCAATACGATAGCCCTGTTAGGATGGGTACACTTGGTGGAGTGTATGACATTGGAGTTGATGAGGATGCATTGGCCGGATAAAAGACTGTGGCTCGTCCTCTCCACCGTGACTTTCAGCTCACCTTCCAGCATGTAAATGATTTCCACTGCCCTGTGCCAATGGCTGGGTACATAGCTGCCCGGGTCCACGGAGGTGAAGAAACGCACCTTTGTAGTCTCCGGTACCTGAATGATCTCATACAATATATTTTCTTTTGGTTCTGCCATGTTCATCCCCCTTTTCATCATTATATCATTCTGCCGATTATCCCACAACAAGAGAAAATCGACCTATTATATGGGAAGTATCCGTCCTGTTTCCTGAATGGATCCTGTGATACTATATATATGAAAGAAATACCCGGGTAAAAATTCCGTGCGCATGGAATCAAGGACCTTATATAAAATCAAAGAGAGGAATCAAGGGATGAATAGGGAAGGTAAAATAACGCTGAGGAAATTGACGGAACGTTTTTCATATGGATGCGGTGATTTCGGATGTAATATCATTTATACGGCGATGTCGGCATTTCTGCTGTTTTATTATACGGATTATGCGGGGGTAAGTGCTTTTGCGGTGGGAAGCATCATGATGGTTTCAAGATTTTTCGACGGCATCAGCGACATCATTATGGGCGTAATTGTGGACAGGACAAAATCCAGGTTCGGAAAGGCAAGGCCATGGCTGCTGCGCATGTGCATACCCTTTGCCGTATCCGGCATCCTGCTGTTCTCCGTGCCGGTTTCCTGGTCCGCCGCGCCAAAGCTGGTGTATGTGTTCATTACATATAACCTGGTGTCCACGGTCATCTATACAGCAATCAACGTACCGTATTCCGCGCTGAACGCACTTATGACCCAGGACCCGTATGAGAGGTCTGTGCTGAGTATTTTCAGGAATCTTCTGGCAACGGCAGGTACATTGACCATCAACACGTTTACCCTGCCTCTTGTGGAGTATTTCGGAAACACTCCTTCTGCATGGACTAAGACATTCATGGTGTTCGGACTCTTATCCGTGGCCGCATTCATGATTAATTTTCTGGGGACAAAGGAACGGGTGAGGCCTGCTGCCCGGGAGGAGGGGAGAGCGCCGGCGCAGAATGTGCCTTTTACAGAGGGAATCAAGGCCCTGTTCCGGAATAAGTACTGGCTCATGATGACAGGAATGCTGGCGCTGTTTTTCTTAATGTACTCCGTAAACGGCGGCTCCACTGTCTTTTACGCAAAGGATGTACTGGGGCAGCAAGGGTTAGTGGCACTGATTAACGGCATTTTCAATGTGGTGCAGATTGCAGGCATGTTCTTCATCGCCATGCTAGTAAAACGGCTAGGTAAGCGCAATGTATTTTCCCTGGGCCTTGTGTTGGATATCATCGGTATGCTGGTGCTCAATTTCTCCGGCGGGGCCATGGGGCTTATTATAGTGTCCAGCATAATCCGCGGACTGGGTAATGCATGCGGCGGGGCTACCATGTGGGCCATGGTATCAGATACCATTGACTATGGAGAGTGGAAAACAGGATACCGTACAGAGGGGCTGGTCAACAGCGCCTGCAGCTTTGGATATAAGATTGGAAACGGAATTGGATCCGCTCTTTTAGGATGGATTCTTGAGCTGGGAGGTTATGTGGGACAGGCAGCCGCGCAGTCAGCTTCGGCACTGGCATCCATCCGGATTTGTTTTGTGTGGATTCCCATTGGGATTTACGTGGCAGGACTGGTTATCATGAGTTTCTATCATCTGGACGCTGAGTTTGCAGGTATTATTGCAGATTTAAAGAGCCGGAACGGGAAATAGGATGGGTGAGAAAGGAGAAAAAATCATGAATATAAAAGGTGTGAATCTGGGGAACTGGCTGGTGTTGGAAAAATGGATGAGCCCGGCGCTGTTTGAAGGGACCGGGGCACAGGATGAATATTATCTGCCCCGCTGGCTTTCAAGGGAGGTGTACGAGGCCAGAATCAGGATACACCGCTCCGAGTATATCACGGAACGGGATTTTGCGGCAATCCGCGCCATGGGCATGGAGGCTGTGCGGATTCCTGTCCCATACTTTATATTTGGGGACAGGGAGCCCTTTATCGGCTGTGTGGAGGAGTTGGACAAGGCATTCTGCTGGGCGGAGCGTTACGGGCTTAAGATACTGATTGACCTGCATACGGTGCCGGTAGGGCAAAACGGATTTGACAACGGAGGCATATGCGGCGTGTGCAGGTGGTCAAAGAATCCGGCAGAGGTGGAATTTGTCCTGGGGGTTTTGGAACGTCTGGCAAAGCGGTACGGAGAAAGAGCGGGGCTGTGGGGGATAGAGGTCCTGAACGAGCCCATCACGGAGCGGATGTGGAAGATAATTGACGTGCCCGGCCGCTATCCCGCAGCAGAGCCTTCCATGGCCGAGGGCTCAGGGCCGAATTCCATGGAATTTCTGAGGGAATTCTATTTGAAGGCATATGACTGTCTGAGAAAGCATATGCCCGAGGAAAAATACGTGGTAATCCACGATGGATTTGAGCTTAAGGCATGGAAGGATTTTATGAGAGAGGACAGGTATGTGAATGTGGTTCTGGACACCCATCAGTATCTTATGTTTGCAGAGACAGAAGGCTGCGGACAGACCCTTCCCGATTACCTAGAATATATCCGCAGGCATTTTGCAAAGGGCATAGAGGAAATGCAGCAGTATTTTGATGTCATATGCGGAGAGTGGTGTCTCTTCAACTCCCTGGCCTGCGGCTGCGATACAAAGGGAGGCAGGAGCGTGTTAAACGGTGAAGAGGGAGCCGGGCAGGATGTAATGGATGAAAAGGAGAAAGCGCATATCTACAGGGCTCTGGCAGAGGCCCAGACAGAGGCCTGGGGCAAGGGAAGCGGGTATTTTTACTGGAGCTATAAGCTTCTGACGGATACAGTCAATGAAGACGGCTGGATTGGCTGGGACAGCTGGGATTTTGGCCGGTGCGCTGCTTTTGGATGGTTTCCGGTGGATAAGGAGGAATTAAGATGATACATAACCCCATTCTTCCGGGATTTAACCCGGACCCATGTATATGCAGAAAAGGAGACGATTACTATTTGGCCGTATCCACCTTTGAGTGGTTCCCAGGAATCCCCATCTACCATTCGCGGGATCTGAAGAACTGGGAGCTTTACACCCATGTCCTTACGGACGATGAAAAAGTGGACCTGAAAAAGCTTCCAAGCGCAAAAGGGGTCTGGGCGCCGTGTCTTACATACTGTGAGGCGGAGGATACCTTTTATGTGGTGTACGGGGTCATGAACTCCATGAATGCAAGGTATTTTGACGTGGATAATTTTCTGGTGTCCGCAAAGGACATCAGGGGACCCTGGAGTGAGCCGGTCTACCTGCATTCCTCAGGATTTGACGCATCCATATTCCACGATAACAATGGCAAAAAATACATTGTTTCCCTGGAATGGGAGACGAGGGAAGGGTATGAAAAACCCGGTTCCATCTGCATGGTGGAGTATGATTCGGATAAAAAAGAAATCGTGGGTTACCCGAGGCGCATGTGGCGCGGCGGTACGGACCGGGGATGTATTGAGGCCCCGCATCTGACTAAAAGAGGAGAGTTTTATTACATCATGTGTGCGGAAGGCGGCACTGGTTATAACCACTGTGTCACCATGGGGCGTTCCAGGAATGTGTGGGGGCCGTATGAGGGGGATCCCATGAACCCCATAGTCACCAGCGTACCGGGAGATTCCTATGAGCGGCAGGACCCGGACCACTTAAAGCCCAAGTATTTCAACCCGGATTCCATCCTTCAGAAATCCGGCCACGGCAGCTATGTGAACCTTCCCACAGGGGAAGTGTATCTGGTCCATCTCTGTGCAAGGCCCTTTGTGCCGGAGCTAAGGTGTACACTGGGCAGGGAGACCGCCGTACAAAAGATGGAGTGGACAGCGGATGGGTGGCTGCGCATGGCAGACAAAAGCAATCTGGCAAAGCTGGAGGTGCCGGAGACTTCCCTCCCGGAGACACCAGTGGAGGGGATACCGGATTTTGACGGATTTGACAGCGGGGAGCTGGGAAAATTCTATTATGCGCCCCGTATCATGCCCCGGAGGTTTGCGGATGTGAACGCCAGGCCGGGATATGTACGGCTGAGGGGACAGGAGTCCAGGACATCCTTAAACAAGGTCAGCATCCTGGCCAGGAAGCTGACCAGCGTGTACACAAGAATCACCACGAAAATGGAGTTCGTGCCAAAGGTCCATCAGCACAGTGCAGGGCTGATTCTCTATTATGACAACATGAATTACATTAACCTGAGAAAATATTACAGCGAAACCCTGGGACAGAGCGCCCTGTCAATCATCCATCTGGAAAATGGGGTAAAGACCGAATTCCTCAACACCAGGATACCGGTGGAGGACCGGCCCGTTTACCTGAGGCTGTATGTGCAGGGCAGACAGTCCTGGTTTGAGTGGAGCTATGACGGGCAGGAATATGAGAAAATCGGACGTATCTTTGATACCACCCGGTTTTCCGATGAGTACTGCAGGTACGGGGAGTTTACAGGAACCATGGCAGGAATTACCTGTGCGGACCGCGTAAAACATGCACATTATGCTGATTTTGGTTTTTTAGAAGTTGTGGCTGATGGGAGGAAGATGGTAGAGTAGCTGGAAAATATCAAAGAACTTGCATTGACGGCCTGGAACGTGCTAATATCTATAATATGGATAAAAGATACTCTGAGAGAACAGGAGAGAAAAGATGACAAGGGACAGGATATATGAGTACTTCATCGAAAAGGACAATAACTGTGCGGAAGCCATGCTGCGGGCCCTGAATGACGAATACTGTCTGGGAATACCGGAAGATTCGGTAAAGCTGGTGGGCGGATTCGGAGGGGGTATGGGCTGCGGGAAGGCATGCGGCGCACTGTGCGGCGGATGTTCCGCCATCAGCTACCGGCTCATTCAGGAGAGGGCCCATGCCACACCGGAGCTTAAACCGGCTGTGGCCGCATTTGCAGAGGAATTCGTGAAGCGTTTCGGGTCAGATGCCTGCTGTGAGCTGGTAAAGACCTATAAAAAAGAGGATACCCGCTGTCTCGACATGATTTGTATGGCTGCGGACATTGCAGATGCGTGTTTTGAGAGAATCATATCAGCGGAAGAAAGGAATCAGAGCAGATGAGAATATTGATTGTAGGCGGTGTGGCAGGCGGCGCGTCTGTGGCGGCCAGGGCCAGGAGACTGGATGCCCGGTCAGAAATTATCATGTTTGAGAGAGGACGACATGTGTCATTTTCCAACTGTTCCCTTCCTTACTATCTCAGCGGCACGGTGAAGGACAGCAATGCCCTGGTTATGATGAGTCCGGAGAAGTTTAAGAAGCAGTATGACATTGAGGCGAGAACGGACAGCGAGGTGCTGTCAGTGGACAGGGAGAAGAAAATCATCCAGGTAAGAAACGGGTGTACCGGGGATATCTATGAGGAGCACTATGACATTTTGGTCCTCTCGCCGGGGGCGAATCCCATCCGTCCAAAGAGCATAGAGGGCGTGGACAGGCCCAATGTATTTACTGTAAGGAATGTGACGGATATTGTGAACCTGAAGAAATTCGTCACCGACTGCCAGATTCAGGATGTGGCTGTGGTGGGCGGAGGATTCATCGGCATTGAAGTGGCCGAGAATCTCAACATGGACGGAAGGCATGTATCTGTCATTGAGGCCCAGGACCAGATCATGGCGCCCTTTGATTATGATATGGTGCAGATGCTCCAGAAGGAGCTGCTGGACCATGGAGTGGATGTAATCGTAAATGACGGTGTCAGCGCCATCGGGGAAGAAAGCATTACCCTGGCTTCGGGAAAGGAAGTCAAGGCAGGGATGACCGTGCTGGCCATCGGGGTTGCGCCTGAGACAGGACTGGCTAAGGCCATGGGCCTGGAGCTGGGAGAGACTGGGGCCATCAAGGTGGACCACAATTACAGGACCAGTGACCCTGACATCTACGCGGTGGGAGACGCCATCCAGGTGTTTAACCAGCTGACCCATAAGCCGTCCAGGCTGGCTCTGGCGGGACCGGCCCAGAGACAGGCCAGGGCAGCGGCAGACCATATGTACGGCATACCCCATAATAACAGGGGGGTCATTGGTTCCTGTGCGGTCCGTATCTTTGATTTGAACGCGGCGGCCACTGGACTGAACGAAAAAGCAGCCGATGCAGCCGGCATTTCCCATGATTCTGTCTACATCATACCCACGGACAAGGTGGGGCTCATGCCGGGAAGCGCTCCCATGCACTTTAAACTGGTTTATGAATATCCCACAGGAAAGATTCTGGGAGCCCAGGCCATTGGACGGGGAAATGTGGATAAGAGGATAGATGTCATTGCGGCCATGATTTCCATGGGAGGCACCCTGGAGGATTTGAAGGAGCTGGAGCTGTGTTATTCTCCGATATTCGGTACTGCCAAGGATGTGGTGAACCAGGCAGCCCTGGTGGGCCTGAACCTGCTCTATGGACGGGTAAGGCAGGTGCCTGTGTCAAAGGTGCGGGATCTGGTGGAGACAGGCGCGTGTATCATAGATGTCCGTGAAAAGAACGAGTACAGGCTGGGGCATTTAAAGACATCCGTCAATATCCCGTTGTCAGAGCTGCGGGACCGTCTGGATGAGATACCGAAGGATCGTCCTGTGTATCTCCACTGCCGTTCCAGCCAGAGAAGCTATAATGCATGTATGGCCCTTGTGAACCGCGGGTACAGGAATGTGTGGAATATATCAGGTTCTTATCTGGGAATCTGCCTGTATGAGTATTTTACGGATGTGACCACCGGGCGTGAGAAAATCGTAACTGAGTATAATTTTAACTGATTTTTCCGGAGATTTCCGGAGGGGAAGGGCCGGCGGATAGCCGGTCCTCTGCTGTCCGGCGGGGCAGGGATGCCAGTGGGCCTAGTATAAGCCGGTCTGCTGGCCTGCTTCGTCCATTCCTGCCTTGTATGGATGCCGGTCAATTGGGAGACAATGACAGATAATGACAGACAATGTGAGTCATAAAGTTACCGGGAGGTGTATATGCAGCGGTACGGCCGTTTTCTTAAAATCATAAAAATAGCCGTGGGAAGCCTGCTGGCCATGGCGGCTGCCCAGGCGTTGGGCCTTAGATACAGCTCCTCCGCCGGCGTGATTACCCTGCTCAGCATCCAGGATACGAAGCGGGAAACCATACGGGTCACGGCCAGGCGGCTGTTAGCTTTCCTGGCGGCAATGGTCCTGGGGCCGGTATCCTTTGCATTGGCAGGATACCGGCCTTTGGCTATGGGGATTTTTCTTCTGATGTTTACCCCACTGTGCATGAAATGGGGCATACAGGAGGGGATATCCGTGAACACGGTCCTGATGACCCATATTCTGGCTGAGGGTTCCATGGGAATGGCGGACATTGCCAATGAAGCTCTTCTGCTGTTTGTGGGCACTGGGATGGGAGTTTTACTCAACCTGTATATTCCTGGATCGGGGTCAGCCATACGCTCTGCCCAGAGGGAAATTGAAGAAAAGTTCATCTGCCTGCTGAGACAGATGGCATCAGGGCTGGGTGAGCCGGGAGAGAATGGAGCACAGACGGACGGACACGGGTTTCAGGCCCTGGAACAGGCGCTGGAGCAGGGGGAGCGCAGGGCCTACGAGGGTATGGAGAACAGTCTTTTGGCGGACACGCGCTATTACCTTGCCTACATGGGGCTGCGGAAGAATCAGTTTGCCATCCTGTGCAGGATGCGGGACTGTTTCTCAAGAATGGAGTCCACACCGGACCAGGCGACCGTGGTGGCGTCCCTGCTTAAATCCGTAAGCGGTTCCTTCCACGAAAGGAACAATGCCCTGGGATTGCTTGATGAGCTTGAACAGGTGAAATTACAAATGAAGGCCCAGCCTCTTCCTGTCTACAGGCAGGAATTTGAGAGCCGGGCCTTGCTATACTTGAGTCTGCTGGAACTGGAACAGTTCCTGGTGCTGAAAAAAGAGTTTGCGCTGGGGCTGAGCCGGGAAGAAATCCGCAGGTTCTGGGGCGAGGGATGACCAGGCCCGGCATAGGAAAAAGCAGCCAATTTAAGCGAATCTTATTGCGAATCTTGCGCAGGGACACAATCTGGTTGATGCATTCCTTGTCCAGCAGATTCAGCCGCTTCAGGGTATTGATGTTGAAGGCTCCCCGTACCTTGGGGGAGTTTTTGGAGGAGACACGGTTAAGCAGCTGTTCCAGGGGAACCCACTGACTGAAGAAGTATTCCACTGCATGGCGCTCATCTTCGCTGATTCCGTCCTGGCTGGGCCTCAGCTCCTGGTAGATGTGGTAACGCTTTTCACTGCCCGTAATCATCTGGTCAATGATCTGCTGGGAAATGTTGCGCCGGTCCTTCAGGCGTGCATAAGAACCGAAGCCACCTGTATCTCAATGCGGGCCGTGGTGTACTTTTTCTGGGAACGGTCCAGTGACTCCTCCCTCATGTGGGCCCGGTAATGGTTGGCCCAGTAACCGGAAAAACGCTTGTTATAAGAAGGCGCCTTGGACTGTTCCGGAAACTGCTTGGTTTCCAGTAGGGTGAAGAGGTCGTTGATAAGGCTGTCCGCCTTATCGCGGTCGCCGGGAAAGTACAGTGACACCCTGACACCGCACAGATCAGCAATATCCTCATATATTTCACGCATGTTTTTGTAGGGGACCGCCCGCCTGGAATTGCGTATAAGGACCTTGCTTTTCAGACGCCCCGGGGCTTTGGCGCGGGAGGTCACTATGGCCCGGATACCGGCTGCCTGAAGGGCGCTCTCCAGCTGCCGGGCAGCCATCCGGCCGGCTGTCTCATAAAAGTTCATCTTTGGACTATGTGGGATACACTGCGCCCCCCCTCAACGATATTTCCGAAAGGTCAATAACCCTAAGGCCAAGGCCATCATCGAGTCCATCGCGAGAATTGCTCTTGGCTCTGGGTGGCCGGAGCCATCTTGTTTTCCTGGCGCCACTGGCGGGGCGGGATGCCGTATGTTTTTTTGAAGGCACGGGAAAAATGGAGCTGGTTGGGATAGCCCACCGCATTGCTGATGTCGTTTATGGACAGCTCCGTGAGCTTTAGCAGTTCGGCGGCCTTGGTCATGCGGTAGCTGATAAGAAATTCCTGAGGACTCTTACCCACTGCGTCGCTAAAGATTTTGCCGAAGTAGCTGCGGTTCAGATTGCAGAAGGCGGCAATGTCCTCCACCGATATGTCGTTCTGGAAGTTCTGCTCAATAAAGGATGTGGCTTCCCGGATATAAAAGTCCCGGAGACGGCCTGTTTTCAACAGCCTGCGGGAGGCGGAGGAGCGGGTCAGATAGTCCAGGAACAGGTAAAGATGGCCAATCAGGTGGAAGGGCGACTGGTCGGAGTGCCTGGCAATGTAGAGCATTTCATTTTTCAGTTCCAGGCTTAAGTCGCGGGCATTGGAATGGTATACAGGGGCATCCATGGTCAGTCCTGCCAGCTCCAGGGCTTCCTTTACACGGAGGCCGTCAAACTCCACCCAGGTGTATTCCCAGGGATGGTTCTTATCCGCAAAGTAGGTGTTGCTCTGCTTGGGATAAATCAGGAACCCTTCCCCGCTTTTAATCTGGTAGGTGTGGGAACCGCCCTTGGAATCCGTGGATATGAGGGTGCCTGTGCCGGATATGCAGTAGTGGAACAGATAGTGGTTTCTGGCGTAGGGACCGTAGGAGTGCAGCGGTTCACATTGTTCCCAGCCGTATTGATATAAACCCAAATCCACAAAACGCTCGTTGGGAAATATGGAAAACAGTACATTGCTCATTGCCTAAAAACCCCCTTTTCAATCATTATATACCCAAATGCCAGCCTATATCAAGTTATAAGTAGAAAAATAGCATTTGGGTATATTTTTTGCGAAAGCAGAATATTTACCTGCTTTAAATCCCATGATATCATGTAGTTATCAAGGAAATCCGGATGGAATGAAGGCGACAAATTGGATGGTTTTAGAATAGAAGGAACAGGGATGACAGGGGGTATATTATGCTTAAAACGTTCAAAAAGGGAATGCTTACAGCGGCGGCAGCCGTGCTGGGGGCAGCTTTGCTGGGAGGATGCAGCTCCGGAACCAGGGCCTCGGATGGATTGGTGCATCTGAACTTCCAGATTTGGGACAATGCCCAGAGGGGAGGCATGGAAGCGGTAGCCAGAGCTTATATGGATAAGAACCCGGAGGTGGAAATCCAGGTTCAGGTCACCAGCTGGGATGAGTATTGGACCAAGCTGGATGCGGCGGCAGAATCAGGGCAGCTGCCGGACATCTTCTGGATGCATACAAATCAGATTCTCAAATATGCGGATTATGGAAAACTGGAGGATGTGACGGATTTATATGACGATGTGGAACCGGATTATTATACCAGCCATTTTTCGGATATTTCACTGGCAAATGCCAGGGGTTCCGACGGAAGGATGTATGGGGTTCCAAAGGATAAGGATACAGTCTGCCTGGTATATAACAGAGAGATGTTTGACGCGGCAGGGGTGGCTTACCCCGATGAGTCCTGGACGTGGGACGACCTAAAGTCTGCTTCGGCTCAGATTTATGAAAAAACAGGAAAATACGGATATATGGCATATGCGGATGATCAGCTGGGATACTGGAATTTCGTATACCAGGCAGGGGGATACATACTGAATGAGGATAAGACCAGGGCAGGGTTCCTGGATTCCGGGACCAGGAAGGCCATGGAATTTTATATCGGCCTCCAGAAGGAGCCGTGGTGCCCTGACCAGAACTATTTTGCTGAGACGGCTCCGGGCAACGCATTCATGTCAGAACAGGGAGCCATGTACCTGGAGGGAAACTGGAATTTTATCTCCTTCATGGAAAATAACAAGGAGATGATTGGAAAATGGGACGTGGCCGTGCTTCCCAAGTGTCCTGACCCGGTCCGGGGAGACGGCAGGGCCACCATATCCAACGGCCTGTGTTATTCCACCGGAGCCAAGGGAAAGAAGCTGGAATATGCAAGAGATTTCCTGAAATTTGCAGGTTCTGAGGAAGGACAGAGGGTCCAGGGGCTGTCAGGCGCCGCTATACCGGCCTACAAGGGCCTGGAGGATACGTGGATAAGCGCCTTTGACCAATATGACTACAAATTGGATGTCCAAAAATGCGTGGATATGTTTCCTTATGGCGTGCAGAGCGTCAACAATGCATCCAGACCCAACTGGAAAACTCAGATTAATGACCTGCTGTTAAAGATATACAGCGGCGAGCTGAGCCTGGACCAGGGACTGGAGGACATGCAGAAACTGGTGGACGGAGCAAAAACGCCGTGACGATGGCAGGATTGGAGGAAAATGATGGGTAAGAAACAATTTTTGACAGAGGATGCAAAATGGGGCTATCTGCTCATTGCCCCTACTATAATAGGTCTGATTGTGCTGAACGTGTATCCGTTCCTGCAGACCCTGGTACTGAGCTTTTCCACCACCCATCCCTTTGGGTACTATGAGGTCAGCGGGGTAGGAAATTACGTGCAGATGTTTGGAAGCAAAGAGTTTTGGAAGGCTACCTGGAATTCCATTTACTTCTGTATCCTGACCGTGCCCCTGGGAATCTTCCTTTCCCTGCTGACCGCTGTGCTGCTCAATGCGAAGATTCGGGCAAAGGCGGCCTTCAGGGCCATCTATTTCCTGCCCATGGTGGTCGCTCCGGCAGCCATTGCCATGGTGTGGAAATGGATTTTTAACGCAGAGTACGGCATCATCAACCAGATCATCGGAAGCAGAGTAAACTGGCTGACCAACCCGAAGGTGGTGCTTCCCGCCTGCGCGGTGGTGGCAGTCTGGAGCGCGGTGGGATATGACGCGGTCCTGCTGCTGTCAGGAATTCAGAACATATCAAAGAGCTACTATGAGGCCGCCAGCCTGGACGGGGCTTCCAAGGTACAGCAGTTCTTTAAGATTACGCTTCCCATGGTATCGCCCACCCTCTTTGTGGTGTTAATCATGCGGCTCATGGCATCTCTTAAGGTGTACGACCTGATTTACATGATGGTGGACCAGACCAATCCGGCCCTTACAAGCGCCCAGTCACTGATGTATCTCTTCTACCGTGAGTCCTTTGTGGCAGGGAACCGTGGGTACGCCTCCGCCATTGTTGTGTGGACCGTGCTGCTCATAGGAGCTGTGACAGCTCTGCAGTTTTTAGGACAGAAGAAGTGGGTCAACTATGAAGTTTAGGATGGAGGGAAATTATGAAATCATTGGAGACAAACCGCAGTATTAATACCGCCCTTGTGTATGCGGCCCTGGGAGCGGGAGCCCTGCTTATGATATTTCCGTTTATATGGATGGTGTTCACCAGCTTTAAATCAGCAGGGGAGAGCGTGCAGATTCCGCCGACCATCCTGCCAAAGCAGTGGATGAAGGAGAACTACCTGAGAGCCATCGCCTCCCTGCCCTTTATGAAACTGTATGTGAATACGGCGCTGCTGATTCTGTTTCGGGTCCTCTGCGCGGTAGCGTTTTCCTCAGCCGCCGGGTTTGCATTTGCAAAACTTAAATTCAAGGGGAAGAACCTTCTGTTCTCCCTGGTGATTGTACCGATGATGCTGCCGTCCCAGATATTCATTATTCCCCAGTACCAGATGTTAGCCAGGATGGGGCTGACAAACAGCATGTTTGCGCTGGTATTTCCGGGACTGGTCAGTGCGTTCGGCACCTTTTTCCTCAGGCAGGCTTACATGGGCATTCCGGATGAACTGGGGGAGGCCGCATACCTGGACGGCTGTACCAAGTGGCAGACCTTCACCAAGGTCATGATGCCCCTGACCAAGGCCAGCATGGCTGCCCTTACCATTTTCACCGCAGTGTTCGCGTATGCAGACCTGATGTGGCCTCTGATTGCCAACACGGACCTGAATATGATGACCCTGTCAGCCGGCCTTTCCACCCTGAGAGGGCAGTTCACTACCAATTATCCGGTGCTGATGGCAGGCTCTGTCCTGGCCATGGTTCCCATGGTGATTCTGTACCTGGTATTCCAGAAGCAGTTTATTGAAGGCATTGCAATGACAGGCGGGAAATAGAGATGGAAAATGAGACGGAGGATGACACATGGCAATACAGTATCAGGAAAATGGAAGGATATTCACCCTTCACACGGACCACTCCACATACCAGATGAAGGCAGATTCCTATGGGAATCTGCTTCATCTGTACTACGGAGACAGGACAGAGGGCTCCATGGAATATCTGCTTACCTTTGAGGACAGGGGGTTTTCACCCAACCCATATGAGGCCGGTGATGACAGGACCTATTCCCTGGATGCCCTTCCCCAGGAATATCCATATCAGGGGTCGGGGGACTTCAGAAGCCCTGCCTTTGCAGTGGAACAGGCTGACAGATCCTATGGACTGAATCTGCGCTATGCCGGATACGAAATAAGCAAAGGGAAATACAGCCTTCCCGGCCTTCCGGCCATGTATGGGGAGGGGCAGGAGGACGCAGAGAGCCTTAAGATACGCCTGACAGACGAGGTCAGCGGGCTGGCGGTTACTCTGCTCTACGGCGTATTCCCCGGATACGACATTATTACCAGGGCAGTCTGTGTGGAAAATGGGGGGAATGGTCCGGCAGCCCTGAAACGGGTATACAGTGCATGTCTGGACTTCCTCCACGGGGAATACGACCTGATTCAGTTTTACGGACGCCATGCAATGGAGCGCAATTTCCAGAGGACCGCCCTGTGTCACGGCGCCCAGGTCATAGGGAGCCGCAGAGGGACTTCCAGCCACCAGTATAATCCATTTCTGATACTGGCAGGAAGGGAGACAACGGAAACCTCCGGGCCCTGTTACAGCATGTCCTTTGTGTACAGCGGACCCTTTAAGGCAGAGGCGGAGACGGACCAGTACGGTCAGACCAGGATGGCTATGGGGATTCAGGATGAGATGTTTTCCTATGAGCTTGAGCCGGGGGAGATTTTCTTTGGGCCTGAGGTAATCATGGGGTACAGCGGCCAGGGGCTGGGGACATTGTCACGCAGCATCCATAAGGCCATGCGCCACAGCCTTTGCAGGGGGAAGTACAAGACTATTCCCAGGCCGGTTCTGATTAACAACTGGGAAGCCGCCTACTATGATTTTACCGGGGAAAAGATACTGGATATCGCAAGGCAGGCAAAGGACCTGGGTGTGGAAATGATGGTGCTGGACGATGGATGGTTCGGAAAGCGGGATTCGGATTTTTCCGGGCTGGGAGACTGGCAGGTAAACGAGAAAAAACTGGGCGGCTCCCTGACCAGCCTGGTTAGGCGGATTAACGGCCTGGGAATGAAATTCGGAATCTGGGTGGAGCCGGAGATGGTGTCTGAGGACAGCAGTCTTTACAGGGAACATCCGGACTGGGCCTTTGTTGTACCCGGAAGAAAGCCGGTCCGGGGCAGGAGCCAGCTGGTGCTGGATTTTTCAAGGAAAGAGGTGTCGGATTATATTTTTGACAGTATCTGCCAGGTCCTTGACAGCGCCCATATCGAGTATCTGAAATGGGACATGAACCGCAGCATAGCGGACGTATATTCGGCGGCAGGTAAAATGGCGGGAGGAAACAGTCCGGGCAGCATCCTGTACCGGTATATGCTGGGACTCTATGACTTCCTGGAGCGTCTGACGAAGCGCTATCCGGACCTTCTGATTGAGGGGTGCAGCGGCGGAGGCGGGCGTTTTGACGCAGGTATGCTGTATTACACGCCCCAAATCTGGTGCAGTGACAACACCGACGCAGTGGACCGCATCCGGATTCAGTACGGCACCTCCTTTGGCTACCCAATCAGCGCAGTTGGCTCTCATGTATCGGCAGTGCCAAACCACCAGACAGGCAGAATCACGCCTATGAAGACCAGGGGAGTGGTTGCCATGGCGGGAAGCTTTGGGTATGAGCTGAATTTAAACGCCATATCAAATGAAGATAAGAAATGCGTGAGGGAACAGATAGACGCGTACCATAAATACTGGCATCTGATTCATGACGGGGCGTATTACCGGCTGACCAATCCCTTTGAGGACAGGGAAGCCGCCGCGTGGCTCTTTGTGAGTGAGGATAAGGGGGAGGCGCTGTTAAATGCGGTGATCCTTAAGACCCACGGCAATCCTCTGTCATTGTATGTCCGCCTGGAGGGACTGGAGCCGGAGGCCATGTACAGGGATGAGGATACAGGGGCCGTATATCCGGGAGCAGGCCTTATGTCGGCCGGAATGCCCATACCGTCCATGAAGGGAGAATACCAGGCGTGGCAGGTACATTTAAGGAGGATATGATAGGGATGAAGCGCGATAAAATCTACAAAGGACGCCTGGATAAGCATATGGATGAACTGAAGTGGCTGTATATGGAGCTCTACAACAGCCAGGATATGTTTGACGGGCTGTTGGAGGGAATGGAGGGGTTTTACGTGGAGCGCACAGAACGGCTCAGAACTCTGGATGCTTCCAGGGAAGAGGACCCGTGCTGGTACAGAAAGAGCTCTATGCTGGGCATGATGATGTACGCGGATCATTTCGCGGGCAGCCTGAAAGGCGTGGAAGGAAAGCTGGATTATATTGAGCAGTGCCATGTGAATTATCTCCACCTTATGCCTCTCTTAGATACCCCCAGGGGACGCTCGGACGGTGGATATGCCGTATCTGACTTCAGAAAGGTGAGGGAGGATTTGGGAACCATGGAGGACCTGGAACAGCTGGCCCGTGACTGCCACGATAGAGGAATCAGCCTTTGCCTGGATTTTGTGATGAACCATACGTCGGAGGAGCATGAGTGGGCCAGAAGGGCAAGGGCAGGGGAGAAGGAATACCAGGACAGATACTTTTTCTTTGACAGCTGGACGGTTCCCTCCATGTTTGAGGAGACAGTGCCCCAGGTATTTCCCACCACGGCGCCGGGAAACTTCACCTATCTGCCGGAAACAGGACAGCATGTGATGACCACCTTTTATCCCTATCAATGGGACCTGAATTACAGAAATCCCGTTGTCTTTAATGAGATGATGTTCAATTTCCTCTACCTGGCAAACCGCGGGGTGGATGTACTGAGGATTGATGCGGTTCCCTACATATGGAAGGAATTGGGGACGGACTGCCGCAATCTTCCCAGGGTCCACACCATTGTCAGGATGATGCGCATGATTGGAGAAATCGTGTGTCCCGGTATCCTGCTGCTGGGGGAAGTGGTCATGGAACCGGAGAAGGTGGCACCCTATTTTGGAACCGTGGAAAAGCCGGAATGCCATATGCTATACAATGTGACCACCATGGCAGCCATCTGGAATACGGCAGCCACAAAGGATGTAAGACTCTTAAAGAGCCAGATGGAGACGGTCAGTTCCCTGCCATCCACCTGCACCTTCCTCAATTATCTGCGGTGTCACGATGATATAGGCTGGGGACTGGATTACCCTCTTTTGGAGAAGTGGGGGATGAGACAGGTTCCCCATAAGAAATTTCTGAATGATTTCTTTACAGGCAGGATACCGGAGAGCTTCAGCCGGGGCGTCCTGTACAATGACGACCCGGTCACAGGCGACGCCCGGTTCTGCGGAACCACTGCCTCTATGTGCGGTGTGGAAAAGGCGGGATTCTGCCATGACAGGCAGGCCATGGAGAAGGCTGTCAGGCTGGATACCATGCTCCACGCATTCATGCTGTTTCAGTCGGGCATCCCTGTGCTGTACAGCGGGGACGAGGTGGCCCAGGTCAATGATTATACCTATAAGGACAATCCTGAAAAAGCGCCGGATTCCCGGTATATACACAGGGGAGATTTTCAGTGGGAACTGGCGGAACGGATAAATGAACCGGAAACAGTCCAGAATCGTATTTTCCATAATCTGGAACAGCTGGAGGCCATACGGGCCGGGGAACCCTTATTGGATGCCGGGTGTCCCTTCCGCACATTGGAGACTTGGGATAACTCTGTTCTGGGTATGGTAAGGCAGGGCGGCAGGGACGGAAAACTCATCGGTCTATTTAATTTCAGCGGAGAACGCCGCATTGCGTGGATTGATGAAAGGGACGGCATGTATGGGGATATGGTTACAGGAGACCTCATGGAAGCATCCGGCGTCAGTCTGCCTGGTTACGGATTTCTGTGGATGAAGCGTCAGTGCGGATGACAAAGCCATATTCCGCTGTGCTGTTGTCCGCCCACCGGCAGTTTACGCGGAACCCTCTCAAAATACCTGCTTCCATATAGGAAGACATATCAGAACTCAGCATGGCTGCCCCGTTGACATTCAGGGAAAAACCGGCTGTGCTGCCGGAACAGGCCAGGGTAAATTCCTCTGTGGCCTGTTCATTGTATTTAGGGGAACCGTCATCGTGATGCCGACAATGACACTCAGGTGCTTCAGATTGCCGGGCTCTCCGTTGCCATAATCAATGCCCTGCCGCACATTAAGGAACTGTGCGATGTGGTGGTGGCTGACAATGACCACGACGGCTGTGCCGAGGCAGTGGACCGTTACCTGCCGGATGCATGAGACTCAGGTTCGGCAGGCAGGCGGACCAGGAAACAGGCGCCTCCGTCCGGTGAATCCGATACGCTTATGGTGCCTCTGTGGAGTTGTACCAGTTCCTTTGCAATACTGAGCCCCAGCCCGTAATTCTGCTTGTGGCTTCTGGCGCTGTCTCCCCGGTAGAACCGGTTAAATATATGTTTCTTTGTCTCGTCGTCCATGCCGCAGCCCTGGTCTGATACGGTGAGGCAGACCATGCTCCGGCCGCGGGAGAGCAGATGCTTATCCGTCTGTACGGATGCGGCCAGACTGACACTGCAGCCTCTTGGCGTGTAGCGCAGGGCATTGTCCAGGAGGACGGCAAAAATCTGTTCCAGGCGGTTTTCATCGCCGGATACCCTGGGCAGGGAGGTTTCGGGCAGGTCCAGCTTCAGGCAGACTCCCTTGTCCTGGTACAGCGGCTCAAACCGCTCGTAGATACTGATTAGAAGGGTATCCATGTCCAGGGAGGAGGTCCTGAGGCTCCATTGTCCGGTGTCGGCTGAGGCCAGAAGCAGCATGTCGCCCACCAGACAGGACATGCGGGAACACTCCCGGTCCATATTATCCATGAATTTCTCCCTTTGGTCAGGGGCTGTCCGTGCAGCGCATATGCTGGAGCGGATGACCGCAAGGGGAGCCCTCAGCTCATGGGATGCTGCCGCTATGAATTCATTCTGTTGTTTCTGGCTTTCCGCCAATGGTTTTAAGGACTTTCCCACCAATACCCAGCTGACGGACATCAGCGCGGCGATGCCGGCCAGATTGAGAAGAAAGAACAGGATACCCTGCCGGTACAGGCCGAATCCCATGGGGTCCTTGTAGGCAAGCAGTGTCAGGCTCTGAAAGCCTGTCCGTGTGGGAAGGACAAGCACGCTGCCCAGATAGGTGTCATTGCAGTCCCCAGTCACCGTAAATACAGAGCTCCTGAGCAGGGATGAGGATACCGGCCTTGATGACGGGTCAATGCGCTCGGACATGGCGGCTTCCCTGGCCCGCATGATTAAAGTGTCCCGACCGCTGGCCGGAGTCCAGGAACCGCGGTAAAGGAGAGGCTTGCCGTTGTCCTCGATATGTATAATCAGGCGGTTATCGCTCTCCAGCCTGGACAGCCAGGTGCAGCTGATAGTGGTGCCGGACTGGAGCCGGGAGGTGATGTTAAGGATTTGGTTTTGAAAGGAAACCAGGGTTTTTTTGTTGAATTCCCTGGCGCTTATGACCAGGATGCCGATGACCACCAGGGTCAGAATCAGTCCGGTGGTAATGGTAAAAAGGGCGGTGAGCTGCCGCCGGAGCCGTTTAATCATGGGTCCCTCCGTTTTCCAGGCGGTATCCGATTCCGTGGACCGTCTTAATCTGGGGCAGGGCTCCTATGGATTTGAGGCGCCGCCTCAGAAAATAGATATAGTTGTCCAGATTCCCCTCCTCCACATCGGAGTCGGGACCCCATATGTAAGACAGAATCAGCCCTCTGGGAAGGACCTGGCCTGCGTTGCGAATCAGGTATTCCATCAGGGCGGATTCACGTTTGCTCAGCTGCAGGGTTCCCTGGGGACCTGTGAGCTCCCTTTTCTCCGGGTCCAGGCTGATGTTGGAGCAGGCGGCCGCGGGACTCTGCTTAAAATTACCCGGCCGCCTGGTTAGGGCCCGGATTCTGGCAAGCAGTTCCTCCGCGGCATAGGGCTTCACCAGATAATCGTCGGCGCCCGCGTCCAGGCCGTCAATCCTGTCGTTGATGCCGTCCAGGGCAGTGGTGATGATGACCGGCGTGGCAATATTCATTCTCCTTAAGCCGCCCAGGACGCTGAGTCCGTCCATCTGGGGAAGCATCCGGTCCAGTATGATTACATCGTAGGGGTATTCAGCCGCATAATAAAAGGCTTCCTGCCCCTGGCCGCAGCAGTCAGTCTCGTATCCCGCCCGCTCTAACTGGAGCTTTATGGCGTCACATAATTCCTTATCATCTTCAACCAATAAAATCCGCATTGTTCCATCCTCATTGTCATTAATATATGAAACCATTATATCAGACAAATCTCTAAAAAATCTAAAAGAAATTTTTCCATTTTTTCAGTTTTTTTAGAGATTTGTTTGATATGATACATGGGACATGAATATTGTCCAGGAGGAGAATTACAATGAAAAAGAAACTTATGAGCCTGTGTCTGGCTGTCAGCATACTGGCAGGATGCCTGTGGGGCTGCGCTAACCCGTCCGGTACAGCAGGCGGCAGCACAAGTGAACAGCAGACGGAATCAAAGAGACAGGAGGAAAAGCAGCAGCAGGAGGGCCCAAGGGGAAGATACGCGGAGAGCAGTATAGGCATTCCCCTGGAAGAAGGGGAGACAGCCGCCGATATCATCCAGACAGAGGACCAGGTCCTGGAGCTGTATACGGTCAAGGACAAAAAAGCTTACAGATACATATGGACGGGTGAAAAATGGGAGAAACAGGACAACAGCCTGCTGGAGGGACTGGAGTTTCCTTACGGGACCCTGCACATGATATGGGGGGAGGATGGAAACCGGTATGTGCTGTACCAGGGCGGGGATGATTATAAGACATTCATGATGAAACTGACAGAGGGGCAGGAGCCTCTGATGCTTCTGGACCAGGTCTTTTCCGCCAAAAATGAACGGGAATATTACGATGTGAGGCCTGACTTTGCGGCGGTGTCGGAGGAGGGACTTATTTTCCTGTCCCACAGCAGGGTGACGGACGTGTACACGCCTGAGGGCGACCTGGTTCTTACCCTGCCCCAGAAGTGGAGTTCCATGGAATGGAAGGACTCGGGCCTGCTCATGGGGAACAGATATATCACGAACGGCGACAGCTCCTATATCAGCTACGATATTTCCGGCATGTCAGCGTCCGCCAAAGAGGAGATACCATTCCAGTCACCGGATTTTGACATGTGGGCTCCCATGGCATCTGACGGAAGCGGGGGAATATACATTGCCAATCCCCGGGGAATCCACCATATGAATCAGGGGGGAAGCCTGTGGGAGACCGTGGCTGACGGCACCCTTAATTCCCTGAGCCTTCCAAGCGCTAATCTCAGGAAGCTGTTTGTGGGAAACCAGAATGACTTTTATGTCTGGATGACCCAGGATGAGAAGGAAGAACTGAAACATTATACATATGACCCGCAGATGCCTTCCGTGCCCACCCAGACACTGACTGTATACGGGCTGAATCTGGAAGAGACAGATACCATTCGCCAGGCAGCTTCCATGTTCCAGCTGGAACACCCGGATGTCAGGGTGGAATTGATTGACGGCCAGACCTCGGCAGGCAGCACCACGGTATCCGACACCATAAGGGCCCTGAATACAGAGCTTTTAGGCGGAAATGGGGCGGACCTGCTGGTTCTGGACGGTCTCCCGGCGGAGTCCTATATAAAAAAGGGGATTCTTGAGGACATGAAGGAATACTTAAGTCCCATGATAGCTTCGGGAGAGCTGATGGAGCAGGTGTCAAAGCCTTATACAGAGGAAAGCGGGAGTATTTACCAGATTCCCACCAGGATGACGCTGCTGGCTGCCTATGGGGACAGCCAGGCCGTAGCCAGCCTTGTGTCCATGGAAGCCATGAGAGCCTACCAGAAGGATTCGTCCAATCTTCCCCTGCGGCCCAAGACAAATTATGAGAGTCTGCTGCGTCAGATTCTGATGCTGAAATACGATGAAATCGTGGATATGCATACGGGAAAGCCGTATCCGGATAAAATTAAGGAACTGTTGGAGACCGTGAAGGTCCTGGGTGAGGCAAACGGTGCCAAGCCTGCCTTTGACGAGTCTGAGGATGGTGGACGGGGCAATGTCTACAACCTTATTCCGGGAGCGGATGGACTGCTGACAAGCGAATACAACTGTGTGGACCAGGGTATGAGTGCCATTGCAATCGACAAGATAGGAGGCATGTACGATGTCCTGCTGCCTCTGGCAGTACAGAGAAAGCACGGATTCACTATGGAAAATGTAAATGCATCCTACCTGCCGGCAGGTACCATGGGAATCAACCAGGCCTGCCGGAACAAGGAGATGGCAAGGGAATTCATTCTCTTTGTGCTGGGACGTGATGTCCAGTCAAAGGACCTTTCAGACGGCCTTCCGGTCAATGCCCTGGCAGCCCGTGACTGGGTGGGGCGGGAAAATACAAGCGGTACATCCATTGCTGTCAGCGGAGCTGACGGTTACGAGCTGACAGGCAGCTGGCCCACAAAGGAAGAACGCCTGCTGGTATTTGATACCGCAGCCAGGGCGGATCATCCCATTCGGATGGACCGGGTTTTGACGGATATTATCATCAATGAGACAAAAGGATTTTTTGAGGGGAAACTGTCCCTGGAACAGGCAGCTCAGAATGCGCAGAACAAAGCAATGTTGTATTTTTCAGAGTAGAAAAGGCATAAAAAAATATTTCGGGAACCGGTTTGGCATCCAGCTCAGGAATATGAGGCCATGGCTGTTCCTGGCCCCAAGTCTGGCGGGGACAGCCATATTTGTGCTCATACCCTTTGTGAATGTGGTGGTCCGCTCCTTTTTCCAGGCAGTGGGCGGGCAGTTTGTGGGCATGGAGAATTTCATACAGGTCTTTCACAGCCAGGCATTCCGGCTGGCTGTGAAGAATACCCTGCATTTTATCCTGGTGTGCATCCCTGTGCTGATGGCCTTTTCACTGTGGGCAGCGGTGCTTGTGACAGCGGCCGCGGACAGCCGGAACCTGTATAAGACAACGCTCCTGCTGCCCATGGCCATACCGGTGGCCTCCGTTGTGCTGCTGTGGAAGCTGCTGCTTTATCCTCAGGGGCTCCTTGACCAGCTGGTGGTATGGGCAGGCGGGAGGGAACAGGACTGGCTGAATCAGGGAAGTGCCTTTTATATCCTGGTGCTGACCTATATATGGAAAAACACAGGCTACGACATGATGCTCTGGCTGGCCGGACTGGACGGAATACCAAAAGAGCTTTTCGAGGCAGCAAAGGTGGACGGAGCCGGTTCCTGGCAGAGCTTTTTCCATGTGGCTCTGCCGGGGCTTAAGAGCACGGCCTTTCTGGTGCTGGTGCTGTCTGTCGTCAATTCCTTTAAGGTGTTCAGGGAGGCATACCTTATATCAGGGGATTATCCCCATGAGAGTATCTACATGCTCCAGCACCTGTTCAACCATTGGTTTGTATCCCTGGACATTCAGAAGATGAGCGCGGCATCCGTGATGGTGGAGACATCCATTTTGATTCCGGTGCTGCTATGGACCTGGAAGAGGAAAAAGAGATGATAAAACGTATTTTGACAAATGCAGTCCTCATTTTGCTGTGCCTTTTTATATGGCTTCCCCTTTTTCTCATGGCGGGCAACGCGCTGATGTCTGAAGGGGAGATGCTTGAACGTTTCGGCGCTGTCTTTGGCATGGGAAACGCCCCCATAAAGGCAGCCCTTATTCCCTCCTATCCAACGCTAAGCCCCTTTGTGGAGCTGCTTGTGGATTCTCCGGGGTTTTATGTGATGTTCTGGAATTCCTGCCTGCAGACCGGGCTGGTGTTAGCAGGGCAGCTGCTTATAGCGCTTCCGGGAGCCTGGGCCTTTGCCCACTTCCGTTTTCCCGGAAAAAGGGCATTGTTTCTTTTCTATATCATTCTGATGATGCAGCCTTTTCAGGTGACCATGGTCCCAAATTATCTGGTCCTTAAGCAGTTTCATCTTTTAAATACCCATCTGGCGGTCATTCTGCCGGGAATCTTTTCCGCATTTCCGGTCTTTATCATGACAAAATTCTTTGCATCCATTCCAACGCCTCTCATAGAAGCGGCAAGGCTGGACGGAGCCAGTGACTTTTCTATATTTTTGAAGGTGGGTATACCAGTGGGACGGCCGGGAATCATTTCCATGCTGGTGCTGGGATTCCTGGAATATTGGAATGCCATTGAACAGCCCATGACATTTTTAAAGGAGCAGAGACTTTGGCCGCTGTCCCTTTATCTGCCGGACATTACGGCTGATAAGGCAGGCGCTGCCTGGTCTGCCTCGGTCATCATGATGATGCTTCCTGTCCTTCTGTTCATCATGGGCCAGGAGACACTGGAGCAGGGGATTGCCGCATCAGGAATCAAGGAGTGAGAGTCAATGAACGTGAAAAAAGCAGCGGCCATATTCCTGGCCCTTATGGCAGCTCTGACCTTTCTGTCCAGGGCCCTGGATTCATTTACCGTCATACGGGTGAAGACAGGGTATGGAAAGCAGGATGTGATCCCCTACGCAATACAGGGAGAGGGAGAGCTTACTGCCGGAAGAACGGTATACATATCACTGCCGGAGAACATGCAGGTGGAGGAAATCACAGCCAGGCCCGGACAGTCTGTTAAGGCAGGAGACACGGTCCTGACCCTTCAGATGGAAGGACTTGAGGAGGAGCGGGATGCTCTGACCCTGGAGTACAAAAAGGCAGAGCTGACGTTTAAACAGGAGCAGATGTCCTTTGCTCCAGTCCCGCGGGTGACTGAGGAGACTCTGGCGCTGCAGCAGCTGGCCGCGGCCCAGAGAGCCCTGGAACTGGGAAACCAGGAATTGGCGAAGGCGAAGGAGGACCATGAGAAGGCATCCATTGAACTGGAGCACGATTATGTGCAGAAGAAGAACCGGACCAGGGAGCAGGTGAAGGAGGATAACCGCAAGGCTATGAAAAGTGCCAGAAGATCATATGAGTCGGCCCAGAAGTCCAGGGATTCTGCTGTGAGAAAGGCGGAGCGGGAAGTGGAGGATAAGCAGAAAAAACTGGACCGCCTGGAGGAGCAGGGGGCTTCCGAAGAGGAGCTGGAACGGGCTAAGCTGGAGTTTGATAGGGCCGGAGAGGATTTGGAGGACATCCGGGATGAAGAGGACCTGAAGGTAGAGGAAGCCAGGGCAAAGATGTATGCGGCCGAGGAAGACTACGAGGATGTGGATTACGGGGAAAGGGAAAACCAGGAGGACCTGCGAAGGGCGTATGAGGACGCCTTGAAGGCAGAGGATGACAAGCTGGAGCAAGCCGGAAGAAAGGTCCGGGATTTGGAGGAAAGCCTGTATCAGGCCATGGAGAAGGTGGAAAACGCAAGGGTATCGGATGCCGGTACAGCGGCAGGGGAAGCGGCCGGAAGGGGAATGTCCGGCCTGAAACAGGAGTCCATGAAACTGGACATGGAGGAGATTCAAAAAAAGCAGAGGAAGATAGAGGAATTAATAGATGCCAAAGGACAAATCAAGGCATCGGTGGATGGGGTTGTGGTGGATACCGGATTACAGGCAGGGGACCGGATCCAGGACGGACATCAGGTCAGGCTGGCTGTGGGCGGCCTGGAGATGAAGGCACAGATTGACAAGGAGACAGCCGGGGCAGGTCTCCTGAAAAAGGGTGTCAAGATGCAGGTGAAGCTGGCGGGACAGTCAAAGAATGTGGAAGCAGAGGTGGAATCCGTGGACCAGATGGCAGAGGACGGGAAAATCCAGGTGACAGCCAGGATGCAGGAAGGCGAGGGAAGGCTGGGAGACCTGGTATCCTTTGCCGTGAACATGGAATCCGGGGCATACCCTTGTGTAATTCCCATGGAGGCGCTGCGTGAGGATAATAAAGGATATTACTGTCTGGCGGCAGAGCCGGAAAAAACCATACTGGGAGAGGAGCTAAAAGCAGTGAGAATCCAGGTGGAGGTACTGGAAAAGAGCAGTTCTGCCGCTGCTGTGTCAGGTCTTGTGACAAAGGATATGAAGCTGATTACAGAATCCGGCAAACCAGTGAGTGAAGGAGACCGGGTCAGGGTGGTGGAAGAATGAAAAAATGGATCATACTTATACTCATTGCCGCCATATGGGGCTATGGGGCCATCCTGGCCTGGACCATGAGGGATGCGGGCAGCCAGGTATTTATATACTATGGAGAAGGGGAGGCGGTGGAGGAACAGCTGATTTCCCATGCACTGGACGGTGAACAGGAGCAGACCAGGAAAATGTTGCCTGAAATCACGGCCTGGTCCCGTGCGGAAAGGCTGAAGGTATTGAACCCCGGACTGGGAAGGTCAGAAGAGGCGGATTGCATCGCTGTATACGGACTTAAGGAAATGGCGTCATCACCCAGGCTGCTGGGAGGAACATACGGCTGCCGTTCAGACCAGGACGGATGCGTCATCAGCAGCGGCCTTGCCATGGAACTGTTCGGAGGTCTGGATGTAGCGGGAAAATATATCTGGTGCAGGCAGAAGCCCTACAGGATACGGGGAGTCACGGATGAATCATCCCATGTCATACTGCTGCCTGCCAAAGAGAAAGACGCCATGAGATACATGATGTTTACATACGTAAGGGAGGCAGAAAGTGGTGCAGAAGAAGGGACATCCCATGGGATGGAAACAGGAAAATCAGCGGCGGAAAAATTTCTTTACAGGAATGGGATTAAGTCCGGGAAGGTCCTGGTGGACGGAACGTATTTTTCCTCTGCCGCCGGCCTTGGAGTGTGTCTGCCGCTGTGGATAACTTCAGTATGGATGCTCTCTGGCCTTTCGGGAAGCAGGAGGGGGATAAGGGGGAGGACAAAGGAGAGTATAAAGAAGAGTATAAAGGCATTCATCCTGGCTGCCGTATTTTTCCTGGCGGGATTACTCCTGGCATGGAAGCTGGAGCTTAAGATACCTCCGGATTTGATTCCCAGCAGATGGTCTGATTTTGAATTCTGGGCCAGGAAGATAGAGGAACTGCGTTCCGATATGGCGGACATGGGGGAGGCAGGAGCTGTCTGGTGGCTGGCGCAGATGAAGGGCAGGCTGTCAGTGTGCCTGTTCTGTTCTTTTACAGGCGCAGCGGGAGGTGTTATCTGGGTGGCAAAATGCACAGGGCGTTCCGGGGAGTAAAGCAGATTCTCTCCGGGACGCCCTGGGGCTGTGTGGATTCATGTTCAGATATCTTTGGGTAGATTAAGTCCGTTTTCCGTTGCCGTCCACATAATAACCGTCCGGCGTTGTCTGGTCTGCATACATGGCGCCGCTGCTGTCCAGGTAGTACCAGGCCCCGTTGATGAACTGCCATCCTGTGAGCATGGCGCCGCTGCCGTCCAGGAAATACCAGCGTCCGTTGATGAACTGCCATCCGGTGAGCATGGCGCCGCTGCCGTCCAGGTAGTACCAGCGTCCGCCGAGATACTGCCACCCTGTGAGCATGACGCCGTCGCCGTTTATATAGTACCAGCGTCCGTCGACAGACTGCCAGCCGCGGGTCATGGCTCCGTTTCCGCCCAGATAATACCAGGAGCCGCTTATTTGCTGCCATCCGTTTAGCATGTAACCGTTCCGGTTGAAATAATACCAGGTGTTATTGATTTTTTCCCAGGTATTAGAGGGGTATCCCCCGTCATAGTATCTGTACCACCAGCCATGCTGGTTCTGGATCCAGGAGCCGTTTCCATTATTTGAAACCTGGCGTTCCGTGACCGTATTCTCACCGGAATAAGCGCTTTTTACGGTGAACTCCCTGCTGCTGGTCTTGGCGGTCACGGTCCCCGGCGCCTCGCCTGCTTTTGGTACAGGGTCGCATGTGAATGATAATTTTACCGTGTCAATCTTTTCTGTCGCTGCAAATGCCGTAATTCCCATGAAAACAGGAGTTCAATTTCAAACCTATTACGTATCTTTACAATTTTCTTCCAAAGAATCCCAGACATTCAGGCGCAGAAAATCCTCATCCTCCAGCCCTGCTCCGGCGTGTTCCACCACGGCGGCAGATATACGGTTGGCTGTGCGGATGGCTTTGTCCATGGGAAAACCTTTCATGCGGCATGCAATCACTGCACCCATGTGGCTGTCCCCGGCCCCGGTGGCATCCACCTGCCGGGCCGGACAACCGGGAATCAGGGCATATTTTCCGGAAGGCTCCATATAGAACGCGCCATGGCCACCCAGGGTGATGATGACATGATTGCGGGTAAGGGCTGTAAGGCGGTCAGCAGCTTCACGCAGGCGGTCGGCAGTCTTGCCTTCCCGGCAGAGGTTCACCGGCTGCTTATCTTCCAGGGGTCCCGTGATTCCCGTATATCCCATGGCCTCATCCCCATTGAGGTGCAGGATGGGGGACAGGGAAAACATGCGCTCCAGACTGCCTTGGGGGATGAAGCTGATTCTGGGACCCGGCGCAAAGTAAACAGTATATTCCGGGTGTTCTTCCAAGTAGTCCAGTATGACGCTTCCTGTATCCTCCTCCAGTTCCAGTCCGCACACATAGACACATCCGATGGAGAGAGGCTTTACCAGGCTGAACCACTGCCTTTCGAAACGGTATTCTGCGCCGTGAAGGGCCGCAAAGGTCCGCTCACCTGATTGTTCCACAAAGCAGTAGCAGCATCCATTATCTGCCGCAGGTGCGGGGATGAGAATGGGAATCTGCTTCCTTCCCAGATGCTCCCTCACATAGTTCCCATAAACCCCTGTACCCACCGGAGAAAACAGGGTGTATGGGACACCGGACTGGCGGAGGATTTCCGACACATTATAGGCACATCCTCCCAGGGACATGGTCTGGTTTTCCACAATCACATCCTCGCCGGTAACGGGCAGATGGGGGAGTCTGATAGTCACGTCCACCACAGTGGAACCGATGATTAATGCCTGTTTCAATTTCATTTCCTCCCATAAATCGTATTATTAAATGCTGGAGTGTAAGCTCCTGTGTTTATAACTAAGGATATACCATTTGGACAGAGGATGCAATCCTGCGTTAAATATAAGGGAAACGAAAGGGAAATTAATTTGATTCCGGGGCCTGGATTATATACAATAAATATTAGAAAGAGGAAAATTAAGGTAGAAAAGAAAGGAACATCATGGCATGTTCCAGATGCTATTCAGGGAGAGGAGAGCAGTATCTGTTCCGGGTTTGGGACCTCAAAACCTTCCAGACGGCAGTCCCGGAACCATGGACGCCCAGGAGAATCCATTTGCCAATATTGACGGCAACAGATTGTACGAGGTACAGAATTATATCATAAAGACAGGTCATATTTATGATACAAGCCCATTATTGGCCTCCAAGACATGGTGGGACAGCCTCTCTGCTTCGGACCAGGAGCTGATTCAGGAATGTGTAGACGAGATGATTGTTTATGAACGTGAACTTTCTGCTTCCAATGAGACAGTGTTGACGAAATCAACGGAAAGTATATGAAGTAAGAAGGCCTTGCATATAAGGAGATCAACATGGAGAAGACTGAGAAGAGAGAACCTTTCTATAACCAAATTGAGAAGTATATCATTGTATATCCCAGCAGCTTCGGCATAAACTGCTGCGGGGGGACGTAAGGCTTCCCGAGGGGACGGGTCCCTTCCCGGTGGTTTGTTTTTATCATGGCTTCTGCGTGGACCGGATCGGCCAGATGCGTCTTCATGAACTGTTTGCCAGAACGTGCGCCGGCAATGGTATCGCATGTGTATAATTTGACTTTTACGGATGCGGCGAAAGCGACGGAGACTTTTCGGAAATGAGATATATGGATGAGGTGGAGCAGGCATAGGCCATTTATATGTGGGCCAGTGAGCAGCCATGGTGTGACAGGGACAATATGTTTCACGTAGGGCACAGCATGGGAGGCGCGATTGTCTCCAATATCATACCGCAGCTTCAGCGCGGGGGAGCCGTTATGTGGGCTCCGGGAAATGTGGTCTACTATGATATCAGCAGCCGTGTCCATGCTGTTCCGGGCCACTACGAGGAGTTCTATGACATAGGCGTACTTATGATGTCCAGTGAATTCCTTTCGCAAGTGAGAAAGACGGATATTGTCAGGCAGGCGGAAGGTTACGGCAAAGAGGTGCTTCTTATACACGGCGAGTTAGATGATAAGGTTCCGGTTTATGCGGTGGGACCATATCTGGATCTGTACGGAAAAAAGGCCCGTCTGGAAATAATAAAAGGGGCTAATCATCAGTTTACTTCGGTTGAGTGGAAGAATAAGGTATATGAGTTGAGTATTGAATACATAAAAGAAAAGATGCATTCGATAGAAAATAAATACAAACCGTTAGGCAATTGAGTGCAGTTTTGACATCTGTAATCCAACCCCTGCCCGGACCATTCCGGACAGGGGTTTTTGCCCTCCAACTTAAAAATATACAAAATAGAATTGTCGTTATTTTCGGATGAGAATAACAAATTTATCGGAAAATATCACAAAGAAGGAATGAGGAAACAGGCGGTTCCCGAAGGTTGTTTTTCAGTACCATATTTCCTGAGCAGATGCAGTCATTGAAAGATAGAAAATAATTTGCTAAAATAGTCCATAGGGAACAATCATGTTATTACAAGGTGTTGGCCTTCCATTTTACATAAGATGGGAGGTGGTGCGAATGAAATTTGACTTTAAAGACTTAATGGCCTTTGGTATGTTCATTCTCGCATTGCTGACCTTTATCTTAAGGATTAGTCAGTAGCGTTTTCTAAGTCCCGGAAACGGGCACAGAAAAACCACCCTTGTAGACTTGGCGGTTGAAAGGGTGGCAATTCTGTCATTTGAGTATTCAGCCAACCTCTTGTATGAGGTGGTTGTTCCTTTTTTATTACACTTCTATTATAGTCAATCCATCTATGAAATTCAAGTGATTCTTTGAAACTTCCTCCTAAATCCTCACGCCGGCGAGAGCAATTCACCTATTTTTCAATCAATATCCATTAAAACTGCCCTTATTTCCAGCCGCCACCCACGAAGCAGCCCTTGAATAAATTATCAGCTAATTCCACATAACAAGCCACGAAAGCTGGCGAGCAATCGAAATGGTTAGTTTTTTAGTAGCCTTCGTTCGGCTACTAAAAAACTACCCTTTCTTTGCTTGTTGGGGACACCCCAAGCCCCGGCAAAAATCGCATCGCTCTTTTGCGAACACGCCTGACGGCGTACGGCCCGCTGTAAGGGATTCCCATGTTAAATCTTAAATACAAGGTAGATATCTGTATGATTTGGTAGTACAATAAACGGAGTTCAGTTAAAACAGCAGGGTTTCTCTGCCTATGATGGCAGCAGAATGAATGGAAGCAGGAGGGATATAATGATACCGGACAGAGAGAGAGCAAATCAGGAGCTGGAGTGGGCAGCGGACTTAAATCCAGGTCCCTGGAAGGAGCATTCCCGGTACGTGGCGGCTGCCTGTGAGAGCATAGCTTCCAGGTGCAGCCATCTGGACCGGGACCATGCCTATGTGCTGGGGCTCCTTCACGATACAGGCAGATATGCGGGCCGGACATCGGAGCGCCATCTGCTGGATGGATACCGCAGGTGCATGGAACACGGGTGGGAGGAGGCTGCCAGAATCTGCATGAGCCATGCGTTCATGATACAGGACATAGGCACATCCATAGGCGAGTTTGACGTGACACCCCTTGATTATGCATTCATGAAGGAATTCATTTCCGGGGCAGTCTATGATGATTATGACCGCCTGGTACAGCTCTGTGACAGCCTGGCCCTTCCCACGGGCTTCTGTCCTCTGGAAACCAGGTTCGTGGACGTAACCATCCGGTACGGGGTTCATCCCTGCACCATTCCCCGTTGGAAAAAGGTGCTGGAGATAAAGGATTATTTTGAGGAACAGATGGGATGCACCATCTATGAAGCGCTGCCCTGCGGGGAAAGGCTCCGGCATTTATAAGGAGGCATATATGATATACACAGTTCCCCACTATTACAATCATTTTAAATGCATTGCGTCGGAATGTTCGGACACCTGCTGCGCGGGATGGGGCATCATGATTGACAGGGCATCTCTTAAGAAGTACAGGGAAATGGACGGACCCTTTGGCAGCCGCCTCCATAATTCCATTCATTGGAAGGAAGGCTCCTTTAAGCAGTACCGTGGACGGTGCGCGTTTTTAAATGAGGAAAATCTATGTGACATCTACAGCGAGGCAGGACCGGAGTACCTTTGCCGTACCTGCCGCACATATCCCAGGCACATAGAGGAATTTGAGGGATGCAGGGAAATGACGCTCTGTCTTTCCTGTATAGAGGCGGCGCGAATCATATTGGGCTGTGAGGAACCGGTGCGGTTCATTACCAGGGAGGATGAGCGGGAGGAGACATATGAGGAATTTGACTTCTTTCTCTACACAAAGCTGATGGATGCCAGGGAACTGGCGCTGGATATCCTCAGAAACCGTACCTGGTCATGGGCGGACAGGACTTCCCTGTGCCTGGGACTGGCCCACGACCTCCAGGCCCGAATCAGAAAAGGGAGGCTCTATGCCTATTTCTGCGGGGCTGTTTACAACGAAAATCCCTATGGAAAGATGAAGATGGGGGCGGCAGCCACCCTGTTGATTGAGGAGCTGGCCCAGGCCCTGTGGACAGACCAGGGCGGGCGGCTTTCCTTCATGGATTTTGTGGATGCTGCCCACCGGTTTTCCAGGGAGGTGGAACACTCGGATTTCAACAAGGCTGTGCTGGAGGAAGCCATGGTCAAACGCCCCGGATTTGCCCTCAGGCGTCTGCTGGCCGCGGTGAACAGTGACGGCAGCGGACAGGGCGGTGAACGGGACTGCGGACAGGGCAGCGCACCGGGCGGTGACAGGGCGGTGAACAGCCAGAAAACAATGGACAATATTGAGAAATGGATTTATAATTAAAGTTATGCATAGAAATATTGGAAGGAGAACTAAAAATGAGCGAATGTAACCATGATTGCGGCTCCTGCAGTGCGAACTGCGACAGCCGTAAGGTAGATAAAAGTGAGTTCCTGGAGGCACTGAATCCGGCCAGCTCCGTAAAGAAAGTAATCGGCGTTGTCAGCGGTAAGGGAGGCGTGGGCAAGTCCTTAGTCACCTCCATGCTGGCAGTGAGCATGAACCGCAAGGGTAAGAAAACAGCTGTCCTGGACGCTGACATCACAGGTCCGTCCATTCCCATGGCCTTTGGTATCGGCAATGAGGGCGTGGCCACTTCACCTGACGGCAACCTGATGCTTCCGGCCAAGTCCATGGAAGGCGTGGAAATTATGTCCGCCAACCTTCTTCTGGATAAGGACACGGACCCGGTCATCTGGAGAGGCCCTGTGATTGCGGGGGCCGTGAAACAGTTCTGGTCTGAGACCTTATGGCAGGATGTGGATTATATGTTCGTGGATATGCCGCCAGGCACAGGCGATGTGCCCCTGACCGTATTCCAGTCCCTGCCTGTGGACGGCATCATCATCGTCACCTCACCACAGGAACTGGTTGGAATGATTGTGGCCAAGGCAGTGAACATGGCAAAGAAGATGGATATACCCATTGTGGGAGTCGTGGAGAACATGAGCTATCTGGAATGTCCAGACTGCGGCAAGCGCATCAGCGTATTCGGAGAAGGCCATGTAGAGGAAATCGCGGCAGAGCACGGCATCAAGGTCCTGGCTCAGATACCAATTGACCCTGCCATTGCCCAGATGGTGGATGCAGGACGCGTGGAATATCTTGAAATGCCATGGTTTGATGAGGCTGTAAAGGCAGTCGAGGCATTATAAAAAACTGCGGCAGCAGTAAACCATAGATAATGAGGTGAACCGATGAACATTAACATTAATCCCAACAGCGAGCTTCATCAGTCCATCGTCAATGTACCGGATATGGTCCAGGTGCCGGAGATGTGGGTTGACCAGGCTCACCAGTTCCAGCAGGCTATGATGAGGTATACCTGTGCAATCAGAGAGGTTAAGACAAAGCTGGAAGTGTTGAACGACGAGCTGTCCGTAAAGAACCAGCGCAATCCCATCGAGATGATAAAGTCCCGTGTGAAGAAGCCAAAGAGCATAGTGGAAAAGCTGCAGCGCAGGGGATTTGAGATCTCATTGGAGTCCATGGAGAAAAATCTGGATGATGTGGCCGGAATCAGGATTATCTGTTCCTTTCTGGATGATATCTATGAAGTGGCGGATATGCTGATAAGGCAGGATGATGTAAAGGTGATTGCGGTAAAGGATTATATTCAGAATCCCAAGCCCAACGGATACCGAAGCTATCACATGATTATTGAGATACCGGTGTTCTTTTCTGACAGCAAGAAGCCCATCCGTGTGGAGGTACAGATACGTACCATTGCCATGGACTTCTGGGCCAGCCTGGACCATCAGCTGAAGTATAAGAAGTCCTTTATTGACGACAACGGAGAAATCAGTGAGGAACTGAAGCAATGTGCGGAAGTCATTGCCGGCACAGACATGAAAATGCTGGAGATACGCAAGAAAATCGAGGCCCAGGGCGTCACGGTGCGCAGGGACTGACAAGGGCTGTAAATCAGCTGTTTCAAACAGGCTCTAGTAGAGATAGTAGGACAGGGTTTCCGTTATGCGGAACCCTGTTTTTCTATAGAGATGCAGGGCAGGCTCATTGGAGCCGGATACCTGGAGGCAGATCCGCCGGATACCCTTACGCTCCAGATGCCGGATAAGCTGCATGAGGAAACAGCTGGCCAATCCCCGGCGGCGCAGGGCCGGAATTGTCTCCAGGCTGTACAGGTATGAGCCGGTGCCGTTCAGGGAAAGACGGCAGGTGACGCAGGCGCCATCCGCGGTGGGATTGTCCCCCGGTCTCCGGGCGCAGATAAGTAACCCTTCCGGAGTTGTACGGATGTCCATGTCCAGTTCCATGTCCGGCAGGGAAGCGGGGGAGGCGGATGTTCCATCCCCAAAAGCAGTTCCGGCTGCTGTTACATCATATTCCATCATATATTCTTCATTCCAAAGCTCTGCCTCCAGTTCCCGAAGAACGGCCATGGCCGCCGGGCATTTGTTATCGGTTACAAAGCAGAGTTCCGGCTCGCCCAGGGCCTCGCTGTACCGGCAGACCTGTTCCAGGAGCACGGAAAAATATCCTTTTCTTCTAAAATCCGGGTGTGTGAAGGCATAGCATTCCCATATTGTTTCCTCTGTTTTATACACGGCCAGGAAAGCAGCCGCGGTTGTATCTTCCTCCAGAAGCCAGTATTCATCCCCGTCCTCAGGGCAGGAAAGACTCAGGCCGTCTGCGAGGCGGCACAGGGCAGTAATCCTGTGTATATCTTCCTGTTCTTTCCGGGATAATGTTGTTGTATGAGTAATATTCGTATGAGTAATATTCGTATGTGTGGTGTTCGTATGCGTCATGTTCATGCGGGCACGCCTCCTGGACTCTTACCTTTGGACTTTCCTATATTGTAGGGCAGGAAGACTTCCATTGCAACGGTAAGATTGTATTTCTTGTGTATTTATCTGTATTCGGGTTGATTATGGAAAAATGCAGTGGTAGAATAAAGGCCGTGCGAATTTCAAACATAATCAGAGCAGTTTTAAACACGCTCTAACGCAGCAGGAGGAAACAAAAGATATGAGATATGTAAAACAAATAGGAATTATCCTGGGCATAACCCTGGCGGGAGAGGTATTGAATCATGTGGTGCCCCTGCCTGTGCCGGCAGGTGTATACGGCCTGTTCATCATGCTGGCAGTCCTTATGTGCGGGGCCGTGAAGCTGGAGAGCGTGGAGGGAACGGGCAATTTTCTTATGGATACCATGACCATGATGTTCATACCGGCAACCGTTGGGATTGTGGAGTGCATCGGGGAGGTAAGGGCAGTTCTGGTGCCGTTTCTGATAATCATAGGAATATCCACCCTTCTTGTCATGGCAGTGACCGGATGCATGGCCCAGTGGGTCATGGGCAGGAAACACAGCGGGGAGGAGCAGTGACATGAGGGAAGGCATACGATTGATACTGGAACAGACACAATATTTCGGTCTTGTGCTCAGCATAGGCGCCTATCTGTTTGCCTGCTGGCTTAAGAATAAAACAAAACTGGCTATCCTGAATCCGCTTCTGGTGTCGGCAGCCCTGATTATTGCCTGCATTCTGGGAGTAGGAATGGATTATGAAACATATAATAAAGGTGCGTCCTATCTCAGCTGGCTCCTTACGCCGGCCACGGTCTGTCTGGCAATCCCATTGTATAAGCAGCTGCATCTGCTGAAGAAACATGCTGACGCCGTGGCGGTGGGCATCACGTCGGGGGTGATCACCAGTGCGGTGAGCATTTTCCTCATGTGCAAGGTGCTGGGCGTGGCCCATGTCCACTACGTGACACTGCTTCCCAAGTCCATTACTACGGCCATCGGAATGGGTATCAGTCAGGAGGAAGGCGGCATCGTCACCCTGACGGTCATGAGCATCATACTTACAGGAGTGTTAGGCAATATGGCCGGGGAGACCGTGTTAAAGCTTTTAAAGGTCCGTCATCCGGTTGCCAAGGGCCTTGCCATGGGAACCAGCGCCCATGCGGTGGGGACGGCCAAGGCGCTGGAGATGGGGGAAATCGAGGGCGCCATGAGCAGTCTCTCCATTGCAGTGGCAGGGCTGATGACAGTCATTGTGGTGCCGCTGGCAGCGAATCTAATATAGCGTGAATTTAATATGGTGCCAATTTAAATAGTATTGGAAGGAGTGTGTTCTGCGTGAAAAAACGAAGCGAAACAGATGTAAAGGATACCTGGAAACTGGAGGATATGGTGGCGGAGGACGGTCTGTGGGAACAGATGTTTAAAGAGGCCTCCGGGGAAATAAACGAATATGCCTCCTACAAGGGAAAGCTGGCTGACTGCGCGGATACCCTCTATGCCTGCCTCTCTTTCGACGACAAGCTTTCCCAGAAGATAGAGCGTCTGTATGTCTATGCCAGGATGCGTTCCGATGAGGATACCACGGTGCAGAGATACCAGGATATGTTTTCCAGGGCCCAGACGCTGTCCTACAGGGCGGCTGAGAACAGCTCCTTCCTGGTGCCGGAAATTCTGTCCATGGACCGGGAGCTTCTGGAACGGTACATGGCAGCGGATAACGGTATCGGCCATTTTAAACGGGCGCTGGAAATCATTCTCGCCAGGCGGGATCACACCCTGTCCGGAGAGATGGAAGAACTTCTGGCCCAATCCTACGACGCTACCCAGGGCGCCAGCCAGATTTTTACCATGTTCAACAATGCGGATGTGAAATTTCCTGTTATCACAGGGGAGAATGGGGAGGGCATCCGGATTACCCACGGCAATTACATTTCCCTGATGGAGAACCAGGACCGCAGGATACGTAAGGATGCATTTGAGGGGTTATACAGTGTATATGAACAGTTTTCCAATACACTGGCAGCTGCATTTTCCTCCAATGTGAAGCAGGCCGTGTTCTACGCGAAGGCAAAGAAGTATGCCTCCAGCCGGGAATACTACCTGGCTGACAACGAGGTGCCGGAGCTGGTCTATGACAATCTCGTGAAGGCGGTGCGGGAGAATATCATGAAGCTTCATGAGTACACCCGGGTGCGCAGGGATGTGCTGGGTGTGGATGAGCTTCACATGTATGACCTCTATGTACCCATGGTGGCAGCGGCTGACCGCCATTACACCTATGAGGAGGCCAAGGCCATTGTGCTGGAGGGGCTGGCTCCGCTGGGAGAGGAGTATCTGTCCTTGTTAAGACAGGGATTTGACAACCGGTGGATAGATGTCTATGAAAATGAAGGCAAGCGCAGCGGCGCCTATTCCTGGGGGACCTATGGCAGCCATCCCTATGTGCTGCTGAATTTCCATGGCACCCTTAACGATGTGTTTACTCTGGCCCACGAGATGGGACACTCCATCCATACCTGGTATTCCGACAGGAACCAGCCATTTACCTATGCCGGGTATAAGATATTCGTGGCAGAGGTGGCATCTACCTGCAACGAGGCTCTTCTGATACGCCATCTCCTTAAGAAGGCCGGCAGCAGGGAGGAAAAGGCATACCTGCTGAATCATTTCCTGGAAAGCTTCCGGGGAACCCTGTTCCGCCAGACCATGTTTGCGGAGTTTGAAGACATGGCCCATAAAAAGGCGGCCAGGGGGGAGAGCCTGACGGCTGAGAGTCTGTGCAATGCGTACCACCAGCTGAATGCGGACTATTTCGGACCGTCCATGACAGTGGACAGCCAGATTGATTATGAGTGGGAGAGAATTCCCCACTTCTATACACCCTTTTATGTATATCAGTATGCCACGGGATTTTCAGCAGCCGTGGCCATCAGCAGCCGCATTATGAACGGGGAGCCAGGCGCGCTGGAAGGGTATAAGAAGTTCTTAAGCGGAGGCTGCTCCATGAAGCCCATCGATCTTCTGAAGCTCTGCGGCGTGGATATGTCCACCACCCGGCCGGTGGATGAAGCCCTTGGTTTCTTTGGGGAGCTGCTTGAAGAATTTAAGACGTGTATCCATACAAATGAATGATTGAGGGGAGAAGATGAATCAGAGTGCAGTGAAAAGCCGTGAACAGGGAAAACAGATAAAAAAGCGGATTGACTTGACGGAAGGGAGACCGGGGCGGCGCCTTTTCCTGTTTGCCCTTCCCATGATACTGGGAAACCTGTTCCAGCAGTTTTACAATATGGCGGACTCCATGATTGTGGGCAATTTTGTGGGCGAGGACGCATTGGCGGCTGTAGGCGCTTCCTATGCCCTGACCAATGTGTTTATCATGATAGCCATAGGGGGAGGAAACGGTGCATCGGTCCTGACCTCCCAGTATCTGGGAGCCAGGCAGCACGGAAAGATGAAGACCTCCATTTCCACGGCCCTGATTACCTTCCTCTTTGTGAGCATTCTGCTGGGGAGCGTGGGATTTTACCTGAACGGCCTCATACTGGAGTCTCTTAAGACACCGGCCAATATTATGGGCCAGGCAAAGCTTTACCTGGGAATCTACTTCCTGGGAATGCCATTCCTGTTCATGTACAATGTTCTCGCCGCCATATTCAACGCCATGGGGGATTCCAGGACGCCCCTGTACCTTCTCATATTTTCTTCCGTCCTGAACGTGGTTCTGGACATTATATCTGTCACATGGCTGGGGATGGGAGTGGACGGTGTGGCCATTGCAACTGTCATGGCCCAGGGTATATCCGCCCTGATATCCTTCGGTATCCTGATGAAAAAATTAAAGGGATATGAGCAGGAGGCCGGAGATGGTTTTAGGTTTTACGACAGCAGCATGTTAAAGGCAGGGACCAGAATCGCGGTGCCGTCCATTCTCCAGCAGTCCATTGTATCCATCGGAATGCTGCTGGTCCAGTCCGTGGTCAATGGGTTTGGTTCCGCTGCCCTGGCAGGTTACTCCGCGGGAAGCAGGATTGAGTCCATCTGCGTGGTGCCCATGATTGCAACGGGCAACGCCGTGGCCACCTTCACGGCTCAGAACATCGGCGCCGGGAAGATGGAGCGGGTGAAGGAAGGATACAGGGCCAGCTACGGCATTGTGGCCGGTTTCTCCGTCATCATAGCCGTGATAGTGGCGCTGCTTAACGGCCCTATCATAACCTCCTTCCTGGGAGAGGGCATGAGCCGGGAAGCCTATGCGGCAGGCACAGGATATCTGTCCTTTATCGCCTACTTCTTTGTGCTCATCGGCATGAAGGCGTGTACGGACGGAGTCCTGCGAGGTTCCGGGGATGTGCTGGTATTTACCATCTCCAACCTGGTGAATCTGACCATACGTGTCTATGCAGCCTTCCATTTTGCACCCATATGGGGCGTGGCAGCTGTGTGGTACGCGGTCCCTATGGGCTGGATTGCCAATTATGTCATATCCTTCAGCCGTTACCTAACAGGAAAATGGAGGGATAAAAAAGTTATATAAGGAAGCGGAAGGGCTGCATCACAAAGCCCACCACCTTCCAGGCCGCCCTTTTATACACCGGGACATCTGCAATGGTCAGATGTTCCGGTATTTCATATGTTCCGCCCGGCAGCAGACGGCGGCAGTCCTTCTGATAGGAGACCATGTATTCTTCCAGCTGGGCTGTCAGCTCCGGGCTCTGGATGACCAGCATAAGCTCTGTGTCCAGATAGGTGCTGCGCAAATCGAAGTTGTAGGAACCCACGGCACACAGCTCACTATCTATGACAAGGGATTTGCCATGGTAGGAGAGACCGCCGTCATATTCCAGAATCTCCATGCCGGTGTCCAGAAATGCGTCCCTGTGCATGGGATAATCGCTGGAGGCAAAGAAATTGTCGCCGTTTTCAACCGAGTTTATCATCATGGTTACCGGTGTCCGGGCCGTGATTTCCTTCATGGTATCGTACATATAATTATTGAATACTGCATAGGGAGTGTGAATCAGCACTCTTTTTTTTGCATTCTTCATAAGGACGGACAAGGTGTGGAAGACCACAGGCTCCTTTCCATAGATGCCGATGGGGTTGGATACCAGGGTGATTTTTCCTGTGGGAACCGTGTTGGAACCGTAGTACTCCAGGGCCTTTGAGAAATCCATGGGCAGGGCCGGACAGCCGGGCTGGCCGGGAATGGTGCTGCAGCTGACGGAGTCCTCCTCACTGTCCAGCAGATCCGGATAATTCATGGCCAGGACCTTATACCGCTCCCTCAGCATGGCCGCCGCATTCCGGACAGAGGTCCTGTCTGCTGTCTTTTCGCTGTCATGGAACAGGGCGGACACATCCAGATTCCATACCTGCTCAAAATAATCTTCCATCTGATACAGGGAGCTGTCCCTTCCCTTGTCCGTGCCGTGGGCTGTATTGTAGACCAGGACTTCGCGGTCATGGCTTCTGGAATCCGTGGGATAGGAACCGATGAAATAATCAAAGGTATTCCGGCCGCCTAGTATATATCCGTAGTCGTCCACAATCACATACTTGTCATGCATCCTTCCCTGGGTCTTCCACGGAAGCAGGGGATTCATTTTGTTGTAAATCTTGATTTCAATGTTTGGATGGCTGGAAAGGGCATAGAAAAGCTTGCTGGGTTCCATGCGCACCAGGCCGGAGAAACCGTCCACCAGTATTTTTATGCTGACTCCCTGGTCGGCCTTGTGAAGCATGACTGCCATCAGGTCCCTGGGGCTCTCGCCATCCCTGAAATCAAAGGTGGACAGTATAATCCGTTCCCTGGCCAGGTTCATGAGGCGCATCCGTTCATCCCAGGCGCTCTGATTGGTTTCCAGTATCATGGCGCGGTCCGAACTGTCTCCCTCCTGATAGAAGCTCTCAGCCGATACCGTTTCTTTTGTTTCCTGGGAGATAGACTTATAGTGATAGAAAGGCGCCGTGGCCCCAATCACCAGATACATAAGTATCAGGAAAACGAGTGAGAGGACAGGGTGCTTTTTAATCCATGTAATACACCTGCGTATCATAAGAAACTCCTTTTATGCGCATACTTTTAGTGATAATATAGGTATTATGAATCATGATATAGGTACTATACTAAGAAAAACAGGGAAAGTCAATTCATAGAACAGGAGGACAGGACATGGCGCAGACGCTTTACTATAACGGTACCATTCTTACCATGGAGGACAGGCGCCCCCAGGTGGAAGCCGTGCTGACGGAGGACGGAAGAATCCTGGACACAGGGACATGGGACAAGGTAAAGGAACGGGCAGGGGATAAGACCCGCAGGCTGGATTTACAGGGCAGGGTGATGCTGCCGGGCTTCATAGACGCCCACAGCCATTTTACGGCCTGCGCCAGCCATACCATGGAGGTAGACCTGGGCGGGGCATGCAGCTTTGAGGACATCATTACATGCATCCGGCAATACATTGCGGACAAGAAGATTCCGGAAGGAAAATGGGTCATGGCATCCGGCTATGACCATAACCGCCTGAAGGAGCACAGCCATCCCCGCAGGAAGGTCCTGGACCAGGCATCGCCTCAGAATCCATTAATACTGAAACACCAGTCAGGTCATATGGGGGTGTTTAACACCATGGCCCTCAACCTGCTGGGTGTAACCGGACAGACACAGGCACCTCAGGGCGGCGTCATAGAAATGGAAGGCGGGCTGCCGACCGGATATATGGAGGAAAATGCATTCTTAGGCTTCCAGGGACGCGTCCCCATGCCGTCGGCGGAGGACTTTCTGACTGCCTATGGCCGCGCCCAGGAGCTCTATGCTTCCTATGGAATCACCACGGTCCAGGAGGGATTGATGGCAGGCCGGCTGGTTCCGCTGTACCAGATGCTGCTGAAATCAGGACTTTTAAAGCTGGATTTAATCTCCTATATGGATATCCGGGACAGTGATGCTGCCCGGAATACATTTGAAAGCCATATAAAGAACTATAAGGGGCATATGAAGATAGGCGGGTATAAAATGTTCCTGGACGGCTCACCCCAGGGAAGGACGGCATGGATGCGAACTCCCTATCTGCCGGAAACGCCGGATGTGCGGGAAAAGAGACAGGGAGATGCGTCCCCGCGGACCCATGAAACAAAAGAGGATTACTGCGGCTATAATACCCTGGAGGACAGCCAGGTAAAGGAAAATATTTTAAAGGCAGAGCTGGAAGACATGCAGCTTCTGGCCCATTGCAACGGTGATATGGCGGCAGAGCAGTATATGGACCAGCTGGAAACAGTCTACAGGGAGCTGGGGAGCGGGAACAGCAGAAAGCCTGGTTTTTACAGGGGCGATATCCGGCCGGTAATGATTCATGCCCAGCTTCTGGGGCTCGATCAGCTGGAACGGGTAAAAAAACTGGGAGTCATTCCCTCCTTTTTCCTGGCCCATGTATACCACTGGGGAGATATCCACGTCCGCAATTTTGGTCCGGAGCGGGCGGGACGCATCAGCCCGGCTGCTTCGGCCCTAAAGGAGGGCATCCGTTTCACCCTGCACCAGGACAGCCCGGTTATCATGCCGGATATGATGGAGACCCTGTGGTGCGCCGTAAACCGGCGTACCAGGGTGGGAAAGGTGCTGGGACCGGAGGAACGCATTCCGGTCTGGGATGCACTTAAGGCAGTGACGGTCAACGGGGCATACCAGTATTTTGAAGAGAATGAGAAGGGAACTGTCACACCTGGAAAAAAGGCGGATTTTGTGGTGCTGGAACAAAATCCTCTGGAAACAGGGGCAGATGAGATACAAAACATCAAGGTGCTGGCAACCGTCAAGGAGGACCGGATTTTGTGGAAAGCATAGGATGAAATAAAGAATATATAAGAGGCAAAAAGGACACAGCCGGGAAGGGGGGATTCACGGCTGTGTCCTTTATCAGGGATAATATATATAAAAGGAGTGTGGGCATTTAATGATGATTACAGAATGTCAATATACTTCGGTGTCTCCTCCACCTTCGGTGCATCCTTCGGCACCTGAAGTCTCAGTATGCCATTTTCAAAACCAGCCTTGATATCTTCCTGGCGAATCTGCTCGCCTACAAAGAAGGTTCTCTTACATGAACTGGTGTAGCGCTCCTTGTGAATCAGGGTACCCTTGTCATCCTTGTCCTCGCTGGACTTGGTTATATCTGCGCTGACGGTCAGATATCCGTCCTTAAGCTCTGCCCTGATATCTTCCTTCTTGAATCCGGGAAGTTCAATCTCTAAAATATAGTTTCCATCCTTCTCCATGATGTCGGTACGCATCACCGGAAGCTTCTTGGCGTCCTCGCCCTTTTCGGAGGCGCTGGTAAAGAATGGGTCATTGAAAAAATCGTCAAATAAATTAAGTCCGTAGTTTCTTCTTGGTATTAACATCATCGTTATATCCTCCTCGCTCATAGAACTGCTTGTTTTCATTTTCTTTATGTTTGTATTATAGCACGATTGTTAGCACTGTCAAGAGGTGAGTGCTAATAAAATTATAAAAAAAGTATGAAGTACATTAAGAAGGTATTTATAAGGCAGCCCTGTGGATTTTGCCTTTTACCGCTCAACGCAAAAGAGGGACCATCGTCACCGATAGTCCATCTTTTGCTGTCATATTGCGCTTGCCGACTGACACTCTTTTCATTAAAATTTATAATCCTCTATCTCCACCTTATCCGTCTCCTGGAACGGAGCCAGAGTGGAAATCATTTTCACGGTCCGCTCATATGGGTTGAAGCAGTAGTGGACTTCCAGCGGTTCGATGTGGATCAGGTCGCCCTGTTTTAAGTGGTGTACGGTTCCGTCCACCACGATATTGATTTCGCCCTCGAGTATAAAGAAATCTTCCTCCATGATATTGTGGTAATGGGCCTTGAAATCCTGGCCTGACTGGAACTGGACCACGGCAAAATTCATTCTGGGGCCTTTCATCAGGTACTTGGGGCCGCTGTCCCCAAAACGGTACTCTTTTTCATTTTCATTTACAATAAACATTTTCTGCTATTCCTCCTGTTTTATAATCCCGGGGCAGCCCACATGCTCCTCGTCAGATTCTGGCTGCACAGATTCAGCGAAGCCTTGTAAACGCTGCGCCATTGTTCGTACATTTCACAGTAGAGCTGATGATTGGCGGAATCCGGAACATAGGTGGTATCCCATTTTACCAGTTTTTCTGCTGCTTCTGACATATCTTTATAGATGCCGACCCCGCAGCCTGCCAGAATCGCGGCGCCCAGGGCGGTTGCTTCTTTGACTGCCGGAACCTTTACCGGAAGTCCCAGAACATCGGATAAAATCTGGCACCATAGCGGGCTCTTGGAAGCGCCTCCGGCGAAAATGATATCCTCGGGCTGGTTCCCGGTTGCCTCGCGCACCAGGTCCAGATGGCCCTTGGTTACCATGGCTGTATTTTCCAGGATTGCGCGGTAGAAGGTATATTTTGAAAACCGCACCGGATCCAGCTCGAAGTTGGTAAAGGTAGGTGAGGCGTGTTTCCAGTTGATGAAGTTCATAACATCGGAGAAAACACACATCATACCGTAGGAACCTGCGGCAATGTCCTTCGCGTACTCGTTCATCACATCATAGGGGTCCGTGCCCTTCAGCTTTGCAATCTCTTTTTCCGCCTGGCAGAAGCCGTCCCGGAACCAGCGCATCACGAGGCCGGGCTTGAATGCCAGGGCTTCGTACTGCCATACATTCGGCACCGCGTGGCAGTTGACCCGGACTCTGCATTCCTCGTCTGTTCTGCCGTCCGCTGTATTGTATTCATACTGCCAGAAGCTTCCGCCGAACACAGCCGCCTGGTTCGGCCTCACAACACCTACTCCGATACAGCCCAGCTGCGCGTCGCCGCCGCCTACAATCACAGGCGTTCCCTGGGCCAGTCCTGTCTGTTCCTCGCACTGTGCGGTCACGGTTCCGGCTCTGGAGCCGCATTCCCTTACTTCAGGGAACATGTCGGTGCGCAGTCCGCAGCGTCTGGCAATGGAGGAATCCCAGGATCTGTTTTTGAGGCTGAATAGTCCAGTGGTGGAGCCGTTGCTCGGCTCCACGGCCAGAATCCCGGTCATCTTATGGATCAGCCAGTCGTTAAACATTCCCACATATGCAATCTTTTCGTAGACGTCCGGCATTTTATTCCTGACCCATAACAGGCGGGGAAGTGCGTCCAGGGCATAGGTCTGACCGGATTCCAGGTATAATTCCTGTTCCAGTCCGGGGTATGCCTTTCTAAGCTGGCTGACCTCGTCCGTGCTTCTTGCGTCCACATTGGCGCAGGCCCAGATTTCGTGTTCGTCCTTGTCGTAGAGTACAATACCCTCCCTCATGCAGGTGGTGGAAATCGCGGCAATGTCATCCGGGGAAATGCCGGACTGCTCCAACACGCCCTTGATGCATCCGCAGGTCAGCTTCCAGTTATATTCCCAGTTAAAATCCATACTGCCCGGGTATCTGGGATCTTCCTTGTGATCCCATTCCTGCTGTACGCATGCGGTCTGGTTGCCCTCCAAGTCAAACAGGACGGCCCGAACGCTTCCCGTTCCGGCATCGACTGTAAGAAAATGATTCTTTGACATATGTAAACTCCTCCTTTACATTATCTTTGTCAGCTTAAATCAATCAGCTGCATGGCTGTTTCTTCATCCGTAATCAGCACATCCAGATATCCGCCCCTTAACGCTGCGCGGATAGCCTCTACCTTCTGAGGGCCGCCCGAAATCCCTATAACATTATTCAGACTTTTTAATGTCTCCAGAGGCGTGCTGAAAAGACGCTCTTCCACGTCGCTGTGAATCGGCTTTCCGTCTTTATCAATGAAGTGGGTCAGAATATCGCCCACTGCCCCCTGCATGGAAAGATACAGGAAATCATTCTGGTTTAAAATACCGTTGGAAATGATAGTGGCCTCATCGTTCATGGCTCCGATGCCGACCACTGTCATGGTTGCCAGACGGACCATTCTTGCAATCTCTTCAATGGGAGGCTCGTTGCGCATGGCTTTGCACATCTCCTTGGAAGAGACGAGAAGCGGCGCCGGATAGAGATAGAGCTTGGCATTAAAAATGTTGGAACGGATATTGGGCAGATAATAGCTGACTCCTCCTGTGAGGGATACCACGGAAATGGGTGTCTCTGCAATCGTGGCCAGGTGGTTTAACACCCGGCTGGGGGTGTCTCCGTAGCCCATGTTGATAAACATGTTTTCTGTCAGACGGTCACCTATATACATAGCGGCTGCCTGAGCAATGGTTTCATTCAGATTGGAACCGCTTGGCGGCGTGGGAACCACAAAGATGTCCTTTAAATTCCATTGGGTGGTCAGCTTCTGCTCAATCATCAGCTGCTGGCTCCGCTCCGGCGAGATTTTAAATTGAATCACCCCGGTCTGTTTCGCCTTATCCAATAGTTTGATGACTTTCATGCGGGATATGCCCAGCTTTTCGGAAATTTTCTGCTGTGTCATGTTTTCTATATAATAGTACCAAGCTGTTTTGACAATCAGGGAATCTTCGTAATTCATATCTACCGTACGCACCTCCAATTTTTATATCGGGAAACAAATGTTTAGATTTTGATAAAATGTTTAACTCTGTGATTAGTATATCAGAGCTAAACATGAATGTCAATAATAAATAGTGGAGGAAATTGGCATAAAATAGGAAAAATGAGGGTAATTATGCTAAAATAAATGAAAAAAATAGAGGGCTCAACGGTTAAAATGCTTAAAACCTCTTGACAAACTTATATCGTTCACGTATACTTACAAGTGTTACAAATGTTTGAGTAATAAACAAAAATATCAAAAACAGATGCACTAAGGAGGGTAAACATGAGTCAAGCAGAGACATGTGATTCTAATGAAATGCTGCTTTCTGCCCGCGGCGTCTTTAAGACATTTGGTTTGAACGCAGTATTAAAAGGAATTGATCTGGATGTTGGCAAGGGCGAGGTGCTGGCTTTGATAGGCGGAAACGGTGCTGGAAAGAGCACTCTGATGAAAATCATCATGGGTATTTACCAGCCGGATGAAGGAGAGCTGGTCATTGCAGGTGAAAAGATCAATTCCTTCAAGCCTTCGGTGGTGCTGTCCAAGGGCGTCTATATGGTACCCCAGGAACCTATGCTCTTTCCAAACATGACAGTGGAAGAGAATGTCCTCATTGGATTTAAGGAAAAGTCAGGAACCTTGAGAAAGCGGCTGCTGCAGATTATGGAAGACATCGGATGGCACCTGAACCTGAACAGAAAAGCCATGAGCCTTTCCATAGCAGAACAGCAGCTGGTAGAGCTGCTGCGCGGACTTTTGAGAAATGCCAGGGTACTGATCCTGGATGAACCTACCAGTGCACTTACATTTGACGAAGTAGAGAGTCTCTTCAAAATCGTAGAAGACCTGAAACAGAAGGGCATCGGCATCATTTACATAACACACCGTCTGGCAGAGGTATTTCAGATTGCCACCCACGTGGCGATTATGAGGGACGGAATTATCACATTAAAAGGACGCGTATCGGACTTCACCAGGGAAATGCTGGTAAAGGGACTCCTTCCTCCCAATATGGATGAGGCGGATATCAAGGATGGGAAGGCGGAGGAAAAAGCCATTAATTATGAAGGACTGAAACCTGTGTTTGAACTTCAGGATTACTCCGGATACGGATTTGAGGATGTAAACCTCAAGGTGTACCCGGGGGAGGTGCTGGGAGTGGCCGGGGTTGTCGGCGCCGGACGTACGGAGCTTGCCACAACCATATTTGGAAGAGACAAGGTTTTAAAAGGAAAAGCGATTCTGGATGGAAAGGATATAACAGGACATTCCACCGCCCGGGTTCTGGAGGCAGGAATCAACTATGTGCCCGAGGACCGGAGGCTCAACGGACTGTTCGCAATCAGCGATGTGGCTGCCAACACCACCTCTTCCCTATTAAGAGACAAGAAGATGGGAGGATTCTTTCTGAATAAAAAAGCAGAAAGGGAGGTTGCCGGACGCTACATTGACGACTTCCGCATCAAGGTTACGGGGCAGGATCAGACAGCAGGAAGCCTTTCGGGAGGAAACCAGCAGAAAATCATTATCGGACGTTCGCTCTCAACCAATCCCAAGCTGGTGATTCTGGATGAACCCACCCGCGGTATTGACGCGGCGGCGCGGGGAGATGTGTATTCCATTATTCATAAACTGAAGGCCCAGGGTGTGGCGATTATGCTCATCTCCTCCGATATGGAAGAAATCGTGGAGCTTTCGGACCGGGCGGTGGTGGTGTTTTCCGGGCGGATCAAAGGTGAACTGTCCAGGTCGGAAATCAGCCAGGCCAGCCTGATGGCGGGATCCTTTGGTGTGACAGAATAATGAAAGCAGGTGGAGAGACATGAATCGATTGAAAAAAATAATGAAAACCCATGAAATGAGCAGTTTTTTATTTCTGGCAGCATTGATATTCGTTGTAGGCTGTGTAAATCCAAGCTTCTGGCAGCCTACGTCAATCCTGAACTGCTTCAATGACAGTGTGGTCTTTACCTTGCTTGCAGTGGGAAGCGCCTTTGTCATCCTGACCGGAGAAATCGATGTTTCGGTGGGAGCAACTCTGGGCATGTCGGCTGCAGTGGGAGCAACGCTGCTGCGGGACGGTTCCTACTGGGCCGTGGCCATTCTGGCAGCGCTGGCCATCGGGGCAGTCATCGGATTTGTCAACGGATTCGGAGTGTCGGTGCTTCAGATCCCATCCCTTATATTTACCCTTGGTGTCAACGGTGTTGTCCGCGGCCTGATTTACGTATTTACAAAGGGAGCATGGGTGGAAAACCTTCCCGCCGGGTTCACAAGGATGTCCAATACCCTGATTGCGGGACAGCTCACCACGTTTTATGCAGCGGCAATTCTGGCGGTGATTGCGGGACATCTGATCCTGACGCAGACTAAAAAGGGCAAGTATTTTATCGCGGTAGGCGATAACGCGGCAGGAGCAACCCTTGTTGGTATCCCTGCGTCCCAGACGAAAATTACAGCTTACATATTAAGCGGAGTTTTTGCGGCAGCGGCCGGCATGATTTACACGTCGCGTATCGGCTTCATCACGCCCACCGCAGGCAACAGCTACGAGATGAAAGCCATTGCGGCATGTGTTCTTGGAGGTATAAGCCTGACAGGAGGCCAGGGCAGCCTGATCGGCGCGTCCATCGGCGCAATCATTATGTCCTCTATCAGCAGGATTCTTGTATTCCTGGGATTTTCTTCTGACTATGACAATACCATCACTGGCATCCTTCTCATTACAATTGTGGTGCTCAATACAGTGACACAGAACAGGGCCATCCTGAAGAACAGGCACCAGATACTGTCTGCGAGGACAGTGGCGGGCGCTGATAAAAAAGGAGGGGTTCAGTGATGAAAAAGGCATTAAAAAGCTGGGAGACCGTTCTGCTCTGTATTCTGGTCCTGGAGTTTGTAATATTTGCAGCAGCCAACAATAAATTCCTGATGCCCCGTGTACTGTTCGGAAGCATCAATGATATGATATCCATCTGTATCATTTCCTTGTTTGTTACCTTTGTCATGATTACAGGAGGAATTGATATCCAGGCCGGTTCCATTGTAGGACTGACCTCCATTGTTCTCGGCGTATCCTGGCAGGACTGGGGGCTCAATATCTGGGCCGCGGCAGTACTGGGAATTGTAGTTGCAGCGCTGTGCGGTGCCCTGTCCGGATATTTTGTGGCGTACTGCGGCGTACAGCCCATGGTGGTCACGCTGGGCGGAAGCTTTCTGTTTTCAGGCATTGCGCTGCTGGTATCCAACCTGTCGGCTACTGAAAGCTATAAGGGTATCAACGGATTCCCCGACAGCTTTATCAGGATTACCAAGTTCAAACTGTTTGGGGTCATACCCAGCCAGGTGCTGATTTTCCTGGTGCTGGCAGTCATTGCCTACATCCTTTTGCATAAGACGAAATACGGACGACAGATTTTCCTGATTGGTGTAAACCAGAATGCGGCAGAGTATTCCGGCATCAACAGCAGGCTGGTGATCATGAGCACCTATGTGCTGTCGGCCATGAGTGCGGCGGTGGCCGGCATTGTCCTCACCTCCTATCTGGGCACTGCCAAAAGTGATATCGGAGCGACCCTGACCATGCCTATCATCACAGCCGTGGTGCTGGGAGGAACCTTGAGCACCGGGGGCAAGGGAAGCGTTCCCGGAACAGCCCTGGCAGCGGTGGTGATTGGAGTATTAAGATTCGGGCTCCCGCTCTGCTTCAAGGTAAGCCAGCAGTACCTGGATATCCCGGTTGGACTGATTCTCCTGGTGGTGGTGGTTGGCCGTTCCCTGGCCAATAACCAGAAGGTAATCGCCATGTTCCGCAGGAAGAAGAATTAGAGAAGTATTACGGGAACAGAATTTCCCTGAAAATGCGATAACAAAACAATCATAAATAATTTAAGGAGGAACAATGTTATGAAGAAAAAATGGTTATCAGTGGTTCTTGCAGGAGCAATGACAGTTTCACTGGCAGGCTGCGGAGGCGGTACTGCTGCTACGGCAGCGGCGCCTGCAACAGAGGCAAAGGCAGAGGCTGCACAGAGCAAGGCAGAAGAGACCAAGGCAGAAGAGGGCAAGGCAGAAGAGGGCAAGACAGAGGCGGCAGCTCCCGCAGCAGGTGCAGATGTTGCCGGCATGACAGTTGCCTTTGTTCCAAAGCTGACAGGAAACGCATTCTTTGAGTCCGCCAACAACGGCGCACAGGAATATTCCAAAGGCTGGGGCTTTACCGTTGACTATCAGGGCAGCGCCAATGCGGCGGTTGCAGACCAGGTTAACGTAATCAACAACGCAGTGGCCAGCGGCGTGGATGCAATCTGTATTTCATCTGTTGACGCAACCGGACTGGATTCTGCACTGACAGAGGCAAGGGACGCAGGCGTTACCGTTGTTACATGGGATTCAGATGTTTCCGATACAGCACGTACCCTTATGGTCAGCCAGGGAACACCGGAACTGTTAGGTAAAATGCTGGTTGATATGGGTGCTGATTCCCTGACCAACCGCGGCAAAGACACCAAAAAGGATACCATCAAATATTGCTGGCATTATTCACAGGCAACAGTTGCCGACCAGAACTCCTGGCAGGTAGCAGGCGAAGCCTATATCAAAGAAAACTTCCCGAACTGGGAAAATGTAGCTCCTGACAACTATTATTCAGAGCAGGATGCAGAGAAGGCGGTTTCCATCGGCGCATCCATTCTGGAAGCACACTCTGACATTGACCTGATCATCTGCAACGACTCCACCGCGCTTCCGGGACAGTGCAAGGCAGCTCAGAACAAGGGGCTGACCAAGGACGACGTTACAATTACAGGTTTTGCATCTCCTATGTCCATTAAGGATTACTGTGCAGCAGGCGTGATCGAGCAGTGGGGCCTCTGGGACTGCGGCGTACAGGGCGCAATTGGCTGCTACCTTGCAGCTTACCTTGCAGCAGGCAATGAAGTACATGTAGGCGACAAGATTAATATCCCTGACATCGGCGAGGTAGAGGTTATGCCTAATGACAGTCTGGTTGAAGGCGCATCTACCGCAGAGGTAAACAACGGCGTTGTACTGCTGCCGGAACGCACCGTATTTAACGCAGATAATATGAATGATTATAACTTCTAAGCTTAAAAATCAATCAAAATTGTATTAATTTATGAATTGGAAGGAGATTTTTGATTATGGCTGATTTGGAAGGTGTAAAGGTTGCGAAGGATTACCACGTAGATGTACCCTTTGCAAATAACGATGGCTTCTATGTTAAAGGAGCAAACAACCTGGACTGGGGAATGAAAAAACATCTGTCCAACATTTTTAATCCCCAAAGTGGGAACACGGTTATGTTCGCCTTTGACCATGGATACTTTATGGGGTCAACTGCCGGACTGGAGCGTCTGGATTTGGTGATTCCTAAGCTGCTTCCCTATGTGGATGTACTTATGGGGACCAGAGGCGCTCTGCGTTCATGCGTGACACCAGCGTGCGGCAAGGGCATTGCCCTTCGCTCCACCTCCGGTTCCTCCATGCTGAACGACGACCTGTCCCATGAAATCCTGGCGGTAGATATTGAGGACGCAATCCGTATGAATGCAGACTGTATGGCAATCCAGACCTTCATCGGCGCCGACGGACAGCTGTCCAGTATTGAGAACCTTTCAAAGGCAATCAATCTGGGAATGAGATACAGCATCCCTACCATGGGCGTTGTGGCCGTGGGCAAACAGATGGAGCGCACGGACCGTTTCTTCAAGCTGGCTACCCGAATTGTTGCTGAAATGGGAGCCAACATCATTAAAACCTATTACTGTGAAAACTTTGAAGAAGTTGTGGCGGCATGCCCGGTTCCCATCGTAGTGGCAGGCGGCAAGAAGCTTCCGGAGAAGGAAGCCCTGACCCTGGCTTACAATGCAATAAGCGGCGGAGCCCATGGCGTGGATATGGGAAGAAATATTTTTCAGAGTGTTCACTCGCTGGAGATGGCGGCAGCAATCGGAAAGATTGTGCATGAAGGATTTACGGATAAAGAAGCATACGAATTCTTTGAGGATGCAATCCACTAGAATGTATTTGGAACGTGCAGATGGTGCCTTTTATTTATGGCTTTAGCCAGTACAGACTTGACGGCGGCGAACAATTTTGAAATTGTCCGCCGCCATTAAGTCCAATAAATAATATTTTCCAGCTGCTCCCTTTCATTTAATATATCAGATCGCTTTCTAAAGGTAAAATCCGCAGAGAAGGAAATTGGTAAGCAAGACCTATAATATACAGGGTATAGGTTACACCATTCTGGACATTAAATGTGGCTGTATCCATAATTGCAATGCGTGTATTATTGCATTCCACATAGTCCTCGGTCATTATAATCGAATTGTTGTTCGTACAAGGCAAGGACTCGGAGACGGCTGCGCGGTATGTGCCTTGGTTGATTAGGCGAAATCCCGTATAGGAAAACTGATTGATACGCTGGAAGATGCGTCCATATCCTGACAGAAAGATATCCACTGCACCGCTATTAGGTGAAAGATTGACCGCACGGATGCAGCCCGCATTTGTATTATTGCAGGGAGTATCCTGCAGAACATACAGGGTAATGCGGGAGCCATTATCAACAATTGACACGGTGTAAGCGGATTGATTGGAAAAATAAAAATTTCCCCGGTACAGCGTATCACCCGTTCTTGTATTTATTACCGTAATAGGAGTACTCTGATTCCCCGTGTTTGTATAGTAAGGAGTAAAACTGCCAAAGCGCATGTCGTTTATAACATTGCGGTTGCCCAACCGTATGTTAATGGCCCGCTGATTCGCAGCCGCATGAAGAAAACGAATGCTGGCAGTGCCTCTGTTCGGGCGGCTGGGAAACGTGGGACGGACAGGCAGAAAAATAAAGGGAGAAAGAACAGTACCAGGTATGTTGCCTGCTGGAGGTCCCCATGGGGGAGTTTCCGGAGATGAAGGAGCGCTGCCAGGTGCGTTGCCTATAGGAGGTCCCCATGGGGGAGTTTCCGGAGATAAAGGAGCGCTGCCAGGTGTGTTGTCTGTTGGAGGTCCCCAGGAGGGAGTTTCCGGAGATGAGGAAGCGCTGCCAGGTGCGTTGTCTGCCGGAGGTCCCCAGGAGGGAGTTTCTGGAGATATAGGAGCGCTGCCGGGCGTGTTGTCTGCCGGAGGTCCCCAGGAGGGAGTTTCCGGGGATAAAGGAGCAGTACCAGGCGTGCTGTCTGTTGGAGATTCCCAGTAGGAAGTTTCTGGAGATAATAACCCGTTTTCAGACGCTGAATCAGAACGTGTAAGATTCAATTCCTCGCTATCGATATACATATTTTCCCTTTCTTATAAATATCATATGATTTATTATATGCTTCCGATTCATTTTAAGTGTAAAGCTTTTTTGACTTTGTGGATGGTTCTTGCCGTCCTGTGCGGCAGCGGATGTGCGCTTCTGGTCAGCTGGAAGAGACACAGCTGGATAATGGCAGGCTCGTGGTGGCGGCCCGGAGGGCGGGAGAGGGGAGAGAATATCTCCCCTGCTCGATTGATAAGAATTAACTACTCCTTTTTAATAATTGCTCAAAATTATCAGGCATAGGGTTACTTCCTCTAGCATCTATCAATAGGATTGTTAATCAGAGAGGACACTCTGAATTCGTGGGTATGTCCATCCTGAAAAGTCGTGCGGGCCTTCGCAAAGTGAATATGTCTGCCATCACCCACAGGTATAGCAGGAGAAGATGTCCCGCTAAATTCGTGAAAATGCCCGTCGTAAGAATCAGTAAGAAATGTTACCCTATGAACATGGCTTCCCATAAAAGGTATAGCCTCACCGGATACAGTTGCAAAACGGTGATTATGAGGGTCTTCACAGCGTTCTGCGATGAGAGTGCTCCCCAAGATTTCGTGTACATGTTGCATGTTGCAAGTATTCATTTCATTCATTTTTGTTTGCTCCTTTCTTTTGGTGTAATATAATATATGAAAAAGGGAGGATTGTGTGACAAGCTGTGTAACGAAGGAAAGAAGAACCGGAGGAGAAAAAATATTCCGGAGGAATTAAATCCCCCGGAATATGGAGAGGTTATTACATATTAATTTATAGAGACCACTTAGTTGTTACATGCAATCATTCAGTAGTGGAATAATGGAATCCAGCTTTGCCTTTAATACGCCTTCAAGGCTAATGACCCGGTCCAGTGTAGACTGAACTGATGAATCAATGGCTATTAAGGTTTCGTAATCGCTATAAGCCGAAACGACCTTGCTTATTTTATCGCACTCTGCATTCAGTATGCAGGCAAGAGCCTGCTCTTCGTTGGCAATGGAGTTGGCAATCTCCAAAACAATTGGGCATGGACAGCTCCTTGGACATGTTGTTGGACAAAGAATATTTCTATCATCAGTCATTATTATTATCTCCTTTCTTATCTCTCTATCGAGATAATAATAATATATGGACTAGATGAAAAAGTGTGACAACCTATGGCTGAATGTAAAAGAAGACATATAACCAAGATTGTAAACGCGATTTTAAGCTGAGACGGGGCAATATTCTCTTTTGGGGATAGAAAAGAGCCGCCCGAAGGCGGCTCCTAGCTTTCAGCATTTTATAAAATAATAAAACTCTATTTCCTCAATCGTAACCCACACATATGGATTACCCAATAATTCCCTTACACCGTTTACAACCTGTGTAAATGCCTCATGGAACTCTTCATCACTTTCCACCTCGACTGGATTCCATATGATTATAAAGTTAGCGGTCAGCCCGTCCAGCTCAGCTTCCCGTTCGTCCCCACAAAGGAAATAAGATTCACTTAACCGTGCGTTTACATATATGCCTGTACTCGCGCATACTTTTTGGGCAGCTTTTCTCCAAATCTTAATCAGAATGCTCTGAGTGACGATTTCCGGCATAAGCCCCGCAATGACAACTGTATATCTTTTTGTACGCATATGAATACCCTTTTTTATTAATATATTCATCATACAAAGAAAAAAATGCCTGCCGGGACTAATTCAATAAAGGAATTTGAGCTTTATTGAGTGTGGTTTTGCAGCCAGTTTATGGCATTGGATGCGTAAAGTGCACTGCCCAGGGGAAGAATGTCCTCGTTAAATACGACGTGGTCATTATGCATCGGTTTGCCAAACAGCGGATTTTCCTCTGAGGTTCCGGCGCCTATCAACATATAGCAGCACGGCCTCTCATAAGTATAAGAGGCGAAATCCTCTGATCCCATACCTCCTTGTGCAAACAATACTATTTTATGAGGCTCATAGCATTTTTTCATGTAACTGGCAATTTCCTTGACCATTTCACTGTCATTTTGCAGCGGTGGTGCAGAGGCGATTTCTTTCACACAAGCCTGTCCACGAAAGAGAGAAGCTGTCTGAGTGGAGATTTCTTCAATTCTGTCAAAGATGAATTTGGATATCTTGCGATCCATTGTACGGATGGTTCCCTCCAGAATTACCTCTTCTGGGATGATATTCGGAGCTTCGCCGGCAGAAAACTTGCCAATGGTAAGTGCGGCTGGCTGGGTGGGTGCAATTTCTCTTGCAACGATTTCCTGAAGAGACAGATAAACATGGGCCGCAATATTGATGGGATCGACTCCGGTTTCCGGCATTGCACCATGGCAGCCGGTGCCTTTTATATGGATTTGAAATAAAGTACATCCTGCCATGCAGGTACCTGAACCACACATAACCGTTCCGGATGGAATGCCGGAAACTACATGGAAAGCAATGCATGCATCTACATGGGGGTCTTCCAATACACCGGCCTTGAGCATTGCCTTTGCTCCTGTGAATCCTTCTTCGTCAGGCTGAAATACCAGTTTTACAGTTCCAACCAGATTCTGCTGGTATTGTTTTAACAATTTAGCTGCGCCCAGAAGCATGGTTGTGTGCATATCGTGTCCACAAGCATGCATATAATCATTTTCTGATGCAAACGGAACAGGAGCAGCTTCCTTAATTGGCAGAGCGTCCATGTCCGCGCGCAGAAGGATTGTTTTACCTGGCTGCTTTCCGGATATTGTGGCAATAATAGCACTTTCACATAGTTTCTGGGGGCAATATCCATACTCTTCCAGCTTACCAAGAACAAATGATTGGGTCTGTGGTAAGATTGGACCTACTTCAGGATATTGATGTAATGTTCTTCTAATCGATACAAGTTCTGGTTTCAGCTGCTCTGCAGACTCAAAAATTGATTTCATATTATTATCCTCCTGTTAATCAAGTATACTATAAAAATATGAATATAATGTGAAAACATATAATAAATAAAAACTGAAATTGAGAAAAAGAATGTTGGGAATAGTATGTATTATTAAAGTGAGTTGTATACTTGCAGCATCGGTATTCAGCAGAGCATTTGAATAAAGGAAGTTATTGTGGATGTCCATACGATTCCGGGAAATGTGACAGATGCGCCCCCCTTATGTGAACCGCCTTCATACACTGTTATTCAATTTTTCCGTCTTTTACGGTAATAATACGGTTACTACTTTTTGCCGCTTCGGGAGAGTGCGTTACCATAATACACTGGGTCATATACTAAAAAAAGGCATTACGGACACTCTCTGTCAGTGCCGAACAGGCAACTGGCGCGTCATGATATCTTTTCCAGCAGGAAAAGCGGCTGCCGGCCAGTGAAAGGTTTCTAAAATTCTGCATATACTATTATCAAATACCCTGCATGAGGTACATCATGGCGGACTGCCCTTTTAACTCAGCCTCAGAGACCATTGCTGACTTTATCTACCGTTACGGGAGCCAGCAGCAATTTCCTGGTGATTCGGAAGATATTCTCTGTATGGACTTTGTAAGTACTGATTTCAGCATTATATATACCCAGCTAGATACCGTAAAGCCCATATCACTAAGCAAGTTTACCTATTACAGTATCCCTGGTCTGTACACGCTTTTAGACAGTTCCAGCATGGAGGCTTCCGGCATTTTAGCAACCCACGCATCGCCTGCCCTGAGCAATCGAGGGCGAGGCGTTATAATCGGCATCATAGACACGGGAATTGACTATACCAATCCTCTTTTTCGCAATCAGGACGGAACTACCAGAATTATCAGTATTTGGGACCAGAGTCTTCCAGATGATAAAAGTATCCTTCCTGCCGGCGTACCCAACCGCTATAATGCCAGCGGGGCAACCTACGGCACAGAATACACTCGGGAGCAAATTAACGAGGCGCTGGAATCTGATGCTCCTCTTACCTTGGTGCCCTCTACCGATACCAACGGACATGGAACCTTTCTGGCGGGCATTGCTGCCGGAGGAGTACTGCCTGAGCAGGATTTTACAGGAGCTGCCCCAGAATGCGAATTGGTAATCGTCAAACTAAAACCAGCCAAACAATATCTGCGTGATTTCTATCTTGTCAGTAGTGACGCTGATGCTTATCAGGAAAATGATATTATGATGGGCATTAAGTACCTGCGTGTGGAGGCATTCAGCCAGAGAAAGCCTCTGGTCATTCTACTGGGAATCGGCTCCAATCTGGGCAGCCATGAGGGAACGTCTCCACTTAACGTGATGATTCAGGATATCAGCAGAAATCTGGGAATGGCCACGGTAATTGCCGCAGGCAATGAAACTGGCCGGGGTCATCACTACATGGGCTCTATACCTATGGGTGAATCGTCCATTGACGTGGAAATCCGAGTTGGAAATCCGGAATCTCAGCGTGGATTTGTAGTAGAACTCTGGGCCGCCACCGCTGATACATATTCCGTAGGATTCATCTCCCCCAGTGGTGAATCAATAGGCCGCATTCCTATCATAGGCAGAAATGAAACCTCTATCCCGTTCCTTTTGGAACCCACGGTCATTACAGTCAATTACCAACTGATTGAGACAGGCGCAGGCAAGCAGCTTGTTTTTATACGTTTTGAAGCCCCTACAAAGGGAATTTGGAAAATACGCGTGTATAATACCCAGTATCTCACAGGGCAATTTAATATGTGGCTTCCGGCCCATAACCTGATTTCCGATGAAACCGTGTTTCTGACTCCCAGCCCTAATACTACCATAACCCTCCCAGGAGATTCTCCCTCTCCAATCACAGTAGGCGCCTACAATCATTTCAACAACAGCATCTACATTCATTCCGGCCGTGGGTATACAATAGGCGGATTGGTTAAACCGGATTTAGCGGCCCCAGGGGTTGATGTAAGCGGACCATCCATAGGGTACAGGAACGGAGACTCCATTCCCATGACTACCCGGACAGGAACCTCGGTTGCTGCCGCCCACGTTGCTGGTGCTGTCGCTAATCTTTTAAGCTGGGGCATTGTAGAAGGATATAACATAACAATGAGCGAAGCCTCTGTTAAAGCTTTTTTAATACGGGGAGCAAAACGAAATCCAGCCCTATCGTATCCCAACAGGGAGTGGGGATACGGGGCTCTGGATTTATATGAAACATTTTTACGGTTAAGAGAAGTAAGATGATTCATTCCAGTGAATAGGTGGAAATGGGGTTGGCATAAGCCTTCCATAGGAATGAGCCAGGCAGAAAGCCTGTCTGTAAAGTAAGACATCAGAAATTTTTATGAGTTTCGGATGTCTTCTTTTTTTGTTCAACGGTCTTGCAGGGGGAAGAATGTTTGGCCATTAAGGCCTCGGACATAAAGAGAGAAAATGGTTGAAAACCCGTAGATGGACAGCAGGCGAAGTAGCCTGGGAAGCATTGCGTTACCGGCAGTTATTGCCGCTAGAGGTAGAGGATAGATATAATGTTTGCATTGTAACAGGTAACTGCACTGTTATTTGCAAATTTTAATGGGAGGGGGATATTGCGAACTCAAATCGGCTCTAATGGTATCTGTATTCGGCAAAAATGGAAAAAATATTTGCAATAGAATGAAAATAACATAAAATGGAGAAGCTAAAATATTGAATTTGCAAATAGTAACCACTATTGTCAGGAGGAAACCATGAGAAAGGAATGTATCGAACAATTTAAGGAGTATTTAAAGCGTGAAGAAAAGGCAGGAACAACTATAAGTAAATATGTTCACGATGTAAATGAAATGTTAGTATTTATGAGTCATATGGAATTAAACAAAGAAGCATTAATTGAATACAGAAAGTATATGAGTTGTCATTTTAAACCTCAGACTGTTAATGGAAAACTTTCGGCAATTAATACCTTTTTGGACTTTATGAATTTAAAGGAGTATAAGGTTAAATTCCTAAAAGTACAGAGGCGGATATATATTGATGAAAAGCGGGAGCTTACAGAGCAGGATTATAGAAGGCTTTTGGATACGGCAAAGCGTAAAGAAAATAAACAATTATATTATATGATGATGGTTTTATATGGAACAGGCATTAGAATCAGCGAACTTCCTTTTGTTACGGTTGAATCAATAGAGAATGGGAAGGCAGAAATATCCATGAAAGGGAAATACAGAGTAATTATTTTTCCTAAAAATCTGATTAAAACAATAAAAGAGTATATTAAGATTTTAAATATACAAAGTGGATGCGTGTTTCGAACAAGAAGTGGCAGAAATCTGGATAGGAGTAATATATGCCATTCTATGAAAAAGTTATGCAAAGAAGCAAAGGTTGAGCCTTCTAAGGTGTTTCCCCACAATTTCAGACATCTTTTTGCAAAATGTTTTTATTCTATTGAGAAGGATTTGTCACATCTGGCAGATATACTTGGCCATTCTTCGATTGAGACCACGCGGATATATGTAGCTACAAGCATTAGGCAATATGAAAAAATAATGAATAAGATGGTGATTGAAATCAACAGAAAAACACCACAGAATAACCATTCTGCGGTTCCTCAACTTATGGAAATACCACAGAATAACCATTCTGTGGTGTTAAGCCGTCATATTGTTTTATAGATTTTATTGCTGTCGGTATTATATAACAAAATATAGTCAGAGTCAATATACATATAGCTACTTTTTATTCAACACAACAAGGCCGGGGGGTGACAAAAGTGTCAACCGGCCTAATTGACATGGTTTCCTTTACTCAGTCCATATAGTATTTAATTTCAAGATTGATGTTACTGGAATCTTTAAACAGGATACATTAATAAAGCACCACAGAATGGTTATTCTGTGGTATGAATAAATATTAACATATTTCTTTAAAGACAATGCGGTTTTCGATGTTGCTACGTAGAGATAGGATTTAATCCAAATCAAGTATGTCTGGTGAGTAAAAAGTGTGTTTTCTCAATAAGGATATATTCTAGGCGGAATGCAAGCATTCAAGGAATCCTTAAGAATTACAGAGGTAATGTGAGCTTCCGAAGTGGGATGGATGTTATACGTGTTATGCACGAATGCTTGGAACAAGAATTGTGGGGGAAAGATGAGTTGTAGTAACGGTTGGATTGATATACATGCACATATATTACCAGGGGTGGATGACGGAGCCCATGATTGGGATGAGGCCGCTGCATTATTAAAACTGGCGTATGGGCAGGGAATCCGGCACATCATAGCAACTCCACACTTTACAGGAAATCAGGACCCGGGGCTGCTTCAGGAGTTATGCACATGTCTGGATTATCAGGCGAAAGCCATAGCAGACGGTTTTGGCGTCAGCCTTGGACAGGAAATCATGTATTTTGAAAACCTGGTTGAATACCTGAATCAGGGAAAGGCCCTTACGCTGGCAGGCAGCAGATACGTGTTGGTGGAGTTTGGACCATCGGACAGCTTTGGCAGGATAAAGAGGGCTGTGCGCCAGCTGATTCAGGCATCCTATTTTCCGGTGATTGCACATGTGGAGCGTTATAAATGTCTTCTTGAACAGGAGCGGCCGGAGGAACTGGTTGAATACGGGGCTTACCTTCAGATAAACGCCCGGAGCCTGAATGGGGGATGGATGGATAAAAAGGCCCGCTGGTGCAGGAAAAACCTGAAAAAAGGAACGATTCATTTTATTGCCACGGATATGCATGATTCATCGGACCGTACTCCGGATATCCAAACAGCGGTTTCTTGGATGGAACACAATATGGAGGTAAGGACATCTGTCACCATAACCAGGACAAATCCAGGGTACATCCTGCAGGACAGAATGTTATAGCAAAAGAAAAAGTATGGAAAAGGTAACTGTAATGGAAAACAAAATGTATGAAGACAGAAATGAAGACACAATTGAGATTGACGTATTGGAGCTGCTGTTTGCTTTAAGGAAAAAACTGTGGATGATTATTCTGGCAGCAGTGATAGGGTGCCTTGGGGCAGGTATATACAGCAAAGTGATTTTAAGTCCGGTTTATACATCCACTTCCATGGTGTATGTATTATCAAAGGAAACAACACTCACTTCCCTGGCCGACCTGCAGATAGGAAGCCAGCTGACAAAGGATTACAGTGTAATGATTACCAGCAGGCCGGTCCTGGAGGAGGTAATCGAAAAACAGAAACTGAGTTTATCCTATAACCAGTTAAAACGTATGATCCGCGTCTCAAATCCTGCCGATACCAGAATACTTAACATGTCTGTGTCAGATACTGATCCGGTCAGGGCAAAAGCCATTGTGGATGCAGTAGCAAAGGCATCCTCAGACTATATTGGGGATATCATGGAAATGATACCGCCTAAAATCATAGAAAATGGTGTCGTGCCTGACAACCCTACCTCTCCTAATATAAAGAAGAACGCTGCTTTGGGAGGACTTGCTTTATCCATGGCGGCATGTGGATTTATTGCACTTCAGGTCATCATGAATGACACCATCCGTTCAGAGGAAGATGTCTCCCGTTATCTTGGCATCAGTGTATTGGCGGTGATTCCGGAAAACAACAGGGAGAAAAAGGAAAACCCGGAGAAGGGCAGTGAAGGAAAGAGAAGCAGGAAAAAGCGGAAAACCCAGGCAAAAAGGGCTGAGAGGAGAAAGTAAGACGTGGAACAAATTTTAAGACTGCAGAATACAGGTGAGAAGGGCTATCATTTTGAGGAGTCCATCAAGACGCTCAGGACCAATTTACAGTTTTGTGGAAGCAGCCTGAAAACAATTATGTTTACAAGCTCATTGCCCAATGAAGGAAAAAGTGAAATCGCTTTCTCTGTTGGGGCGTCCTTTGGGAGCATAGGGAAAAAGGTTTCGCTGATAGATGCGGACATCCGTAAATCCGTATTCATAAAAAGATATGAAATTAAAGGCAGTCCCAGCGGTCTGTCCCAGTATCTCAGCGGACAGAAAACCATGGAGGATATCTGTTATGCCACCGATATAGAAAATTTCAGCATGATTCTGGCCGGTCCATATTCCCCCAATCCGGCAGAACTTCTGGAAGATCAGCTATTTAAGGAATTATTGGAAAAAGCGAAGGAAAAATATGATTATATCATCATAGATACGCCGCCCATGGCAAATCTTATTGACGGGGCTATTATTGCCGGCCAATGTGATGGAGCGGTAATTGTAATTGAAAGTGGTACAATCAGTCACCATTTGGTCCAAAAAGTAAAAGTACAGCTGGAAAAGAGCGGATGCCGTATCCTGGGCGCGGTCCTCAACCGGGTGGGGGCGGATTACGATAATGGATATTACAAAAAATACTATGGGAAATATTACGGGAAATACGGTGGGGGGGGGGGCGAAAAATAGATTATGGACCGCTATAGATAAAGGGCAATATGAGACGGAGAAAAAACATTCGGATTCAAAACCGTAAAAAATGGATGGCTGCAGTCATCGCGGTGGCATCGGTCCTTACTGAATTTTTTCTATACCGGACCGGTCAGCTGTATTTAGAAAAAAGAGCATTGGCAGAGGAGGTCCTGCAGTGGCATCGGGATGTGAACGGAGACAGGGAACAAAGCGCGGTAGACAGGATTGAGTATCAGGGAAAGGTTTACCGCCGTAATACGTATGTCAAAGCCATCCTGTGTATGGGAATAGACCGGCCTGAAAGCCTGGAGGAGACCATGGTCGCCGGGTCCGGAGGCCAGGCAGATGCAATTTTCCTTGTTGCGCAGGATATGGCCAGGGATAAGGTTGAAATCCTAATGATACCAAGGGATACCATGACAGAAATAACCCTGACTGATTTAAGCGGCAATGTCCTGGGCAGGGATATACAGCACCTTGCATTAGGTTATGCCTATGGAGACGGAAGGGATAAAAGCTGCCAATATATGAAAGAGGCGGTGAGTAATCTGTTGGGAGGTCTGGCGATTGACGGGTACATGGCAATCAGCATGTCTGCCCTGCCTATCATTAATGATGGGGTGGGAGGCGTTACCGTGACTGTGAAGGAACAGGGGATGGAACGGGTTGATCCTGCATTCATTTACGGACAGACGGTCACGCTTAAGGGACGGCAGGCAGAGGAATATATCCGCTACAGGGACACCGGCCAGGCGCAAAGCGCCCTGGGGCGTGCGGAACGCCAGAAATCTTATATAGAAGGGCTGCTTCAGGCTGCAAAGATAAAATCAGGAAAAGATGACAGCTTTGTGTCCTGCCTATTAAAGGAAATGGAACCCTACATGGTGACTGACATGACAAAAGACAGATATGTGGACATGGCCTTAGCCTTCTTAGGAGGAAACCAGGATTTGGGGGAGTCAGACATGATGACACTTCCGGGAAAGGCAGTGGAGACACCTATTTACGATGAATACCATCCTGATAAATCACAGATCAGGCCTATTATCCTGGATATGTTTTACCGGGAGGAAAGGGCTGACACGGATATAGGAAAATAGGTATGATAATTAATACTTATAATAAATGTTCAATTTAGTTCAAGAAAGGAAGGGTAAAGATTATGAGAAAAAGGATTACAACAATTGCGTTAGTAGCTGCGCTTGCAGCGTCACAGGCAGTGATTTCCTATGCCGCCAACAGCCCTGGCACGGGCCCGGTCATTGGCGATAATGGCGGGGATAGTAATTATGACATTGGGGAGAGGGTAGACAGAGTGTTAGGTAAAGGCACCATTGGAACTGCACAAGGGGTAAATACCGTTCAAATTAGCGGAACAGGGGTCACAACAAATAGCAGAGGTCAGGTTATTGTTGGGGATACGGCGTTGGAACTTATAGCAGGAGATGAACGCGCTGTAGCAGGACTTCCTGAAAGTACTGTTACAACCATTAATGGAATAAACAGTGGTAGTCCGTTAAACGGGGTGGTTCCGGGAACAAACCTGGATGGATACAATGCCCTTATCAGTACACATGCGATTGTAACAAGAGATGCAGCAACGAACACAGAAAAGGCTGGCATGGTAGAAGTACCGCTGTATGTTCCGAATCTTGTTGATGGCCTGGGTGAGGTACAGGTACTTTTCTATAATAACCTGACCGGTACCTGGACCGTGATACAGCCAAACAGGGTGGATGCAGCTTCCAAGACGATTTGGTTTAATATTCCTAACTCAGGTACGCTTTCTGTAATCTACAAACGATAAAGCCCTGAATTACGGTACAAAAGGGGAATGTGAAAGTGAAAGGTAAAAACAAACTTGTATTAGAAAAATACCTGCCCCGCAGTAAAAAGGTGAGGATGAGGATACTCTGGGGTTATGATATGGCCATGGTATGGATTTGCGCGTGCCTAGCCCTGGGATTAAGATTTGACCTTAGTCTTTCCTCTGTTCCCATTGAGTATGCCAGGGAAGTATGGAAGTACGGACTTTTGCAGATGGTCATGGTGTCCCTTGTTTTTTATGCGGGGCACCTTTATGCCATCATGTGGGGAGTCTCAGGTGTTCGGGAGATGATGCAGGTCCTGCTGGCTTGCCTGGTTGCTGCTTTGGCACAATCCGTAGGCATTTTATTATTTGATGCGCGTATGCCAAGGAGCTATTACGTGCTGTGGTTTGTGCTGATGGCCGGGGCAGCCATGAGTGGACGGGTCAGTTTCCAGATACTTCAGAAAATCACAGACAGGATAAACCGCTTCCTTGAGAAAAGCATTCCGCCCCGGGTGATGATAATCGGCGCGGGAAAAGCAGGAACACTTATACTTAAGGAAATGAAAGCCAGTGAAAAGGTCCATGGATATCCAGTCTGCATGATTGACGATGACAAGGACAAACAGGGGCGGGTTATTGATGGCGTATCCATTGTGGGCAGCAGAAAGGATATAGCAAGACTTGTAAGGGAGAAGGGGATTGATGAGATTTACGTGGCCATTCCTACTGCTCCTCCTGAGGATATAAGGGATATTTTGAAAATCTGCCAGGGAACAGGGTGCCAGGTCAAGATACTTCCCGGTGTGTACCAGCTTATGAATGGCGAGGTCACGATTTCAAGACTCCGGAAAGTGGAGATAGAAGATTTACTGGGAAGGGAACCGGTAAATGTTAATCTGGATGAAATCATGGGTTATGTCAAGGGAAAAGTAGTGCTGGTCACTGGCGGAGGCGGTTCCATTGGCAGTGAACTGTGCAGGCAGCTGGCAGGCCATAAGGTAAAGCAGCTTATCATATTTGATATATATGAGAATAATGCTTATGAAATCCAGCAGGAATTAAAACGGAAGTATCCGCATCTGGATCTGGTGGTACTGATTGGCTCTGTGCGCAATACGAACCGTCTTGATTATCTTTTCCGTACATACAGGCCCGATATTGTTTACCATGCAGCGGCTCATAAGCATGTGCCTTTAATGGAGGACAGTCCCAATGAAGCCATAAAAAATAATGTCTTAGGCACTTATAAAACAGCCAGGGCCGCCATTAAATACAAGGTACAGCGTTTCATACTCATCTCAACGGACAAGGCAGTGAATCCAACGAATATTATGGGAGCAAGTAAGCGCCTCTGTGAGATGGTGGTTCAGATGAGCAATCAAAAGAGCAGTACGGAATTTGTCGCGGTCCGCTTTGGCAATGTGTTAGGAAGCAATGGAAGTGTGATTCCATTATTCAAACAGCAGATTGAAAATGGCGGCCCGGTGACAGTGACGCATAAGGATATCATACGTTATTTCATGACAATTCCGGAAGCAGTAAGTCTTGTGATTCAGGCAGGCGCCTATGCAAAGGGCGGTGAAATATTTGTACTGAATATGGGGAATCCGGTCAGGATTCTGGATATGGCAGAGAACCTGATTCGTTTATCCGGCTATGAGCCATACAAAGATATAGATATATGCTTTACCGGATTACGTCCGGGAGAAAAGCTGTATGAAGAACTTCTCATGGATGAAGAAGGATTGCAAAAGACTGTCAATGACAGGATATTCATTGGAAAACCGATTGATATGGATTATGACCGGTTTGAGAAGGCGTTACAACGTCTGGGGGAGGCGGCCCTTAGTGAAACCGCTAATGTGAGGGAGTTAGTTCATGATTTGGTTCCTGAGTACCATTACAGAAAAAATAATACTGAAATGGTTGATATGGAAGCTGCTGTGAGTTTGGAGCCTACTGTTAAAGGATTGATGAATGACAAACTAATATGGCATGATAAAGTAGCAATATGCAATAATGGAATTATAAATAATAGGTAAAATGGCATTCATACAGAATTGTCGCCTTTGCGCATTCTGCTTGGATGCCTGTTATATGGATGAGTATAGACCATGAAAGTTGGTTCTGTTTCTTTTAAGGACAGATTCTCTTTTAGGGGATGGCGAAGCATACCCATTTAGAGGATAAGGATTAAGAAATGGAAGGAGGATTCAGATGCTCCAATGGTATGCGGTACAGGTCAGAACCGGAAGGGAGCAGGCTACGGCAGAATTATGTTTAGCGAGGATTCCCCGGGTTATCCTGGAGGATTGCATTATTCCAAGATTTGAACGTATGAGGCGATATCAGGGGGATTGGCATTATGAGCAGCTTCCCATGTTTCCAGGATATATTTTTTTGATAACAGAACAGGTGGATATTCTTTTTGCAAAATTGAAGCAAATACCGGATTTAACAAAAATACTAGGAGATGGGACTGAATTCATTCCTTTAAAACAAGAGGAAGTAAGATTTTTAAAATATATGGTTAATGAGGTTTATATTGCAGAAATGTCGAAGGGATACATCATAGGGGATGTTGTTACTGTTATTTCTGGGCCTATGAAAGAAATGAAAGGAAAAATCAAATTTATAGATAGGCATAAGAGGCTGGCAATTATTGAAATAGAAATGTTTGGCCGGAAGACAGAGGTGAGGCTGGGATTGGAGATTGTAAAGAAATTCTCAGCGGATGCGAAATTGTTGGAGGATAATTATGCGAAAGATACCATTTAGTCCACCAGATGTTGGCGCGGATGAAATAAATGAAATTGTAAAGGCAGTCCAAAGTGGTTGGATAACTACTGGACCTAAGACAAAGTTATTCGAAAAAAAAATAGCAGATTATTGTAATGTGGATAAAGCAGTCTGCCTTAATTCGGCGACTGCGTGTTTGGAATCAATTCTAAGAATTTTGGGAGTTGGTCCTGGTGATGAGGTGATTACATCTGCTTACACATATACGGCATCAGCCAGCCCGGTATGCCATGTAGGAGCAAAATTGGTGATGGTGGATGTGGCGAAAGATAGCTTTGAGATGGATTATGATTTATTGGAAAGGTCTATTACTGACAAAACCAAAGTTATTATTCCTGTGGATTTAGGAGGTATCATGTGTGACTATCACAAGATATTTGATATTGTCCAAAGGAAAAAAAATAAATTTTGTCCATCTAATAAGATTCAGGAATCAATAGGAAGAGTCATTATTGTTTCAGATGCAGCCCATGCTTTTGGCGCCAGCAGAAATGGAAAAATGTGTGGTGAGTTATCAGACTTCACAAGTTTTTCTTTCCATGCTGTGAAAAACCTTACAACAGCAGAGGGAGGGGCATTAACATGGAGACACATTAAGGGTGTGGATGATGATTGGATTTATAATCAGTTTATGCTGCTATCTTTGCATGGACAGTCAAAGGATGCATTAGCTAAGACAAAATTGGGATCATGGGAATACGATATCGTTTCACCGTTTTATAAATGTAATATGACAGATATCACTGCGGCCATGGGTCTGGCACAATTGGCACGATATGACGATATGATGAAAAAAAGAAAAGAGTACATAGGCATGTATGATGCTGCTTTTAAACCGTTAGGTATCAAGGTTCTGAAACATTATACCAAGGATTATACATCCAGTGGACACCTTTATATGGTACGGATACCCGGCATTGGTTGTACAGTTCGCAACAATATTATTATCAAACTGGCAGAACGTGGGATTGCAGCAAATGTCCATTATAAACCACTGCCAATGATGAGTGGATATGCGGCTATGGGTTTTGAGATAAAGGATTATCCGAATGCATACGGGGTATACGAAAATGAGATTACCCTTCCGTTACATACATGTCTCGAAAAAGAGGATGTTTTATATGTAATAGAAAACATGAAAGAGATTTTGGATGAAATAGACAGAGGATAAATTTATGTATGAGCGCTGTTTTAAACGAATAATAGACATAATGTTATCAGTTCTGGGGCTGCCTGTTTTTGGACTGATTTATATATTTGTCGCTCCCATGATTATACTGGACGACGGTTTGCCGGTTTTCTATAATGCATTAAGAATCGGAAAAAATGGGAAACTTTTTAAGATGTATAAATTCCGCTCCATGAAGAAAAATGCTCCTGATATTCGATTGGCTGATGGTTCCACTTATAATGGCGTTGATGATCCGCGTGTTACCAGAGTGGGCAGGTTTTTACGCAGTACCAGTATAGATGAAATTCCTCAGATTCTAAACATGTTGAAAGGGGAGATGAGCCTCATTGGACCACGGCCGGATCCACCGGATTGGTTGGATCGATATCCACCCGAAGTCAGGATATTTTTACAGGTACGTCCAGGCTTAACTGGATATAGCCAGGCATTCTTCCGAAACTCGGTTGATGGTAATGAAAAAATGAAAAATGATGCGTATTATGCAAAACACTGTACGTTTCTGATGGATTTAAAAATATTTTTAAAATCTATTGTAGTTGTTTTGGGGCATGAAAACACATATAAAGATATGTCGCAGAATCAGATGGATGAAACTGAAAAAGAAAAACTAAAGATATTGGAAAAAATATGACAGCAAAGATGGAAAGAACATTTTTTGAAATGGGAAGCGAATATGATTGGGATTCAAATAAACCATATATACTTGAATCAGCAAATCATGTATTAAACGACATACCGGAAGATAGGATTAAATATTTAAGAAGCGGACGGGATGCAATCCGTTATGTAGCTAGATTACATAAAGATTCCTATGCCACAGTACTGATGCCTGCCTTAAGTTGTGCATGTATGTCAAAGTCTTTTGAGGATGAAGGATATAGAGTGGTTTTTTACCGTTTGAATCCTGATTTATCAATTGACTTGGACGATGTACGAATGAAAATCAAAAAGAATTCTATTTTTTTGTATATGAATTATTTTGGTCAGCCTTCATTCTACTCCGATGATCTAAAGGACACTATTAACTGTGTAAACAATATACTCACAATTGAAGATATTACTCATGATTTTCTAAGCCGTACAGCAGATAGCCTCGAAGCGTATTATACAGTCTGCAGTATCAGGAAGTGGTTTGCTATACCAGACGGGGGCGTATTACTGTCAAAAAAACCTATTAGAGAAATACCCCTGGATAAAGATTCCTATTTTGCAGATGTGAGAATAGACGGATTAAAACATAAAAGCAGTTATCTTCATAATAGGATAAGGAAAGAAAAAGAATATTATCGCGAGGCATTCAGAAAGGCCAATGTCTATATTGATAGAACAAATAATATTGCCAGTATGAATGATAAATCGGAAGGTCTGCTGCAGTGCATGAATTTAAAAAGAATGTATGCACAACGTTGCAGGAACACAGAATTCTTGCATAATGAATTAAAAAATATCCCGTGCATTCACTCCATGCTCAATAATTCTATCAGAAGCACTCTTTATTATCCCATACTAACAGAGGTAAATCAACTTACGCTGCAAAAGAAGTTAAGTGAAAAAGGGCTGTATTTACCTGTTATATGGCCATTATCAGAAAATGCCAAGGGAATATGTTCTGTTGCAGATTATATATCAACTCATATGCTTGCTTTTCCGTGTGATCACCGCTATGCAATAGACGATATAAAATATGCAATAGATATTGTGAGAGACAGGATAGGGCAATAGATAGGACTATACATATGAAAAAAATAATGATATTAGGAGCAAGTATACTTCAGCTTCCTGCAATTCTTCAAGCAAAAGAAATGGGGCTGGAGGTAGTAGTTGTAGATATGAATCCGGAAGCGGTTGGATTCCGGGAAAATGGAATTGAAAAGGAAATTATAAGTACCAATGATATTGATTGTGTATTAGAGGCAGCTATAAGGCATCAAATTAATGGAATTATGACGTTAGCCAGCGATCTGCCTGTGAGGACAGTAGCAGCAGTTGCTGAAAAAATGGGATTGATAGGAATTTCAGGTGACACTGCATTGAAAGCCACGAATAAAGTTGCCATGCGTCAGGCTCTGAAAGAAGCAGGGGTTCCTATCCCGGTATTTTATTGTGTAAATACGATTGATGAATTCCATAAGATAATTAGAAGCTTTACAGGAAAATTCATTGTTAAACCGGCAGACAATTCAGGAAGCCGTGGCGTGTGCCTTCTTGAACATAATGATGATTTGACTGCTGCCGATCAGGCATTCCTATATGGTAAACATTTTTGTCATACCGGAGAAATGATTGTAGAAGAATTCATGGAAGGGCCGGAAGTAAGTGTGGAGACAATAAGTGTGGATGGAGTCTGCCATGTTATCCAGATAACGGATAAGTTGACTACAGGAGCTCCTTATTTTGTTGAAATGGGGCATTCACAACCTTGTTGTCTTTCAGAGAAAACGAAAAGAGAAATTGCTAAGGCAGCGGTTGAGGCAAACAAAGCAATTGGAATAAAAAATGGACCATCCCATACTGAAATTAAAATCACGTCAAATGGTGCTAAAATTGTTGAAATAGGTGCACGTTTAGGTGGTGACAATATAACAACACACCTTGTTCCTCTTTCAACCGGAGTAAATATGGTGGAATGCTGTATTAGAATTGCAATAGGTGAAAATCCAGATTTAAGCATCAAATATGATAAAGGCGCAGCTATCCGTTATTTTGATTCACCTAAAGGCGTAATACATAATATCATCGGTATCTCTGATGCTGAAAAGATAGATGGAATCCAACAGATAAGCATTGTTCACGGTGTAGGATACACAGCTCATGAAATTCACAATAGTGTAGACCGTGTTGGTTTTGTGATAGCACAATCAGATAATGCCGAAAGTGCAGTTAGAGCCTGTAAAAAGGCAGTTGATATGGTAAAATTTCAAGTCGATGAAAATGGATAAGGGATGAGAGGCTGTGAAGATAGTAATGGCAACACCGGTTGTATATGACCGGACAAGCCCCTTTAATCATCTATTGCAGGATTTGATTGGGGCATTCCTGGAAGATGGTAATTCTATTGTGCGTCTGGTTGCATGTGAAGATAAAGAGGATACAGCTTTTAAATATGGTTATATAGGGAATGACATTGAATATCATTTGTATAAAAGAAAGAGCAGTAGACATGCCAATATCATCTCAAGATATTTACGGGATACACTGACAAATATCAGGGAAGCTATTGGTATTTTAAGAATTAAGGGAGGAGATGTTTTGTTTGAAGATGTCTCCTATTCCTCTTTCTGGCCCATATTGGCAGCAAAAAGTAAAGGACTGCATGTTGTTGCTATGCTTCAGGATGTATGGCCTGATAATGCGGTTCAAAGTGGATTGATAAAGGAAAAATCAATTTTATACAAATACTTCGAGGCATGGCAGCTATATGTGTATAGAAAGTCCGATAGAATTATATGTATTTCAGATGATATGAAATCGTTCATCGTAGATAAAGGTGTGGACGAAAAAAAGATTGAAGTTATTTATAATTGGGGATACTCAGATTCTACTGTAAATATCACCTGGGATGAAAATGAATTTGTAAAGAAATATGGGTTGGCTCCAGATGTGTTTTATGCGGTATATGCTGGAAATATTGGGAAAATGCAGAATGTGGAAATGATAGTAGAAACGGCCATTAAACTAAAGGGCAATAAAAAAATCCACTTTTTAATTATTGGAGACGGGGTGAACCGGGAGGCGATTGAGAAGCGGATACGTACTTATCAACTTACGAATGTTACGATGTTACCAATGCAGCCTAGTGAAGTAGCAACCCACATTTATTCTGCGGCCGGTGTGAATATCATTCCGTTAGTACCTGGAGGAATTAAAACAGCCATGCCCAGTAAAACTGGAATAGTGCTTTCTTGTGGAAGGCCGGTTATATTCTGTTTTGGTAAAAACACAGCTTTTGAGCATAAATTCAGACATCGGAATATTCCTATCAGAATTACTGGATATGATGTTGATGAATTGGCAAATCTAATCTGTGAGTTGTCGATGCAGCCATCATCTGAATATAACAATGGATTCATGGAGTTTTTTCGGCCTTCGGTAAATATCAGAAAATACAAAGAAATAGTAAGATTCTAAGAGGAGATTTATGAGGCTTGCGATTTTAACAAATATTCTGACTCCATATAGAATGCGGTTTTATAACGAATTAAATACTCAGTTAAGATTCATGAATGGAGAATTACGTGTATATGTGATGACAGATGAACTACCTTTACGACCTTGGACATATGAAGACTTAAAGGAAAGCTTTACACAACTAATACCAGGTAAGAAAATTCTGATACGTGGAGTGGATTTCATATATAATCCATCTATAATCAGGGAAATAAAAAGATTTCTTCCGGATATTGTTATAATAGCAGGTTCATGGACTTATCCAACAGTGTGGAAACTTTTATGTAGTAAAAGAAATAACAATGTCCGTTACTTCTTCTGGGTTGAATCACATGAACGGAGAGCAATGAAAGCTAAGTCATCAAATAAATGTGTTTCTGCTTTTAAGAAATATTTATATATGAAGTTCGATGGATATTGCCTGCCTGGGATTTATGCAGAGGAAGCAATGGACCATTTTGTAGGAAACCATGGACAAAGACTCAGACTTCCCAATCTGGTGGATGATGTATCTTATCAACATGCCATAATGTTAGTGATTTCATGAGATGTCACAAGATTGCTCACATCAGTTGACGCTCAGTTGCTTAGCTTTCTGTCATCAGTCAGTTAGGCAATACCGCCTGTTTCCAGGCGGCGCCTGCTTTATGAAGTTACCATTCCAAGCATTTCGTGTTCCACAACGAACTTGATCATATAGTCATCGATCAATCGTTTCTGATTCTGAAACGCATACATCAGTGCTTTTTCACAGACCCGGTTAATCATTCGTGGAATTCCGGCTGATGCTTTATGTACCTCATCTAATGCCTTGGTTGTAAATATCTCCTGCTGACATCCTGAATAAGTCATAT